>NZ_LGYO01000031.1 GCF_001263355.1 Acetobacterium bakii
AGACATGTTCTTTACCGATTTAATAGGTAATTGCGAAACTCAAAAGAATCGAACAATTGTTGCTTTGATGTCAGTTTTCACAAACAATTTTGTAACGTCGAGGCGGACATCTCGGAGAGTGTCCGACGTAGAGTGTAAAAATTGTTTCGTGTAAGCTGGCAGCGAAGCTCACGATAGTTTCGTAATCACCTATTTAAAATAATCTATTCGATTGTTTGCTTTTTTGACAATTAGTGGATTCTTCTGTCATATCTTTTGCTTTTGTATTATAATAACATAGTTATGCCACTATTTTCGACTAAATATTTTATGCGATTCTTAATAAAGAAATGCAAAGGAGCTGATTCTATGGAAAAATCTGAAAATAAAACCACTTCCTACTTTAAGGCAGATTCAAGTGCCCAACACATTACTGAAGCTAATCACCGAGAAAGAATTCTGACGATCCGGGAGGAACGTTATCGGATTATCCTGGAACAAACCGATGATATTCTTTACGAATGGAATTTTACGTCAAATAAGATTCATTATTCAGACCAGTACAAGCAAAAATTTGGTTACGAACCTCCTGAAAATAGTCTTGCCCCCTTATTTATCTCACAGATTATTCACCCCGAAGATTTATCCAGCTATAACAACTGGGTTCTGAATACCTATTTATCAGAGAAAAAAAGCAGCCTCGAATACCGTCAAAAAAAAGCCGACGACACTTATCTTTGGGTTCGTATTCAATCAAGCCCTGTTTTTTCAGAAACTGGCATTGTCTATAAAGCTGTTGGCCTGATCGATGACATTGATCTGGAAAAACGAAGGCTCAATGCTTTGGAAATAAAAGTTCAATTGGATCCGCTTACGAAGCTTTATAACAAGGTGACCACTCAGGAGCTTATTGATGATTATCTAGAAAACAACCCCCTGAATGTTCATGCGTTACTCATGATTGACATTGACGATTTTAAATCTGTAAACGATAATTTAGGCCATATATTTGGTGATGTGGTACTCACGGAAATTTCCACCAAGATTAAAAAGCTCTTTCGCGCAGCGGACATTGTTGGCCGAATTGGCGGGGATGAATTTGTGGTCTTTCTAAAAGATATTCATACCAAAGCTTTGATTAAAGAAAAAGCCGAAGAAATCTGCGCTGTTTTCAGACAAACCTTTAGCGGTGTCAATAAAGACTACTCCATATCCGGTAGTATCGGTATTGCCCTTTACAACGATCAGGGCAACACCTTTTCCGAGCTTTACGGTCATGCGGACACCGCCCTTTATTATGCCAAAAAGCTGGGCAAAGATCAATTCTCTTTTTATGATGAAATCGAAACCATGCGTCTTAATATGCCGCTACCTAAACGGCAAGACACCACCATCGATTCTGATGAGACCTACCAGCATTTTGAAATTCATAGCTACTTATTTAATATCCTGTATCAATCCCGAGATATAAAAATCAGCATTGACCTCATTCTCGCACTTATCGGCGACCGCTTTAATGTCAGTCGGTGCTATTTTTTAAAAAACGCCCCGGACGATCATAGCTTTTCGGATATTTACGAATGGTGCGGCCAAAGTGCAACACCGGCAAAGGAAGCTTTTCATCACTTATCCTTTGAACATTTTAAAGCCTATTATAATCAATTCAATGAAAATGCTATCTTTTATTGTGCGGATATTAACGCTTTAGATCCCGATCTTTCTCTTTTTATGGAATCCCAGCAGATTGTCTCCACCCTCCAGGTTGCCATTATCGCCAAGAACAGCCTCAAGGGTTTTATCGGCTTTGACCAATGCGACACCAACCGGCTGTGGACCCAACAGGAAATTGAAACCATTTCCTATGTCGGAAAACTCATCGCCACCTTCTTATTAATCATTCCCCTTGTTCCGGATCAGCAATAAAAAAGCAAAACGAATGTTAAAAATCCCCAGTCTTCCAAAATGAAGACTGGGGATTTTTACTTTAAGTAAATTAAAAAGTGAGTCCTGGCTGACCGGTGTTATCTAGACGGTTACGAAGCCGACTTTTTCTCTGGCTTTGGCAAGAGTTTTCCAGGCCATCATGGATGCCTTTTCGGCATGGGTACGCATGATCTGATTCAGATAATCGGTTTCCTTTAGTAATCGCTGGTAGTCCTTTTGAACAGGCAGCAGGCTTTCTGCCACGGCTTCGCCAACGGTCTTTTTAAAATCGCCATACCCTTTACCCGCAAATTCTGCGGTAATCGCTTCAAGGCTGTTTTCGGTTGCACAGGCATAAATTTCCATTAGGTTGGAAACCCCGGGTTTATTTTCCCGGTCGTGATGGACATCCATTTCCGAATCGGTAACTGCCCGTTTAAATTTTTTCACAATGCTTTTGGGGTCATCCAGCAATGAAATAAAACCGTTGGTATTTTCGTCGGACTTGGACATTTTTCTGGTGGGATCCTGGAGGCTCATAATCCGGGCTCCGGATTCTCCGAAATACGCTTCGGGGACTTTAAAGGTCTCACCGAACTGCTGGTTAAAGCGGATGGCTATATCTCTGGCTAACTCCACATGCTGACGCTGATCATTGCCAACCGGTACTAAATCGGTTTGATACAGCAAAATATCCGCAGCCATTAATACCGGATAATCAAAAAGACCGACGCGAATATTTTCTCCCTGTTTCTGAGATTTATCTTTAAACTGGGTCATTCGGCTTAGTTCGCCCATGTAGGTGCAGCAGTTTAAGATCCAGGTTAGTTCACAATGTTCGGGAACCATGGACTGAACATACAGGATCGATTTTTCCGGGTCGATGCCCAGGGCCATGAGCAGGGCGATGGACTCATAGGTCCGTCGTCGCAGTTCCTCGGGATTTTGGGGCATGGTGATGGCATGGAGATCCACCACACAAAAAACGCTCCGGTAATCCTCCTGAAGATTGACCCAGTTTCTCATTGCTCCAAAATAATTGCCGATGGTAAAGGTTCCGGATGGCTGGATGCCACTGTATACTATTTTTTTTACCGGTGTTTCCATTGTCTTCTCCTCTTTTCTCTATGCTAAATGTTTAGTTCTGTCATTTCCAGGCTATTGCAGTTGAGTTCTAGCTCGTTGATCATTGTTTCAAAGATGTCATAGTCTGCGGTGGTGAGGATCTGGGTGGTGCCCATTGATTCTCTGGAATTGAAAAAATCGGTTTCCTGGAGGTGCTTTTCCAATTGGCGGACCAATCCATCTGCTGGATTAATCAGATTCAGTTCGGGATACATCTGCCTGATGGTTCCGGCGACGATGGGAAAATGGGTGCAGCCCAGGAGCAGATCTTCGATGATGACCCCTCTTTTGAGGCCCTTTAAGAGGATGGGCTCCACGGCTTCCCGAATATTGCTTTTTAAGATTTGCAGATCGCCCTGGCCATCGTTAATGACTTTTCCCAAGGTATGGGTTCCCTGGGCAATGTATTCAATCTGGGTGTTCCAAAGGTCCAGTTCTTTTTCATATCCTCTGTTTTTGACCGTAGCGGTGGTGGCAATCAATCCCACCAATCCCAGATCACGACAGGAAATTGTTTCCTGTACGCCTGCTTCGATAACGCTGAACACGGGAACCTTTGACGTAAATTCTGAAATAATGGATGACAGGGTATTGCAGGCAAGAACCACCGCCTTAGCCCCCTGCTCTTCCAAATTTTTAATAATTGCATTGCCAAGACGAATCAATTCGTCATTTTCTCTTTCGCCATAGGGCATCCGCTTGGAATCCCCAAAATAAAGGTAGTTTTCATTGGGCAGTCGCATTTGAAGCTCTTTTAAAACTGTAAAACCGCCGATGCCCGAATCAATGAGACCAATAGGTCCACTTTTTTGCATGTTTTTCACTTCTTTCCTGATTAGTCCCGGAACACAATTCCGTTTTCTTCGCTCATTTCGTCAACAATTGCAAGGGATTCCAATGCAATGCCTTCTTCGCGAAGGAGTGCTCCGCCATTCTGGAAACCTTTTTCAATGGCGATACCAACACCAACAAGTGTGGCGCCAGCCTGTTTAATCACATCCATCAATGCTTCAACGGCTTTTCCGTTTGCCAGAAAATCGTCAATAATGAGGACGCGATCATTTTCATTTAAATATTGTTTAGAAACCATAATTTTATAGGACTGTTGTTTTGTATAGGAATATACATCACTGGAATAAATATCACTATCTAAATTTAATGAAACATATTTTTTTCCAAAAACAACCGGGCAATAATCAAAATACCGTGCCGTACTGGTTGCAATGGCAATTCCTGATGTTTCAATGGTTAATATCTTATTGATGCCCTGGCCGGCAAATCGCTTTGCAAAAGCTTTACCCATTTCTTCGAAAAGTGCCACATCCAACTGGTGATTTAAAAATGAATCCACTTTTAAGATCCCCTGGCCTTTGACGTGTCCTTCTTTTCGTATCTTTTCTTTTAACAACTCCATCTGTATCTCCTTTTACGCTAATTTTTATATTATAACATACTCCCCATGTTTTTAAATAAAAAAAAGCCGAGAATTTCTGCTCAGCTTAAGTTTGTATAACCGTCCTGGGGACAATGGTAATTCGTTGTCCCCAGGACTCACTTTTCTATTTTCTCCAAAATAAGAGGCGGAAATTGCTTTCCGCCTCTGGTTTTGATCTATTCTTTTTCTTTTTGAGCGGCGGCTACAACTTTTTCGGAAATAGTGGCCGGGGCTTCTTCGTAACGGACAAATTCCATTGTGAATTCGCCTCTGGCCTGGGTCATGGACCGCAGTTCGGTGGCGTATTTAAACATTTCTGCCAGGGGTACTTCTGCCAGAATTTGCTGTTTTCCGGCTGATATGGAATTCATTCCCATAATCCGACCGCGTTTTTTGTTTAAGTCGCCCATAATATCGCCCATGTATTCTTCGGGAATAATAATGTCGACGTGATAAATTGGTTCAAGAAGTGTTGGTGTTGCTTCCTTCATGCCTTTTCGATAGGCTTGGGTAGCCGCCATTTTAAAGGACATTTCATCGGAATCCACGGCGTGGTAGGAACCATCAAAAAGGGTGGCTTTAACCCCGGTTACGGGATAACCTGCTAAAACACCTTCGATCATACAAGTTTCCAGACCTTTTTCAACGGCGGGAATAAAGTTACGGGGAACGGATCCGCCAACAACTTTATCAACAAATAAAAATGGATCGTTGGGTGTATCACCCGGTTCAAAATCGATATATACGTGTCCAAACTGTCCACTTCCACCAGATTGTTTTTTATGTTTGCCTTCGGCGGTTGCTTTCTTTTTAATGGTTTCACGATAGGGTATCTTCATGGGTACCAGGTTGACTTCAACCCCGAATTTTTGTTTGAGCTTTTGAGAAATAATTTCAAGATGCATTTCTCCCAGGCCTGAAACCAGGGTCTGTTTAGTCTCCTTGTTTCGGGACACGGTCATGGTCGGATCTTCTTCAACCAGGCGATGCAGACCGGTGGCCAATTTATCGATATCTGCCTTGGTTTTAGGTTCTATGGCCATGGATATAATTGGCTTCGGCAATTCAATTTTATCATAAATAATGGGTGCTTTACTGATGCATAAGGTATCTCCGGTTACTGTTTCACTTAATTTTGAAAAGGCACCAATATCCCCTGCTTCCAGTTTTTCCACTTCAATTTGCTTATTGCCACGAAGCACATAAATGTGATTGGCTTTTTCTCTGATTTCTCGTGAAGCATTATAAATTTCTATGGAATGATCCAAAACTCCGGACATCACTTTGAAAATTGATAATTTGCCCACGTATGGGTCAGCGATGGTTTTAAATACCAATGCTGAAAATGGCTCTGTATTGGAACACTCTCTGTCAATTTCTTTTAAGTCCCGTGGGTCTTTCCCGATTTCCGACTTGCCTTCCCCTGGGGATGGTAAGTATTCAATGATCATATTTTCCAAGGTTTCAACGCCGATGTTTTGAACGGCTGAAGTACAAAGAACTGGTATCAGGTCCCCTTGTATGACGCCAAGGCGAATGCCCTGATGGATCTCATCGCGGGTGAGTTCTTCTCCTTCAAAGTATTTTTCCATGAGACTTTCACTGGTTTGAGCGACAGATTCCATAATCATATCACGAAATGGCTCCAAATCGGCTTTCATTTCATCAGGTACAACTACGTCAAAACAACGATTCTCTTTACGTTCGCTACCTGTCATATCAACGATATTAACTACGCCGTGCATTTCCTCGCCTTCGCCCATGGGTAATTCAAAAGGTACTACCTTGTTTCCAAAGGTAACTTTTAACTGATCCATTACTTTGGCAAAGGTCGCATTTTCCCGGTCCATTTTATTAACAACGATAAATGCCGGAACATCAGCTTTTTCCAGTAATTCAATGGCTTTTTCGGTACCGACCTGTACCCCTGAAAGCGCATCAACGACAATGACCACGGCGTCAGCTACGCGAAGAGCGGCGTATGCATCCCCAATAAAATCAAAATAGCCGGGTACATCGATAATATTTATCTTATGCCCACCAAATTCCAGCGGAACAATGGAAGAAGAAATTGAAAATTTTCGTCTTTTTTCTTCCGGATCAAAATCAGACAAGGTATTTCCCTCATCGATTTTTCCCATTCGATCAATAGCACCTGCGTTGAATGCCAACGCTTCAGTCAGGGTCGTTTTACCACTTCCCCCATGGCCCAGAATAAGAATGTTGCGGATATTTTTTGTTGGATACGTTTTCATGCTCTTTCCCCTCGCTTATTTTGCCAATGCGAAATTGGTTTTATTTAGTCGTAATGCTATTTTATAATATTTTCATGAAATAATCCACTAAAAGATTAACAAAATAAACATCGTTGTCCAAATGCAGGCGTCGTTCCCACTTATAAATCCTCTTTAATTTTTTCCATGACCCTTTTTTCAATGCGTGAAACAGTCATTTGCGATTTATTGATAATCATAGCAACTTCCTTCTGAGTTTTTTCTCTGAAAAAACGTTGCTCGACGATGATTTTTTCAAGGGGGTTAAGAGCCTCAATCTTTCTTTTCAACAGATCAATATTTTCTACATTCTGGATATTATTATCCGGTGTTCCCAGTAAATCCATTAAACAAACTTCTTTTCCATCTCCGCCACTTTCATACTCCATTGACAAAGACTTGGGATAATACGCAAAATTGCTTTCCATCGACTTGATGATACTTTCTTCGGAAATTTCCAGGTGGAGGGCAATTTCCGAAATTGTTGGTGTTCGCATGTTCTTATGCTCCAGCATTGTCCGAGTCTGATTGACTTCGCGGTTCAACTCCTGAATTTTTCTGGGAATACGAATCAGCCACTCACGATCGCGATAATGGCGTTTAATTTCACCAATGATGGTTGGGGTGGCAAAGGTATCAAACTCATAACCCCTGGAAGTGTCAAAGCGATCTACGGCATACATGAGACCTAAACAGGCCACCTGAAAAACATCCTCGTTGTCTCCGTTTTTATGTCCGTATTTTCTGGAAAGAATCTTGGGAATATAAAGATAGTTTTCAATTAATTGATCCCGTATGTCCCGATCTCTTGTTTCTTCATATTCGACAAACAATTTTTTAGCTTCTTCTTTACTAATTTTGTTTTCACATTTCATATGTACTCTGTGGATTCTTTATCATGAAGATAGCGGTATCCACTCCCTCTTTACTCGCATTTTCAACTGCAGCCATTTTCGATGGAATGATCAGTCTTTTAGCGCTCACATATTCTTGCCCAGTTCGAACGATTAATTTAGTTTTATCCATTTTCATCCCTCTTTTCCATCATACTTTGATTACAAAAAATCCGGCCCCTATTGGGCTAATTGTAGAATAAATTAGAGTCACCAAAAAAACACCACAGTTAATTTGTACTGTCTGGTATTTCTTTGTTTTGTGTCCCAATTTTTCAAGATATTTTTTACCAATGTAGCACTTTTATCCGGTCTGATAACTTGGAAAAACCTGTGTTAAATAGCTTATTATTCCTTTCAATGCCATCTTAAGCTTATTTGTTTCTTTTTGATCTTCTGTCTTGACTTACTGTAATTTCCTGATCGAATATATAACGTTGATGCTATTCTACAATATTTTCTGGAAATAATCCACTAAAATATTTGCAAAAACGGCTATTGACACACAAGTAACAATCTTTATTCGTTTCAAAAATATAAATACCTGTGTGTCAATGTGATTGAAAGTTATGTTTCAGTGCAGAAAAAAAATGACCACTTTGAATAAAGTGATCATTTTCTTAAATAGTAGTTTATAAAAACTATATTTTCTGTTACATTTTATACACAGTTGGTAGATTCTTAACCATGGTAATCGAAGTGCCGATTCCTTTTTCACTGACAATTTCAACGTTATCCATTAAGGATTTAATAATAAAAAGACCAAAGCCACTTCCCAATGGGTCGCCAATATTATCAGGTCGTTTTAATAGCATATCGGGTTCAAATCCCTCGCCGGTATCCTTCACCGTGATCGTCAAATCCTTTTCGCCGACACTATAGGTTAAATCATAAGTTGTCTCAGTGGTCATACTGAAGCTAATGGCATTTGCACAAGCTTCTGATACAGCCACTTTCAGATCTTCGACATCACCTATTGAAAAACCCATGTTATTCGCTACGGAGGCGATGGTCAATCTTGCCAGACTCACATAATCGTGCTTTGTCGGCAGACTCAATTCAATCCTGTTCATTTACGCTCCTTTTTTTATAATAAAATATTTAAAAAACAATTCAAATCCAATGCGGAAAATCACCACAATTAGGCATAATCGTATTACATCACACCTACTCAAAAACGCAGCATAACTGGTATTATCCCAACTGGTTAGTAAGAGCATTTGCCCCTTTCTTTGACCAATGCAGAATAAATTTTACCGGTTTTGACACATTCAAACATCGTATTTGAATTTTATTAATTTTCTGATGCTATTTTATAACATTTTAGATAAAAAATCTACTAAAATATTATGAAATTTATTTCTTTTACGAAATTATGTGCGAGCTTAAAGTCTTTGTTTTTCAGGAATTTCCATCAGGCAATTGCGATTGCAACACGTTTATTCATTGTCTCGCAAAATGATGCATTTGGAAGATCCATGCAACTGCTATCATCAGATGACAGCTTCTTAACCATGGTGATGGCTGTGCCAACGCCATTTTTACTCGCAATTTCAACGGTATCCATTAGTGTTCGGATCATAAAAAGACCAAAGCCACTTCCTAATGAGTCTTCATTTTCGCCGGGTAATTTCACCAGATCAGGCTCAAAACCCACACCGGTATCCGTCACCGTGATTGTCAGCTCCTGTTCACCAACACCGTAGCTTAATTCGTAAGTTGCTTCAGGCAATACGCAATAGCTAATGGCATTTGTACAGGCCTCTGATACAGCCACTTTCAAATCTTCCACGTCTCCAATGGAAAACCCCATGCTGCTCGCCACCGATGCAATGGTGAGTCTTGCCAGACTCACATATTCCTGGTTTGCCGGCAATACCAATTTAATTCTTTCCATTTCTTTCCTCTTTCATTTTTTTCTATTATTTAAATTAATTTTAAAAACAAAATATCAATTGTTTTTACGATTCTCTGTAAAATTACGTAAAGATGCCAGGACTTCCAGCACCTTTGAAGGTTTAATTTCATTACATTGTATTAAAATAAACTTGTTTTATACAAGTATTTTTAGAAAATTTATTATATTCAGCTGCTATTTTACACTATTTTTTATGAATAATCCACTAAAATATTAGCGATATTTAATTTATTTTTGTATTTAAAAAATTATTCCTTGATTTTAATCATTCTTTACGCATTTACATATCTTTTTTCTATTTCGGAAACAATCATTTCAATTTTTGAATAAAAAACAGCACTTCGTCTGGTATTTTCCCCTTAAAAAGAGTTACTTTGTTGTAAACACATGTATGTATTGTTGAGCATAATAAATGAATTCATTAACACAAATGTAGTCTTTAGTCGCATTTAAACTCTTTCGTTATTTTTTCCATAAAAATCTTTTCGATGCGTGAGACGGTCATTTGAGATTTTCGAATCATAAAGGCGACTTCTTTCTGGGTTCTTTCATGAAAATAACGCTGTTCAAATATGAATTTTTCAATGACATTAAGTCGCTTGAATTTTTTCTTTAAGAAATCGATATTCTCTACGTTCTCCAAATTATCATCCGGCTTACCGAGTAAATCCATTAAGGTAAGGGCGTTATCATCTATGCCATTATCATATTCCATTGATAGGGACTTTGGATAATACGCATTACTGCTTTCGATGGATTCGATAATTCTTTCTTCTGAAATATCCAGATAACCGGCGATTTCTGAAATCAATGGCGATCGCATGAGCTGTTGTTCGAGTTTGGCCCGTGCCTGATTAACTTTTCGATTTAGCTCCTGAACGCTTCTGGGAATTCGAATCAAAAAATCATAATCCCGATAGTAGTGTTTAATCTCCCCGACAATGGTGGGTGTGGCAAAGGTGTCAAACTGATAACCCCTGGTTGCGTCATATCGTTCCACTGCATACAGCAGACCTAAACATGCTACCTGGAAAATATCTTCATCATCGCCATTGTTTCGACCATATTTTCTGGAAAGAACTTTGGGTATATACATATAATTTTCAAATAATTTATCTCTTATTTCTTTGTCTTGGGTACTTTTGTAGTTGGCAAATAATGCCATTGCATCCTTTTTACTAATCGTACTTTCGTATCTCATGGGCACGTCCTTTGTAATCAACTTTACATTTTTGCGAATGCGTTTCAATAAATTATCAAACACTTTTTGATGATGCTGTTATTCTACAACATTCCAGAGAATTAATCCAGTAAAAAAAAACGATCGCTGTTAATAAACAGCGTTCGTGAAAATTTGTTGACAAACCAGTCCAAGGGACAATGGAAATATCAGTAGTCTGTTCGCGCATGCAGCAGACTACGATTTACTATTGTCCTCTAGGACTTACTTTTCAGGTTTGTCACAATGCATTGTCTTCAACCTCAAACAGAGACCCTTTCCCTATTTATCAACAGGTAGGGTCTTAACCATAGTGATGGTTGTGCCCAGTCCCTTTTTACTTGTGATTTCAACGGTATCCATTAGTGTTTTGATAATAAAAAGACCAAATCCACTACCTGCCGGATCATCACTTTCCCCGGGCAATTTTACGGTATCAGGTTCAAAACCCAGGCCCTTATCCGTCACAGTGATGGTTAATTCCTTTATCCCAACAAAAAACGATAATTCATAAGTTGCTTCAGGATCGGTGTTATGGCTGATTGCATTGGTGCATGCTTCAGTTAATGCCACTTTCAGATCTTCCACGTCCCCAATGGAAAAACCCATATTATTTGCCAATGATGCAATGGTCAGCCTTGCCAGAATTACATATTTCTGGTCGGCCGGCAATGTTAATTTAATTCTGTCCATTTTTATCCCTCTTTCTTATGATTCCTTAATTGAAATATTGAGACCGTAAAACAAATTATACTCACCGAAAAAGATCACACGAATAGAAAAAATGCCGCAAATCCCAGATGCTTCTGGATTCTGTAGCATTTTTGAACTGTGCTAAGATCTCTAACAATAGAAATATTTCTTCTGCTCATTTAATGCTAGTCTTATCTTATAGCATTTTAATGAAATATGCTATCAAAAGATTAAATAAATGAACATTTATGTTTAATAAAGAATCAAAGTATTAAAGGTCTTCTTTGAGTTTTTCCATGACCTTCTTCTCAATACGGGAGACAGTCATCTGCGATTTGTTAATCAGCAAAGCAACTTCCTTTTGGGTTTTTTCTCTGAAAAAGCGTTGCTCCACGATGATTTTTTCAATGGGATTCAGGGCCTGAATTTTTTTCTTCAACATATCAATGTTTTCAACGTTCTCCATATTATAATCCGGCGTTCCCAATAAATCCATCAAACTGACCTGTTTGCCCTCTCCGGTATTTTCATATTCCATGGATAATGATTTTGGATAATAGGCATTATTACTTTCCATGGACTTGATAATGTTTTCTTCGGAAATTTCAAGTTCATTGGCAATTTCTGTAATCGTGGGCGAGCGCATCAGCTGATGTTCAAGCATCGTTCGGGTCTGATTGACCTCCCGATTCAGATCCTGAATTTTTCTGGGAATGCGAATCAACCACTCACGATCTCGATAGTGCCGTTTAATTTCACCAACAATGGTGGGTGTGGCAAAGGTGTCAAACTCATAGCCCCTGGTTGTATCAAAACGATTTACCGCATACATCAGGCCTAAACACGCCACCTGGAAAATATCTTCATTGTCACCATTTTTGTGCCCATATTTTCTGGAAAGAATTTTGGGAATATAAAGGTAATTTTCAATTAATCGATCTCTTAGCTCCCGATCCCGGGTTTTTTCATATTCAACAAATAATTCCCTGGCCTTTTCCTTACTGAACTTTCTTTCATATCTCATTGGAAATTGCCCGGTTTTCAATCATTGTGATACAGGTTTCTACTCCCTTTTCACTTACAATTTCAATTGCAGCTAGCATCGATGCAACGGTCAGTCTTGAGTGATTCACATATTTTTGGCTTGTTGATTGGATCAATTTTAGATTATCCATTTCATCCCTTTTTTATTAAACTCTGATCACAAAAAATTCGGACCCAACAATGGTGATTGCCATCATTGGGCCTAAAGCTTATTATTAAGGCCAACTACCTTATTTTGCTTTTTTATTCCTGAAATCAAAGGATTTTAACCGACTTAGTAAATTGGCAAGGATTGTAATCGTACTTACCAGTGGATCAATAACATCCTGTTTTATGGTGCTGACTGATTGTTCAACTTCATTCACCATAAGGCTGGCCTTATCTACCACATTAGCCGAGGATTTCGTAATTTCATCGGCATTGGACATAATACTTCTGAGAACCAGACGGTTGTCCTCCATC
Source organism: Acetobacterium bakii (assembly GCF_001263355.1). GTDB lineage: Bacteria > Bacillota > Clostridia > Eubacteriales > Eubacteriaceae > Acetobacterium > Acetobacterium bakii. The sequence goes on from NZ_LGYO01000031.1 coordinate 12,965, forward strand.
AGCTTTGTGGTCGTATCTAAGGTCAATGACAGACTTTTAAATAACTTCACTAAATAGACAGAGCCAATAATGAAAGCTATTCCTACTAAAAAAATACCTAGCTCCCATAAGCTAAAATCAAGTGTGATCATACATTGCTCCCGGCTGGACTATCCTCAGATTTTTCAGCTGCTGCTTTGGCTTCTTCCTCTTTTTTAATCTCTTCCAGTTCTTCGTCTAAGATTGAGAGATCTTCACTCACTTCGTCTTGAATTTCCTGAATTTTACTTTCAATCTGATTTTTATATTGACCGATGCGCTCGGTCATTTGTTCCTGGATATCCTGGAATTGTTCTTTCAGGTTTTCGCTATATTCCATAGCCTGATCATAAACATTGCCAAGTGTTTCTTCGGTTCCTTCGACAATTTTTTTGCGTGTTTCATCGCCTGATGCAGGTGCAAGTAGAAGACCAAGAACGCCTCCAACAATGGTTCCTAAAAAGATTCCACCAACAAAATACAACTTGTTACTGCTCATAATAAACTCCTCCATTTTTAATGATAATTTTCTATTCCCTTATTGTACCCTAAAAATACTTAAATTAACAGATTCTTTGTTTGTTTTTCCGAGTTTTTATTGACTTTTTTTGCGCCTTTTTCTGCTATTCGCCGAATTTATTATTGATCAGTTCGACTAATGCATCAACTGCAGCGGCTTCATCTTCGCCTTCGGCTTTTATTTGGACGGTGGTTCCCTGGGAAATTCCGCCTGCCATAATACCCATAATGCTTTTGGCATTAATGGAATTTTCTTCTTTAATTACAAAAATTTTAGATTTGAATTTTCCTGCTGTTTGCACAAACATAGATGCTGGCCGAGCGTGAAGACCTGTTGCATTTAATACTGTTACTTCTTTTATTACCATAATAATTTTCTCCTTATGATCCTGTGATCAAATATTTATTTTAAGTTTCTTCATGGACTCAAGAACGTGATCCACCACTGCTTCGCCTGTTTCCAGGTTAAGGGCTTCGTTTGCAATAACCCTGGCGTCTTCATAACGAACGCTGCGAATTATCTTTTTTATCTGTGGGATGGCGATGGCACTCATGCTGAATTCATCAAGGCCTAAACCTAAAAGAATAATGGCGGCAATAGGATCCCCTGACATTTCACCACACATGCCGGTAAAAAGTCCCGGTGCATTATTGGATGCCTGGATAACCTGTTTAACCAGACGCAGAATTGCCGGATTAAAGGGATCGTAAAGGTAGGATACCTCCTGGTTCATACGATCCACCGCCATGGTATACTGGCAAAGATCGTTGGTGCCAATACTAAAGAAATCAACTTCTTTGGCAATAATATCCGCGGTAATGGCTGCCGAGGGAATTTCAATCATAACCCCGACTTTAACATCCTTGTCGTAGGGAATGCCTGATTCTTCCAATTCCTTCATACATTCTTTTAGAATGACCTTTGCCTGTCTGACTTCAGTCACCGATGAAACCATTGGGAACATAATATGGGCATGACCATAAACACTGGCTCTCAGGATTGCCCGCAGCTGAATTTTAAAGAGTGCCACTTCTTTAAAGCACAACCTTATTGCCCGTAATCCCAGAAATGGATTAAGTTCATCATCCATTGGTAAATAAGGCAGTTTTTTATCGCCGCCAATATCCAGAGTACGAATAATAACCGGACCATCGGGAAAGGCTTCCAATACGGATCGATAAGCCGCCAATTGTTTGTCTTCCCCGGGCATTGTCTCGCTGTTCATGTATAAAAATTCGGTGCGGTAAAGACCAACCCCAACGCCGCCGTTTTTAAGAACGCCGATGACATCACCCGGTTCCCCAATATTTCCAACCAGCTCAACCTTATGTCCATCCAGGGTAATCGCATCCAAGTCTTTTAATCCTTCTAATTCCTTTAGATGTGCCTGATATGCAAGTAATTCCTCTTCAGCGGATTTTATTTGACTGGCATCCGGGTTTATCGTCACAATGCCTTTTAATCCATCTACAATGACCATATCCCCGGTGCTCACGGTTTCTGTGATATCTGTTAAACCAAGTACTGCCGGAATTTCAAGGCTGCGGGCCATAATAGCCGTATGGGAAGTTCTACTGCCAATATTGGTTGCAAATCCCTTCACCTTTTTTTTGTCCATCTGAGCTGTATCTGATGGCGTAAGATCATCCGCAATGATAATAACATTTTCGCTGAGTTTGGATAAATCCGCCAGTACTACACCTAAAATATTGTGAAGTACCCGGGTTCCCACATCTTTAATATCAGCAGCTCTGGCGCTGAAATATGGATCATCCATCTCATCGAAAATTAGAAAAAAACGATGGGTAACGATTTTAACAGCATAGGCGGCACAAAATTTGTGATCATTAATTTCTGCTTCAACACTCTCCACAAATTCAGGATCCTCAAGAATCATGGCATGGGCTGCAAAAATAGCGCCATCTTCTTCCCCGAGTTCACTAACAGCCTTTATTTGAATTTTTTCCAATTGTTCCTGACTTTGTTTAAGTGCCAGATGAAATTTTTTTATTTCGACCGCGCTGTCTTCATGTTTAGCCTGGCTCACTTCAACAACCACTTTTTCATAAACAAGGGCTTTTGCAATGGCGATGCCAGGTGATGCAATGATTCCTTCTTTTATAAACATATCGATTATCTCCTTTTGTAAGGGTTTGGTAGGCAATTGCGAAAGTTCGACGAGCTTCGCTGCCTGTCTCTATAAAACAATTTTTCCACTATACGGCGAACAGTTCATTGAACTGTTCGCCTATACGTTACAAAATTGTTTATAGAGACAGACATCAAAGCAATTAAGTTTTGGTTTTTAGTCTTACAATTGCTGTGGGTTTAACTATATGGTATTTCTTCCTTCAAAGGCTTTGATCAGGGTGATTTCGTCGGTGTATTCAAGGTCGGCACCGATGGGGATGCCTTTGGCCAGACGGGTTACCTTAACACCTAATGGTTTAATCAGATTTCCCAGATACATGGCCGTGGCTTCGCCTTCAACCGTGGCGTTGGTTGCCATGATGACTTCCTGGATATCGTTTTCGCCAATCCGCAATAACAGCTCCCGGGCTTTTATATCTTGGGGGCCGATACCTTCTAGAGGTGAAATGGCACCGTGTAGCACATGGTAAAGACCATTGTACTCCCGGGTTTTTTCCACGGCAAAAATATCCCGGCTATTCTGAACCACACAAATTGTTTGTTGATCCCGGTTGGGATTTCCGCAAATATCGCAAATGTCCTTATCTGTAATGCTGAAACATTTTTCACATAGGATTATCTTTGTTTTTGCAGTTGTCAGTGCTTCGGTAAGACTGCTAATTTCTTCTTCCGATAAATTAATAATGTGAAACGCGAGACGCTGGGCTGTTTTTTCGCCAATCCCCGGGAGTTTTCCCAGTTCTAAGACCAAACGTTCCAGAGCCTTTGGATAGTAACCCATCGTTTTTAAATCAGTCCTGGAATGTTCATGCCGCCGGTGACTTTGCCCATTTCAGAATTAACCATTTCCTCAGCTTTTGTCAAGGCTTCATTCACTGCTGCCAGAATAAGATCTTCCAGCATTTCAATATCATCCTCATCAATCACCTCTGGATCGATTTTTACGGACAAAAGCGTCTTCTTGCCGGTAACGACAACCTTAACGGCACCGCCTCCGGCAGTTGCTTCAACTTCTTTTTCTTCAAGCTCTGCCTGAACCTTTGCCATATCCTGTTGCATCTTTTGAACTTGTTTCATCATATTGTTCATATTTCCACCACCCATTCCACCGGGCATTTTTCGTTTAGCCATAATTTCCTCCTATATGTTTTACATTTAATCTTAATAACCAGAATATTATAACATTAAATCCAGGTTTTTATCACTATCTTTTTTCGTCTATTTTTCTTTGCATTCATCGACTTCAACGATCGTGATTTCATCATTATTAATTATCCGTCGGGTTTTCTCGATCATATCCAAATCGCCAAAGTTTTCTTCTTCAAGCTTAATGGAAACAGTGATCTTTTTTCCTGTTGCTTCAGTAAGAACGGTCTCAAATGTTTGTACCAGCTCCGGTTTATTCACAAAATGAAAAAAGTTTTGATTCTCAGTTGAAAAAGTTAGGATCAGATGATCCTCTCCCTGTAAGTTCGGTTCACCGCGTTTTAAAAACATGGCCTGGGCAGAATTCGTTTTTCCGATATCATCACATAATTTTTTAAACAATTTCATCTCGTCGTGTTTTGTGAATTTATTTGTTTTTTCTATTGCTGTTACCGCTGCTGTTTCGTTGATTGGCTGCTTTATTTCAGGCTTTGCTTCCAAAACCATGGGTACTTCTTTATCTGCGGTTTCAAAATATGCCGTATTTTTTTCATTAATTTCAGGGGACTCAAGTCCCGAAACTTCTGGCATTGTTTCAATGCTTTTGTTGATCGGCTCGTTTATTTCAGTTTTAGGAATGGATACCGCTTTTTTTCGATCCGCCGGCATAATTATCGTTTGCTCATAGACAACGTCATCTTTAAGACACAATCTTAAAAATGCCATTTCAACAATGATGCTTTGGAGGGTGCTGTATTTTAATTTGTTCTTCTCTTCAATAAGATGACTAATCATTTTATAAAGCCGGTTAAATGCCAAAGTCTCTGCCAATGCATTGAAATCCTGATAGTCCTCCGGAGTGCACCCTAAAATTTCAACGGCAGTTTCTCCGGCAGTTTTTGTGATCAACACTCCGCGAATGCATTCGATCACCTGGTCCATAAGTAGAATGCTGTCTTTACCCCGCGTTACCATTTCTCTGAGACACAAAAGGACACCGGCACTGTCTCCTGCGGAAATTTTTTTCACTAAATTATGGATACCAGATTTATCTGCCATTCCGGTGAAATCCAAAAGGTCCACCATGGAAACATGACCTTCGCTGTCCTTTAAATCCACAATCTGATCGAGGAGACTCAGGGCATCACGCATTGAATTTTCGCCCCGGACCGCAATGAAATCCAGCGCCTGGGATTCCATGGTAATGTTTAAGTCTTGACAGATCTTTTCCATTTGACCGATGATCAAGGCCTTTGGAATCGGTCGTATTTCATAGCGCTGACACCGGGAAAGAATGGTTGCCGGGCATTTATTGGGCTCGGTGGTTGCCAGGATAAACACCACATGTTCAGGAGGTTCCTCCAATGTTTTGAGAAGGGCATTAAAGGCTTCCTTGGTGAGCATGTGTACCTCATCTATAATATACACCTTGTAACGGCCAACGGTGGGTGGGTATTTAACTTTTTCCCTTATTTCCCGAATTTCATCCACACCGCGATTGGAGGCTCCATCAATCTCAATAATGTCCATCACACCGGAGCGATCGATATTAATACAGATTTCACAGGTATTACAGGGGTTACCATCTATACCGTTGGGACAGTTAATTGCCTTTGCAAATATTTTTGCCAATGATGTTTTCCCGGTACCGCGAATTCCAGAAAAAAGGTAAGCATGGCCAACGCGATTGTACTGGATTTGGTTTTTTAGTATTCGGGTAATGCTCTCCTGTCCAATAACCTCGTCAAAGGTTTTGGGACGGTATTTTCGATAAAGTGCTAAATATGCCATATGAGCCTCTCTTATTCTAGTTGTGGTTAATTCATTGGTAGTTAGTATTTAATTCCTACTGTCGGTTTCGAATCATTTTTGCAACATCTTAGACAAACATCGCGTTAGTGTCCGACGCTGAGTGGTAGAATTGTTTCATATAAACCGACCGCATGTAAGCTATTTATTTAAAATCAGCTATATTTGTTTTTACTGTATTAATTATATTACAACCCGTATTATTTGTATAGTTTATACCATAATAAAAAAAGAAGTCCTTTAATAAAAAGAGGACTTCAAAATTATGCGTTTTATAAAAGATGGAAAGGCAGATCTTTTTCTTTTTTCGCCTGTCTTTTTTTGTCTTTTTCAATCCGTGTCTGTTGTCGTTTTTCAGAAAGTTCCGCCCGGATTTGTTTTTCTCTGGCAATGGCTTTTTCCATGGCCCGTGAAGTTGCATCTTCCAATGCTTTTGCTTTTTCCCTTAAGTCACGTCGAATCTGTACTTCTTTGTCCAGTCTGTTTTTTTCACGTTCCTGAGCTTCTTTTTCTCGCATCAATTTGGCTTCGGCCAGGGCCAGTTCTTCGAGTCGCTTCTTTTCTTCGGCCTCTGCCAGGTTCCGAGCCTTCGTTTCTGCGCGTTTTTTTGCTGCTAATTGTTTTTTTTCTTCGGCTTCAGCTTCTTTTTTTGCTGCTTCAATGGCTTCCTCTGCTTCCTTCTTTTTTTGTGCTTCTTTTTTTGCTAATGCTTCGGCTTCGATCTTTTCTTTTTCTTCCCGAATTCTATTTTCTAAATTTTGGGCATCCACTTTGGCTTTTTCTCTGGCTTTTTCAGCAATATCTTTAGCTCGGGCAGTAACTTCTCTGGCCTTAGCTTTGGCTGCGGCTGCGGCTACTGCTAAATCAGCACGTTCTTTTTCTTTTATTGCTTCTGCGGCGGCTTCATGCTGAGCTTTGGCCTTTGCCGCGGCTTCCTGGTCGGCTTTAGCTACAGCTTCCTGTTGGGCTTTGGCTTTTACTGCAGCAGCTTCCTGATCTGCTTTTGCTTTGGCTTCCTGCTGGGCTTTGGCCTTTGCTGCGGCCTCCTGGTCAGCCTCTACTTTGGCCTTAGCTGCAGCTTCTTGATCGGCCTTTGCTTTGGCTTTTACTGCTGCTTCCTGGTCGGCCTTTGCTTTGGTCTTAGCGGCGGCTTCCTGCTGGACTTTGGCCTTGGCGGCAGCTTCCTGGTCTACTTTTAACTTGGCTTTAGCATCCGCACTCTTTTTTATTTCGGCTGAATTTTCTTCGTTCTTTTCTTCTTCTCCTTTTATGACTTTTCCGACTTTTTTAATAAAATCATCAATTTTTCCCACTTCTTCATTCCCCACTTCACTTGTATTCATCTCATCTTGTGTATTCAGAGTAACCGTCTCTTTTGTTAATTGTGATTTAGGTTTGCTTTTACGAGCCATAACGACCTCCTTATTTTATGAAATCAATGTTCTATTTTTTATAAATGGCCTTGGAGCATTTATAAAAAATAGAAACTATTGTATAAAAAACAAATGACCGAAGCCATTTGTTTTCTACACAATTAAATTTGTTGCTCTGTTTAAAACAGAATTTTCTTAATATCCTTGTGGGGTGACGCGATAATTGAGTAACTTGTAATAAGTCCTCCTTCTATCATCTGTGCCTTTGCCGTTTCAATGGCTGTTTTAACTGAAGAAATTTCACCGGTTATTAATACAAAGCCTTTACCACCCAAGCCTCTTGCAATTCGAATCTCAACAATTTGCACATTTGAAGCTTTTATACAAATGTCGGCAATTCGAACTGAAGAAATTGCATTAATAGTTTCTACGATCCCAAGTGCTTTTAGTTCACTTATTTCACCAACGCCTAACATGGCAGGTAAAACATCGGGATGAATATTCGGTAAAAGTTCAGTCTCCAGCACATAGATGCCACCAATACGTTCTCCATTTTTAAGTGAAGCTTCGACAGCGTCCACATCACCGGAAATAATACTGACATATTTTCCCGGACAGAGTGGTGATGCCATCATCAGCTCAACATTACCGGATTTGAGCATTTCATCAGTGGATTCTATACCCTTTGGAATGCTCTTAAATTCCATAAAACCTACTGCTTTTTTCAAAATACCACTTCCTTCTATACTGTGAATGCATTTAATCGAAAATCATCTTTCTGACTATCCTAAAATCAGTCCACCCAATACAACAAAGTTGATTGTCTGCATAATAAAGATTGTGCAGGCAGGAGGGTCAATATGAGTATCTGCGAAACTGTTGAATGTTTTAGCAGCCCATTCGCCAATGAATGCAGTAATCATACCTGTAATCGCACCGCCGATAATGGCAGCAAAAGGATTCAGTGTGGCAGAGAAAAGAATCACTGCTGTTGAACCCGCTGGCAGGACAATATGATGCCAGCCTTCAAATGCATGGCCACACATAATGAGGATCAGGGAAATTGCAGCCACTGCAAAACCGAGAACCGGCAGCAATGAGAACATGTAAGCAGCTTCGGCTACGCCGTCCACTAAACCAAGTGTTCCCAATTTGGCGGCAATGCCACCAATAAGAATACCAATACCAAAACCGTAGGTCAGAATAAATCCTAACCGGCTACCGGTTGACACCCATTGACGTTTTTCGCCGGCCGGTGTTTTTCCGGTGAGGCCTGTTTTACCAAAGACTAAACGAACGATAATAGCAGAAATAACAACGGTAAAGGCAACGGTGTCGGTCCAACCGGCTGCGCCATCACCAAGAATACCATTGAATAACACTGGTCCGATAACTGGTCCAACAACATATTGGATCAGGAAACCGATCATCCCAAAAATACCACCGACGATTAATACCATTGGATCGCCGAATTTTACAAGTGGCGTGACAATATCCTGACCATTTTCAATATGATTTCGTGTCATTGCAAACGCAGCACCGGCGACAGCACCAGCAAATGAAATATGTGGTCCGAACCAGGAACCAAAACTAATAATACTGATTGCCGGTGCTCCGGCAGCACCACCCATAACGGCGGCAAAAACGGTTAAACCGGTGAATACAAAGGCGGTGATCCCACCAAAAAATGTGGCGAGTAAGCCACCCCCAAATGCGGCGATTAACATTGTAAAGTCCATAATATCCCCCTTTTAAATATGTATTTAGGACCGGATAGTGATTTTTTCACCATCCACGGCAATTACCTTGCCGCTGATACTTGCAAAAACTCTTGCACTTAGTTTCCCTTCGGGTATTTCACCGATGAGTTGCCCTCTTTCCACGGTATCGCCAACATTAACAATCGCCATTGCAGGTGCACCTATATGTTGTGACAATAATAGGTTGACTTCAGTAAATGTTTTGTTCGTTTCAACCATTGGCGCCGGAAGATCATACTTCTCGAGTCCCAATCGTTTTACTAAACGGTGAACATCAAACTGTTTGACTGCTCTGTAAGCTTCTACTTCAGTTGGAACGTTGTGGTGAGGGTTTTTTATCCCTTTGCTTCCAAGTTCTCGTTTCAGCATGCTATTGAACTTCCAAGGTTGTAAGTCCATTACACATGCATATTGACATAAGCCACATTCACAGCATAGGAAAGCGTTTGTAGCTTGAGTGGTCACATCATTGGTTGAACCGTAGGCTGCAATACGCATCAGTTTATGCGGTTCCAAATTATGTCCTATTCCGTAACGCGGACATAGTTCGGTACAATAATTACATTGCATGCATGCCATCCCGGCCATTCGCATTGATTCCTTGACAGATTTTGTTTTGGAAAGAATAAGCGAATGATCTTTTGCCAACACGATCAACCCTTTGGTTGTTTTAGTGACGAATGAATCAACATCCACTATTTTTCCCATCATCGGGCCACCATTAATAACGACAAAATCGTCAATGGTGGTTCCGCCTGCCAATTCCAAGGCTTCACGAACGGTAATTCCCAAGGGAACTTTTGTCGTGATCATGTTTCTTACCTCTCCGGTAATGGTGAGATAAGAATCAACCAGAGGTTTATTTTCGGCCAATATATCATAAATATTAATAAGTGTTTCCACATTTATGACCAAAGTACCTACATTTAATGGGATTCCACCTTCTGGTACAATCCGTTTTGTAGTCTCATAAACTAGGACCTGCTCATCTCCGGCAGGGTAGAAATTCTTTAATTCATAAATTCTAATTGATGGGAATTTCGGCAGTTCTTTGTTTATGGCTTGAATAGCATCTGTATATTTCTTTTTAATACCTATAATACCTTCTTTGGCGGCTGTTTGATCCATAACGGCCTGGAGCGCTGTTAACATCTTAACAGTCTCCAATGCCATTAATTGTTGATCAACTCGCAATAAAGGTTCGCATTCCGCGCCATTGACAATAACGGTGTCAACAGTGGAATTTATTTTGACATGGGTCGGAAACCCTGCCCCACCGGCACCAACGATGCCGGCGCTTTGTACTAATTCTACTAAATTTGCGCTCATGAACAACACCTCTATTATTTAATCGTAAATCCTCCTACTAAAACACATCTTCGTTTTCGCGTAAATGTCTTAGCGGATGTTAGTCCTTCGCCGGTTGGTCCGGCGATGGTAAAGGTTGTATAGCCTTCTCCACCAACACCGATTCCTGCATAGGAAGGTCCGTTTTTAACAAAAATAGTGGTTTGCACTCTTTTTGCCATTTCGGTCAGGTTATTAATATTTGTCGAGTGCATAACAGCAGTATGTCGGTTGCCATTTTCTAAACAAACTGCAAGCTCAATACCTTCGGCAATATTTTTAACTCGAACAACGGGGAGAATCGGCATCATTAATTCTTCAACCGCAAAAATGTGATTGCAGCTTGTTTCCATAATAATAACACGTACGGATGGATCTGCTTCAATACCTATGCCCTTTAAGATTGTTTTAGCATCTCTTCCAACATAGTCCCGACTAAGGCGACCTTCCGGAATGACCAAATCTTCAAGTTCTTTGATTTTTGCAGCATCTTTTAGTTCGTAAGCTCCATTTTTCTTCATGTTGAAAATGAGATAATCTGCTACCTGTTCCACAACGACAACTTCTTTTTCGGCAATACAGGGAAGGTTGTTGTCGAAGCAGCATCCATCAATAATATCTTTTGCGGCTTTTTCGATATCGGCGGTTTCGTCAACCAAAGCAGGTGGATTTCCGGCGCCGGCACCGATGGCTTTTTTACCACTCATTAATACTTGTTTTACTACTCCAGGACCACCGGTTGCACACAGCATGGTGATTTTATCACTGGTAAACATAACATTCGCACTATCAATGGTTGGGTTAGCCGTGGTAACAATTAAGTTTTCCGGGCCGCCTGCTGCGATAATGGCTTTGTTTAATAGTTTAACTGTGAGCGCACTGGTTTTTTTAGCACTCGGATGCGGAGCAAAAACAACGGTATTGCCACCGGCAAGCATGCCGATGCCATTACTGATTACTGTTTCGCTGGGGTTGGTTGATGGTGATACCGAACCGATCACCCCAAAAGGTGATTGTTCCATTAATGTCAATCCATCATCTCCGGTAAATGCTTCAGCCACAAGATCTTCTACCCCGGGTGTTTTTGTTGCTGCCAACTCATGTTTTATAAGCTTATGTTCGTAATTCCCCATGCCTGTTTCTTCAACAGCCATTTGACAGATTACTTCCATATTTTCTTTCTTTAGCATTTCGGCTCTCATTGCAGCAATAATTTTGCTTCTAAATGCCATGGTTTGTCTCATATATGTTTTTTGGGCAATATATGCTGCATCGATAGCGTTGTTCATATCGTTAAATACGCCATATTCACCGTCTTTGACTGGCCAACCTTTTTCTTCGACACAATCAATTTCGGCCATAACTTTTTTAACAATATATTCAATACCTGTGGTATCAATATTCATATTAGCTTCCTCCTGGATCAAGTTTCTTTTTTTAGTGTCTTTTACAGCGCTGCCAGTCCAGCCTTAGCAACCGTCATATCTTCTTCAACACTACCGCCACTCACGCCAATGCCGCCAATGATTTTATCCCCTTCGTAAATCGGGAATCCACCACCGAAAACAACCATTTTACCGTTGTCACAGGTAGTAAGTCCAAAAAGTTGACCGGATTCTTTAGCAAGATCAGCCGCCGTGTCAGTGCTCATCTTTAAAGCAACTGCAGTGTACGCCTTATTTGTGGCAATACTGATACTGGCTAATAAAGAATCTTCCATGCGATTTAATAATACCTGGTTTCCGGCGCTATCACAAACTGTTATAACCATCGGCACGTTAATTTCGATTGCCTTTAAAGCAGCAGCTTCTGCCATTTTTTTCGCCATATCCAATAATTTACCGGTTGTAGTCATTTGTTTATCCTCCAAGTTATATTTTTTATAGAATTGCTAATGCACTCTTGGCAATAGTCATATCTTCATCCACACTTCCGCCGCTGACACCAATACCGCCAATGATTTCACCATTGTAAATCAGTGGATATCCTCCGCCAAATACAACCAGACGACCATTGTTAGTCCATTGGAGGCCGTAAAGAGAACCATTTTCCTTTACGACACCTGCGACTTTATCCGTTGACATTTTCAGTGCATTGGCTGTATATGCCTTGTTCACTGAGATGTCGATGCTGACCAATAAAGCATTTTCCATGCGTTCAAAATAAGTTAGGTTGCCGCCAATGTCGACCACAGAAAAAACAATGGGTACATTGATTTCTTCTGCTTTAACCCGGGCTGCCGCCGCCATTTTTTTTGCCAGTGTGAGTAATGAATATTCTTTTTTCGGTAACTCTGACTCACTTTGATCAAAATCTTCTGTTTCTCCCAAAGCATTAATCTTTTTCATAACACGTTCCATAATTTCCCCTACCGTCTGGTAATGTTCTTCTGCCCGTGCTAAAACAAAAAGCATATCTGACAATCGATTCACAAATCTCACCAATTCGGGTCGGCTGTCTTCATTCTCCCGGTTATACGTTACAATCAGGCGTTCCCCTCGTCTAACGATTGTGCGTGCAAGGTGCAACGCTGACGAAACGGGGTTAGCCCCAGGGATAATGAATTTTTTTTGTGGACCGATTATTTCAAGATAAAAATCCAGAATTGATTCCATAAAATCAATATCTGCCTGGGAAATTTTATCCGTTAACATGGCCTTTCCTTTTTCATCGCTGGCAAGCTCTGCTCCCAACACAAAAATTCTCTTTTGTATCTGGTGCAAGATTTTACGAATTTCTTCATTCTTGCTTAGTGAATAGGCCAGACCAATGGCTGAGTTTGCTTCATCCATGGTTCCATAAGCGTCAACTCGGATATTATCTTTAGGGGTTCGACTGTTTCCTAAAAGACCGGTTTCCCCTTTGTCACCGCCTCTAGTGTATACGTTCGGCATTATTTCACCTCACTATACGATTTGAATTTCATCAACGATTCCAACAATGGTCATATCCAGTGGAGCCATTTTATCACCGTAAACATAGCGAGCATTGCTCCCCTGGGTTACGATAACCGTTTCTCCAATACCTGCGCCCACCGAGTCAACAGCAACAGCTGTTGATGAACTGGAATACTTTTCAAATTCACCGTATTCGTCTATTTTTTTTATGATCAGCAGTTTACAGCCCACAAGATTTTTGTCTTTTTGGGTTGACACTACGTTTCCGACTACTTTTGCTAACTGCATAAATTCACCACCCTTATTAAGTCCTTATGATCTGTAGTCCAAATGAATTAATGGTTTCTACAGCGTATTCTGTAATAATGGCATCAGCAGGAATTTTAACCACTTTTGCATCCTGTACTTTAAGTATATCTGTGCGGGTTATTACTTTTTTGTTTAGTACACATTCACCCTTCGTATCAGATGTTTCTGACTTCATTACTGTTTTTTCTGTTTTTGCAACGGGTTTAGCTGCAGCTTCAGGTACTTCCCTTTTTATCGGCACTTTGCCTGAGCAGGTTTCATACAAGTCTTCGGCATTCACCAATTGCATTCCAAATTCACATAATACGTTAATATTTCCATGAAGCATTTGACGGTACTTCTCGGGAGATTTTCCCATTCCAAGTTTTGCTCTTTTGGGATCATCGGGATTACAGGCATCTTTAGCCGCTACAACAGGAATTCCCGCCATAAAACCATGATTAATGAGAGATAGCAGAACCGTATCGGTAATCCCAACAGCCAATTTAGCCGCAGTATTAACGCTCATACTCCCAACAATCATCATATCTGCAGATTCATACAACTCTTTCTGGCTTGTAATGTTGCAACTGTAATAAACTACATCAAGATTTAATTCCTTTTTTATGGCTTCCGGATCTAAAACCCTCATGCCATCATCAGAAAGAACAACTTTTAATTGCCAACCATCTTTTTGTAATTTTAACAGTGATTCCATCGCCTGACTAAAACCGATTGTGGCTCCCGTAAAGAGTACAACCGCTTTTTTAGGTTGATTTTTTATTCTCCTGATTACTTCATCCACAACTTTCTGAATAAGAATATCCATTAAGCTCTCTTCAAGTATCCCCTTTATTTCCAAATTACATCACCACATTTCTCAAGCTTGACAATTAAAGGCTATCCCTAGAGGTGTTACCAATAATGGTTCAACGGGTTTGATGGTTTTTATTCCAATTTCATCCTCAAAGACTTTTTCAAAATCTTTAAAAACACAGGCACCACCAACCACATAAATTTCACCAACATCATATCCACCAATAAACCGATTGACAATTGATGCCATCTTTTGCACAACGGGTTTGATTATAGGAAAAATCTTTCGTTGTTCTTCATTCTTTTTCAGTTCTTCAGCTTCTTCAATACTTATGTGATGAAAACCTGCCAGCACTAGCGTCATATGTGTGCCTCCGGTTGCTTCGTCAGCCGAGAAGATAACTTCTCCATTTTTAAGAATACTGATTCCGGTGGTTCCACCACCCACATCCACAACGGCTCCATTTTGAATGCCGAGGACTGTGGCCGCTGCTGTTGGTTCATCAACAACGTTGGTAACAACGAAGTCTGCCGAATCCACAACATTGGCGATAATTTTTGTATTCCCTGCCATAATACCCGGAGGGATGGCTGTTGCAGCATTGGCGTATGATAAATCGACACCAATTATGCCTTCAACCTCACTTTTGAGTTTTCGTACTATCTGACTCGCTCCCATATAATCCACAACAATACCGTCTCGAACCACTGATGCACCTTGGGTGACGCCAGCAATTGGTCGGTTATTCTCATCAACTACTGCGATAACGATGTTTGCAGTTCCGAGATCCACACCTACTTTTAGTTTCCCTGTGTAGCTATTGGCTTTCTTTTTACGAATAAGTTCTGCAAACTCAAGAATTGCGTCATTACCAGATTTCCAATCCATTTTTTCACCTGTTCGGAATTATTTTTAAGTAATCATTGTTATTTAAACCTGCTGCGTTGGCCTCATCGGTATCCAGATGCATTTCATAATCAAATTTCTCTGATACCCGAGCAAGCACATTACAGAAAATGGTTTTTCGAATACCTTCGGTTTCAACAGAAACATAATCTTTATCCTTTATATTCAGCTTTTCGGCAATGTCTAAAGGCATATGAATATGTCTGAGTGCAACCATTACACCCTTTTTAAGCTCGATCCGTCCGCAAGGTCCCTCAAGAATAATGCCTGGTGTACCTTCCAGTTTCCCGGATTCATGGATGGGTGCATCTACGCCAATGGTTCTGGCATCGGTTAACGAAATTTCAATTTGACTTTCGGGTCGGGCCGGGCCTAAAATACGCACCTTGTCAAAGCTGCCTTTAGGGCCAATGACTTTAACCGTTTCTTTTGCCGCATATTGTCCAGGCTGTTTTAAGTCTTTCAAATTGGTAAGGGTATGACCTTTGCCAAAAAGAGTTTCAATATCTTCCTGGGTAAGGTGCATGTGCTTGTTTGATATTCCTAAAACCACTCGGTTCGGACAATCTCGTTCAACCAATAATTTCTTAACCGTATTGATGATGATCTCTTCAATTACTTTTTTTTCATTCTCGTTCATGCTTTACACCTTTTCTTCAAAAGATCACTTTTGTCTGAATTACCAAAATAAACTTTTTAATCTATTACAGTATCTTCTGTATCTTCTGTATCTTCTGTATCTTTTGTATCAGTTATTTCTGCCTCAGTCTGAATTACTTCTGGTGGTGTGTAACCAACCGTATGACTGTTGTAAATCAATTTTTCAATTCCTTCACTGGGTCGGGCAATAACTTTACTTCCCCAAACACCGCGACCTCTGGCACAGACCGCCGTGGCAGCTTCTACGGCTGCCTTAACGGCACCCACATCGCCAGCCACTTTAATGGTTGTCATACCATCACCTTTACAAACTTCATAACCAATAAGTCTTACATTAGCTGACTTAACCGCCGCATCGGCTGCATCAATTGCTGTGGCCAACCCGATAGCTTCGATTAAGCCGATGGCTTCTCTTCTACTCAAATCAACCCCTCCTTACGACAGTTCAGTATTATCAAGATTTTTAAATGGCATCCGTTTTACGAGTCTGGCCGCATTGCTGCCGATCGCCCGGAGTGTTGCTTCATTACTGTAGGTCGGTATTATAAACAAGGGCTGGTCCTCTTTTAACTTAATAAAGTGTAAAACGACCGTCTCGTTTGATATGCCAATACCAACGCCAAGATGTGATAATTCCGCGCCGCGAAAAGCAAGTTCAACCGGATTGTTTTCATCGCTTTCTTCAACAGAATAAGGCAAGCCTTCTTCTTCAATGCCATGCAGTACCTGGTTGATCACATTTGGACAATTTGCCTGTTTACTATGCACTACTTTTATTTCTGGCTTTGGAACATCATAATCCATCCGCATGTTAATCACCTACTCCATAAGCAAGCACTAAGCCAGTGGCGACTGCATTACGTGGGCCTTCTATTGCTCTGATGTTTGCACGACCCGCTACAATGCTGTATTTCGACAATGCATCGGTGACCAATTGGGGAATCTCAAAATCCAATGCTGATCCTCCCACAAGGGTTACAAATTCAATGTCTCTTACGTTTCCAGTGGGACTAACCCGTTCCAGAGAACGAATTGCATTCACAACAAATACTTTTGTTTTTGCTTCCCGGCGAACCGTTCGAATTCGATCCAAGGAATAATTTCCTGGAATCGGAACCATTCGGTTCGGTGTTAAAATAACCACTCTGGCAAATGTTTGTGGATCAAGTGGTTTATCAAAAAATTGAACAGTTCCATCTTCGTGACGAATATGGAATAAACTTTCAACTTTTGCCAAAGGATATTTTTTGATATCTTCTGAAATACCCATATCTTCAAATCCTAATTCAGATCCAATCAGCATTGTTACCATGTTACCGGCACCGGCTAAATGTATCGATTTAATTTCGCCTGCCCTATTTATTATTGCTGCATCTGTTGATCCAGCACCCATATCGATGATTGCCAATGGTTTGTTGCTTCCTGGGGTTGTTAATGCACCGCGGACTGCCATATTTGCTTCGACACCGCCCACTTCAACTTTAATACCCAATTCTTTTTCAAGCTCTTCTGCAATCATATTCATTTGTAGTTTATCGGCTTTAACCATAGCTGCTATACCAACAGCGTTTTCCATGGAAAATTCCTCTGCCATTCCGCCTTTTACAACTTGTGGAACAAAGGTATCAACGGCCAATAAATCCTGAATTTTTATGGTGGCTGGAAGCTGTTCAGTAAGGTTTGACATGACTTGTCTTACCTTTTCCAGCATTCCTCCGGCATTTGTACCGGGTTCACCCTTAATATCTTCTACGGGAGCAACGGAACGAATCGCTTCCATGATTCTTTCAGCACCGTCATCTACATTAATTTCAGCCTTTTTGGTAGCACCTTGAATAATGATTTTACCTGCGGGAATTTTACGTTCTTTAACGTCTCCTGCGGGTGTTTTAATGATTACTGCCGAGCGATTTCCAATGAGTGCTCTTGATACGGGTACCACGAGTTTTGTTTCATCAGAAGTCAAATCAAAAACGGTAGCGATACCGTAGGGATTTGATAGTTGTTCAACCACCGAACCGGGAGCAGCCACCTCAATGGCAGCCCTCATGTTTAATGGTACCTTTTCAATCAGGGAAACCTCATCAACAATCGGGATTTTTTTATCTAAACGGTTGTTAATTAAAACGCCATCATCACGTTGGACAATGGCACCATTTACAAATATACCATTTTTAACGGTATTATTAATAATGCGCGAAGAATCTTCAAAATCGACTTCTCTTGGAATAATGACGATTATTGAAGATCCTTTTTCCACATTATGAACATCCCTTATTTCTACAGTCACACCCACGCCGATCCCCAATCCCCCAGGTGTTGAGGGATTGTGACCGATCATGGTTGATTCTGTAATAATTGTTTCAGTGATCGTTTCCATAGCTACATCCCCAATAACAGGAGCAGCTTCATTGATCCGGATTAAATCAATATCGTCTACAGTCAAATGTGCTTTGTCAAGGGCTATTTTTAAGGAGGCGAAAATTCCATGAATATTTTGACGCGTCCCTTTCATTCCACTGGTATCATAAATACCACTGGAAAGGAACTCAGGTTTTTCCTGGTTATTAAAACGTGCAACTGCGGTTTCCGTTGTTGCATTTCCAATATCAATCCCTGCAATGATCATATCTTATTCCTCCAAAAACATAATCCGTGAATTATGATTTAATTGTCGCCTTTTAGTCGTTTTCGGACTTCATATACATCTGCTGCTTCTTTTACAAATGCGGCATTGATGGTAGCACCGTATTTATTTTGAAGTTCATCAGCAATCGCATATAATTCGGCTTTTGTACATCTGTAAGGTCTTAATAAGTTGTAAATTTCAAGCAGACGAGCATCTGGAACTGCAATGAGTTCTGCTGCTCTTCTTAAATTTCTTGCAAAAGCGCCACGTTTAACGGATTCTGCAACCTGTGCCTGTAATTCCAATGTTTCAGGTGTAATTCTCATATCTTCAGATTTAAGCTCTCCAGAAATCATTTTTTCGACGGTTAAGTCAGAAAAAGCAATCCCTGTTGGTGTTTTAAGAAGCTCAGGTCTTTTTTCGCCGATTGGATAATCCGCATCTGTTAAAGCGCCTCCGGCAGAAGCAGAAGCTGTAACAGTACCCATAGAACTCATAACTTGTTTAACAATTTGTTCTAACATTTGTTCTTGTGTCATTCTATTTCACCTCCGCTTATATGAACGCAACTTGTTGTTCTACTGGCTTTTTGCCTTGAACAACATGCTGTGTTTCTTTAATATGTAACAATGCTGCAAATGCCTGATATTTTGGACGAGCCATCTGGTCGTTCTTTACAGGAACTGGATTTGGACTTTCGCCTTTAGCATATTTAGCCGCATTTTTGCCAATTGCTCGATATGTTTCTAAATCGATCAATGGGGCTTGCGAGAATAACTCAAGGTTACTTAAAGGAAATAAATCTTTTTGGTGAATCAGACAGGTTCCCTTTGATTGAATTCCGATGGCAATGCCGGATCCGCTCAATTGAGCAGCATCATGACCACAGAAAGCAACGTCAGAAGTTCTGTAAATTTTAACAACACGTGCCTTCATGCCTTCTTCTTCAATTCCGGCGATTAGTTCTTTAAGAACTTTATCATGAGGAATTCCAGTAATTGTTTCAGTTTGGGATTCAGCAAATGCAGGAGCCAGGGCGATGATTACTTCATCACTGGCAGTTCCTTGTTTTGCATCTCCAATAGCAGTGAGCTTTACTTTGCCTGCTGCTGCAGCTTTAGAAGCAACTGGAGCAGCAGTTGCACCGGTCATTTCTTTTAAAACATCTTCAATAATGCTTTTTAACATTTGTTCATTAATAGCCATTCTTCTTACACCCCTTTCCTAATAGTTTGCTGGATCGATTTCAGCTGGGATATTTTTAATTTGTTCCCATCTTTCATCGCTAATTACATAACCAGTTTGTGGTCCTGTATAATGGTTTTTGCAGTTAACTGCACTGATAACTTTAAAGTCAGCGGTTAAAATAGCTGATGTATGTAAGTAGTCACCAGAAACACGTTGTTTCAACAAGCCAAATATACTGGCTGCAACATCGCCAAATCCAGCTCTATCAAGGGCTTTAACGAAATCAACTCCGGTTACTCCACGAGCAACCATGTCTTCTGCAGCTTTAAGATCGGCAACAACATCACGGTCAGGCATGTCTTTTGAGCCATTCGCATAGGTTGCAGCTTCAACTTCAGCATCAGTAATTTCTGGTAAACCTAATTCTCTGAAGATTGCCTGGATTGCGCGAGCGCCTTTGGCACGAGCGGCAACAGCGGCATCTTCAGTGACAGGATTTAAGCCACCATCAATTTTAAGGTCACGTTGGATTACATTCCAGTCATCAAAATCTTCTGCATCCCAGTTTGAACCGGCAAACATATTATCATAGTTTGGAACAGCACCATAACCGGAACAGATAAAGTCAGTTCCAGGAACCATTTGCATTAATGAACGAGCAACTCTTCTTAAATCTGAATGGGTAAAGGTTTGGTCATTACTTGAAGCAACTTCAAGGTCAAGACAAGCACCAATTAAGTTTTCAGCAAGAACGGCACGAATACCGCCTGGTACACCGGCAGGTACGCCGATACAGCTTACAGATCCATTTTGAGTTCCCTGAACGCCGGCACCCTTGGTAACATATAAACATCTTGATTCAAGATAAAGCATTGATTTACCTTCTGAGTAGCCCATTTGTACTTCTGAGCCAGTTCCAGAGGTGAAACGCATTTTAAGACCGCGTGAAGCATAGCAGGAAGCTAAGAAAGCTTTAGACCATGGCGTATCATCACCGTCCATGAATACTTGTTCTGTACCATATACAGAAATAGTTTCAGCGTATGCGGTGTAACCTCTCATACCAAGGTTTAATTCGGTTGCTTCTTCAACTGCACATTGTGTTAAAACACCAGGTCTTGCAGAGTTTGAACCGACCATGATGGCTAGTGCGTTAAATGGTGCGTAACGAACGATCCCAACTGTAGTTTCTTGTTCATCAAATCCACGAAGAGCAGCTTCTGCTGAATCTGCGGCAATTTGAACCATGTTATCTTTAACGTTGGTAACATGACATTGGTTTGAAGGAATTTCTCGTGCTCTCATTTTTGTCATCGACATCATCATTTCGAGAACAGTCATTTTTCCTAATACTTCTGTAATTTTTGCAGGTGTGATTGAGGTTGTTACATCAACAACTTGGGCACGACCAACATTAATATCACAAAGCATACGAGCTATTTCTAAAGAATCCATTTTCATGTATTCTTCGGCTTTTTCTAAACGAATTGCATAGTTGGCAATAAACAGATCCAACATATCGAAATCTTTTCTTGCTTTTCCATCTAATTCAACAACAACACCATCTTTAATAACCAAACTTGGAACAGGGTCCCCAGGGCTATTCATAGCGATCAAACCAACTTCTGGCCATTCTTTAACGAAGCCATCCTGGTTAACAGGACGTGCTGCTAAAGCTTCAAATCTTTTTGACTTCATAGTCATTATTCCTCCTTCTTTCTTAGAAAACCAACGAACAGCTACTTAAATATAAGGAGTTGTAACAGGTGGGCATGGGCCGCCTAGAGCTTCTAATGCTTGTTTACCGACTTCTCTTGCAGCGTAAACAGCTTGACGAACAGCACCGGCATCGCCAGTGATGAAGATCATTGACTCATTCGAGTATTTGGTTCCGCCATTATCAGGAGAAGCGTAACCAACTAGTTCTACGTTAGCAGATTTTAAAGCTGTATCAGCCATTAATACGCCGATCCCAGCTGGAGCTCCAACAATGATCCCAAAAGCTTTTCCGATTGGAGCGCCTAAGGTCATGTTACAAGCAAAACTTGCTCTTGCAGTATATTGGAATTCTAAATGTCCGGAAGCGTTGGCATATACATCGCCGAAAGTTCTGTTTAAGTCGTTAAGTGCAACTTCAACAGCTCTTTTAGCATCAGATACATCTTCTGCGCCAAAGATAATTAAAGAACCATGGCCTGCGCCACCTTCAGTATCTCTTGCTAATTCACAAGATACTACTTCACAGTTGGTTGCTTTTACAGCTTCATCAGCGGCAAAAATCTGAGGACCAGCACCAGTTCTGGCGGAAAGGATTCCGATAGATCTGTACTTTGGATCAATCTTCATTGCTTCATGGAGAGTTCTGTCCACGTTTGCAATAACAAAACCGATGGTATTACCAACAGCTGTTCCCACGAATTCAGTTAAGCTAGACTTGCCAGTAGCCGCTGCCACAGTGCCAGTTTCTTCAACTTCACCCATTTTCTTCATAACTTCTTCCATCAACTTGTTCATTAAATCATCTTTCATTAATTTACACCTCCGTAATTAAAATATTATAGACTTGGTAAAATTTTCTCCACATCGCCATGTGGTCTTGGGATTACGTGTACTGAAACAACTTGTCCAACTTTGTCAGCGGCAGCAGCACCTGCATCTACAGCAGCCTTAACTGCTCCTACATCGCCACGAACCATAACAGTTACTAATCCGGAACCGATTTTTTCATAGCCCATTAATGATACATTTGCTGATTTTACCATTGCATCTGCGGCTTCAATCGCTGCAACTAGACCTTTGGTTTCAATCATACCTAAAGCTTCATTTGTCATAAGCTCAATCCTCCTTATTTCAAGATTTTGTTACTGAACTACCTATATTTTAATTCAAAGTCCATGATAATTACTTGTGCTATTCTTATAAAATTACCGCAATATTTTTGTGTTTCCATCAATTCCTTTTTCGACTTATTCTCTTTTATTCTACTCTCTGACCATAAGAGTAATTATTCGTGCAACACTTGCATTTTTAAGCAAATTCCCCGGATTAAATTTATACGTAAAAAGGAGCAGGTTCAACCAACCGGTTTTACCTGCTCCTCGACATTCGTTATTTATTTTTCTCAGGATATTGTCCCTCGACATTTTTGAAGAAATTTTTCTTCGTTTAACTGATTTCCAAGGTGCTCGCCCTCTTCTTCGATATTTCCTCTGCGTTCTTTGCGATACTCAGTTGGTGTCATACCGGTACTTTTTTTAAATACCTTGCTGAAATAATTAGGTTCATGGTAGGAAAGATCCAACGCAATATTGATTATCGGTACGTCGGTATTGGCTAACATGTCCTTAGCAATCTCAATTTTTCTTTCGGTGAGGTAGGTTACAAAATTAACGCCGGTTTCTTTTTTAAAGATCTTACTTAAATAGTAGGAACTCATACTGGCATATTCGCCAACCTGATCTAAAGAAATATCTTTGTAGCAGTTTCGATCGATATAATTCAATATGTCTTCAATGTTATTCTTGCGGGTTTCTTTATTATCAAGCATCCGGTCAAATACCTTGTCAATTGTTTTCATAATTTCAATCTTGAGGTCATAACGATTTTTATATCCATTTACGAATTGAAGGTTATTTTTAGCGCATAACGGACTGGTTAACTCATAACCGCACATGTCCTGGGTGACAATGTCCAATTCCTCCATAAAATGGCGGATTTCTGTTTGTATACCCATAATGTCATATGTATAATAATCGTAAATCATATCCAGATAATTAATGAGCGCATTTCTGGCATCACTGTATTTTTTCTGGATCACTGCGAAAATCACTTCATTCATTTTTTCATCAAATCGCTCTTTGGCATTGTTCTTCAAGGAAGCAATGCTTTGATTGATTGAATCCATCAATTGTTTTGGTCGAATGGGTTTTAAAAGAAAATCATCCACCCGAGCTTTTATGGCCTGATGAGCAAAATCGAATTCATTAAATGCAGTAATCAGAATTACTTTCTTTTCCTGGTCCTCTTTTTTAATCATTTTCAAAACATCAATGCCGTTGATCTCAGGAATATTTATATCCAAAAGGATAATATCTGGATTTAACCGACGTATTTCCTCTATGGCTACCAGTCCCGAGTAGGCTTCTCCAATAACTTCAATGTTCTCGCCATGCTGGCTTAGGATAAGTTTAATTGCTTCAATTTCAAGATGTTCATCTTCAACTATAAATAATTTATACATTCAATCCCCTCCCTACAAGAGATTTACGAGGTATTCTGATGGTGATCTCTGTTCCCTTGTCTAATTCGCTCTTTATTTCGACACCATGATTCACCCCATAGTAATACATCAGCCGTTTATTCGCATTATTAATACCGATTCCGGTATTTTTTTCCCGACCATCCGCTTCGTAGGTGCCATCCAATATTTTTTGTATCTTATCTTTGGCAATCCCCTTTCCATTATCCACAATCCTTAAAATCGCCATATCTTTGAAAAGATGAGCAGAAATTGAAATATCCCCTCCTTTTGCATTTGGTTCAATGGCATGAATGATAGCATTCTCGACAAACGGTTGTACCGTCATAAAAGGACACAAAATGTCTTCTGCCAATTCATCTATATTTACTGAATAATTTAAACGGTTTCCCAATCGCATTTTCTGAATGGATAAATAATTCTGAACATGCTCCATTTCTTCTTTTAATGTTACGATATTATTCTTTTCTTTTTTAAGTGTGTATCGCATCATATCTGAAAAAGCATAGATCATTTCCTGGGTTTTATCAGCGCCTTCCAGAAGGGCCAGTCGTCCGATGGTGTTAAGTACATTAAACAGAAAATGTGGGTTGATCTGTGCCTGGAGAGCTTTGAGATCCGCTTCTTTAAGTGATGCCTCAACCTCACTTCGCAATTTCACTTCTTCCATTAATTCCAGATTCTTATTATGCAGCTCTTCCTGGATAATGTGAATCATCTGTTTTTCAACCAGATAATTCGCAATGGTGTAAAGTAGATCAGCCGATGCTCTTACCTGGGTAAGTGTCGTTTTCGTTGTTTTGTCATAAAGTCTCTGAATTTCGGGTTGTCCGGAAAAATCGGTTAGTTCATGACTCGTCCCAAGTGGGAGTCGTTTCATTTCTTCTTCATCTATTTTAACTTGTCCTGCTAAAATGGCTCCCAAATAGTTTCCCTTGACCATGATTGGTACTGCCAGGTCAACCAAGCCACCATGACAGATATAAATTGATGGTTTCCCAGATCGGGCAGATTCGATGCCGCCATGGGCATCGGAGTGATAGCAACAATCTCGATTGCCGCTATCTTTCCTTACACAGTTACAGAACTCTGAAAAGTTACTATATTCTGTAATTGGATTTCCTTTGTAATCGACTGTAACCGCAGCAAGACCGGTTGCACTTGAAAAGGAATCCTGTATTCTCTGTAAGACTTCCACATCAATAATGTCAGTAATCTTTAGTAATACTCTCATTTACAACCCCTTTAAAATATAATCCAATAATTCTCGTATCTTATCGATGTCTTTTGACAGTATTATAACACAATCAGGAATATTTTGTATTTTTTTTTGTGTTTTAAGAATATTTTGCCTCCAATCAGTATTATATGGCTTGTTTTATTTTAAAAAATCTTTGTTTTAATCAAATCCGGGTATTTTTTTGACTAATTTCAAAAAAGACTTGCAAAAGGAAGGTTCCTCACTTATACTGTAAAAGTGTCTGAAACTTAATTTGTTTTGGGGGTGTGGCGAAGTTGGGATCGCGTCTGACTGGCAGTCAGAAGGCCAGGGGTTCGAGTCCCCTCATCTCCACCAATAAGAATTGCACAAGAGAGCCGTTAAGGCCCTCTTTTTTTATGCCCCGGGGTTAGAAGATGCCATAAGACCCATACCCTGGTGTTTATTTTGATAAAAACAAAAGCACAATAACAAAAGTTACTGAGCTTAATTACAATTCTATATTACTCTTTCGAATTTAAAAAAGCTGCAAAATAAATAAATACAGAAAATAAACAAAAGATAAAACCCATTATAATACCGTATCTAGCTCGAGTATATATTTGGAAGTCAGTTGTTGAAAAAGGTATTAAAGTTAAAGGTATAATAATTGATATAATAGAAAATATACCAAATATTATCAAACCACTTTGAATTCCCGGAAACTGAATAAATGATTTCTTTTTCAACTCTAATTGCTCCTCTTGAAATTCAAAATATTTAATCGATTCTTCCAAATCTTCTATTTCTTTTTCAAGTTTCTTAGTATTATTTTCAAGGTCATCACTCGAACCATTTCCATATTTTTTTGCAATACCATTTTTACATACTTCAGTTTGAAATTTATCAAGTCCTTGCACCAAATATTCCGGTATTCCGTCTTTATTTAAAGGTTCCCCTGGATTGGCATCTCGAGCATTTCTAACTAAAATCCATCCCTTTGAAGCCTTTTCGCAAAAGAGCCTCAACTCATCATAATCGATTATCCACCACTCTAGTGAATTTTGATATATATAATTCAGATCATTCTCCTCTTCTATATCTATAAAATCATCTATTTTACTATTGATGAACTCCATACTTATTTTTTCTCTTCTTTTTTCTCTTTTAAACTCCAATTCCTTTTGTATTGACTCTAAGTTGTTTTTTATTTCAATGTGTTCTGTATTTATTTGAATAATCTTGCTTGAAATAAAACCTCCAAGGATTGCGATAATTGTAGATGTACATCCAACTATTGTTGTGAGTAATGTCGTTAAGTCATATTGCATTTTTTCTCCTCTTTTCTAAATATTAATATTATATTCATTGAGCTTTACGTGATGAAGTGACTAGAATGTGATCAAGGGCATCACTGGCCTTTGCATCGGCCGAATTAATCACATGGGCATATATATTGCCGGTTGTGGATAAATTAGAATGCCCCAACCCTGAAGATACCGATTTAAGATCCACACCGCTTCCAATCAGTATAGAGGCGTTGGTGTGCCAGAGTGAATGCAGGTGCACCGGCTTTAACCCATGCTTATTCGTAAATTTCTTCAAATAATCGCCGATCGTGTCCAGGCTCATGGGTTCACCGTTCCAGCGGGTAAAAATAAAATCATGATCTTGCCACCGATCCCTACCTTAAGGCGCTCCTCCAGTTGCCAAACCTTATATGACTTAAACAATCAAAGATGAAATCAGGAAGTTTAATACTTCTTCTTGATTTAAAGGTTTTGGTTTCTCCTTCAAATAGCCCCACGCCGGCAATGTATTTTAAAGCCCTCTTCACAGTGATAATTTTATCATCGAAATCAATACCAGACCATTTCAGCCCACCAATTTCACCACGCCGCAGACCACTAAAGATTAACAGGTTTAAAGCCAGTCTATATTTGATAGGTTCCTCTTCTAGCAGCTCCAGGGCTTCCTTATCATCCATATAGGCAGGCTATTTCATGGGTAGTATTCCCGCCTTTTTTTAATCGTCGCAAGGCATCGTCATTGATCCCGGCCTTATCCGAAATATCCTTTTGCTTCATATTGTCCACTGTTGCCAGATATTCCGGCGTGGCCATTAATTTTTCCCCACCTCTTACGCCGGTACTACCTTTGATCTTTGCATAAAAGTCTTGGATGTGCTTTGGTGTGATCTGGCCCATTTTAATATGTCCCAGCTCTTCAATAATTTTAATCGATTCATTTTGATAGCCCTGACCGTTACCGGGGAGAGGTTCTTATTACCCACATAATTCTTAAACCAGATTTCAATAAAATCAATGAGCTTAATGTTACTGTTCATGACATAACCCAGGTTGCATTTTTCCTCAAACTCCAGAACGACTTTCTCCAGCTCTTTTTTCAACTTGGCCGGGGTTAAATCCTCTGAAGGCTTATAGGTCATGGTGTGCCTGATTTGCTTGCCAGTGAGTGGTATCATAACCACTATAGGCAGTTATTTTATAGGCGTTTCCTCTTTTTTGTATGTTGGCCATGGGTTAGTCCTCCGGTTGTATATAACTTTTGTATTCATTAAATTTATCTTCGATTTTTTGGACATCTATCGTGTTTAATGACTTATTTAACATTTCTATAAATCTTTTGTTCTTCAAAATATCATCATATATATTTGAATAAAACTCATCTATTATCTTTGCATATCTTTTTTGAAGCAAAAATATTTCATAATCATTATCTCTCTCTTTTATGTTCAAGAAATGCTTATAGAAAGTTTCAAATTCATGTTGGAACATTATAAACTCGATATCTTTTTCTTTATTATCTTTGATGGTTATATTTTCATCATCATAAGTAAAACCGCTTAAATCACAATAGATTTTGAAAATATACTCTTTAAATTCACAATCAAATTGGTGATACCATGCTGAACTTATCATATTATCAAGTAAAAATTGAAAATTTGTACTTGATAATAACTCACTTAATCCTTGTACCCGCAGTTCTTTATAAGTAAGCAATTCTTTTATTTTTTCATCATTTTTATAAGCAACAATTTTATTAATTGCACGTTCACTTAATCCTGTTTTTTCACTAATAGCCTTTATATCCAGGTCAAAACTTTTTACACCACTTAACCCTAATAGATACTCAGCCGACACTTTAAAGAAATTACAAATTTTATATAATTTTTCTATATTGGGTTGGATAGAACCGTCCATATACTGGGATATTGCTTGCCTTGTTATCCCGGTTACACCAGCTAAATCTTTTTGTGTTGTTCCATTTTCACTCATTAACTCCCTTAACCGTGTAGCGAATACGCTATCGTATCCAGCAAAAGTAACCTCACCCATCGTTCGCACCTCATCTGTGTTTGTTTTTCTTTCTTTTTAATTATTATGTTTTGATTGCTTGCATTATCGTCATGCTTGCGCTATCATGATTATAGCAAGTTTTTCAAACACAAGCAACAACAATTATTATTCTAGGAGGAAAATCACATGAAAAATAGAGAAATCAAGGAATCAATCAAAAGCGCCAACCTCTACCAATGGCAGGTGGCTGAAGCATTAGACATAGGAGAATCAACGTTTTGCCGGAAAATGCGAAAAGAATTACCAGAAGAGGAAAAAACAATCATTTTAAACACAATTGACAAATTAAAAAGGAGGCTGTATAACATGAAAATCCCACGAATGCGGACAGTCCCAGAGGCATCAGCCGAATTAAAGGCTCTGGATGAACACACAGCCCTCACCCAATGCGCCATTAGACGGTTGGTATTGGATGGCAAAATCAAAAGCGTTAAGGCAGGTCGCAAGTGTCTGATTAATTTTGATGATTTACTGGCATATCTGCTTAACCCCTTCCAGGAAGAAACACCAGAAGAGGAAGCACCGGCCGCCGTTACCCATATCAGCACCGGCCGGATGGCTGAGTATAAAAGGAACATCGGTCGAATAAAATGATCGACCCTTTTGATCACATTCGCCAGACGCTTGATATTGAAGAGGTAGGCAGGCGGTACGGGCTTGAGGTCAACCGACACCATAAAGCCTTATGCCTCTACCATAATGATCATCATGAAAGCATGAGCTTTAAAAACAACCGTTTTAAGTGCTTTTCTTGTGGTGTTGGTGGATCTTCAATTGATTTAGTTCAAAAATTGTTCTCATTGGAGCCTCTACAAGCTGTTAAAAAGATTAACGACGACTTTGGTGTTAGGCTTAGTCCTTAAAACCGACTATAAGCCGGATATGGGGGAAATTCAGGAAATCGAACAGCAGCGGCAATTAAAACAGGCTTTTGATGATTGGTGTGATAAGACATATTCAGATTATGCAAAGATCGCGCGGTTTTATTGGCACAATTTGAAAGAGTATCGGCCAGTTAATGAAGGGGATGCATTTCACCTTTTATACGTGGATGCAGTCCACCGGCTGGAAACCGTGAATTATATTCTGGATATCCTTCTCAAAGGCACCCAGGAAGAGAAAACCGCATTATATAAAGACTTGAACAGATTGGAGGTGAAAGCTGGTTGAACCGCACAGAATTAAAAATATTAGAGTCCTTACAGGAAGAGGACAGAAAAAAACGTGAAATCGAAGAAATCAGGCAAAAAGAAGCAGCGCTTAATAAAAAAGAAATGTTGGTCATCAATACTGGTCATGTAATTACTAGCAAAGATTTAATTATACCCTAGGAAAAACCTAAACCATTAGAAAAAGAAGTTAGGCTACTTTCTTTCCCCTTGGATGCTCTACCGTGGTAGTAAGAAATTATGTTTAAGCAGTTTCAGAAAGCACCGCAACCCCTATCGACATGCGCGCTGTAGCTTCTTTAGCAGTTATTGCCGGTACCATACAAGGAAAATACCGAATCAGAGGTAAACCAGATTATTTTGAACCATTGCACCTTTATCTGTTATTATTGCAAACTCAGGAGAAAGAAAAAGTGCAATCATCAATGCCATAACGAAACATGTTCATGAATTTAAACGAGAAATCAATAAAAATCGACAATCAAAAATTAATAGACAAAAGATTGAAATTAACACCAAAGAGAAACAAATTAAAAAGCTTGAGGATGCAAACAAAGCTGATGAAGCATATTACCTTAAAACTGAATGCAGAGAATTGAAAGCAGAACAGATTAAACCTCTTCGATTAATTGCTGACGATGTTACACCAGAGGCTTATTGGCCGATAATAACGGTAAATTATCCGTTATTTCAGCAGAGGGCGGTTTCTTTGATACTCTGGCCGGGAAGTATTCTAATACTGTCTCAATTGATACGACATTAAAAGCGCATTGTGGAGACCCGATTAGAGTGGATCGAAGGGGGCGACCTCCTGAGTATATCCCAGCTCCTACACTCACAATATTATTGGCCGTCCAAAGTAATGTCATTGAAGGAATGTTTGATAATGGTACCTTTAAAGACAGAGGATTAACTGCACGGTTCTTATACTGTAAACCAAATTCAATGGTTGGCCATCGTGGTTTTGATACTGTTCCAGTACAGCCAGTTTACGAAACAGCTTACAACATTTGATTTACAGCTTACTAGAAATCAAAAGCGATAAAGCGGAAATAATTAAATTATCGGGTGAGGCAACAGATGCCTACCGGTTATTTTATGAAGATATTGAAAAAAGACAACAAGAGGGTAATGACTTAAGCAACATGACTGATTTTTCCAGTAAATTACATGGAGCTGTTTTAAGAATTGCCGGGATACTACATTGCATGGATTATGAAAGATTGATCAATAATGAACCTGTCAGTATGGAAACCATGGCCAACGCCATGGATATTGGAGGGTACTTTCTGAAACACTCAATGAATGCCTATGATCTAATGGGTGCTGATGATCCGATGAAACAGGCTAGATTTGTTTTAAGAAAGCTGGAACAGGACCCGAAACCTGAATACAATAGGGATGCTATTTACCGTCTGGCCAGAAAAGGGAGTAACGATAAAATCGAAATAATCGAACCAATAATCGATGAATTAATTGAACATGGTTATTTGTTTGAGGTTCTGCTGCCTTCTAAAAGTAAAAGAGGTGCAAAACCAAAACCGATATATAAAGTTAACCCACAACATTTTAAATTAAATACTGTGGAAACAATGGAATAAATGGAATTAATTCAGAAAAGGCAAAATAGATGGGTTCCAGTACTGTGGTAGAAAAATGGAAATAATGGAATTAATTCACGAACTAACAATTTTTTCCATTAATTCCACAATCTCATTAAAAGCAATCCTCTGAAAACTGCATAAAAAAGGCATTCTTTTAATTTTTCCATTATTTCCATTTATTCCACTATCCTACTAATAAAGGAGACATCGCTATGTTAAAACTCATTGAAGGAACTAAAAAAAAACGGCCCAAGGTAGATTATGAAATCATCTACCTTAACGGCATGATCCGGGCCATAAAGGCCAAAGAGCTGGCCCCGGATGATAAGACCATCACGAAGAGGATTATCTTCTACACCGTGAAATATTTTTCAGTCCTTGATATTAAAGGCATGAACCGGGAAAATCTGGAAAGCTTACTTGTTTTTGATCAGATGCTTTTGAACCAGATCTGTGAACTGACCCCGGCCGAACTGTTGACGATCTTTCCGGTTACAAAGTCCTATGATGGGGCAAAATACGAGTGCAAGGACTATTTCAACACCATGGTGGCATTACAAGCCCACGGGTTACATGAGCCATCCGGTCACCGGAAACGGCCTCTTCCCTCTTATGGGCCTATATGAACCCCACCGTCATGATGTATCAGGTGCATTGTATGAGCGTTGTCAGTGAGATCCATACCATGGACACCGGCAAAGGATTGATGGAGCAATTCTTTGAGGATCAGGGCGTAAAGTTTGGGACTGTCAGAAAATAAGAAACCCAGGATGGCCAATCCTTTATAGTTGGTGAAGATGGCCGATCTTTCCCGGTAAAAAAGCCAGTGCCACGCCATTTAAAATTAGTGAATTAAGGGGGTATCCATGAATCTATATCGATATACTGACACCGAATTAAAGGCCCTGCTTAAGACCATGGTGATCTTGTGTGATACCAGGGAGCAGGCAAACGACCACATTACAGACTATTTAAAAAAGAAGGATGTACTTTACCAGTCCAAGGCCCTGAGTTTCGGAGATTATTCCGCAATGATTCCGGCCAACGCTGAAATGGGCATCATGAGAGACCTCTTCTTTGACCAGTCGGTGGTTATCGAGCGCCAGGGATCCCTGGAAGAGATATCTGGAAATTTAACAAATGGCCGGGAGAGGTTTAAAGACGAATTGACCCGAGCCAGTAAGGCAGCGTTTCACCTGATGATTGAGGGTAAAAGCTTCAGTGACATCATTAATCACCGGTATACTACCCAATTCAATGAAAAGGCTTATATGGCTTCCCTCTTCCTTACAGAGTGAACACGGCTTTAATTTGGCCTTCATTGACCGGAATGACGCTGGTTTATATATCTACTCATTTTTATACTACCATGTCAGAAATAAATTTTTGAAGGGGGGACTCATGAAAAAATATGGTTTTGTTTTTGAAGATCAGGAATATGGTGCAGATGTGCCATGTATCATAGAAGTTTACGCCAATAGTTTTGATGAGGCTTGTAGAAAAAAACGTGATTTGCTTTTGCTGGCTGATCGGGCAAAAGAAGAGGGTTACCCCATTTACAGGAAAATTAAGCGGTACCGATAAAAAACCTTGTGTTATCTAAATTACCGGTTGTAAAGTTAATTTTTGGAACCTGTGCCTTTAAAAAATGCAATGCTAAAGTGACCGCTATTTTGATTTTTGACAGCACAATAGCAAGCCGATGTTGCGGAATAAGTGGTAATGGCGATTTGCGAGACTTGAACTTGTGTGAAAAGCATTTTCAGGAAGTTAAGGCAACGGCCATAGCAAATAATCTGAATTTTGAAGAAGAGTAATTGATTATGATTAATGAACGAAATGATTTATTGGCTGAGATAGCAAATGTGGTTGATATAGCACAGAACCACGTATATGTGCATAAATGCGAACTTGGAAAAAAGGTTGATGTGTCAAAAATAGCCCAGGCATATGCTAATGGTCAAGAACCTGATGAGGAATCGTCGTTATATATGGATTTAGAGCTTTCATCCGGTCTTTTGGGGGATGCAGACCATGATTTTCCAATTGCGTGAGATGGCTAGAGGCTAAACCCGGGGTGATCCAATGAGTCATTTCATTGACTTTGAGGATCCTGAGTGTGCCATTAAAATTGAATGGTCAGAGAAGTTTATCCAGCTAGCCACCCAGGTTGGGAATCTTATCCGATCCCTTCCCCTGGACAACAAACAGAACGACGATCTGATTAAATTGGTTATTGATCAGGTTACAAAGGCAGAGGCTAACGCATTCATAAGGGGTTTTCATCTGGCCGTTGAGTTTATCACTCAAGGCCCCACAGAAGACCCGAAACATTACTCGGTTCAATAGCCGTAGTAAAGAGGTAAAACAATTGGACAAAATTGACAGACTAATTAAAGAAGCTATGAAAAAAAGCCCTACCGAATCAGTTTTTATAGGCTTTATTGAGGAAAATGGAGAGGTCACGGGCTTTCAATTACGGGCCCATTATTGGAACGGTAAGCCGGGCAGCGGTACAAGGGTTGAGGAAACCCTTCACTCAACGGTAGAAGAGGCAGAAGCTTATCTTATGTCGCTGGACACAAAATCCCCAGTTATTTTTATTGATTGGGGGTTAAGTGATTAACATGGCCAATATACAGAAGCTGGATAACCTTTTAAAAATAGCAAAGCAGATTAAAGCAAAAGAAGTTCTATCCAAAGCTTTTGGTGGTTTTGGTGAAGAACCATCGTTTATTGAAGCGTTAGGCCTTAACCCAGAAGATTATATTGCCCCCTATCCGAATAGTGACCATGGTTATGACGATATGCAGGCATTAAGGGACGGTGTGGCTGATGCATGGGATGATTACGAAGTAGAGGGCTTTTGATGACCTCTTCTTACAGGCATAAAAAAAGACCCAGAAAAATTACCGAGTCCTC
Organism: Acetobacterium bakii; assembly: GCF_001263355.1. GTDB lineage: Bacteria > Bacillota > Clostridia > Eubacteriales > Eubacteriaceae > Acetobacterium > Acetobacterium bakii. The sequence goes on from NZ_LGYO01000031.1 coordinate 47,005, forward strand.
TTGTGAAAATTATGAATGCATTGAGATTATTTTACCATAAGGGGGCATAAATGGCAAAGTCAAACATTGCAATCGGGGTGGATCGGGGAACGTCTGGAAGCATACGATTTTATCCGGGTACCGTTACCAGCTGGAAAAGCAGGAACAGGCAGAGAAAAAATATAAACGGGCATTTGAACGGGCAACCACGACCACCCGATACATTCAGAGCGACAGAATAACCGGTGGGGATAAAAAAGACCTGTATGATCGGATCAATGAGCTGCAGCCTTTAAAATAAAAGTAACCGACGCAATAAAAGAAGTGGTTAAAACTAGGGCTGAGACCTTAGAAATGATAGACAGTATAAAACCTATAAAATATCGGCTATTGCTAAACTTGCTTTACATTAATGGCATGGACTACAAAGAGGCTGGTAATAAAATGCGGATTGGCCGTGATGAAAAAATGTCAGTTCTTCATAATCAGGCGTTAAAAATGGTAATCATAGTCTAAAGGGCTTATAGGCATAAAAGCGCCATAAACTAGCGGTAAAGTTCCGGGTTTTGCACCCTAAAAAGCTATGAAATCAAGCTATATAGCCGGGCGGCGTTGGTATACCCCCCCATTTATTGGCAAGGCTCTAAAAAGGGCCTCTTCCAGGTAGTTAATGAATGTTAGGAAAAAACGGAAAGTTTGCTGTTTGAAGGTATGCTTTTGCTCAAAAATGTTCAAAAGTCCCGAAACGTTACTTTATCCCAATTACAGGAAAAAGATCCCTCTAATTTTGGCGTTATCTGGTTATCAGCAACATTGGCCCAATTTGGGGCCGATCTAGTAGCTGAATTTTCGGCCGCCAAATCTGGGTTTTGATAGATCCCATCGCCTACGTAAAGTTAAAGAAGTCGACAAAGCATACTGATTTGACCCGATAATTCAGTTATGATGGGTATTACAAAGTTGGGAATACCTCCATCTGGCTAGGTTGAGTTGTGACCTCTTTGGATGTACGGGAAACAAGTATACAGCTGTCGACAAACAAATCCATATAGTTTCAAGAACTAAGATTTGATAGGAATAAAAAGTTAACCAGTAACTTTATCAATTTCCTTTAGAAGTTCTTTTTTCATAACTTCTAAATTTTTATGTACTGAGTTAAGCAGCATCGAGCTTTGTGCTTTTTCGATTTTTTCGCTTAATACTTCTTTGTCTGAAGATAAATTTTCAGCTATATATTTAAGCAAATCACATACTTCTTGATCCTTTAGTTCGAGTTGATCAAAGTCCTTAGCTTCACGGCAAACTGCATCATATTCATTCCTGACTTCCTCACTTAAATCATAGACCTTTGATATATAATTCGCTGGATCATCACAAAAGACAAATTTAACTGAGTTGATTTCATCAATCAATGTAATTTCAGATCGCTTAATAATTGCAAATTTCAGCATCTCACTTGATGAGTTTTTCATGTGAACAGATATCTCTATTGCTGGAAGTGAAGAATCATAACAACTGCCATCATTATAGTCAAATTCTTGAAAAAAAGCTGAAATACTACTTTTATATTTGTTCAGACATAATTCGCTTTCTTCACTTAATTTCGATAAGAAAGCACTAAGCAAATCTTTATAATGAGTTAAAAGTTTTCGTGATGATTCGCTTAAATAGATCCTTTTCGTAGCATGCAAATAAACTAATGGGGCATTGAGCATATCCAATTTAACATCAAGTGATATTTTTTCTAGATCATATATTTCATATTGATACAATCCCTCAACAATCTCAATGGTTTCTTCAATTCGAGTACAATAAGGAATAAGAATGTTTTCTAAATTGGCCTTTTGATCTTGTTTTCTAACTTTATATCTTTCAATAGATGAAGTTGAAAGATAGGTCATAAAGCCCCCTACCAAAACTGAAATCAATGTCAAAATTTGCGAACTACTGTTTGCAAAAAATTGTAGTGCTTGATCTTTCATATTTTTTAATTCCCCTCACTTTAAGTTTATATTTTCCCAGCAATTTCTCTATAAGACAAGTACATTAAAAAGAAGAGGCGTTAACCTCTTCCTGTCGGTCGATTATCGGCAAAGATGCTTTTGATTATTCTTTGATTTAATATTCAAATTTTTCAATTTAGAAATTCTTTTTTTTAAAATTGGTGGTTTATTGATTAAAACCCTATATGCTCCCTTATCAATCTTTATCATCGAAGTCTGAGGACTTTCAATCATTCTAATTAAAGCGTCCTGGAGCACCTGAGAAAAGTTGACATTCTTTTCAAGTGCAGCATCATTTAACCAGGAAGGAATAGTGAGTGTCTTCTTAACCGCTCTGGATTCAGTTCTCTTTTTATAGGCGGCCATATCAAATTCAATCACTACTAAAAACTGTCCCTCTTCCAGCTTAATGGCTTGTGGGTTAGAAGCCTGCGGAATCGGCTCTTTCTTATCCTCCATATAGGACAAAACAAGTCCCAATGCCTCAAAGGCCATTTCGTAAGATTGATCTATGGTATCTCCACAGGTATTGCAGCCGGGAAGGTCTGGAAAGAATACGGAAAAACCGCCATCCTCTTCAGGAATAAAAACCGCTGGATAAAACAATTTCTTCATGGGTATTTCCTCCTTTGTGGGTTCGGGCTATTTCAGCCCGGCATCTTTTAATATTTGCTGTTCAGTGCCCTTTTTAAGATCTTTTGAGTGATAAGGTACGGTGGTTCTTTTCCCAGTATCCGGATTCACAAAGAATTTATGGGAGCCGTTTTGGCGTTCCTCAATAAATCCATTTTCTTTAAGGAGCTTTATCATCTGTTTTGGTGTCATTGGCATTGTCTTAACCCCACTTCCTTATCATGATCAATTGTAACACGTGTTAATACGTGTGTCAATTGATTTTAAAGTTGACTATTTTAACTTTTTTCCATTAATTCCATTTATTCCATGGGTTTATGACATTTGCGACACGATCCAGAAAATAAAAAAGAAGAGGTTTCCCTCTCCTATCGGTTGGTTTGTTTGCTGGTTGCGGTTCTGACCTCTGAAATTTCAGGACTCGGATAATTTGCGGACTCCTAAAAATTGAGGGCTCCAAATGCAGCCGGTTTTTCGTCTCTATTGGTTCGTTGATTTTGCGGGTTGATTATGCGGTAGGTCGAGGAGGGTGAAAATTTAAAACTTCATTTGCCATCCTCTTTCTAAATTAAATAATCACTTATTCCACAAATAGCTGGATCGATTTTAGTGAAAAAACTATAGCATTTTAATGTATGGTCGCTAGGGTCGATTCCAGCGTTGGAATTTGTATATCTGGATATTCTCCATTTCAATGGCTTTAGCATTTTTTCCAATTCTTCAAAGTAAACCTTATCCACAAAACCCATCGAATGTCCAAGCACTATAATTTCATCGACTTCATCCTTATAGTCAGCAATCCAGTTAATTAAATTATCTATTTGAAGTTTTTTTTGATTACTACAATAAAAGTCATACATTGATTGGTACTGTTTATGGATATAAAAGTCGTCATGATCATCTTCATCACGATTACGAATGGAAATTTCAATACCAACATCAATATCATGCGGATGAAAGACTCTTAAAGCTTCTTCTTCTGGATTTGCATAGCCGAATATCAACTCATCGCCATCATCGAAAAAGCCGTGTATATGGGTTATTCCATGGATATTTTCACAATTATACAGCTCCTGAATAGTCGAAGTGTAATTGAATGATAAGATTAATGAGTTCTCAAACATATCTTTATTAATGAAGTGGTATCTATTGTCAAATATTTTTTGATTTGCAGTCAGGATCATATATTTTAAGGCTTCATTTCGAACATAATACATTGTATCCATTATCTGTTCCATTTGAAAAATTACACCATCTCTATCAGACTCCTTATCCGATAGATAGTCTGGTGATTCAATATACGACTCTGCCATTGCTGCAACGTCAAAATATGACAAACCTTCTTCATACGCATTCCAATCGACACCAGAGTTGCTGTAATAATCATACGTATCATGTTTTTCTACGCAGTTTTGAAAATCATTTGTTGATGTGGGAAGGTTATGGTGTAGATCAAAACCATTTCCTATAATATATAATTTCATGTCATTTTCATATTGCGAATATTTCAATCGCAATTCCCTTCTTTGTAATTCGACGCTGAAAGATTTGAACACTCGTTAGCAACTTTAATAAATCTTGTTGCTGTAATATTGCTGAACTCAACCTTCTCTTCCAGCCATTTTCTCCATTCGCTGTGCATTATTGGCTTCCGTTTTATCGGACAGCATTATTGAACCTACCGCTCCTCCGGAAAGTTTAAGAGACTTTTTCAGATTTTGCCGGTAAAGTAAGAACCTGGGCTTTCTTCTAAAAATGGAATAAAGTCTCTCGTCGAATTTTCAACGCAACTTTTCACCCCCCTGAATTTTCAGGGTAAAAAAAAACATGACGGACTAAATCAAGGGCTTTTTTCTTTACAGGATGTTTGTATGGGTGAGCGGTTTGCCGGGGGATAAAATCCGAATCGTTTCGGAATTTGGCTAATCCTCTTCGTATACCATGATGTCGCCGGGTTAAATTCGTTCTCCGGTATCATTCATAACCATTTCAATATTGATAGTGCAATCTAAAGCCCCGGCAATCTCTTTCAATTCCTCTTCTTTAAAGTTGTCACGCTTGAATTTCCCGCTTATATTCTGTGGGGATTGATCCAGCTTTTCAGCCAGATCTTTAAGCGACATATTTCTTTTAAGCATAGCAATTTTAATTTTTTCGGTCATACTCAAATTAAGCACCTCCTTTTATTTCATAATAAACTAAATAAGGAATGTAATCAATATTTATTTTACCAAATTAACTTTATAGTTAATAAACACTTCACTAAATTAATTATAAAGTTTATATTTAACTATAAAATTGATAGATGTTGAAAGGAGAAATCAAAATGTATAACCTATCAGAAATCGCAAGAATCGCCAACAAACTGGCCACCACCGGATTAACCAAAAGCCAGGCATTTAAAAGAGCCTGGGAGCTGGCCAAAGGTAAAACCCTTGTTGTTAAAGGCGTCACCCAGGGAAAACGGCAAACAGCCATTGACCACATGAAGCAGTATGACCCATCAGAAGTTACCATCAGCCTTCAAAGAAATACTCAAAACTACTTTGATACTGATACCGTTGAAGTTATAGCCACTATACAGGGTAATTCCTACTGTGTGGGCTACCTGGCCTCTTCTGTTTCTGGATGGTTATCAAGGTCATGGACTTTGGAACAGCCCTAAAGGGTGCTTAAAACAGATTGTCGGCGGTAATGGTTTATATTATGGATTGCGGATTAATGCACAGATAGCATAGCCTGCATAGGCAGGAAAGAAGATTGTACCTATGAGGATGCAGCACACAGAATTACTACTGGTAAAAGAAGCCGTTACTTGATAAAGGTATATCTCCAATCATTAAAGACCTTGGAGAGGGACACTGTCCATAACCAAACTTGCATACAGCATGTATTAAAAGAAAGTGAGAATGTAGAACTTGGAGACAGAAGAAAAAGTATTTGAAATATTGCAGAAATATACTAAAAAATCACTGGTTGATTTTAGCTGGGCCAGAGATAGCGATCTAGGTATTTATCTTGTGAATAGCGAATGTTGTTCAAGCATATATCTTGGGGAATTATTAAAAAATGACCTTAAACAAGCCTCAAAAGTATTGTCCCATGAATTAGGACATCATTATTTATACAGAGGTAAAATTGATATGAAAAAATATAAACATGGCAGTGATCAACGAGACGAAAATTATGTAAAACTTATTGAAGCTGATGCTGATGCATTCGGGGCAGGTCTTAGGAGTGCAATACGTCTTGAATGGTGTTATTTGCAGTAAGAGTAGACCTCTTCCAAAAATAAATAATTTAATCCTGGAGGTATTGAATTTGGAGCTAATGGTGACTATAGTGAAATATCAGGTGGGGACATCCCAGGCATTGAACCGGAAAACATGGAAATATGCAAATATCTGGCCGAATATGCCAGCTTATTAATCAGATCAAGCAATAAAGCCATTTTAGAGGAAAAAACAGGTTGCTAAAAAAGTACCCTGAGTTAGACAATGATAGCTTTCATAGATTTTTCGACGCTGTTCTACAGGCCATTTGATGGTGGTCTTTCTTTATGCCCTTAGGAGCTGATTCTGGATAATAACACGGGATTTAGCTTAATGATTATGTGTGGAGAATTGAGGGCTTTAAATGGACCGGTATGGGCTTAAAACAATAAAGCCATGAGTTAAAATATTATTTGCAAATTATCCGTGATATTTATACCTATAAATGGCTTTGCAGTGGGAATATAAAACCCATGCCTTGGCGACTATTTGGCGACTATTCTAAATTTTTGTAGATTTTTTGATTGTTATTCATGATCATTTATTAAAAGATAAAACGCCAATATCGCATATTATTGCCATTTATTGAGTTAATGAAAGTCCATTGATTTTCACTTGCCTTACTGGCAGTCAGAAGGCCAGGGGTTCGAGTCCCCTCATCTCCACCAATAAGAATTGCACAAGAGAGCCATCGAGGCTCTCTTTTTTTATTGTCAAAAGGTCAAACTTATCAAGAAAAGCCCCAGCCTGATGTTTATTTGGTGTTTATTCCTGCAAAAAATTAAAGACCCATAACATAAGCTATGAACCTTTAGTATAGGAGTAATTTCTTTTATCAACCTTATTAACTCACTGAATATCCCAATCAGATAGTGCACCCTTTCAGATAATTCAGGGCACACTATCCCGTAAACGATTGCGATGTTTCGGACAGAGTGCAATCACTTAAGTGACAGGCACCGTATATTCTTTAAATTCCTCACCAAAAAACACTCCTGGGATTGGGTTAAACCCCTTTATTTTAATTTCTAACATGCTTTCAATTCTTCCTGTAATAACCTCATCACTCTTTATATCATTATACCAATTTTCAACAGCTTCACACATTTCTTCACAAAAACAAGCTACATTTAATGTAAGTATATTATCAATTTTAACTCTATGTAATCCTAAAGTTGTAAATTGAATCTTTTCAAGCGTTTCTCTAACCCTTTGGGTAGTTATATCATCTGTACCTTCATGCAAAATCGAACATCTTAATGCATAGCAATCTCTTCCTGTAAGAAAAATAGCCATATCACCATTAAAAATTGAACTGTTCAACTCCAATAAATAGCTGTCAAACCATTCAATATACCTAGCTTGTGACCCCAAATTGGGGCGTGCTAACTTTCCGCAAATGTCAGGCATTGATAGAGCTATAAAAATCGCTGAATACCAATTTTTATTTTCGATAGACAACCTTACAGAATTAATAAATTTTTTCATACCTTACCTCACTTGTATAATACTAATATATTCGGAAACTTTTTGTTAAGCATCCTATCAATCCATTTATGTGTATTTTCTTCTAAAATTTAACTTTGTGTGTGCTGACACTCTCGTTACTAGGAACAAAACAGATTTCAACTTAAGCAATAGGCACCGTATCCTTTTTATAACGCAACTGCACTGGCTCCGGGAAAGAGTGCTTTGAAATATTCAGTATTGGAAACACTGCTCTGAATCAACGGAAAGCATGCACCTTTTCAAGTGGAATATTCAACTCACTTGATAATTTATACTTTTATAATAACTTTCTTTTAATTTAAGTAATCCCTTTTCTAACTCTAATATATTATTTTTTGTATTATAAATTTGATTTTTTATATTTGAAGGCATTTCTATTTTTTCGTATTTTTTCTCAAGTACATTTATTGTGTCTAATTTATTTCTAATTTTAGAACGATATCGCTCAATTTCTTTAAGTGTTTTTGTAATAAATTCATCTGTATTGTTCTCAAATATCTTATTCTCAAATAATATGTTTTCAAATAAATTATCACTAATAATGGAATCCTTATTAATTAGATATTTGTTTTGTACATTCCAGAAAATTCTTATATCAGCATCCACTTGACTGACTTCATCAATTACACTTTGGTCCAACTCTACGTCGCTTTTTTCATTATAAGTCTCAATAAAACTATTCATTGTATACATTCCAAATTCTTGTTCTGTCTCGTCAATAAACTCTTTGCGCAATTCTATACGTGGCCCTATTGTTTTTCCATTACACTGATTCCACCAATCTTCTTTTTTATCCTGTGTAATAAAAATGATGTTTTTTTTGTTTTCTTGTGAATAATTTAATATTTCCTTCCAAATAATAAGATCTCCGTAGATGTTATCATTTTTTCCTCCTTTAATTGCATCTTTGTACCCTGGAGGTATTTTATCTTCATATCTTACTTTTCCCTGATCATAAATAATTTGCTTTGCTTTAATATCAAATGGTGAACCTACTCTATTTTCGTACAAAGACAAAAGTTTTGGCAATATATTATCTTCAGATGGTTTTTGAACTAATAGATTTTTTTCTCTATGATTCTTTACCCAGGTTTGTAGATAATCTTCTAACTCCATTATCTCTGGATTATCCTCTTTTATGCGTATAGACTCAATGCATTTTTTCACAAAGCTTTCTGCTTCAGTCTTTAACGAATCATATGTAATGACCGTATCATAAATGACTTTACATCTTTTACTCATAAATTCAGTCGCTACGTGGTGAGGCATCCAGATTCTATCTTGAAATAATGATATTGCCTCAAGTAATCCTTCTCTAGTTTTGGTCGAATATCTATATAAATTCAACAGCACATTAGTATCAAATACAAATATCGAATTTTCCCATAACATTTTCTTATTATCTATATCCGGTTCTAAATATTCACAGATTGCTTTTCTCATAATCTATATCTCCCTACTAAAATACTAATTAAATTTTTCATATTTTTCACAAAGTCATTTCTTTATGAATTTTTCGCTACTATTCTTTTATATTATAAGTTTAATTATAAAAAAATGAAACAATATTTTAATTATTTTCAATAGATGCTAATTTTACTGAGCGGCTTTTGTATAAACACGAATTTTTCAAGATTACAATTTCTCCTTAGGTTCTTCTTTTTTCCAAGTTAAAAGAGAGGAAAAATAAAGAAATACAAAAAACATTCCTAAAAAGAAGACCGTTATAATACCCCTTTTGACACAAATAAATAATTGATAATTATATGTAGTAAACGGAATCAGAGTTAATGGAATTACGATTGAAGCAATGGAATATAAACAAAATATTATTAAGCCTGCTTTCATTCCTTTTGGCTTTCCTAACGCACTTATTCTATGTGACAATTGTGTCTTTTGAAAATTAAGCCAATCAATCGAATCTTTCAAATTTCTTATTTCACTTATAGCATCGTCATACCATTTATTAGAGAAGAACGGCATTTGATATGACTTCATGTTAAAACTTGGCATGAATAATCCGCCATGAATTTGACGCGTGGTTTCTTCTATATAATCTTCATATGCTTCAATAGCATATTTGCAAATCTCATAATCAAAATCATCTAGATCCTTAACCAGTATACGTGGTATACCGACTTCATTTATATCTTCTTTTTTACAATCTTTATCTAAAATTGTTTTTTTAACCTCATGCCAGATATTATTGCATTTATCCCAAAATGGCATTAGGTCTTCAAAACGTATATTCAAACGATCCTCTTCTTTATACAAATCCACCAGTTTCGTATTTTTTATTAACTCAATTATATTTTTTCTTATGAAGTCCTTAGCATCATCTTCAGTAACTTTTTTTATTAATTTTTCCATTTTGTTTTGTTTGAAAGACAATTCCTCCAAAACCTCATTTAAACTTGTTATTGCATCATTTCTTTCAGTGCTTAGTGTTATAAGTTTACTAGCAACGAATCCTCCTATAATTGCAATAATAGTAGCAGTACACCCTGCCACTGTCGAAAGTAGTGTTGTCAAGTCATATAACATTATTTCCTCCAATTATTGTATTAATACTAGACCTTATTAAAGATCTACTATAAAATCACAATGCTTTACGGGATGATGTAACTAAAATATTATCCAGTGCATCACTGGCTTTCGCATCGGCTGAATTGATAACATGGGCGTAAATATTACCGGTAGTGGATAAATTAGAATGTCCCAGTCTGGATGATACCGTTTTGAGATCCACACCGCTTGCAATCAATATGGATGCATTGGTATGACGGAGTGAATGCAGATGAACCGGCTTTAATCCATGTTTGTCTGTAAATTTCTTTAAATACGCGCCGATGGTATCCAAGCTCATTGGCTGACCGTTCCAACGGGTAAAGACATAATCATTATCATTCCATCGATCCCCTACCTTTAAACGTTCTTCTAGTTGCCAGACCCTATGAGCTTTAAGCAGGTCGAAGATAAAATCAGGAAGCTTAATACTTCTTTTAGATTTGAATGTTTTAGTGTCACCTTCAAACAATCCTTCACCCGGAATATACTTTAGTGCTCTTTTAATGGTGATAATCTTCGCATCAAAATCGATATCAGCCCATTTCAAGCCCCCAATTTCTCCCCGCCTAAAACCACTGAATATCAGCAAATTTAAGGCTAACTTATATTTAAGGGGTTCCTCTTCAAGTAATTCCAGAAACTCCAGGGCCTCTTTATCATCCATATATGCTGGTTCTTTACGGTCGGATTTTGGAAGTTCTACCCTTTTTTCAATAGGATTAAATGGTATTACACTCCATTTAACCGCATTATTCATGATATTATTTAATAACTTATGATAGTGCAATACTGTTTCATTTGAAACCTGTCTTTGTGGATTTGTAGATTTGAAGAGGGTATCAAGATCATTTTTTAGTGCTTTAGAAATTCTCAGAGCTACTTCAAAGGTAGTATTCCCACCCTTCTTTAATCGCCTGAGAGCATCATCATTGATACCGGCCTTCGTTGAAATATCCTTTTGTTTTATTTGAGAAATGATTTCAAGATATTCATCGGACACCTTAAACTTTTCTCCACCTCTTACACCTGTGCTGCCTTTTATTTTTGAATAGAAATCTTGAATATGTTTAGCAGTGATCTTCCCCATTTTAATATGGCCTAACTCTACAACAATCTTTATTGATAAATCCTGATATCCTTTTACGGTTACCGGGGAAAGGCTCTTATTTCCTACGTAATTTTTAAACCAAATCTCAACAAAATCAATGAACTTGATATTGCTATCCATGACATAACCGAGGTTGCATTTTTCTTCAAATTCTAGAGCGACTTTTTTTAGCTCTTTTTTTAATTTAGCCGGGCTCATTTCTTCCGGGGGGTTATAAGTCATTGTATGCCTGATTTGTTTTCCATTGGTATCATAACCAGAATAGGCAGTTATCTTATAAGTATTGCCTCTTTGTTGTATATTAGCCATGATGGTACCTCCTATGTTTAGTGGAAAGGAAGTGAAAACATAACGGCACGTTAACACAAACTTTCAATAATTTCTTAAAGTCCCTTGATTTACTGGTCAGGTTTTTTATTCTGTAATTTTCGCTTAATATGGTTTGTCCATGTTGGGATAACTTCTAAATATAATGAGCTACAATCAAATCACTTAAAGCATATAGAATATCATCATCAAGACGTTTGTGAATAAAATCGTTAATCTCTATTCTTAAGCTATTATCATTTCCTTCTAATGCATCTACTATTTCAAAGTTACCATCTGGTTTTATCAGCAGTTCTTTAATTGGATATTCCTGTTTAAGTTCCCAATTACCGTCTGGTTTTATTATAAGTTGTTTATGATGATTTTTATCTACATATCTTAAAAAAGTTATACTTTTGTATATGTTTGATAGAACTGATGCAGAAGGCTCATAATCTAAGGAAAAACACTCATTTTCATCTATTAGGTCTTCCTCCTCATCAATGTTTATACTTTCCTGTTCAATGATACGGCTTAATAATGGTAACAATTCACTCTCTTTATTCTTTAATTTTTCCAGAATTATAATAGCTCCATCAGATAGACCTAATTTTTCATGTATTGTGCTTATCTCCATATCTATGCTTTTCGAATCTGTTTTGCCTAACATAAAATCAGCAGAAACTTTAAAGTGTTCACATATCAGACTAAAGTTATCTATATCTGGTAATCTTTTACCATTTACATAAAAACTTATTGTCTGCTTCGAAATCCCTATTTTTTCGGCCAATTCCCTTTGGTTGATATTTCTTTCTTCCATTAATTCACTAAGTCTATCTTTGAAGTCATTTCCCGTAATTTGACTATCCATTCCAACACCTCAATACATATTTGTAGTCAATATAAATTATAGCATTATATATGTTTACACATTCTATTTTTACTGCTATAATTATTGTAGTCATAATTATTTCATAGATTGCATTTGTAGTCAATGAAAATCTAAGGAGGTTTTGTTGAATGAAAAATAAAGAAGTTAGAAAATTCATTAAAAATTCCGGCTTTTATCAGTGGCAAATAGCTGAGGCTATAGGAATTCATGAAGTTGCATTTTCTCGAAAAATGCGCCACGAACTAAAAGAAATGGAAAAATTTCAAATTTTTGAAGCAATTGAAAAATTAAGCAAGGAGAAAAATAAATGAACATACCGAGAATGCGAACCGTACCAGAATCCGCTGCCGAATTAAAAGCTCTTGACCAGCACACCGCCCTTACACAATGTGCTATACGTCGTTTAGTCTTAGATGGCAAGATCAAGAGCATTAAAGCTGGTCGAAAGCACTTGATTAACTTTGATGATTTGCTGGGATATTTATTGAACCATATTCCCATCGAAGAACCAGAAAAGGAAACCACAGCCAGCGTTACCCATATTGGCAGTGACCGAATGACCGAATACAAAAAAAATATTGGTTTAATTAAATGATTGACCCATTTGATCACATTAAGAAAAATCTTGATATTTTAGTGGTGGCCCATCGCTACGGGATTGAGGTTTACCGGAATCATAAAGCCCTATGTATCTTTCATAATGATCATCACGAAAGCATGAGCTTTAAAAATAACCGGTTTAAATGTTTTTCTTGTGGAGTTGGTGGTTCTTCAATTGATTTAGTCCAAAAACTATTCTCGTTGGAGCCTCTACAAGCCGTTAAAAAGATTAACGTCGACTTTGGACTTGACTTGGACCTTAAAACAGACTATAAGCCAGATATTGGTAAAATGCAGGAAATTGAAAGAGAACGGCAATTAATGAGGGTATTTGACCACTGGTGTGACAAAATCTATAGCGAATACGCACAGATTGCACGCTTTTACTGGATGAACATACAGGAATACAAACCAATAAATGAAGAAGATGCAATGCACCCATTGTATATTGATGCAGTCCACCAGTGGGATGCAATCAATTATATTCTGGATATTCTTCTAAAGGGAACCTCGGATGAAAAAACCATATTATATAAAGACTTAAATAGTTTTGAGGTGATGACCGGGTGAATGAAAGACAAAAGGAAATAATAGCAATAATGGAAAAAGAGAGAAATATCAAGATTCTTGAAAAAATTCAGGTAATGGAAAATGAAGATCACCATAAAAAAGAAATGATGACTATTAATATTGATCATTTAATCACAAATAAAGATCTGACCATCCAATGGGAAAAACCAAAACCATTAAAAAAAGAAGTCATGTTGCCTTCTTTCCCGCTGGATTCGTTACCATCGGTAGTAAGTAATTATGTTAAAGCCGTTTCAGAAAGTACAGCCACCCCTATCGACATGTGTGCCGTTGCATCCCTGGCGGTCATTGCCGGTACTATACAAGGGAAATATCGAATCAGAGGCAAACCGGATTATTTTGAACCTTTAAATCTCTATACCGTTATCATTGCAAACCCAGGTGAAAGAAAAAGTGCCATAATCAACGCCATGACAAAACATGTTCATGAATATGAAAGAGAAATCAATAAAGAAAGACAGTCAGAAATTGACAGGCAACGCATAGAGCTTAACGCAAAAGAAAAACAGATTAAATTGCTTGAGGACAGAAGTAAAGTAGATGAAGCCTATATACTAAAAACGGAGTGTAGAGAATTGGAAGCAGAACAGATTAAACCTCTCCGATTAATCGCAGATGATGTTACGGCAGAGGCTTTAACATCATTATTGGCTGATAATGACGGAAAATTATCTGTCATATCAGCAGAGGGTGGGTTCTTTGACACCCTGGCCGGGAAATATTCAAACACGGTTTCAATTGATACAGTACTAAAGGCACATTGTGGTGATTCTATCGGTGTTGACCGAAGGGGGCGACCTCGGGAATATATTCCAAACCCTACATTAACCATCCTCTTAGCCGTTCAAAGTAATGTTATTGAAGGCATGTTTGATAATGGGACTTTTAAAGGAAGAGGTTTAACAGCACGATTTTTATATTGCAAGCCTAATTCGATGGTAGGTCATCGTGGTTTTGATACCATCCCAATAAAACCTATATATGAGCTCACATATAGAGATTTGATTTATAGCTTACTAGAAATTAAAAACGATGATCCAATAATTATTAAATTATCAGCTGAAGCAACGGATGCTTACCGGCTATTTTATGAAGATATCGAAAAAAGACAGCAAGAGGGCAATGACTTAAACAGCATAACTGATTTTGCCAGCAAATTACATGGTGCAGTTTTAAGAATTTCCGGATTACTCCATTGTATGGATTATGAAAGATTAATCAATAATGAACCTGTAAGCATGGTTACCATGGCCAATGCTATGGATATTGGCGGGTACTTTCTGAAACACTCAATGAATGCCTATAATTTAATGGGCGCTGATGATCAGATGAAACAAGTAAGGTTTGTATTGCGGAAACTGGAACAAAACCCACTAGAACAGTATAAAAAAAATGAAATTCTAATTATGTGTAGAAATCCTATGATAAAGGTAACTTCGGATTTAGAACCAATATTGGAAATACTCATTGATCATGGTTATCTACTCGAAACTAAACCAGATAACGCAAAACGAAGTGGGAGAAAATCAGCAACAATTTACGAACTCAACCCACTACACTTCAATTTCTAAACATCTGTTATAAATGTTATATATGTTATAAATCAAAGGGTTTACTCATTAATAACATTTGTAACATATATAACGCGTATAAAAATATTTTGACATTCGACAAATACGACACAAAAATTAAATTAGAATTATAGATTGGAGAAATCTGTTAAAACTCATCGAAGGAACTAAAAAGCAACGACCAGCGGTAAATTATGACATTATTTATCTGGGTGGCATGATCAGGGTTATAGAGTCCCAACAATTGGATCCGGAAAACGAAGATATCACGAAAGGTGGATAAATGAACTTATATCGATATACAGAATCCGAAACAAAGAAAATCTTAAAGACCATGATTATTATTTGTGATACCAGAGAACAGAACAATCAACACATTAAAAGCTGCCTGGAAAAGAAATCAATTCCTTATCAAGATAAAGCATTGAATTTTGGCGATTATTCAGCCGTTATTCCGGCTCATCCAGAGATGGGGATATTAAGGCCCTTATTATTCGATCGCTCGGTTGTAATTGAACGAAAAGGATCACTAGAAGAGTTGTCTGGAAACCTTACTCAAGGCCGTGAGCGGTTCAAGGATGAACTAATCAGATCAACAGGGGCAGATGTTCACTTGATGATTGAAGGTCGAGGGTATGAGGATATTATTAAACATAACTACCAAACCAAATTCAGTGAGAAGGCGTTCATTTCTTCCCTCTTCTCTCTCCAGTGTGAATTTGGCTTGAAATTAGCGTTTGTTGAACCTGAGTATTCAGGTTTGTACATTTATTGGGTTCTTTACTATCATGTTAGAAATATATTACTAAAGGGGTAATGCTATGAAAAAATATACTTTTATGTTTGAAGATCCGGAATATGGAATGCGTGTGCCTGTGATGGTTGATGTTATTGCAGAAAGCTTTGAAAAAGCCTGTATTAAAGGTCGTGATTTATTATTACTGGCTGATCGCGTCGCGGATGAGGGTTGTTCTGTAATGAACGTTTTAAAACAATCAAACAATTAGGAGAAAAAATTTGAATAAATCACAAAAGATTTGGAATAGTATTGGAAATGAAAGCTTAGATGCTTTATGGGAATACGTTGAAAAAAAGTCAGATTATGATAAGAACCCGGAATTAAGAGGTATGGTTAAAGAATTGTCAGAAATTTTTAAAGAGGTAAAAGACAATAATTTGAGATACCGACTTGAAAGCGCTGCAAATGAACGCGCGAGCGTTTCATTGTACCAAGGTTTTGTTTTAGGATTCGAAGAAGCCGTTAAAGTGCTGGTTTGGAGCCCTAGGACAAAAAAACCAAAATATAGAAAATAAATTGCTTATGAAAAAATTAAAGTTTAAGAGAAAAGTGTTTAAATGTGTCCTGGACCTTTTCTAGGTTTTAACAAGCGGTGAAGCACTTCGATCTATGTGTAAAATTAGCAACCCTAATATTAAAAAATAAAAGCGCAAAAGGAGCCAATAATGCAAATATTAGCAACACCAAGAGAAATAGCAAAGATTTTAGGGATACCAGTGACAACCATCCGGCACTTATACCGGTATGATGAAACATTTCCCTTTGTGAAAATCCGAGAACGGTATTATATACCAATCGAAAAGGCCAAAACGTGGGTTCATAACAATATTGAAAATAATAATATTTAAAGCACCATGAATCACATATCAAGATCTAAACTTCACTGCTTCTATAATCTAAAAGGACGTATATAAATGGGCAAAAGAAATGTTGGGGCTCCTATTGGAAATAAAAATGCATTAGGCCATGGAGCCCCTAATGGTAATCAAAATTCTAAAGGTCATGGCGTACCATTAGGAAATCGTAATGCTGTGAAAACAGGAACCAATGAGCACATTTTAAACCCGGATGTATTGCCATATGAAGAACGCCACCTCTTCAACAACTTGCTTCTATTCTTTAAAGATCGGAAACCAGCAGAGGAAGTCTTTAAATATATCCGGGCTATGAGTACCCAACAAATCACTTATATTAAGCCAAATGGAAAGCTAAAGATCATGCCTATTCCCTATTGCGTTATGGTTAAATATGCCTTTAATTGGCAATTTACAGCCGCTCACTTATGGTTATTTGAAAACCATCCCTGGATCTTTATGCAATCAGATGAAAATGTATAGTGATATTTGAGAATTCTTCAAGTTTTTGAATACTCTAAAAACTGATATAGTTGGAATTAATTATAAAAGTTAACTGTTCATAATCCTTCATTTGACTGTTGATTCGAGCATTCACCGATTTTCTCATGGCAAATCAATAAAGGAGTATAAAATATAAAAAACCTCCATCAACTTTGCTTACGTATTTTATAGAGCCTGTATTTTTAATATCAAAATAGTTAAGGTGCCTCTGGCACTTTTTTTTTGCTGCAAACATGATAAATTTCTTGATTAAATCTCCATTCATTACAGTTTTGTTGATTTATTGTTAATATGTTATAATTAAGTTGTTTTTGCAATTAATTAATGAATATAGGTGGGTGCAATGAAATTAGGAAGAAATAGCCCTTGTCCATGTGGAAGTGGAAAAAAACACAAAAAATGTTGTTTAGGAAAAAGCAAACAAGAATTGGTATTTGAAAATATATTAAAAAACCAGAGTACTGTTAAAAAAGAATCAAGGATAAAACAATGTCTTCATCCGAATAAGTCGGAATGTACTTCTAAGATTATTCATGCCCATGCTATCCAGAATAATAGAATATTGAATAAAATTGCTGTCAATGGTCTTGTTCAAACGATGGACGGTGTATCAAATTTATTTTTCCAAAGCGCTCAAAGCAAAGGAAGAAAAATTGCCACTGTATTTACAGGATTTTGCCAATATCATGATAAAGTATTATTTCAAGATATCGAGGATCGCGAATTCTTGTGTGAGACAAAACAATTATTTTTATTTACTTATAGGACTTTTGCGTGGCATTACCATAAAAAGCAAGAACAAATAAATAATGAGCGTATAACTCAAAAAAATATTATGGATATATTAAATGATAATTCATATATGCGAGAATTATCCCCATATAATAAGGCATTATACTTAGCTCAACGAGATAATGATATAAAGAAAAAAATGTTTGACAATTGTTTGCTAACTGAAGATTATAATAAAATTAAATCATCCGTATGGGAAATCCCTTACGGATTACAGTTTGCAGTATCAGCAATGTTAGAAATTGAATTTGATCTTGAGGGTCGTAAAATCAATGATATCCATTCGAAAAATTGCATATCGAGTATATATTTGAATATCTTTCCAAATGATGAAAAATCATTTTGTGTTTGGTCATGGCAATCTGAAGATGATAAGCCTTATTGTGATTACGTAAAGCAGTTTATGAATTTACCAATTAAAGAACGAGAGAACTATTTAAATAATAAATTACCTAGATGGAGTGATGCTATTATTATTTCTCCAAGGCTTTGGGAAAAATGGGGTGCAGATATACAACAATCCCTAATTGCTCATGCAAACTTTGAGGCATTATACAGAGCAATGGAAGAAGAAAATGGTTCCTCATATTCATACAGCGATACACCCTGGGATTTTTTTGAAAATTTGTAAAACTAATTTATTCAGATGAAAGGTAACTACTATGAGTTTTGTTAAAGATTTATTGAATACTTTGGATTCAAGAGGATTTGGACAAATTGAAACTGTTGCGTTTCATGCTTGTGACGGTGACTATGCTATAAAAAATTACATAAAGCATCATGATGAATGACAGAAATGTGATTATCGCAAAAAAGTACGTAATCCATATTCACTTGAAAGTGTGATTGGATTAAAATAAGTAATATTCCTGCATAAACAATATGACCACCGACTATTGGCTTAATTTTTTTGAATGGTGTTATACTTAAACAAATGAAAACTATAAATAGGATGGACTTTATGATGAAAAAATGGTTGTTAATTTCGGCTGGTATTGGTTTTTTAGGTGCAATCTTATTTATATCGGATGCAAGTATCATAGATATAGTAAGAGGTAATGTTGATTTGAATCTTATTAAAATAAAGGATATGGGATTCGCTGTATGTATAGGTGTTTTTTCATCGGCAGTTCTCGCTATTTTAATTGAACTTATAAATGAAAATGTATATCAAAAGAAAAAACAAGCAACGTTGAAACCCTCCATGTGGCTATTCATACAAAAATTAAAAAACCAAATAGCCCATTTAACTTGTAATGGCGCTATAGGTGGAATTACATATTATGCAGCTGAACAAAATTTTTTAAATGAATTTATTAATACTAAAGTCAAAGAAACCCATGAACAAAGTGAAAAGATATTGAATTCATTTTGTTGGTATTTAACTGAAGATGAAATAAAATCTATTGATATGATCCATACGACTGCATCAATACTAAGTTGTTTAAATAGGGACCTAAGCAAAGAACTGTATTCCGAAATTCAAAATAGATATAATAATTTAGTAGTTAATCCAAAAGATAATCCAGCCAATTATTCAGAAGAAGCAATAAGAATTTTAAATTTAAACATACAAACTCTTAAAGATTATAAAAATGCATTAGAAAAATCTCTTAAGGTATTCGATTATCTTGACGGAAACAAATATTAAAATTAAAGCATATTTGCAAATTATTCCAGTCTCATACGCCCCCCCAAATGTGGCTTTTACCATTACTCCTTACAAAGGTTTCACTTTTAAAATCATTTGGTAAGCTAATTATTTTTATTCCACACATCTTTGCGTATTGCTTTCACAGTTAAATCTAAATTATTACGATCTGAATTTTTAATAAATTGATTTCAATTGTTTATTACATCTTCGATAGATACAAGATCTAAATAACCGCTGATCATCTAAATAATGCTTTTACACCTCTATGAGCTATTTTATCTGAGATTTTCAATGTATAGTTCTGGGTCTTATTTTAATAGCTTGAAAATGGCCTTTATAGGCTGAAAATCACAAAGACCCGTTTAAAATATTTTGTTCGTATTTTCTGTATTGAAATCTTATGAAATGGCTATATAAAGGGATATTCAAACCCATAGTCTGGTGTTTATTTGGTGTTTATTTTGATTTTTTGATGATATATTTCGTTATTATTTATGATCATTTATGAAAAGATAAACTCACAGAATGGCTTAATAATGGGATATATTGACGAGATGAAAGTTCACTGATTTTCACTTTCTTTACTGGCAGTCAGAAGGCCAGGGGTTCGAGTCCCCTCATCTCCACCAATAAGAATTGCACAAGAGAGCCATTGAGGCTCTCTTTTTTTTATGTTCAAGCATGAAAGCAGATCAAAAAACCGCTACCTTGGGGACAGCTTCTAAAATAAGTAAAACTCAATAACAAAAGTTACTGAGCTTTACGGGATGAAGTGACAAAACTTTAAGTTTCAATGATAAGGCAGTGTTTCACACCTCTCCGGCTTCTGGTATGGCCACACTGTCCTGGTATAAGGTTTCTGGTGCTATATCCACATTCCCATTGCACCAAGTTACGGTATCAAAATCAAGCTGCACATCGTCGAATTACATTCGGTTCGAAACGTGTAATTTTTCCATTAAAGCGTCTTGAAGTACTCTGGATACATTAACATTTGCCTTATCTGCTTCTCGATTAAGCCAATTCGGCAAGGTCACGTTTCTTCTAACCGTTTTATTGTCAAGCCGTCTGCGATAGTCCAAAAAATCAACATCAACCAATGACAGAATCCCTTCACCATCATCGGCAAAGGTGCCTTTTGAAGGATCAATTTCATTTATTTTTGAAGGTTTTGGAATTTCTCCGGCATCGTCCTGAATACAAATACCTTTTAATCCAATGGCATCACGTACCATATCAATCGCATCGGCCATGTCGGCACCCTCTGTAAGAATTTCTAAGTCTGGAACTTCTACCAGTACAATATCTTCTGTTTGTGTAAAAATAGCGGGAAAGATAGTTTTCATTTTGTTCCTCCTGTATTACTTATTTGACAAGTGGAAGCAGGGTTTTATAAACCCCATTTCCTCAAGATCGCTTTTGCCAGTTTTTCATTGATTTCGTTGTGCCGTGGAATTTCTTCGGTGTCTTTATCTCTTCGGTAAACATCGTGCCTACCTCCATGACGTTCAAACACAAAACCAATTTTTTCCAACTTTTTTATCAAGTCTCTACGTTTCATATAGGCCTCCTGATGCTTATATTATACACATTAAAAACACATTCGTCAATAAGACATATTCTGTATAATTTATTTTTTCATTAATTCCACGGGTTCAAAAGCTATTTACACCATTAATACCAGAACCAGAAATAAAAAAAGAAGAGGTCTTTAATTTGTTCTCCTCTTCTGATATAGCTATATTAAAAATCCCTCCAGAAAATCAAACAAAACATTATATTTTATGCGAATTTCTATTGACGCTTGGGCGTAAAATCTGATTATCAAGATTTATTTTGCCGGGAATGATTTCAACTTTATTTTCGGGTTCAATCTCAAGCTTCAGCACTCTAGCAAAGTATTTTGCCGTACTCGCCTGAAACGTTAAAGTAATAATGATGGCCATCGAAGTTACCGCGGATATTAGCTCCGCATTGGGAATGTTCATGGTAATAAGCAGACCGGCCAACGCAGCCGGGATAACTCCGGTTTCTCTGATCCAACACAAATACGCGATCTCTCGGATATTCCACTTTGCTTTTCGGTCAAATGGCACTGTCAGGAGGACTGAGATTGGTCGTACCACAAACACAAAAACCATAATCAGTATCAGTGCTTCTCCCCAAAACTGGGAAATAATCCCAAAATTCATCTGAATTCCCAATAACATGAATATCAACATCCTTATGATTGAAATGGTAACATCCTTAAATATTCCATGTGTCACATGACTCTCTTCAACTGTTTTTATATTAAAAATACTCTTATTTCCACAAATCATTCCGACGGTGAAAGCGGCCATGAAACCACTAACGCCAATATAAAGGGATATAACATAGGCGCCTAAAACGGAAGCGATGGCCATCTCGGCCGTGAATCCTCGGCATACTCCGAATTTGCCTTCACATACAAGCTGGTTCCCAATATAACCGACAACTCCGCCTACCAATATGCCTCCGCCGGCAGTCTTGAGAAGATCCAAAAGGCTTCCGCCAACAGAAAAACTGCCGCCTGCTGCAATTGCAACAATCGCAAAGGTGATGATTGCCCCCGCTGCATCATTAAAAGCCGATTCTGATATGATGGTCTGTTTCAATTTAGGGCTTATGTTCATGTTTTTAAACAAAGGTACCAGAACCGAAGGATCTGTTGAAGCAATTACCGCACCTAGCAGCACGGCATATATAAAATCAATATGCAGGATATGCATGGCAAAGAAACCGGTAAGAACTGCCGAAATTAATACTCCCATCGTTGCTAACAGCCCAACGGTAACCTTCACTTCGTTTAACACTCCAACAGCTATTTCTCTGCCGCCGTCAAACAGTATATATGCCGCGCCGAATTCAAGTATCAGCTGGTTGATTGTACCAAATTGACTGAAATCGATTATGTTAAAAACAGCGGGGCCCACAATTATACCGGCCGCAATATACAATACCACATCGGGTATGTTTATCTTTTTACTTACCTTCGTCAAAACAATTCCCAGAAAAATAATAATTGCCAAAATTCTCATCAGATTATCTGCTTGCTCTACAACATTTACATCCATTAACTTGTTACCTCTTAATTTTTTTCTTTGTTTAAATATTTTTTTTGATCAAAAAAAAGCGCACTTCCAAACGTTGTCTTTTTAGACTAACGTCTGAGAGGTGCACGCCATTGTGCTCTTCTATCAAAATTCAATTTTAACGCGCAGTTTTTGGTGTCGAAAAAGGTCTTTATCCATTAACAATTATGGCTGAAAATTAAATCCAACCATTCAGTTACTCATATGATTTTTCAACTTTTTTTTTACGCGTCATGATTATAACAGATATTAAACACTTTGTATATATTTAGTTACAAATCTTTTTGTTTTGTAACTATGCTGTTATTCACTCAAAACAGAACGGCTTAAATACCTGGGGACAGTTATGTATACTCTTTTTAATTTTTTTCACTGCTCATGTATTATCCATTATTATTTTGGGTATATTCAGACAAATGAACAATAAAAAGAGGAGGTATAAAATGACTACCGTGTTTATTATAATTGGCACCATAGGATTGATTCTATTCTTAGGAATCTTAATCGTTTTTCGGATAATGAAAAAGCCTTTGAAAATTCCGGCTATTTTCCTCGCCGGATTCTCGGTGCTGATGATCATTGGATACATTGCTTTTCAAACTTTATTGCCTGCCCTTGGAATCATCGACAATAATTCATCGGATATTCCTGTTATAAACGAGCCCACTTACAACGCCGGGGCCAATAATACGCCATCCTTCGAGAACCCGGGGATGGCAACGAACATTATTGAGTTGGGCGGTTTGGGGGATGGTGTGTTTGACAATACGGCGGTTATCCAGACCGCCGAAGATAATGGCGTGGATATTTACTTTCCGGATGGTGTCTATCGCATTAACGGATACATTCTGAAAAAAAATTCAAGCTGGTATGGACAGTCTAAATTTGGCACGATCTTCTTGTATGATGACGAATTTAATTATGCGCTCCCCAGCATTCTGGAAGATCCTGAAGCCTCCGGGAATGGCGGCTCTCCATTTTTGCGGACTGAGTTCTCAGACGACCAATTCATCACATCGGATGATTACAATTCATTCGTCATGCAGGATTTCACCTTGAAATGGCGGGTTACCACTGATTATCTGGAACCACTTGGCGGTAAAGCCGATTTATGGTATGTTGGAAACTGCAAAGATATAATCCTCAGAAATCTATGTTTTGATTCCGACGATGCCAGTGTTGTTGGAACCGCATTTTTCACGACCATCGGGGCGGTCGATGGATTGTTGATTGAAGGCTGTACCTTTATCCAGGATTCCAACCCTTTAATGGGAGAATACCACGGCTATGGCGGTCCATTATGTCTGCAAAATTTCACCCGAACCAGAGGATCCTCTAATTTTATTATCCGTAACAACCACTTTGTTAAAAAGCATGGTGCTGATGAATTGATATGGATCAGTGCGGGTTCTAATTTTATCGATGGTATCTATATCCTCAATAATACTTTTGAAGTTACGAGCAATGAACCGGAAATGGGCTTCCAATCCACAGCGATTCGAATTCGGAGCAGTTCGACAACCGGTTATTCCACCCCGGGAAAATCATATGTCGATAACATTCATATTATGAATAATACTATTACCGGCGGAACCTTTGCTTATTCTGTAGTTACCATCAATGAATCCGAAGATAATTCGATGCCCCCAATAAATTATGTTAATGTATCTAATAATGTGATCAATGCCACAACAAATTTCAACGTCGAGGATTATGAAACCTGGGCGTGTGCGCTTAGCCTGAATGGAACGGGTACTGTTTATTCGATTGCCGAAAACAATACCATCGCCGGAAATTTTGAAGCAGGCATTGATGGTTTTAAAATTGTTAGAAACAATCAGTTGGACCTTACCGATTGCCGCCAGGGAATTCGCGGTGCTCAAATCGCACTGGGGAATGTTGTCAATATCAGCGGCATCGGCGTCACTGGGATTGATTGAATTCAGCAGAAAAGCAAACCCTGTAAAGTAAGTCCCAGGGACAATCGTAACATCAGTTGTCGGCATTATGGCGAACAGGCTTTAGCTTGTACGATCATGCAGTCGACAACGATTTACCATTGTCCCCGGGACGATTTTTTTGACGAGCTCAAGAGAACCATTGCGGTTCTCTTTTATGTTTGCCTTAAATTCGAAGGCGGCTTGCCGGCTTCAATCAACACTTTACTGCCGATCAGAAAGAATGCCTGAATAAACAAAAGAATCCCGGTTCCTAAAAGTAGCCACTCTATTTTAATCGAATCCGATAATGGTCCAAATACAAGCATGCCCAGTGGCATCATTGAGGTGGAGATCATCCCTAATACCCCAAATACTCTTCCCAGAAAAGCTTCTTCAACTTTTTCCTGTAGTAAAACCGTCGAAGGGGTATTGAAAATTGGCAAAGCCAGTCCTGTTAATGCCATAAAAATCAAATAGATTCCAAAGATTGGAATCAGACCCAGTGCAATTGTGCATATTCCAAACATCAGACACGCCAGTGTCATGGTATGAATCTTATTTTTAAAGCCTCCCCAGGTTGCCATGAGCAGTCCTCCCAGTATCATCCCCACAGAGAAAGCAATTTCGATGGCTGTTAGGCGCCAAATATCGCTGCCAAAGCTCCGGGCAACCTGTAATGGTGTTAAAAACGCAACCGGGGCAACAAGTATAAAGAAAACAGCGAAAAAGATAAAAAACAATTTTAGATAGTCCTGATTTATAATATATTTAAAGCCTTGTTTCAAATCGCTAAAATAACTGCCGGTTTGCTTTTGCAAAGCTTTCTCATGAACAGGAATACGCAAAAATACCAGTAATATGGTAATGGCTATGGCTGCCGTGATCACATCAATAAAGAAAATCACCTCCATTGAAGCCATTGCATAGAGCGCCGCACTGATTAGGGGCGATATGAGATTTACAATCGCCTGAATACTCCCGTTTATTCCATTTACCTTTGTAAGCCTGTCTTCCGGCACTATCTGAGGAAGTATGGCTCCGACTGCCGGAGTTTGAATGCCGGCGCCAACAGCGCGAATGGCAGACATCACAAACAAAAGCCAAATTTGGTCATATCCCATCAAAAATAAAATAGCCAATATTAGGGTTGAAATCGCAATCAAGGCATCTGATAAAACAATAAGCATTTTTCGATTATAACGGTCGGCCCATACTCCGGCAATGGGTGATAGAATAAAGGTCGGCAAAAAACCGCAAAGAATGCTGATGGTCATCATGACACCTGACTGGGTGGTTAATGTGATGTACCACAAAATCGCATATTGAACCAACGATGATCCAAAAAGTGAGATGCTCTGACTGCTCAAAAAAAGAATAATGTTCTTTTTCCAATTATCATCCTTCTCAGCCGGGATTCTGAAATCAGACATGTGATCCTCCTTAATCCCATTGTTCTGGGATTATCTTAATTGAAAGTTAGATTCCATCCTGAGTTGATCCTGTTTTTTATAGCTCTGGTCCTTCCAATTTGTTTTGTATTGTAAAAGTTTTTCCCTCGCGATAACCTCGGATATACAATGATTCATTATCCTGATGGATTGCTCCTTCTTGGTGCTGCGCATGTTTCATATCCTTGAGCAGCTCCGCTACCTCTGGCGGAACCACCGTCACCAGGCCCCATTCCTGATTTTCTTCTTCCTGAATATGATAGATATCCTCCAACCCTTCATAAAAACCTTTGCCAAAGCTTTCACAGGCGCTGCGAATCTCAGTACCTGTTTTCTCTTCATCTTTTAGTGTTTTAACGATTTGCTTGAGCTGGGATCTTATGCAATCCACCGCATAGGCAAAGGTACCGGTGCAAATGCTTGCATCCTCTTCATAACCATAAAAAATAATGTAGTGTTTTTGGGAGCCTGGTGGTGTAATCATGAAAAAAACACAGCAATTGTTCTCTGCAATGACATCTGCCAACCCGGTCATCCAGTGTTCTTTTCGGGTAGTGTAATAAATGTTGGTATCAACTTTAATCGGTATTTCGTCTTTTCTAAGCACATCTCTTTCAGTCAGCTTATATTCAACCATCATTTTTTTTGCTTTCAAGATGGCGTAGTTTGCTTCATTCTGATTGGGGCTTTTGCCCAGTGCCAACAGTTTTTTTATTCGATCTCTAACAGCTGTATCCATTTTTTTCTCCTTTATCCTTTATCCTCTGTCAATATCCAATTTGTTCTTATTCTAACAGAAATCATTCTTGTTTAGGAGTAAAATCTTAATTGAGTACTAAAATATTTTATATCTTAAGTGGATCTAAAGAAGACCGCATAAAAAAACAAGGCTCCGTAAAAAAGTACGAAGCCTTGAGGTTGTCGATAAACGCGTCCCAGGGACAATGATAAATCGTTGTCGGCTAGCATGATCGTACAGGCTGCCGCCTGTTCGCCATGATGCCGACAACATGATGCTATCAATGTCCCCGGGACTTACTTTTCTGATTTGTTAATATTATTCTTTATCCACTAATATTTCTGACATGACTTCGAAAAGAAAACCTTTTGCTGATGCTAATGATTCGTTGTACGCGAACATTACCAATTTATGGTTTTCAATTAATCCGTCACTGTCAGCATACGGTTTCAATCGTTGAAGAAAAAATTCTTCGGTGATTTCGTCATCAAATTTCTTTTGAACATTGTTGAAGATATCTATCAATTCATTTTGGGTCATTGACATTACCCCCTTCGAATTATTTCTCCCGGACACGGTCGATAAATTCATTATAGAAGAGTAAGAGAAAATAAACAAGGGTAATTTACACTAATTCTTTTTTCGCCGTTGGGCTTCTTCCATTATGTTTTTCAGGGTTAAGAGCAGTGGATTGCTCTTTTTATCGGACTGGGCATCCGCAGAATATGTTAAACCGGTCATTGAATTGGCTTCACAGATGTAGTAGGCATCATCTTCACCGAAGAGAAAATCGATGCTCCCGAAATAAATGTCCAGCACAGCGGCGGCTTTTTCCGCAATTTCGATAACCTGATCCGATGGCGTCAGAAACTGAAGCTCGCCGCCCTGGGAAAGATTGGATTTGAAATTATCGCCATTGTCTCGGATATAAGCCGTTGAGTACTTCCCGCCGCTTAACATGATGCGCATATCCCGGCCTTTTGAAGCAGCAATGCATTCCTGAATGAGAATATGATCGTCAAAGTTCATAGCGGCGTAAATATCCAGAATGTTTTCCAGTTCTTTTTCTGTTTTTATGAGCACCACACCTTTGCCTTTGCTGCCGTGCATGACTTTTACAACACAGGGAAAGCCTATTTCGCTGCCGATAAAGGATGGCTTTGTTTTTGAGGTCATTAAAACGGTTTTGGGGAAGAGAAATTCGCTTGAAGCGGCGCCCAGTTTTTGAAAGGTCAATAATTTATCGGCGGTATTATTGAGGCTTTCTGAGCTGTTTACACACAAAACGTTAAGGGACTCCAGCATTTTCACCACGGCTTTACTCTGATAATTATTCCCGCCGAAAAATGCAGATAGCGCAAAATCCGGGATTTCGGTTGCATCCCCCGAGATAAAGCATTTTTCAATGACTCCCGGTTCGCACAGTACCTGCACTTCACTGACGTCCACGGTTTTGATGTTTAATACCATTTTTTCAATTAACTTAATGATTGTCTGAATGGATGGTTCCGCCAGGGTTTCTTTGTTGACCAATAACCAGCCTAGCATGATTTACCCTCTTTTTCCAAACGTTTTTTCCACAGCGGTTTAGGCATATTTTCAACCTGTTTGACTAAATTTTTAAACATTTCATGGAGATCAAAGGCAATCCCCGGCATGGCGTTGGCTTCGCACAAGTAGAAAGTATCATTTTCGCCAAATAAGAAGTCTACGCTGCCCATATTAATTTTTAGCAGCTCCGCCACTTTTTCGGCCGCTTCCAGCACTGCTGTGGGCGGGGTATACTTAACTATTTTTCCGCCTTTTGCCAGGTTGGATCGAAAGCTTTCCTTATTTTCACGAACAAAGGCGTTGTCATACTTGCCATTGCACAGCACCACTCTTAAATCCCGGCCGGTGGACGCCTTAATGCATTCCTGGATGATAATTTCGTCACCCATT
Source organism: Acetobacterium bakii (assembly GCF_001263355.1). Classification (GTDB taxonomy): domain Bacteria; phylum Bacillota; class Clostridia; order Eubacteriales; family Eubacteriaceae; genus Acetobacterium; species Acetobacterium bakii. The sequence continues at coordinate 75,821 of NZ_LGYO01000031.1, forward strand.
TCGCTGGCGGTGGTCATATTGAGCAGGTTATCCATTTCCTTTTCGGTGTTAACCAGAACAACCCCTTTGCCCTTGCTGCCATGCATAACCTTCATCACCACGGGATACTCAAAAACTCGGCTCACAAAGGCGGCATCGGTTTGCTCCGTCACTAAAAGTGTTTTGGGAAAGTAAATCTCGTCAATGGATTCGGCCACTTTCTGAAAGGTCAGCAGCTTGTCATCGACATTTTTAATGCAATCATAAGAATTGATGCACAAAACACCAACCGATTCCAGCATTCTTAGGACCGCCGCGGTGTGATAGTTTTTTTCCGTGAAAAAAGCGGCAATCACATAGTCAGGAACATCCATGACTTCATCACCCACATAAATCCTGCCATCAAATTCATGATCACAGATCACATGGATCTTTAACGGATCCACCACCGTCAAATCAATTTTATTTTCGTCCACAACCTTCATTATTTTTACAATTGAAGGATCATTCATTTTTCCCGGATTTCTTAACAACCAGCCTTTCATAGTAGCCTCCTTGATTTATTATTTCGAATTTTTTTTGCGAAATTTACAAACAAAATCGTAAATTGCTTTGCTGTCAGTTTATATAAACAGACAGCAAAGCTCACGACACTTTCGCAATTACGCTGTTTTAATTGTCTGATGCGCTTAGATAGAGATTTGCATATAAACCGTTGAGGTTCATCAGTTCGGTGTGACTGCCGACTTCCTTGATATCACCCTCCATCATGAAGATAATCTTGTCGGCATTTTTTATGGTGAAAAGCCGATGGGCGATGATAAAGGTGGTTCTACCCTTCATCATGGCTTCCATAGCCTGGGTGATTAGTATTTCGGTGCGGGTATCCACGGAAGAGGTGGCCTCATCCAGAATCAATACCTTGGGATCTGCAATAATGGTTCTTGCAATGGCCAGCAGCTGGCATTCGCCTTCGGACAAGCTGGTAAAATCGCCTCCGATTGGTGTTTCGTAGCCCAGTGGGAGCTTCCTGATGAATTCATCGCATTGAGCCTTCTGGGCTGCTAAAATGACATCTTCCCGACTGGCATTGGTTTTTCCATAGGCGATATTTTCGGCAATGGTGCCGTCAAAAAGCCAGGTGTCCTGGAGGACCATACCAAAGGCACTTCTGAGATTATGTCGTGAAAGATTCTTTATGTTTTGGCCATCAATGGCAATGGAGCCATGGTTAATCTCATAAAAACGCATGAGCAAATTGACCAGAGTTGTTTTTCCGGCGCCGCTGGGGCCTACCACTGCCAGTATTTCTCCGGGGGCGGCCTTTAAGGACACGTCATGAAACAATGTCCGTTCGGGAATATATCCAAATTCCACATTTTTAAATTCAATGCTTCCTTGTGCGGTTTCAACCTCTAAAACTTCTGTTGCCAGATCCGGTTTTTCTTCTTCGCGATCCAGGAATTCAAAAATCCGCTCTGCGGCGGCTGCCCCGGACTGGAGGAAATTTAAATTATTGGAGATCAGAGCGATGGGACTGGCAATATTATTGGCATAGATGAGGAAGGCCTGAATCCCCCCAATGGTCAGCGTCCCGTTGATAACGAAAATACCGCCGATGACACAAATGCCGATATAGGCCAGGTTGTTGATTAACTTCATCAGCGGAGCTGACAGGCCAGAATAAAAGCGCGAACTCAAATATGATTTGAAAAAGCGCTGATTGATATCATCAAATTTTTCAGCGGCTTTTGCTTCATTATTAAAAGATTTGATAATTAAATGGCCATCGTAAACTTCTTCGATGAGTCCATTTAATGATCCCAGCTCTTTTTGCTGTCGTCTGAATAAAATTTGCGTTTTTTTGGTGATTAATTTCATTACCAGATAGGATAAGGGAATGGCTATGAAAAAAATGAGACTCAGCTGAACATTTAAAACCAACATCATTATCATAATCCCGATGATGGTTGTTCCCTGGACCAGGATTTGGGTAACGTTGCCTTCCAGGGCACTGTCCAGAGTGGTTGCATCATTGGTCACTCGGGACAGAAGATCACCGCGTTCACTTTGATCGAGGACATTTAAGGTCAGTTTATTCAATTTTTCCTGAATATCTTCTCTTAACCGCTTAATAACAAGCTGAGAAAGATAGGTGGTTCTGATGGTGGCATAGTAGGCAAAGCCCGCACTTAAAATATACAGGGCCGCCAGGAGTATTAATTGCTGCCCGATATAGATAAAGTCGATGTCGGTATTTTGGGTGAGGCTATCAGCAATGCTGTCAGTCACATCTTTGGTCACAATCGGAGCAAAAATGATAAATATGGTACTGGCAATCAAAGCAATGGCAATAAAGAAGACCAGGTGCTTCTTATCCTTCAGGTAGTGTTGCAGGCGGCCGGCGATTGATGAAAAACTCGATTTGAGTTTATTCTTCTGTTTTGCTTTCACAGTGATTCCTCCTTCCCTTCATTGTACGATTGGGATTTTAGAATTTCCTGATAGACAAAACAATTCTGTGTCAAATCCGCATGTTTACCCTGACCCACAATGGTACCATTATCTAAAACCAGAATACGATCCGCATCTTTAATGGTACTGATTCGCTGGGCAACGATTAGCACTGTTTTATCCCCAAATTTTTCGCGAATCCCTTTTCTGACCAGTGAATCGGTTTTAAAATCCAGTGCTGAAAAACAGTCGTCGAAAATAGTGATGGGTGCTTTTTTGACCGCTGCCCGGGCGATACTGAGACGTTGACGCTGTCCTCCCGAAAGATCACTGCCCCCTTGAGAAATGGTACTGGTGATGGTGTTTTCCCGGCCATTCACAAAATCAATGGCTTGGGCCAGCTTCAAGGCCTCAATCACTTCTTCATTGGATGCCTTTTCATTACCGGTTTTGACATTATCCAAAATGGTTCCGCTGAATAAAATGGATTCCTGGGGCGAATAGGCGATTTCATTTCTTAAATCATGCTGAGTGCAATCTCGGATATCAATGCCATCAACGGAAATGCTGCCGTCACTGACTTCATATAAGCGCATGATCAGGTTGACCAGGGTTGTTTTCCCCGAGCCGGTGGCCCCAACGATGGCAGTTATTTTTCCCGGTTCGGCCACAAAATTCAAATGGTCCAGGACATTTATTTCTGCACCCTTATAGCCGAAAGAAACATCCTTGAATTCAATCCGGCCGGTGATGTTTTCCAGGGTAATCGGATTTTGTTTATCTTTAATGGAAAATTCGGCGTCGAGGACTTCTTTAACCCGGGTTGCCGATACGGCTGCCTGGGGGTAAGCCATTAACAGCACGGAGACCAAGCTCAGTGCCGACATAAACATCAGGACATACTGGATAAACACCATTAAACTGCCCAGGCTGACAATCTGCTGCTGAATTTCCTGGGAGCCCAGCCATAAAATGATTACCATGGTCAGATTCATCATTAATTGCATCAGGGGAGCGAAAAATGCCACCGCATAGTTAGCTTTTAAGGCGGTGTCCATGCCTTCCTGATTGGCTTGTCCAAATTTTTCTGTTTCATAGTCTTGCCGATTAAAGGCTCGGATAGTGCGGACGCCGGTTAATTTTTCTTTCATTAAGAGATTAAGCCGATCCACCTTTTGCTGCATGATTTTAAACAATGGCATGCTTCGGGATGTTGTAATCACAATAATAACGGTTGTGATTACAAAGGATACCAATAATACCAGGGTTAAGGTTACATTTTCCCTGAAGGCCATAATCAGCGCGCCGAGTCCGGTGATGGGAATGAGCAGTAATGAGCGCAGGCCGTTAATAACCACTACTTGCATCTGGGTGGCGTCGTTCGTGGACCGGGTCAGCAGTGTTGCCGCTCCGAAACGGTTGAAATCCGTTTGGGAAAAATTTTTCACCTTGTCAAAAACGTCCGCTCTTATTCTGCTCGTAAAGGATGCGGTCACATAAGCGGAGTAGTAACTCGAAGCGACCATACACACCGCGGCCACCAGGGAAACCCCCAGCATCATCGCCCCGCTTTGAAGAATATAGGCAGTATTCCCCTGGGCTACCCCATTTTCAATAATATCCCCCATCATCGTGGGCAGATACAGCTGACAGGCGGCCTGACTCAGAACAAAAACAAATACCAGGATCATCTGGATTCGATAATCTTTTAAATACCTTATGAGTAAACTTACCATCTAGGACTCCTTGTCTGCCAGGGCAAAAAAGAAGTTTTCTTTAACCAGAGTATCGATCACCCTGACAGGTTTTAGCTGATTGCCGGAAATCCCCCGCATAATCATCAGGTCGCGATACAATGCATAGGTTTCTTCCTGCACAAAGGTAATGTCGGATGGGCTTAAAACGCCGCTTTTCACCTTAGCACCAATGGATGGATTGGCAATGCCCAGTTTTTCTTCAATGATTCGGCGATACTCATGGTGCTGGTCTTTAGCTAAACGCTTCTCGGTTTCCATAAAGATGACATAGCGGCCCGGAGATACCCCGATATCCGCATAGACACTGTAATCCACCAGCTCGCACTTCGCTTCTTTGACAAATTCTCTGACTGACCAGGAAATGCAGTCTTCAGTGGTTTTTTCGCCGGCGATGCTGACCATTTGGTTTAATCGGTAGACGAATTGAATTTTAGGGCATTTATTGTACCATCCCACCACCCGCACCACATCCTTAATCCGATAGCGATAGAATCCCGAGGTGTTGGTAATGACGATTTCATAATCCTTGCCGGTTTCAAGCTGATCCATGGTCAGGGTCTCGTTTGTTTCTTCCTCCTGATTGGCGGGAATAAATTCGTAAAAGGCACTGTCCGGAATAAGCACAAAGGCCTGGGATTCCATTTCACTACAGATCGCCATAATCGATTCTGACGCCGCATAAACGCTGAAATAAATGGGAATATCCCCAAGATAGTGGCGCATTTTATCGGTATAGACGGAAAATCCGCCGCTGCCGATGGCATGGACAAAGGCAAACTCCGGCCAGATTCGGGGAATAATTGGATCATCAAAGCCCTTTTGAAAGGCCGCCCTTAATGCGGCTGCTCTTTTGGGATCGGGTTTTATTTTTGCCAATAATGTTTTTCTGACATCATCGGGTATTTTTATGTCCTCATTAATGGTGCCATTTTCAATATCGCTGACAATCATTTCCCAGTTAGCTTCCAGATATTTCATCAGGTCGCAGACACCGGTCATAAAAGCCGAAACAATATAGGAAAGGGACTTCTCGATCAACGCATACCGGAGATGAATGTATTTAGAATCCATTATTTCGGTGGGAAAGACCACTTCTTTTGGTGAGGTAAACATTAAAAACAGTAAGTTTTTAATGCTGTATACCCCTCTGCCTGAAATTGAGCCGGCAAAAAGTCCGTTGGGCAAGGTTTCAAACTTGACTTCCATCAGGTTCAGTCCCCGGCCTTTTTTCCATTTTTCACCTAGTGCTTCACTGATCACCGCAAAACTGTATTGGGTGGCATATTCCCGGTACAGTTTAACCGTGTCTTCGGACACCGGAATTTTTTTGGGATTGTCCACACTTCCTGAGGTTAATGCATAATGGATAATGGGGTCGTTGGTAATCAGGCCTTCCTCACCGGTTAGCATTTTTTCAATATACTCGATGTAGTCGTCATAAGTCGAAAAAGGCACACTTTTTTTATAGTCCTCAATTGTTTATTTATTTCCGGAGCATTTTTCGTTAACTCATCAAAATGCTTTATCTTCTTTTTTCCCTTTTTAATGTTGAGAGAATAGATCAGCTTGGGAATTATTTTCATCATCGATTATCTTCCTTTATCCAATTGATTATATTTTCTTCTTCGGGGTAATCATCCACCATTATTTTAAGCTTTGTCTGATTGACATTTTTGCCGGTCATAATGGAGCGGGTAAATAGGGAATCCCGATACCCTTGTTTGGCGACGATTATTTCCAGCGGTTTCATAACATTTTGAAAACGGTTTTCTTTGTATGCTTTGTTTTCTGATATCAGTAGGTTTTCCAGGCTTGTTCGAAAGATTCCACTAATTGTTGAATTGGTTAGAGGTTCAATAATCAACACTAATTTTTTATGGGTCTGATCGGTGATAATCTGAAAAAACCGGATGTCTTCATTGTGTTGGGCGGAGGTCTGTTTGATATAGGTATCCATTTCATAGGTCATTATATTAAAATCATCCAGTTTGATTTCTTCTGAGGCCTTTGAGATAAAGACAATTCGTGGTGAATGAGCCTCGATTTCCGACACATAAACAATATCCTTCATATTATAGCGGTACAATCCTGAATAGGAAGTGATGATGAGTTCATAATAACCGCCTGCTTTCAATTCATGGACTTGCAGGGGTTTTTCTTCACCCACTGCCAGGAATTCAAAGAAATATCCAAACAATGACAAAAACCCTGCGGGGTCATCGGGTTTTGTTGGTATATTAAATTTTCCTTCACTGGCGCCATAGCCCCATTCCAAAAATTTGACCTGTGCTGGCAAACGCATCCTGATGTCGTTCACAATTCTTTCGGCACTGGCTGACATCCAACAGGAAACAACCGAAAAGTCGGGCCAAATACTGGCAATATCCAAATGTCCCTGTTCACTTAAAACGTCTTCTAGTTCCCTGGCACGTTGCGGATCCGGATTAAGTTTATGCTTCAGGCTTTCTCTTAATCCCTCAGAGATTAAAATTTCGCTGCTGATCTGCCCATTTCTAATATCCGTTATGAGATCTTCCTTAAACGCATTCATCTTATTAAGCAGAATATTAAAATGTGCGATGTTACTGCATACCACCCCGGCCAGCTGTTTTTCTTTGAGTGAGAACAATATGGTCAGATAATCGGTGGCTTCATTACTCAGATCTTTGGCGGTAATTAGTTCAATGGGCAACACCATTTTTCTCTGCATCTCTGGGGGTATATCTTTGGCTGCCTGGCCGGAGGCCGACCCAATGGGTATCCCCCCTTCTGTTTTTCCGTATTCCGCGGGGTTTGCAATGGCCAATATTTTTTTACCGGGTTCCAAAACTTCCGGTGCCAAAGTTAACAGCAGAATAGTCCGCAGCTGAGAAACCATGGCTTTTATCAGTTCCCCATTTTTGCTTTCCGGAATTAGTTTAGGGATGCCGGTGGATCCACTGGTGGCAATAAAGCCTGGGGTTTTTCCGTTGTACAGTACATCCGCTTGCCCTCGTTGCAGATCCTCAATGCCGGATGCATAATCACCGTATTGGGATATTGGGACCATATTTTGAAAATCCGCAACGGTTTTTATTTCTGAAAAGCCCATTTTCTGTCCAAATTCACTTTTATCTGCATGCTTTAAAATATCCTGAAGAACCGCCCATTGAGTTTCTTCAGGATTATTTTTCATTTTATAAAAGCTTTGGATCAATGCTTGATTTGATAATTCTTTTAAAAATTCCGGAATGCTTTTTTCCCCGCATTCAGAAAACAGTACGTTTGAAGCTTCATTTTGATTTAAATTCGCCATGTCCAATTACCACTATTCGATGGTTAAAATCCCAGAAAAACCGGTCATTTCAAAAACTTCCTGTATTTCCGGTTTGACATTTTTAATCAGCATTTTGCCTTTTAAAGCATTGGCTTTTTTTTGAATCAACAGCAACACTCTCAGTCCGGCACTGCTGACAAAATCCAGGTTTTCAAAATTAAGAATTAAGCTAAACCCTTCTTTGGTGTAATACTCCTCAAGTTCTTTTTGAAAATCCGCTGACGTGTTGGTATCAATACGTCCAATTAGATCAACCACAGTTGCCTCATTTTCTTGTTTACACTTAATTTCCATTTGCGCTCCTTATTTATTGATTATTATATAAAACTCTAAACACTTTTGCTCAGAATTACAATATCATTTTTTAATGCATCCGTCTTCCATGATTATTCTACAAACATATAAAATTCATCCAACTTATATACATCCCCTGAATAAACAATTAGTCACTGATTGATTTCTTAAATTTAAGAATTTTTCTAATAATACCATAGTATTTTTTATCATGCAATAGTGTATAGCTCCTCAAATATATTTCTTTACAACTGTTTATGTTAATTTCATGGTCACTAAGACTCTTCTACTGAAGCTTAACTTTCCTGATTTTTCAAATTATTATAACTAATTGGCCTTAAAGCCCTGATTTATCAAGCTTCTTGCCTGATTAACTATCAAACTTCAAGCAGAATTAATCGGATTTTAAGTATTGAATACTATAATAATAAAAGTGTGAATTATAGTTTTATCAATCCACTATCTGTCATAAAACGGGTTGGAGCATCTCATCTCCTCCATAATATATATACATAAGAGTACCTTTTGGGGTTCTCTTTTTTTTTCAAAAAAAAAACACCCCAAAATGAAAGTGTCATATCATAAATTTATTTTACAATTTGGTTACATAGTATTTACAATTTGAACTAATTATGATAGAATTGCAACATATGACAAAATTTTGAGAAATCACCTAATTTAAACGAAGGAAATGTGAATAATGAAAAAAAATTCGATTATCGCCATTGTACTAATCTTACTCATTCTTGTCACCGCCATTTTATTTGTCCGGGGCTGTGAGCAACAATCTTCCGAAATAAAAACCTATGGTGTGGCCGGGACGTATACCGAAAAGGCAACCTATAAGAATGCCGAAATTACCGTGCCCGGGGTCACCATTGAAAATGCCACCTTCACTGGGAATGTCCTTGTTGGCGAATCCGTCGGAGAGGGTGATGTTCATTTTACAGCGAGTGAAGTTAAAGGTGAGCTGCTCATTCAAGGCGGCGGTGATGCCATCTATATTAATGGTGGCAGCTACCAGCAAATTACTGTTGATAAGCTAGGTGTCAAGCTTGTTTTACTGGGGGATGCTAAGGTCGAAACCCTTACCGCCAGGCAGCCATGTATCATTATTGCCACTGAAAACAGCTATGTTAAGAATATGATCGTTGAAAAGACGGCCGGACGTACCTCGATAATCTCACAGGACAGTGCGATCATTGAAAACATCCAGGCACAGGGACCTGCTGACATTGTTCTCAATACACCTACCAAAACTGTTTCTTTTGGACCGGATGCGGTGGGATCAATACTTGAAACCAATGCCGTCGTGGATAAAATTGAAACCGAAGCCCGGGTTGAATTGAATATCAATGCAAATGTCGGTGCCTTGCTTCTTACCGGGGCGGGTAAAGGCACTGTCGTTACCCTTGGGAATAATGCTGTCATCGCCGCTATTGGCACGGATGCTTTGGTTGTCATTAATGGCGAGGGTAGTATTACTGCTGCAACCACCAATAATGCCGCCAACCTCACAGGGTCTGTTGTTCCAGATGTTATTTACACCACCGCGAAACCCGTGGTAACCGATCCAAAAGGTGGCTACATGGTGTCCACGTCAACTGTCAAAACGACATCATCGGGAAGTAGCACACTTAATTCCTGGTCGGGATCCGGTTCGTCTAATGGTTTCACCAGCAGTAGCGAAGAAAACTCTTCTTACCGCCTCATTGTTCCCGCTGAAATTCCCGGTGTATTGCCGGCACCTCCGGCGCTTATTGTTCCAGGCACCATCGGGGTTGCATCTGTTGCGATTACGCCGGTAAGTTCTGAACTGCTGATGGGCAATACTCTGGCTTTAACTGCCACCGTGCTGCCTGAAAATGCCGCGAATAAAACAGTTTCCTGGGAATCTTCAGACACCCGAATAGCCACTGTGGCAAATGGCTTGGTCACCCCCATTACAAATGGTGATGTAAGCATCACTGCCAGAACCCAGGATGGCAGTAAAACTGCTGTCTCAAACCTGTCAGTAAAAACCAATATCACCGCTGTGATGATGATCGATACCATTACTGCTGTCAATAATACGATTTCGAAAACCATTGATTATAATGCCAGTAATACTTTGCCTGTTGTTGTCATCGCCCAGGGTTATGGGACAGAAACATTTCCTGTTTCTGTTAACTGGACCCCAACCAATGCTGATACAAAGAAAGTCGGCGAAACAACCTATCTGGGGACACTAACCTTACCTGGCGGCTATCTCAATACGGATGCCGTCCAGCCGGTGATTCAATTAACGGTAAAACCACAGCCGATCATTACCGTAACCTCACTTTTAACATCGCAGCGAATCTATCTTAATGGTGATCCCAGTGAATTTAAAGCTGTTGCCACTGTCACCGAAGGGAAGACCCTGAGTTATCAATGGTCTCAAACCACAAAAGATATTAATGGAATTGATGTTAATACCACTCTTGCCGGAGCCACTGGTGCATCCTATGATCCGCCAGTATCAACAACCCCGGGTACTATTTATTATTATTGTGATATTACTGCTGAAAATGCAGCTCCCGTTAAATTTTTCGCTGGTACGGTTGTAACTGGACCGACTGCGGCCAATCCGGCCGCTCTGGCTGAATTACCCGCTGTAACGACTCAACCGATTGCTATTGCCAGTACCCCTCTATCCGCACCCATGAACCTTTCGGTGACGGCGAGTGTTGTAAATGGCGGCAGCTTATCCTATCAATGGTTTGAACAAACCAAAGCTGTAAATGCCGAGGGCACGGCTATTCCCGGGGCAACCGGGGCAACCCTAAGCACCACTGCCAAAGCTGTTCCCGGCACCACTTATTACTATGCTGAGATCACCAACACCCAGGCTGATACATCAGCCGTAACGGCGGTGAGCCTCCCTGTTTCCGTAATTGTGAATTAATAATAAATAAAAAAGGAGCGATGATCCGCTAGCGGATCATCGCTCCTTTTTGTTTGTAAATTTTAATTTCTGGAGGCCGCCTATACCATTTCCACGACCAGTTCGCCTGATTGAACACTTTGGCCTTCTGAAACATAGATTCCTTTGACGACGCCATCTTCACTGGCGACCATTTCGGTTTCCATTTTCATGGCTTCGACAATAACCAATGCCTGGTTTTTAACCACAGCATCGCCTTCGTTCACCAAAACCTTGAGCACCGTTCCGGGGATACCGGAGCCGATTTGCTTTTTATTTTTTGGATCAGCTTTAAGCATGGTGGTTTTTTCTTTTGCAGAAAGACTGCGTTTATCTTCAATATAAATTTCCCGACGGAAGCCATCGACTTCAAACATCACTGAACGCATGCCTTCATCGTTAGGTGGTCCAATATTTACAAGCTTAATGATGAACTGTTTGCCTTCATCCATTTCTACCACGGTAACTTCGCCTTTTTTGAGACCGTAGAAGAAGTTATGGCTTTCCATTCGCATGAAATCACCGGTTTCCTGAAGAAACTCAACATATTCCTTCATCACCTTTGGATAAAGAGCCACACTGAGAACCTCTCGGTCGTCCAAAATGTATTCATAGTCTTCCATAAACTGAAGACGCAATGCTTCAAAATTTTCATCTGGAAGCAGGGTGCCGGGACGAACCGTTATCGGCTCGATGCCTTTTAGAACAATTTTTTGGAGTTCAGGATCAAATCCGCCTTCTGGCTGACCGATCATGCCCTTGTAAAAATCCACCACCGAGTCCGGATAGGAAAGTTCGCGTCCCTTGGTCCGGATATTATCCACAGTCAAATCGTTTTGAACCATGAAAATCGCTAAATCTCCGACGGTTTTAGAGGATGGCGTTACCTTAACAATATCCCCCAACATCAGATTGGCCTCCATGTATTTATCTTTAACTTCTCTGAATTTATGACCGAGGCCAAAACTTTCAACCTGGGCTCTGAGATTCGAGTATTGTCCCCCGGGAATTTCATATTTATAAATTTCCGTGGATCCGGATTTAAGTTCTGATTCGAATTTTCCATACATTTGACGACTGGCACCCCAGTAATCAGATAATATCTGGAGCTCATCCTGACTTAATCCGGTGTCTCTTGGAGTGTTTTCCAAGGCTGCCACAATGGAGTTAAGAGCTGGCTGGGAGGTCAGACCGCTGAGGCCATTAAGGGCGGCATCGGCGATGTCAGCCCCGGCCATGGATCCGAACAGAACGGTGGCTACTCCATTTCCAGTGGTATCATGGGTATGGAGGTGAATCGGCATGCTAACCTCTTCTTTTAATGCTTTTACCAGTTTATAGGCCGCTCCCGGTTTCAATAACCCGGACATGTCTTTAATCGCTAAAATATGGGCACCGGTTTTTTCAATTTCACGGGCCATTCGCAGATAATAATCCAGATTGTATTTCGTTCTGGAGATATCCAGGATATCTCCGGTATAACAGATACTCACTTCGGCAATCTTATTTGTTTTTAAAACTTCCTCAATGGAAATTTTCATACCCTCCATCCAGTTAAGGGAATCAAAGATACGAAAGATATCAATCCCACTTTTTGCAGATTGCTGCACAAAAGCGCGAATTACATTATCCGGATAATTTTTGTATCCCACAGCATTGGCTCCCCGCAGGAGCATTTGGAATAAAATATTCGGGATCCGCTTTCTCAGTTCATCCAAACGACGCCAGGGTGATTCCTTTAAAAAGCGGTAGGACACATCAAAGGTTGCGCCCCCCCACATTTCGAGGGAAAACAAATCCGGAGCCAGGGCTGCGGTTTCTCTGGCTATTTTTATCATGTCCCGACTACGAACCCGGGTTGCGGCAATGGATTGATGGGCATCCCGAAGGGTCGTGTCGCAAATTAACAGCTTTTCCTGTTCCTTGATCCATTTTACCAAACCATCCGGGCCTTGTTCATCCAAAATTTGTTTGGTGCCGCGAAGATTGTTTTCCTCTGGAATGGCGGGGATATAAGGTTCGTCAAAATCCGGTTTATTCCCAAAGGTTTCATTGACAATGATATTTCCGAAATACTGCAAGATATTGGATGCTTCACTCTTTTGTTCTTCGATGTTAAATAATTCCGGGTGATCATCAATGAATTTTGTATCACAATTTCCACTGACAAAAACAGGATGCTCAAGAACGTTGATTAAAAAGTCCTTATTGGTCTGGACGCCTTCAATTTCCATTTCCTTAAGTCCGCGAACGGCTTTACGGCGGGCATCCTCAAAGTTTCTGGAAAAAGAAGTGCTTTTTACCAAAAGACTATCATAGTACGGTGAAATTTCCGCTCCGGTAAATCCATTCCCGCCATCAAGACGGATACCAAAACCACTGCCTGTTCGATAGACGTCCAGTCGGCCGGTATCCGGCATAAAGTGATTCTTAGGATCTTCGGTGGTAATTCGGCACTGGATGGAAGCCCCTCTTGGTTTTATGGCGTCCTGACCTGGTATTCCGATTTCATCGGAATGCAGGGGTAATCCCTGGGCAACTAAAATCTGCGACTGAACCAGATCGATCCCGGTGACCAACTCGGTGACCGTATGTTCCACCTGAATTCGGGGGTTCATTTCAATGAAATAATGATCCCCGTTTTTATCCACCAGAAACTCAATGGTACCGGCGTTACGGTAATTAACAGCCTTTGCGAGCTTAATGGCATCACGGCAAATGGCTTGCCTTTGTTCATCATCAATGCTCAGGGATGGGGTGAATTCAATGATCTTCTGATGCCGTCTTTGAATGGAACAATCCCGCTCATAAAGATGGACAATGTTTCCGTAGTTATCCCCCAGAATCTGGACTTCAATATGTTTTGGTTCTTCCAGATATTTTTCCACAAAAATAGTGCCGTTCCCAAAAGCCTTGGTGGCTTCACTGGTGGCGGAATGGAATTCTTTTAATAAATCCTTTTGTTCCCGGACAATCCGCATGCCACGACCACCACCGCCGGCAGCGGCCTTTAAAATAATCGGATATCCGGCCTCATTGGCAAAGGCAATGGCTTCAGCATCTGAAGTAATGGGCTTTTCCACTCCGGGAATTGTTGGCACATTTAACGTTTTTGCCACTATTTTAGACTGGATTTTATCCCCCATTTTTTCCATCATTTCATGGGTAGGTCCAATAAAAACAATGCCTTCTTCCTGGCAGCGTTTTGCAAACAAAGGATTTTCGGATAAAAATCCGTAACCGGGATGAATGGCATCCACTTCTTTTTTCTTGGCCAGGGTAATAATCTTATCCATGTCCAAATAGGCTTCCACAGGTCCTGTTGTTCCTGTGATCAGGTAGGACTCATCGGCTTTTGTTCTGAACAGCGATAGATTGTCTTCCTGGGCATAAATGGCAACTGAACGAATGCCCAGCTCCTGGCAGGCTCTAATGATACGGATGGCTATTTCGCCACGGTTAGCTATTAATATTTTACTAAATTTCTTCATATTACCTTCTGCTTTCTTAAACGCATTTTTATACACTCTAAATAACTACAACCTTCTTAAAAATTGGTTGTAGTTATTATATAAAATTGTGTCTGATTATTAAAGCTATTTTTTATTAAAACACCTGTTTTTTTTCATTTCCAGGGAATTTCTTATGTTTCCGAGTCTTTCTTAAAGGTTTGAGTCTCTATTTTACTTATAATCGCTTCATCAGGAATCTCAAGGTCATTTTTCTCTGAACTTTCTTCATTGAGCATATCCGACTCGTTTTCAATTTCATTGCCGTCATTTTCTTCCTTTAAGCCATCAGATCCATTAAGATCCTCGGTTTCCTTATCCAATTCATCATTATAGGAATATAGCTTACCGGATAACCGACTAACTAAAAAGTAACCGGGAACGACAATGGCAAGCACAATCAACAGCATCATCAAGTTCATTTTACATCACTCATGAGAATCGGCTTTTTGAGATGCAATCCAGTCTTTCTGGTAGTCTTTGCTGCTATCCATCAGTACTTGCAGAAAGTCATGATACGCGGATTTATATTCCTGTTTTTCAAGGAGCTTCAGGTTCTTTTCAATGACCGATTGTTCACGGCTTTGATCGAATATTTTTTCATTTTTGTTGAATTTATATTCAGCAACTTTCTGGATACAGTCCATTCGTTTTTCAAAAAGAACACGCATCTCACCATCAATTTCATCAATTTTTTTTCGAATCGCATCCAATGCTTCCAATTTATCCTCCTCAGGTTAACAACTTAGTCGATTGTCAAAGCATTCTTAATTGTACGAACAGTTTCGCAATGACTTTTTAAACAGCTAAATCAAAAAATCCACCAAACATAGGGCGGTGGCAGCTTCGACTACCGGAAAAGCTCTTACTACAATGCAGGGATCATGCCTTCCCACAATTTCCAGGGAAGCATTTTCCATGGCGGCCAGATTAATGGTCTGCTGTTGCTTTCCAATGGAAGGTGTGGGTTTCATGGCTACCTGGAATACCACGGGCATGCCATTGGAAATACCGCCGTTAATCCCACCATTATTATTGGTCAGGGTTTCAACCCTGCCATTGTTGATGATCATGGGATCATTGACCTGGGACCCGCGCTTATTGGTCAGACCGAATCCGGCCCCGAAGGTAATGCCTTTGACTCCTGGAATTGAAAACAGGATGCTGGCCAGCCGACTTTCTATGGATTCAAAAAAAGGATTGCCGATGCCCGGATCTAAGCCAATTACAAATCCTTCGATAATCCCGCCGACGGAATCATGATCGTTCATGGCAGCAATAATTTCATCTTTCATCGATATTTCAAGATCCGGGGTGTACAGGGGAAACGCCGGATTTTTAAAGTTGTTGCTTAAATCATCATAATCCTGCCACTGGGGCAATGATACATCACTGATGCCGCCAATGGAAACTATCCGACTGCTGATGATAAGCGCGGGTTTGATGACCCGTAAAACCTCTTTGGCAACCGCACCTGCAAAAACCAGAGGCGCGGTGAGCCGTGCTGAAAAGTGACCGCCGCCGCGATAATCCTGGAAGCCCTGAAAGCGTATATTACCGCTGAAATCCGCATGACCGGGACGCATTAAATCCTTGGTTTTCGAATAATCCCCGGACCGGGTATTTTCATTGCGAATCAGTCCGGTTAATGGTGCTCCGGTTGTTTTACCATTGAATACGCCGCTGAGGATCTCAATTTGATCCTCTTCTTTCCGTGGTGTTGCCAGGGGATTCCCTTTGGCCGACCGACGGTTAAGCTCCTGCTGGATTCTGGTAAGGTCAATGGGAACGCCAGGAGGCAAGCCATCCAGCACAGCGCCAATGCCTTCTCCATGAGATTCCCCAAAAATTGAAATTTTTAGATTATTTCCCCAGGTTGATCCCAATGGCTTCACCTCCGATTTTTTCAAAATCTTCCCAAAAATGAGGATAGGATTTATTCACCGCTTCCGCACCTTCAAGAATGATGGTTCCTTCGCAAACAATCGAGGCCATGGCCACAGCCATGGCGATCCGATGGTCATTATGACTTTTCACTCGGCCGCCGGTAAGTTTTTCAACGCCTTTTATAATCAGGCCGTCCTTTGTTTCAGTGACCTTGCCACCTAAAGCGTTAAGCACTTCGGCGGTAGCCATCAAACGGTCGGACTCTTTGTACCGCAGCCGTTCGCCATTAATGATTCGGGTGGTCCCGGTGCTGAGGCTCCCCAGGACCCCCAGAATTGGCACCAGATCCGGACATTGGGAAACATCAATTTCAATGCCCCGGGTTTTGTTGCTTTTCGCAACAATGCCCACCGGATTAATATCCAAGTCACCACCCATGGTCTTGATAATATCAACGATGACCTTATCGCCCTGTCGTGAGCTTTGGTTTAAATCGTTGCACTGAATCCTATCACCAATGGTTCCACCAACCAGCCAGAAGGCCCCCTGGGAAAAATCGCCTTCCACTCGATAGTCACAAGCGGTGTAAGCCTGATTACCCTTAACTATAAAACGCTCGTTATTTTCATTGTCAATGACGATCCCAAAGGATTTCAGGACATCGATGGTGATGTCCACATAGGGCTTGGATTCCAGTGGCGATGTCATTTGAATAATGGAGTCTCCGGGCAGCAGCGGCAAGGCAAAAAGTAAGCCGGTGATGAACTGGGAACTCACCGAGCCCTCAAGACGATATGTTCCCGGAGTTAACTTGCCCTTCAGGGCAAGTGGCAGATCCTGGCTTTGTTTCAGGTGTTCGTAAGCAATTGATTTTTCTCTAAAGAGGTCATAATAGGGTGTCATGGGACGTGTTACCAACCGCCCTTTACCGGTAACCACAACCCTTTGGTTCTGGAGTAATAAAACCGGGATCATAAAGCGCAGGGTCGATCCGGATTCATTACAATCTATTTCGGTGGTGTTTAATTTTAAAACATCACAGCCTTTTATCTTGAGGGTATGACGGTAATTCGCCTGTTTCTGATAGTCTATTTCTGCGCCCAGGGCCTCCATGGCGGTACATGTGGCAATCATGTCCTGGGATAAAAGCACATTGGAAATAAGGCTTTCTCCCCGGGCTAAGCCGGCTGAAATAATGGCACGGTGGCTCACACTTTTAGACGGCGGAATCTCCAGGCTGCCACTGAGTTTTCCGGGTTTAATCTCAACTGTTTTCATTCCTAATCCTCATTTATTTCTCTTCGTTTTGAAGGTTTAGACCTTTTCGTGCCGCATTGCTGTCTCTTCACAAAACCACTTCTTATTTGAAGAGCTCAATGGCCTGCTGCTTTTGAATTTTCACAATTTCGGCCTTGCCAATTTTTTCCAATGCACAAATATGAAGGGCTTCATTCTCGAATTTTTTATCCGTGAACAGAATTTCCTGAACCTTGTCTAAAGGCATGTTTGGCAGCTTTGACGGCAATCCATAGGCATTTAGAATTTCAACGATATTGCGGTAGGTATCAGCTTGGGAAATTCCTTCGGCCACGGTTTTTTTCGTAATTTGAGCCATGCCGATGGCCACTGCTTCGCCATGAGAATATTTTTTAAATTTATAAAAGGTCTCCACGACATGACCAATGGTATGACCAAAATTCAAGGTCCTGCGAATGCCATGCTCGTGTTCATCTTCCTCGACGATATCCCGTTTAATCTGACAGCACCGGGCAATAATTTCTTCGATATCTTCAATCAGATCTTCATGATAGGTGTAACCCATTAGTTTGACAAAAAGATTGGCACTGCTGATGCAGCCGTACTTAATGACCTCGGCCATGCCATCAATCATGTAATGATCTTCCAGGGTTTCTAAAAAAAGCGGATCGATGATCACGGCTTTGGGCTGGTGGAATGCCCCCACCAGATTTTTTCCATAATCAAGATCAATGCCAACCTTGCCCCCGACACTGCTGTCAACCTGAGCCAACAGAGAGGTGGGTAACTGGATCAAATCAATGCCTCTGAGATAGGTTGCCGCACAAAATCCGCCTAAATCGCCAACTACGCCGCCGCCCAGGGTAAGAATGGCATCACTGCGGGTAATATTGCATTTTACTAATTCATTATATATGCTTGATGCCTGGTCGAGGCATTTGCTTTTTTCTCCCGGTGGTACCACAATATTGTAAACCTTAGGACCTGACATCCGTACTTGCCGTTCAACCTCGGTCAGATATTCTTTGGCAACATTTTTATCTGTAATAATCATAACCTTATGGTATTGAGAAAACAGCGCCTTCATTTGTGACAATCGACTCTTTAATCCTTTTTCGATCATAATCGGGTATTGATGAGTATTCGACGTTGTGCAAATCAATTCTTTCATTATTCTCTGGGCTCCTTTTTAATTTTCACTTCTATTATACCATAATTTCCGATTTGTGCAAAAAAAGCCGTCTAAAAAAAGACGGCTGGTCTGTTGGTGAAACCGTCCCGGGGACAATGGTAAATCGTTGTCGGCTACATGATCGGACAGGCTAGCGCCTGTTCGCCCTGATGCCGACAACTGATGTTACGATTGTCTCCGGGACTTACTTTTCTGCTTTATCTAAAATCTGATGCGCCAATTAGTTTGGCAAAATCGTCCCAGGCACAATGGTAAATCGTTGTCGGCTGCATGATCGGACAGGCTAGCGCCTGTTCGCCCTGATGCCGACAACTGATGTTACGATTGTCCCGGGACTTACTCTTCTGCTTTTATATTTGTGGACAAAGCCCTTTGCAGCTGTGATTTAATTCTAACGGTCTTCTTTGAAGTAATTTTTTCCGAGCCATGCCGGTTCTTTTTTGTTAGCACGCTTTCGGATGGAAGTAAATACAAGCACAAAGACGGTTGCCAGGTATGGCAGGGCTGTGAAAAAATAAATGGAAATGGGCAGGTTGTATTTTTGCAGCCAGAAGCTGGCGATGTCCATGGCGCCAAAGAAATAGGCACCCAGCATGGCCTTGCCCGGGTTCCACATGGCGAAAATAACCAGGGCCACGGCGATCCAACCACGACCGCTAACCAGGTTTACCGGGAAGATGCTGATGTAAACCAGAGATAAAAAGGCGCCACCCAAACCACACAGGGCTCCGCAGATGGCAATATTAATGTACTTGTAGCGATCCACCGGGATACCACTGGCATCGGCTGCCACAGGATTTTCACCGATCATTCGGGTATTCAGTCCCCACTTGGTTTTATACAGATAAATATAAACCGCAATGACCAGCAGATAAGAGAAATAAACATAAACACTTTGATTAAAAAAGATTTGTCCAATATAAGGAATATCCCCAAGAACGGGCAATTTTATGGGTTGGAAAAAAGTCACAATCGCTTCCGGTACTTTTTTCCCGACAAACGACTTTCCGAAGAAGGCAGCAAAGCCAATCCCAAAAATAGTAAGTGCCAGTCCGGTAACGACCTGGTTGGCTTTTAGACTCACGGTGAGGACGCCGTATATCAGTGCCCCCGCCGCACCTGCAAGCGCAGCACAAAGAACCGCTAAATAGGGATTTCCAAAGGTAAATCCGGCAATAAAACCAATGACGGCACCGATTTGCATCATTCCTTCAACCCCAAGATTTAAATGACCAACTTTCTCAGAAATAATTTCGCCAAGGGTTGCATACAGTAAACATGTTCCGGCCTTAACCGCCGCACTTAAAAAAAATACAAATTCCATTTATGCAACCTCTCGTTTCTTTTTATCTGATATAAATCGATAATGCAGTGCAAATTCAGAGCCAAGAATAAAGAAAAGAATAATGGCCTGAATCATCTCTGCCACTGAACCGGGAATCTGGAAAGCCGTTTGAATATACGACCCCCCCTGGAGCAGCACCGCAAAAGCAAAGGAATTCAAAACAATAAAGGGCACCTTGAGTCCCGACAGCCAGGCCACGATTATGGCCGTAAAGCCAAGCCCACCAGTGATTTCAACGGAAAGAGCACCACTGATCCCGGCGGTTTGAAACATTCCCACAAGTCCGCAAAGACCGCCGCTGATCAGTGCCGCGGTGATAATTGTTTTGGTGATATTGATGCCAATGTAACGGGCTGTATTTTCACTTTCACCCAACACTGTAATTTCAAACCCGATTTTTGAATAATTCATCAAAAAATAGATCAGTATCACCAGTATAATGGCAAATGCAATACTCAAATTAAAACCGCTAACGCTTGGCAATAAGGCATTGTCAGGGAAATTGGCAATCTTTGGCATCCCACTGGCTCCGGGATCTTTCCAAAAATCATATTGCAGTGCAACCACCAGGTTAAGGGCTATGTAATTCATCATCAGGGTAAACAGCGTTTCATTAGTACCAAACTTTGCCTTGAAAAAAGCCGGTATCAGCAGCCAAATGGCACCAAAAACAAAGGCCAGCACGCCCATAGCAAAAATCATCACCGGCAGGGGCAAATTCGGAAGGTATCGAACCACAAGGGCAGCGCCCACGGCCCCCATGAGAAATTGACCTTCTGCACCAATATTCCAGAACTTCATTTTAAAGGCTACCATGACCCCTAAAGAAAGCACCAGCAGAGGAACCATTTTCTGAATGGTTGCCGCAAACCGGTAGAGATTGCCAAAGCAACCTTCAATAATGCCAATGTATAATTCGATGGGATTGGCCCCGGCAAAAATCACAATAATCGAAGCTGCCAACAAGGCCCCCAAAATTGCCAGTAATCTTATTATTATGGTATCCCTGGTTTTAGGGCTATCTTTCTTTACAACATGGATCATTCTTTTTTACCTTCTTCCATCACCCCGGACATCAGCAGACCAATGGCTTCTTTTGTAGTTTTTCTGGGATCAACAATACCAGTGACCTTGCCTTCGCACAACACGACGATGCGATCACACAAGCTCATAAGCACATCAAGATCTTCACCAATGTACAGGATGGGTATCATTTTCTTTTTTTCATTATTCAATAAATCATAAATAATCTGTGAGGATCTTACATCCAGTCCCCTTGTTGCATAGGCGGTCAGCATTAATTTAGGCTGAAGTTCAATTTCCCGGCCCAGTAGAACCTTTTGAATGTTCCCTCCAGAGAGCAGACTTACCGCATGGTTTTCAATACCAGGGGTTGAAACATTTAATTTTTCCACCAAAGCCAAGGCTTTTCCCCTGGATATGACTCTGGAAATCCCCATTCCCTTTTTGTTTTTATAATCCTTAAGGAGCACGTTGTCGATAATATCCATGGACGATACCAGCCCCATTCCCAATCGATCCTCGGGAACAAAACTGAGACTGATACCCATCTTGCTGATATCTTCAGGGTTTTTTCCAACAATGTTGGTATTATCAAAAATAATTTCCCCGGACTTAATAGGATATAGTCCGGCGATGCCTTCACACAGTTCTTTTTGTCCGCTTCCGGCAATGCCGGCAACCCCGAGAATTTCACCGGCATAAAGGTCAAAGCTCACATGATCCAGTACCGCCACCTTGTTCTTATCAATGGCGATAAGGTCTTTAACTTCAAGACTTTTTTCGCCCCGTTCTACTTCAACCCAAGGAATATTAAGTTCCATCACATCACCCACCATCATTCCGGCTAATTTCTCAGGGGTTGTATCTTTTTTATCCACGGTCTGAATGAAGGTGCCTTTTCGCATAATGGTAATGCGATCACTGATTTCCATAACCTCGTCCAGTTTATGGGTAATAATAATCACCGAGCACCCCACACCGACCATTTTTCTGATAATCTGAAACAGGTTTTTTATTTCCTGGGGGGTGAGCACCGCAGTGGGTTCATCCAAAATTAATATGTCTGCGCCACGGTACAGTACTTTAAAAATTTCAAGACTTTGTTTTTCCGCCACTGACATGGCATATACTTTTTTATTGGGATCAATGTCCATTCCCAGTTGGTTGATCAATTTCCCCATCTCATCTAAAATCTTTTTCTTATTTAAAAAAGGGGTTGTCTTTCGACTTCCGGCCGCAACATTTTCAAGAGCGGAAAAAACGTCCACTAATTTATAATGCTGTGGTAACATACCAATTCCCAAGTCCAGGGCATCTTTTGGCGAACTGATGGTCACGGTTTGACCCTTAACCTCAATTTGCCCTTCATCGGGCATATAAATTCCATTAAGAACGTTCATCAGTGAGCTTTTCCCTGCTCCGTTCTCACCTAATATGGCATGTATTTCTCCCTTTTTTAATGAAAATTCCACATGATCCAGGGCTTTGACCTTACCAAAAACCTTGGTAATATTCTTCATATTTACGACATATTCATCATTCATTTTTTCACCTTCACTATAAAAACAGCGGACAGAGTCCAGAGGACTCTGTCCGTCATTACATTTTTATGACTAATTTAATGTTCCTACTACATTGTCGACAAACCAATCCATACTTAGAAGTGCTTCATCGGTCATAGTTGAACCTGAATTCACGCGTACAGTTCCGGTTTGGTCTTTAAGTTCACCTGAGAAAATAACAAGACTGCCATCTTTAATCGCTTTTTCTGCAGTATCTACCTGGGCCTGAGCGGCTCCCGGTGCAAGAGCAGTTAAATCGTCTAATAAAACAATTCCGTCATTCATACCACCCCAATACTGATCAGATACCCAGGTACCGTCAATGACTGATTGAACTGCATCGGTATAGTAACCGCTGAAATCCCAAAGAGGAGCTGTCATGTATACTTCTGGCATAGTTGTTGCCGCACTCAGATCGTATCCGACGGATAATTTTCCAGCTTCTTTTGCTGCTTCCATTGTCGCTGTTGAATCCTGATGCTGAGCTGTTACGTCACAACCTTGTTGAATAAGGGCTTCTGCTGCTGCTTTTTCAACGGTTGGGTCGTACCAGGTGTTGGTCCATGATACATTTACTGTTGCATCTGGATTCACTGCTTTTACGCCAAGAGCGAATGCGTTAATTCCGCGAATAACTTCTGGAATCGGCATTGCTGCAACATAAGCAATTTTATTTGATTTTGTGGCTAAACCTGCAACCATTCCGGAGAGGTATCTTGGTTCTTCAATTTTACCAAAATAGGTTCCTAAATTATCAGCTGTCATATAACCTGAACAATGTTCAAATTTAACATCCGGGAATTCTTTGGCTGCTTCTGCCATACCATCCATAAAACCAAAGCTGGTACCAAAAATAATGGTAGCACCTTGATCAACCATATCTCTAATTGATGAGATAACAGCACTTTTTTCTTCAGGTACATTTTCTTTAACGATGGTTTCAACTTTCCCACCCAGATTCTCTACCATTTTCGCACGGCCTTGATCATGGGCCTGAGACCAACCGCCGTCATCAGCAGGGCCTACATACAGAAAACCAGCCTTAACAACGTCGCTTTTGTCAGAAGTGGTTCCAGAACTACATCCGGCAACACTTACAACAACCATTGCCAACGCTAATAAAATTACACTTATTCTTTTTTTCACCTTTTTCCTCCTAATAGAATAATTTATGTTCGGTGCTGTTTTTTAACAATACCTCTCCACATTGATATTTTAACTAAAAACGATCAAAAAAGCAATCTAAAATGAAGATAAAAGCTATGGATAAAGATGAATTATCTTGCATTTAACCCCGTAGTTCGTTATGATTATGTTATGTAAACAGGGTAAACTATAAACCATCGGTCACAAACCAATAAATTTTTATCTTGAAAGGAGAGGTATTTTGAAAAAAGAGAAAAAAAGCAAGAAATCTGATATAAAAGAAGTCAAGGATTCGAAAAAGGAAACTAAAAAGAAAATCGCCAATGACGAAAAAAAACTTGAGGTTGAGCACAAAAAAACAAAACCATCCTATGACGGGGATTATGATTCTCTGAAAAAAGTCATGATCGATTCTGCCACTCTCTATCAAAATATTCTCGTCTTACCACGCACCTATCATGCACCCGATGGTGCGCATTCTTTATATCCTTCTGAGCTCAAGGCACTTGACATGATCGGGGCCTTTTCCCCAATCAACCTAACTCAGCTGGCAAATAAACTGAACATTTCTAAAAGCGCTGTTTCTAAATGCTCAGCCAAACTTCTGGAAAAAGGCCTGATTACCAAAGATAAATCAGAAACCAGTGTCCGGGAAGTTGTTTTCATGCTTTCACAAACCGGTCAATTTATTTATAATCAACTGGAAAAAAGCAATCTTGAATTATTCCAGCCCATCAATGAAAATCTCAGTCAGCTTTCGCCAGATGAAATTGGCGAATTCCAACACTTCTTTTCTAATCTATACACCAGCCTAACCCAAATCTACGAAGAGCTCCAAAAATAAACCCCGGGTTTGCTGCTATAATCGTCCTGGGGACAATGGTAAATCGTTGTGTGCTGCAAGATCGTACAGGCTGTCGCCTGTTCGCCTTGATGCACACAACTGATGTTACGATTGTCCCCAGGACTTACTTTTTGCTTTTTTCTCCGAACTGCGGGCAGCTTCTGTGAGTTTATAAACAACACGGTCCTGAGAACAACGATAAATCGTTGTGTGCTGCAAGATCGTACCGGCTAGCGCCTGTTCAACCTGATGCACACAACTGATGTTACGATTGTCCCCAGGACTTACTTTTTGCTTTTTTCTCCAAACTGCGGGCAGCTTCTGTGAGTTTATAAACAACACGGTCCTGAGAACAACGATAAATCGTTGTGTGCTGCAAGATCGTACCGGCTGCCGCCTGTTCGCCTTGATGCACACAACTGATGTTACGATTGTCCCCAGAACTTACTTTTTGCTTTGTCAAATGACTTTATCGCTAAACTTAAATTACAGGCTCTCCTGGGCGACGATTTCTTGTTCGGTGCCGAAGGTTTCTTGGGAATAGATTTTTTTCTCGTAGACTTTGGTTCCCGGACGTTCCAGGGCGCCCTTAAGGAATTGATAGTATGCCCCCGGGGTTACGATGTTTCCGGTGGCGGGCTTTTCAAAACCGGTATTTTCAAAAAGTGAATCCGCAACTTTGACACAATTGGTATTCAAGGCGAAGTAGGTTTTAAGAGGGCCTTTTTTAAATTTATAAAAATCAGCTCCGGTGCCCTTATAGATAATGTCTTCCACGGCGTTGTATTCTCCGGGTTCCAGCAATCCCTGCTCGGCCAACTGGGTATCGCTGTACCACTCAAACATATTTTCCTTGAAACGTTCATAGTTATCTTTAATCTTTTCCAGTTCTTCATCTGTGAAGGCGACCTTAAATGAAATTAGAACCTTGCCGTCATTGATTACCGATTCTTTCAGGTATCGGTCTTTGTCACAAATAAAAAGGACGCCGTCACTCATTGCTCCGCCTAACCGATAAGAATGGTGATCAAAATTCCCGTAGGAAATTGCCTGGTCTCCAAAGATTAAGTCTACATGTCCAAAGGCTTCCATGAATTTTTTCGACAAATGCACCAGAATTTCGATGTTCATTGGATCCATCCCGGCTTTTTCCGGAATGATGATTTCCTGGGACTTAATATATTCATTGGCATCCTCGGAAGCAACCTTATTATCGTAATGTTTTAACAGACCCATGGGAAGTAAGGCGCCGAATAGGGATGGCAGGGCAATACGCATTTTCCGTTGGAATTTTTTGGCGGACTTCGACATTTTTTCCTGGGTTTCTTCTTCGTTAAAAGCATCAAATAATAGCGTTAAACCGTACCAGATAAGATAAGCACCGGCTAGAACAGCAAAGCTCACTGTTTTAAAATAGCTGTTAAATAACAGAAAAACGCCAAAGATAAAAGTTAATGCGCCGTCAATAAAATAAAATCCAAAATTAGGAACACCATCTCGCCAGTAAGTGACCGCTGTTATAAATTTAGCCCCACTGTTTAATATAATATATGCCGCAAAGACAAAGGGCACCGCCTCGGCAATAAACAAACGAAAATAAAAAAGCAATCCCGCAAATACCAGATTGAAAATCGCCCAAAGAATTTTTATTCTTCTGTTTTCTCCTCGAAATTTAAATACCACCGATGCCAGATGCACCAGAGCCAGGATAACCAGAGCCGCCATCAGTAAACTCACAATCCTATCCACAGAGCTTTGTCTCTGAATAATCATATAGATTCCAATAACCATAACCCCAAGTCCGGAAAGAATGCCAACCAGTTTATTGCCAGTTTTTAGCTTCATGTTATTTCCTCTTCTTTTGAATTTTATTGCTCCTGTTAGCGCTTTCAATCTTATTCTCTTTAGTGAATATGGGAATTAAGGTTGATTTAGTCCTTCCACCGTTGCCTGGTCGAGTGTACCATAGCTTTCCAGATTCAATGTCATTGTCTTAATCCCCGGTTTTTCTTCTTTTATACCCATTTCGTTGACTTTTAAAACGGGTTGGTGGTTTTTAATGGCCTGGATAAAGTGTATACAGCTTTTCTCATCGCCCTGAAGAACCACAACCATGGCACATTTTGCCAGGGTTCGTTGATCCGGTCCGATAATCGACTTGGCTTTTGATCCGTCATAATCTGTTTTTAAGGCAATACCCACTGACTCATCCATACTGATGGTAATGGGTTTAAATGCCACTGACACCAAGTCAATCTGCGCTTCTCCAACCATTAGAATAATGGATGCATACAGCGCTGCGGAATCGATTGTATCCGGAATATTTTTTTTACTTGCTTCTAAGTTGTCCCGGATCATCTGTATTTCTGTCCGATATGTTTCCAGGGACATTTCCTCCGGATATCCCATTTTTGTATTATTTAGCTCTTTTAAAATTTCGCCATTGTCCCGATAGGTCTGATATTCCGGAAATAAAAAGAGAACAGATATTATCACAAGCAATGCCCCAAGAATAAGCCCTTTTTCAATATTACCCTTCAGATTATTTTCGTTTGTCTTATCCAAGGATTTATTCCAGCGATTGTCTCGTCCCCTACTCACGATTCTGCCTACCTATCAACTCAATTTTCAGAATAAAATTCCAGCTATCCTTTTTCAGCGTTTCAATTGCTCCACTGGTGCCGATACTTTCCTGATTCATTTCTTTCACACTATTTTCGATGTTTGCATTTTTAAAAAGACCCAATGCCATTAATTCTTCTCTAAACACCAGAATATCCTCCTGGTTCTGACTGCTGCCAACCAGCATTAATTCGTTCTTTTTAAATTGGTAATCCACAATTGCCATATCTATAGAACTGGCGGCATTTATAACACCGGTAAGCACATCCAGAGGCATTGCTTTATCAGCGTTTAACACCGATGCTAATTGATTGTGATATGCCAGCAACTCATTTTTGCTTTCTAAATCTTCATAGGGGATCTGAAAATCTTTTTGATTATTAATAGCAGCTTCAACCTGTTTTATTTCCATTAAACGATTTTGGTTCATCACCGTCAACACACCAACCAGTACCAAAAACAAAACCAGGCATCCCCCAACAGTAATCATCCATGGATTGTGAGTGTAGCATCTGCTCTTTTTCTGACTCCTTGAATGAACTGGCAGCAAATTGATTTCTGTTTTCATTTTACATATCCTCATCATTCTGGTTTATTTGGCCATCCCAGCATGCCTCCTAAACAGGACATCAGAAGACAAAGCTCTTCCTCTTTAACCTCCTTTTGAAATTCAAATAACTCTGAATCCCTTCCCAATGCAGAAAGCATGGTAATTTTCCTATTAATCTTCTCGCCAAAATATTCAACCACTCCTGAATTCAGGCTTCCGCCGCCTGATAAAAACACTGTATCATTTTCAAATCCACCCCGGGCAAGCGATAACGGGGAATAAAAACTTTCCTTGACTGCGTCGATCACTGGCATCAGGAAACTTTCCAAATCGTTTGATGTCACTGTATTAATGCGTCGTTCTTCTTGAAAAAAACCGTCTGTGTAAAATAAAAGCCGTGTGGTTGTGCAGCCCATATCAATAATAAGGTTGTTTTTCTCACCAAGTTTTTGTAAAAATTTACCCAACCCGAGAAATTGCGGTTCGATGATTTTCAGGGTATGTTTTGCACCTTTAAAAATCCCCTGAAAATCAGCCAAAACATTCTTCGGTACTGCAATTCCCAAAACATCCAGCTTTCTATCATCAACTCCCAGAAGCTTAAAAACATCAATCCGTTTTCTGGCCAAAAAATCAATGCGCCACTGTTCAAACCCCTGAGGAATGCTTACCCGCATCTTCCAACGAACGGCGTCTTTAACCTCGTCGATGTCCATCATTGGAAAGGCAAAAGATTCAAGGATCATGTTTTCATGGTTAATCACAAGCATGAGTTCATCCCCATGATGATGCTCTTTCAAGAGGCCTCTTAAAAACACCATAAGATCCATGTTTTTTCCAGGGGCTTTATCCGTAAAAACATCAGCCGGCGTTTTCTCAATCCAATAATTCTGAATGAGGATTACCCCATTTTCATTGATTGCCCCTATAACTATTTTTGTTATGGCCTTTCCCAAGTCCACCACCCATAATTTCCCCCGTTTTTTCACACGACCATTCTCCATTTAAATTGTGATATTTTTGCTTTATTAAAGGCCGCACTGTTTTTGACAAGATCCAGTTCCGCCATGAATTTCTTAGTGTATTCATTATAGTGACTTTCAATTTCAACAAGCCGCTGTGTTTCTGAAACCCATGTAATTTTCACACTGTAATACCCGCCATTTTCGTCTTCTTCCATGCCTTCTGTACCCATATAATTAAGGTCATCTTCAATGGCAGACTGAACCACTGCCATGGCATTTTTGGCGGTTAAAATGCAAAATTCATAATCACGGTTCATGACATTGGCTTCCAGTTCTTTATTTCCCTGGGCAAGAAAGAAACCTGCCCCACTAACCAATAAAGCCAGAATTACCAACACCAGCGGCAACACAAAACCTTTACGATTAA
Source organism: Acetobacterium bakii (assembly GCF_001263355.1). Classification (GTDB taxonomy): domain Bacteria; phylum Bacillota; class Clostridia; order Eubacteriales; family Eubacteriaceae; genus Acetobacterium; species Acetobacterium bakii. The sequence goes on from NZ_LGYO01000031.1 coordinate 104,894, forward strand.
AAGAAATTATTTTATGGGTACTCCACAATCTTGCCATGTTCAATCGTGATTTCTCTTTCATAGGTTTCACCTTCATAGGACAGTGTGTATTTAAGTATAATAACCGCAGCTGCAGCTGGATCCAAAGAGATTGAAAAATTTTTAATGTTGTCAGCCAGCTGGCTACTGGCTCCGGTTCCAATAGTGGAAAGATTTGTTTCATAAACTTTATAACGTTTTATCATGCCGTTTGACATAATATAATAATTATAATAGTTGGGGGTTTCCAAATCCTGGAGATACAATCGATCGGATTTTACAATAATTCTTCTTGACTCCAGAATTTGTTTCTGAAAATAAAGATTGAGAAAACGTTCTTCGTTAAATATTTCCTGATTAATCCGGGCTTTTGTATTAATGGTATTGGAAAAAAATAATCCAAATAAAAGCATCATAAAAACCAATGCAATTACGGTCAGTACCGTAATCATTTCAATTAATGAAAATCCCCCATTTTTAATTTTTCCCAAATTTATCATTCAATAGACCTCCAGAAGACTTTAATCCAAAAATATTTTACTTGACTTCGGATACCCTTTTGGGAAATCTTTATGATATAAAGGTCTGACTGTTCGCTTTTAATAATTTCTTCCAACCGATAATTTGGGTATTTCTGCAATACCTCATTTGCCTTATCAGAGAGTGTGACTCGTTCAGGATCCGGCAAGACCCTCAGAATTTCATCTGAGATACTGTTGATTTCAAGCGATTGCTCAAAAATGTTCTCCGAGACTATTTGAGTTTCAAGGGCAACCCCATAAAGACCCAGAATTGCAGCAAGACCAAAACCGCAAATGGCGATGGCGATAATTGCTTCAATCAGGGTATATCCACATTCTGTCCCAAGCCCCAAAACGCGCCGCCAATAATTTTTATGGTTCATCCAGGTAAATCCTTCCGTTGCCCAATTGAACCGTAATATGCCTAACCTCACCGCTGGGACTGGTGAGCGTAACCGTGCCGGCCATGGAAACAGTGCCCTGGGGGTACAGCACCAGCGCGTTTGTCCCGGTATAAGCACCCGAAAAGCTAAAATTATTTACCGGAACCAACACCTGATGCATTACTTTGTCTTTGGTCCAGAGAATCGACATACTTTTATCCTGGAAGCGAACCTGACGGCGGCAGCCATCCATCATGGCTTCATTTTGATACTGGAGCAAGGTGTACAGGATTTGCCGGGACTCCGCATTAAACGCGCTTTCCAATATCCTATCCTGATTTCCCAGACTGAGGGTTGCCATTGTAACCGTTAATAAGGATATTATGGCCAGGGTCACCAAAAGTTCCATCAAGGTATAACCCTTTTGAAAAATCTTGAATAATTTTCTACCCGGCCTTGGCTTTTTAATTTTTTTAAACGTTTTCATTATGATTATGGAAATTCTTCTTACTCTTTGACTTTTTCAGTAAAAACAACTTCTCCCTTTTCATATGAGAAAGTTCCGCCGGAAACTGATTCTATGGATGCGGTCTTCAGATAGCCCTCATTGTATAGTTCCGTAACCAATTCACCGAATGAATCAACATCTTCGGGTATTTCATCTAATTCGGCACGATACAATTCCACGGCATTTTCCACAATACGAAGATTTGCCTGATCTGTTTTCGTCTGTGAATTTGCCAAAACCCCGGTAAATGTTGGCACTGCCAAAGCCGTCAAGGCTCCTAAAATGGCGATCACTACGATTACTTCCATTAGCGTAAAACCAAAAATATTTTTACGCCGGCCTTCTATTTCGTTCATTTTTGTTCCTCCCTATCACTTTTCTTGATTTTAGCACAATAAAAAAACATAAAAAAGAGTAAATATTAGCTCATTACTCTTTTTTATGTTTTTATTCTATTTTACCTTTTCTATTCAATATGATAGTCATCATAGCCTTTATTTTCCTGTTTTAGTATCGAATAATACTTTCGCATACTCAGGGATTGAAGCACCAGGAAAAGACCGAAAATTCCTAAAACAACGCCGATAACAATGATAAAAATACCCGCCTGTCCCAGAGGATCAAAAAAAGCATAAATTCCAAAAGCAATCAAAGCAATCCCAAAGATGATTTTGATGATTTTTCCAAGACTTTTTGAGTTTCCTGAACTAATCAGTAAAAAAATTCCGGTAATAATGGCCCAAAGACCGATGATAATCATAAAGAAGGTTACCACGACTTCCGGTACCAACAAAAATATTGCACAAACAATCAGATCAAAAATCCCATGGCCCAGACTAAAACCCATATCTGATCCATACTTGGCTTTGGCAACCAGCGCCGAGACAATATAAATCACGCCCATGATCCCGCGATACACACCAAAAATAAATATCAGCAGTGTGAGTGCCAGACCACTGTTGATAATGCTCACTACACACAATGCAATAAGGCATAGGCCATCCAGCAGCATAAGCCACCAGCGGCCATACGCACGTTCCAGTAAATCAACTCCAATTAGCCTGGCTTTGTTATTATTCATTTAACAAACCTCCATTACTTTCTATTTTTCATTTTCTATTGCTTCCACAACTCGGTTAAAAACTTCCCCTGCCCTTATTTTTACAGGATTACAGCCTGTCTCAGGATCCCTATGGTGTTCTTTAATATAGTCACAATTGAGACTGCCAAATTCTTCTTCAAATTCTTTAACTAAAAGTTTGGACACCTTGGTCATTTCTGCCTGATCAGATGGTCGTTTCTCTGTATATAATACCCCCAGTGCGGCCAATGAACCAGAAAAAGCGCCACAGGTTTTTTCACAATAGTATCCGGCGCCAAAACCCTGAAGCATTCGAAAGCTGTCTTCACTCAAATTAAAATTGTATTTGTCATTTGCGGCCCGAAGCATCACTTCAGCACAATTCATATGATACAAAGGCTGCTCTTCTTCCGGTTTATCTTTACCAAATGCATTGTAAATTTCTACATATTCTTTCATTTTTTCCTCCATTTATTTCATATAACTTTATTATATATAAATTTTCCGCATATTTATAGGGGAAATTAAAAAATATTACAAATTTATTTTTTCTCTGACAGACTTATACAATTATTTCGTATTTTTTAATTTTATTGTATAAGGTATTTCTTTGCATCCCCAAAACTTGTGCGGAGTGGCTAATATTCCCTTTGCATAATTTCAACACTTTAATTAAATGCTTTTTTTCTACCATTGCCATGTCCAATTGCGTTACATCAATGTCTGCTAAATCAATATTTTCAAGGTCAGATAATTTTTCAAAGTCATTGTCTCTAACCATAACAGGTGACCCTGTATTTCCTAATTTACACGCATCGAGAAAATATACGGTTGGAAAAGATTCTGAATTGACGATTAACTCCACTATATTTTCTAGCTCTCTAATATTTCCCGGCCAATCGTAATTGACTAAAATCATTCGTCGCTCTTCCGAAATTTCCATTTCATTTTTCCCATATTTATCTGAAACATTTTTCATAAAATAATCGAATAGAAGTAAAATATCACTTTTCCGTTCTTTAAGTGGCGGCAGGTATAATGGCAGCACATTCAATCGATAATAAAGATCTTTTCGGAATCTTCCCAACTCAACTTCCTGTTTTAAATCTTTATTCGTTGCCGCTATGATTCTCACATTAATGGAAATACTGCTTTCACTGCCAATGCGCGTAATTGTATTTTCCTGCAATACTCTCAAAAGGCGAACTTGCATGTCCAATGGCATTTCGCCAATTTCATCCAACATAATGGTACCATTATTTGCCAATTCAAATTTCCCAATACTGCCGCCTTTTTTCGCGCCGGTATAGGCGCCTTCTTCATACCCGAACAACTCTGATTCAATTAATTCATTGGGAATTGCGCCACAGTTTAATGCAATAAAAGGTTCATCTGCACGTTTACCATGATTATGAATAGCTTGTGCAAAAAGTTCCTTTCCTGAACCGCTTTCGCCTAAAATGAGTATGGTTGATCTGCTGCTGGATATTTTTTTTGCATACTTAATCGCACTTCTAAAATTATTATCGTTACCGATAATTTTATCAAATGTATAATAGGGCTGAAAATTCCTTCTTTTCTTCGACTTTTTTTCATTTAAAACATAGACAATTTCAATACTGTCATCCTGAGGATTATAAATAGGACTGGCTGTTAAATGACAAGGAAATCGATTTCGCAACGCCTTTATTTCAACAATGCGCGATACGTTTTTTTCTGAATGAATGTCTTCATTGATACCATCCCATCCATCGATAAGGTCATTGATATCTTTTTCAACTAAATTCTTACTTCTGTTTCCAAACAACTCCAGGGCCTTTTGATTATTAATTTTAATTTTGCCATCCAGATCAGAAGTAAGAATAGCCACCGGCATTGAGTTAAAAATTGTTTTAATATGCTTATTTGTCATATTTTGAAGCCGATTGTATTCTTTCACCTTTAACATCTCTTCAATGGCATTGGATGCGGCAATAACCATTCCCAGAGTATGAGGATGAACAAGCTCGGTGTATCCTGTTAAATCCAATACCCCAATCAGATTACCGTTGCCATCTTTAATCGGTGCTCCGGAACATGTCCAGCGATGATAGGCTCTTATAAAGTGCTCATCTGCTGATAATTGAACAGGTTCTCTGACTTTAATGACATATGACATCGCATTGGTCCCGATGGATTCTTCATTCATGTATGCACCGGGAACCATTTTTAAATCAAAAGCTTCTGATAATATCTTTTCATCCCCAATAGCATTGAGTATGCATCCTTCGCTATCTGTCAGCAGAGCAAAAAAATTATTACCCTTGACGATATTAATTAAATGTTCCATATAAGGAGCTGCCGTTAAAATTAGATCTCGGTTTTCTGAAAACTTTATTTGTAATTCAGAATGATCAATCATTTTCTTGCTCCAAATTTGATCCTTTTCAATGCCCATTGCCGTGCAGCGCGAGTGGGAATCTTCAATATGCCCTTGATAACATTTTCTATTCATAATTACTTTTCCTTTTCCCTGGTTTTTAAATATTCAGTTATCCTTATTTTATCCCAACTCTGACCCCGATTACAAGGATAGCAAAAAAATAAATGAATTTTAAAAGAACATTCTTCGCCAACCAATTTTCAAACATTGTTTTTTTATCTTCTGCCATTGTAGGACACATTTGTATCATCCTTAGTCACTCTGCGTACTTGTACTATTTCAGCCACAATGCTAATTGCAATTTCTTCAGGTGTCTGACCATGAATTGGCAAACCGATAGGACTGTGAACCCGATCTAAATCTTGTTGAGTAAATCCATCAGCCAAAAGACAATCATAAATGTATGTTCTCTTTTTTTTGCTGCCAATCATACCAATATATTGTGCCTTTGTTTCCATCATCTGTGCCAATATCTCTTTGTCGTAACTGTGCCCTCTGGTTACAATAACAACAAAAGATTTTTTGTTAATATTAATATGTTCATTCAGACCTTTATAATGCGGAATAAACTTCATTTCATCTGCTATTTTAAATTGCCTATCATTGGTAAAATCCTCACGATCATCAACCATTACAACATAAAATCCTAACATTTTACACAATTCTGCTAAAACTTTTCCGATATGACCCGCTCCCATAATACAGACATTTTCATTGTTGAAAGATGGCTCTATAAAATACCGGTTATTTTTAAAAAATGGTTCCAAATATTTTTTCTCATTAAAATTTGTTTTTATTTCATTTATGATTGATAAGATTTCCTGGCTTTCAGAACCATATAGGCCGGTTTCTGTGTAAATCCATTTTTCTGTTGATGCATTTTCTTTCATTGGTATTTTAGTAATCATAAGAAAATCCATCTTTCTTTTATTCAGCAACTTGATTTTTTTTGCAAATTTCATCATCATTTTATCATTACAATCCACGTATTCCAATAATATTTTCAGATCCCCCCCACATATAATGCCCAAATTTCCTGGCTCTTTATTTGAAAGACTGAATTTTTCAACACGAAAAAATTTATGCCTAAATACTTTCGCAGCTGCTTGAATCGTCATGGCTTCAATCAAACCCCCGCCAATATACCCGACGCTGGAAAAATCATTTTTAATTAACATCTTCGCCCCTGGACTTCGTTTGGATGAACCTGATTTTTCTATAATTGTGGCAATCACAAAATTTTCGTTATCGTCAAAACAATCACCAATCGCTTCCAATAACTCAATCATTTTTCTTCACCTTTCTATTTAATAAAAATAGGGATTGCAGGCTTCGAAGCCTGCAATCCCTATTATGATAAAAATTAGCCTATTTTTTTAAGGCTTCTAAACCTGCTAAAACTTTTTCAGGATAGGCTGGTAAATGTTTGATTCGAACGCCGCAAGCATTGAAAATAGCATTGGCAATGGCCGCATGTGGGGCCGACAATGGCATTTCTCCAGCACCTGAAGCACCATATGGTCCCAGTGGACGCGGTGTTTCCTGGTGAATCAAAACAATATTATCCGGCACATCCTTGATTTGAGGAATCCCACAACCAGTTAATGTTGTGTTCTTTTTCAAATCCTCAAAATCTTCGCTTAATGCTAATCCGATTCCCTGGGTCAGACCGCCATAGAGCTGACCTTCAATTACCAATTTATTAATTATTTTACCGCAATCGGATACCAGCGTGAGTTTATCAACCGCCGTTTTCCCGGTAGTTGTATCAACAGCTACCTCGGCTAAAAGCACGCCATACATGTAGGTTGGGAATGGATCTCCCTGACCTGTTTCAACGGATGGAGCCGTACAGGGTGCTGTCCATTTGCCTTCATAACGCAGCGGTAACTTTTCGGCAACCATTTCGTCATAGGTTCGGTAGGTTCCATCGGCTTTTTTCAAGGCCGCCAGTAAGTTTTCACAACCGACTTTAATAGCATTCCCGGTGAGTACATTAGATCGACTGCCGCCGGCAGGTCCGCTGTTCGGGGTTAACTGCATGTCATTCATAATCAGTTTAATCTGTTCCGGTTTGATTCCCAGTGGACGCAGGGTTTCATGGGAAATGGCCAGAGAACCCATGTCGGCCCCTTGACCGTGATCTTCCCAGGAATTTCCAACGGTGACGCCTTCAGGTGTGAGCTCTACCCACATTTCTGAGGAGTCCGGACCATCCAGACCACAACTGTAGATATTTAATGAAACACCCACACCGTATTTGGTGTTGCCGCCTTTTTTGTTTTTTGCGGCTGCTTCTTCTTTGGCTTTTAAATAATGGGGTCTGATGGTATCAATGGCCTGTGGCAGGGCAATGACATCTGGCGGACAACCGGTTGGTGTCGTGTCCCCTTCTCGGTAGACATTGGCATAACGCAGTTCCAGTGGATCTTTCCCCATTTGTACTGCCAGCATATCAATTAAAGTTTCAGAGGCAAACAGACTCTGTGGTGAACCGAATCCTCTGAACGCAGATCCCCAGGCATGGTTGGTGGCAACGGTTCGGCCTTCGCCGCGAATATTGGGAATGTTATAACCGGCACCGATAAACTGTGATCCACGGGTGGTTACCAAATCGCCGAATTCGCAGTAGGGACCATGATCCACAGACCAATCGGTTTCCATGGCTTTTAGAATGCCATTTTCATCGGCACCGAATTTAACGTTCATAAAAAATGGCGAACGTTTTCCGGTATAGGTAATCTGTTGGAACATATTGAATTCAAGATAAACCGGTCGTCTGGAAACCAATGCCGCAACTCCCAGTAAGCCTTCAATGGTTGGGCTGAACTTATAACCGAAGGTCGCGCCGGTGGGATTCTGAACAATGAAATATTTGGATGGGTCCACGCCAATACCTTCGGCGGTCATCAACTGATGGAAGTGAAGGGCAATACTCTTGGAATGCACCATTAAATTATCATCGTCATCAAAGTAAGCAAACCCAACGTCTGGTTCCAATGGTAAATGGGGCTGTCTACCCACATAGAAATCATCTTCGATGATATTCGGCAGACTTTCCATTAATGGTTTTGGATCCTCGCCTTTGACAACATTGGTTGTAAAATAGACGTTTGGTGTGCCGGGATGGATTTCAATGGCA
>NZ_LGYO01000032.1:0-19128 GCF_001263355.1 Acetobacterium bakii
TTTCCCTGACACCAACATATAAACATATTAATAGGCAAGATCGGAGGGATGGTTCTTTTGTGCAGATTCCATTCGTTAGAACACTAAAGAACTGTCTCTCCGCAGTTATAAAAAAAGATCACGGTAAAAAAACAGGTGTGAACGCTTTTGACCGGTCAGCTTTTAAGTCTGAAAAATCGGCCTCGATTATCTTAACACATGGAATAGTTGCAAATAGCGGCGAAAATAAAAACAACAACCAAATCCCCTAAGGAGGTCCCCCAATGCTCACAACCAAACCAACACCAGAAATGATTGCCGAGTGGCAATCTGTTTTCAAGGCATATCGGCCGCATCTGGTGCCCAATAAAAAGAGCATCCATCAGGTCATCGCTTATCTCCGTCAGAAATATCCGCTGGAAGTCGTGGACACCTCTGAAGCACTGGCCGTTGTAACGAACAACATCACTATGAATCGGCCCTTTGCCGAAAAAATCCCCCCGGGCCGAGATCTAAGGCCGGTTGTGTTTACGATCCCCAATCGCGATGGGGGTACCGTACTTTATGAAAAGCAGGAAGCGTTGTTTCAAGGCTGTCCCATCATGGTGGGGCTGGAGTATGAAACCGCCTATGTAGCGGTGGAAGGCTGCGGTGAGCTGGCCGATGAGCTGGTGGCATTTCAGGGTTTGGACGAAACGGATCTGAAAAACTATTATCTGGTGGCCAACTACGTAGCCTGTCTGAAAAAAAACGCATTAAAGGCACCTGGCTCCATCTGATGGTTGGAAAACAGTTGGCCGAAAAAGAATATTGATAAATAACCTCAAAGGAGGTAGGTAATGAAACTAACGGCACTGATTGAAAATAGAGCCACCGGTAATCTGAACCGGGAACATGGCCTGGCGGTCCATATCGCATACAAGGGCAAACAGTATCTATTGGATACGGGGGCATCAAATATGTTCCGGGGCAATGCCGATAAGCCTGACACCAATTTATATTTCATTTGACACCAGGCAGTAGCATTAATCAGGTTCGGTGATAAAAGCATCAATGTGTGAGGTGAAATCATGGGCGATAGAATCCCAGATGAAATGATCATACTGGCGCTGGTGGTATTGACAGGAAGTGCAGAAAAAGCGGATAAAACGGCAGTCGAAATTCATTATCAGCTGAATGACCCGGTGAGAGAAGATATTTACGAGTATCTCTGCGATGTGCCGGATTAGGCGTCGAACAAACATGAAAGAGGTAATAATGATGAACCATCAAGAAAAAGCCCTGGAACTATTTAAAAATAAATTTCAATGCTCCCAGGCAGTCTTTGCTGCTTTTGCAGCGGAATTGGGTGTCGATGAAACAACCGCCCTTAAAATCAGTAGCGGTTTTGGTGGGGGGATGTGCTGTGGCGAAGTGTGTGGCGCCGTTGCTGGCGCGTTGATGGCCATTGGTTTAAAATATGGACATGCCCAGGTTCATGATAGTGAAAGCAAAAATAGTACCAACCAAAAAGTCATGGAGATGGTCAGTCAATTTAAATCAGTCAACGGCTCAATTATTTGCCGGGAACTGCTTGGATATGATCTGACGGATAAACGAGAATTAGCGGTTATCAATGAAAAAAATCTATTTACGGTATTCTGCCCTAAAATGGTAGCGTCGGCGGTTGATATTGCCGAAACGATTATCTAACGGCAGTTCATTGCGATAGGATGAAAGGGTAAAATAACGGTGAAAAGATCAAGCGATTTCCATAAATTAGCAGTTATATTTTAGCACCTGGTCCGACGGGCGGGCCATTTATTCAAAAGACGGTGCTCAATACCAAAGATGACACAAACGTCGATTTCTGAAAAAATCAATGGAGCCGCGCGCAATAGATATTGCCAACATGTTTATAGAGGATGGGATTAACATGGCAATGGAATATCTGAATGATCAAGAAAACAGGAAAAAAATCATTGAAACTGGGATCAACATAGCACAGCAGGCAATAATGATTGCTAAAATGTAAGCGTAAAAACCCCAATGCTTGTATTTTTTAGTGCCACAGTGTCTGACCGCGCTTCATGCCAAAAACGGCGCCTGAATTACAAGCCACCGCAGAACTGTGGTATAAAATCGGATATCGGGACCATGTCGTTTCCAATGAAGTTGAGGCCGTTAAAATTCTCATAATGACAGAGATCATTCCAGAAAAAGATAGGCTGAGGTAAACATGAAACGCTTCGAAGAAAATGAATCTCATAAAATTAATTGGCACGGGAAAATAAAGGCCATCCAGCCGCGCACCCGGGTATGGCGTTATGTCACCGATAACCGGACCCATTATCACTTGGGGTATAACCTGCTGGTAAACGGCGATTGTGATGAGGGGAAAACTGATTTTTGGGTGGCCATATCGGAAAAACAGCAGCAGAAAGCCGGGTTTCAAATTGGCGATAACGTCGCCGGCAGCGGCTGGACGAAAAAGTACCCAAAACGGGAATTTGCTGACTATTATCGGGCCGGAGCTCTGAAAACACTGGACCGTGAGAAGGCGTTAAGCCAGACGGCATGTCCCTGGACGGGACCTCTGCCGGCGATGCAAACTTATGAAGACAGAGGCGCCCGGATGCTCAGCAAAAGCGCCTGGCAGGGAAAGTGTTTGACCTGCTTCTGGGCCGCCATGGCCAATGTTGAAATCCAGTGGGACTTTGATCGGGATATTAAGAAATATCGGTTTGAAACATATTGTTACGGCCCCAAATCCTGTCGGAATTATAAAATGGGCCGAGCCCGGTCGGTGCCGTATAAAGATCGTGGTTCAGCCATCGATGACGGTTATCTGGACGAGCTCTGCACCGAAGGCCGGGGTTGGGATGAGTGATCGGAGGGACTGTTCTTTTGTGCAGATTCGAATGAACACGAAAGAACTGTCCCTTCCCACTAACATAAAGTTGCCGAGCAGTTTTCAACTGCGGATTATTTAAATTAGCGGAAACCTCGAAACGCATGGATGTGTCGGTATCGGATTTGGAAACACTTTTGAATAGTTAATTCCTGTGTGGTATTATCAGGGAGGGACGGTTTTTTGTGCAGATTCCATTCAAGTGAACACGAAAGAACCGTCCCTTCATGTTACAGCCGACGAAGATATTCAATGCTAAAGGGGGTGCAATCCAACGTTATCATTGGATTGCACCCCCATATTTTTAAAAAACTATTCGTTGATGACCAATACTGAAGCAGGTCCTGAGTCGACGATTTTTCTGGTGGTGGAACCGACGAAGAAACGTTTAGTCGGACTGAGTCCTCTTCTTCCCATCACAATTAAATCAAAATGACCATCTTTGGCAAACTTCTCAATTTCCTCATCAACGATGCCTTTTAGAGTTTTTGATTTTAATATCAACCCTGAACTTTTATATTTTTCAACAAGAAAATCTAATAGTTCATCATAGCACTTGAACGCACTTTTCTCGATTTCAATTTCAAGTCCCATATCCGCAGTATTTGGAGCTCCTGATCCGACGCCGTAGAAAGGAATTTTTTTTTCTACGACGGAAATAAATGTCACTTCACTGCCAAATATTTTTGCCAATTCAACCGCTTCATCTGCAGCTTTCAGGGAAATTTCAGAACCGTCTAAAGGCACAAGAATCTTTTCCATTTGTAATTCCTCCATAAATAAAATTTTGTTAGTTAACCGTTTGTTATTCGATTATACTCGGATAACTTTTCTTATTTAAATACATACCCCTTTTTTTCAGGTATACCCTTCTTTATCAACATTGCAAAAAACACCAAAGTAATATGACAAACCTCGTTGCGGATTTTAGTTTATCAGGTTATGTGCATCAGGTTGAATAGGCATAGCCGGTACGATCTTGTCGCAGCCAACGATCAATAAATGGCCGCGACGAGGTTTGTCGTCACTCAGAAGCACTCTTAACGGAGTGCTGTTTTTTTGCAAAAAATACCGGAGATGGTCAATTAAAAAGCAAAGCAAGAATTCTATTGTTATTGGCATGCATTTATGATAAATTATAAATAAAGTGAACATGATGTGATAAAAATGATTGTAAAAAAACTCTTGGATTGATAATGAGACTTACGGGAAATAAAAACATCAGACAGAAGGGGACTCAGTCTGAGACTAATTTATAAACTTGTGAAAGTTTTTCAGTGGAACCCGCAGACGCCCGATGAGCAAATACTTAAAATTGGAAGGGGTAAATTATGAAATTCTCAACCTTTTATTTCAGTGGCACCGGTAACACCCGCTGGGCGGTGGAAACCTTTAATGCCATCATCAGCGAAAAGGGCCACCAGGCCGCGATGTTTTCCATCGATTTCGGGGAAAAGCTCAGCGATGAGCGGATTCAGGAAATTGTCCGGGAGGCGGACTGCATCGGTCTGGCCAATCCTATCTACGGTGGCGATGTTCCGCCTATTATGAAGGGTTTTATCGACCGGCTGATCGCTATTCGGCAACCCGGTCAGACGGAAAAGAAAGCCTTTGTGATCAACACCTTTGGCTATGTGAACGCTTTTGGTCCCAATGAGATGGAAAAGCTGCTGGCTGGTTCCGGTCTGGTGCAGACGGCCTATGTTAATATTCACTTGTGCAACAATGTCACCAGTACCAAGCCGGACGCCAAACCGTTTGATCAGGCGCTGCTGCATAAACGAATGGGGCAGGGAAAAGCGGAGCTTGGCCGACTGGCGGATTCGCTGCTATCCGGCAAAAAGCGGATCAAGGGCCATGGGCCCCAGACGATGATCGGCACCATGATCCGTAAGAAAGTACCCGAGGCCATCGCCGGACATTATCAGACCCTGGGGGTTCATTTGGAAACCTGTAACCGGTGCATGGTCTGTGTCAACAATTGCCCGACGGGGAGTATCCGCTTTGACGGAGATGGGTTTACCTTTCTGCCCGGCTGCACGGCCTGCATGCGCTGCTATAATTTCTGTCCTACCGGTTCCATCACCATGGACGGCGTCTATGCCGATCCCCAGCAGTTCCCCCGCTATCAGGGGCCGATGGAATAGCGAAACAGCGCTTGATTGATTATTTCACGCTAAGAATACCGTCAGTACACGCTAATGATACCGGCAGTACTTGAGATGATACTATTATCACAAGGGCTGTACCTATACTAAAAAGATCACGGTGAAAAAACAGGCGTGAATGCTTTTGACCGGTCAGCTTTTAAGTCAGAAATCGGAGCAAGAAATTATTATAAAACGACCCGAATTGATAACAACAGTTTTGGTCGTCTTTTGTGCATTTAATCCTGTTGGTGGTGTTAATAAATTGGTGTTGCCTGAACCAAAATTAAATACAAGAAAAACCAGTAATAAAGAGTTCTGCAATCCTGGAAAATCCCTTAGTGCTTGGAGCTTTCAGTAATCTTTCACCGGCTCCCTCTTATGTTAAATATATTTTACAATGCGTTAGCTCTGTAGGAGGTATAATGCAGTTAAAATAGATGCATAGAAAAGGAGGACTGGTATGAGTTTAAATAAAAAAGCTAATGAAAAGAAACCACAAATATGGGATGAAAACCAACACTATGTTCAGCAGCTGGTTAAGAAACATAGTGAAAAAAAAGGGGCTGGGGATCGATTTCAGGCATTGATCGAGGAATCTGAAACAGTATATGAAATTATTGAAGCGAACGGCACCATCAAATATATCAGTGATGCCTCAACAAAAGTGATAAATTACAAACCAGAAAAATTAATTGGTGAAAAAATATACAAACTTTACAAGGGCAAAGAGCTGGAAAAATTAGCGGGAATGATCGACTTTGTTTTAGAAAATCCGAGTAGTAAAAGCCAGAATGTGCTGACATATAAAAAAAAATCCGGTCAAAACGTTTATCTGGAAGTCAGTATGCAAAACTTATTGGGGAATCCTGCCATTGAAGGGATTTTGCTGAGTTTCACTAATGTTACCAAAAGAGTAAAAACCGAAGAGAAACTTCACTATACAGTTACCCATGACGAACTCACCAACCTCCCCAATCGACATTATTTCAAGATGCTGCTGGCGGAGCAGTATGCGCTTGCCAAAGAAAAAGGCACATCATTGGCGGTGCTGATGCTTGATTTTGAGAAACTTAAATATATTAACGACGCACTGGGTTTTCATTTTGGTGACCAGATGATCATCAAAATAATGATTCGCCTGAAAATGTTCTTAAAATCCGATCAATTGATGGGACGCTATGCTGAGGATCAGTTCGGTATTATTGTCAAAAACCTGGCTGATATGGGGGCCTATGAGACCTTGGCTAAGAATCTCGTCGCTTTGTTTTTACCGCCTTTTAAGGTTGATAATTATGAATTTGAGGTATCGATGAGCATGGGGATCAGTCTTTTTTCCAAGGAGTGCCGGTATATGGACACCCGGGAGAGTGCCGATGGAAATGGTGAATTTCTTATTAAACAAGCCAATATCGCCTTGCTTTGGGCAAAAAAAGAAGGAAAAAACAAGTACAAATATTATTGCACGGATTTCAGTATTCAGAATTACAAACAATTTGAACTGCGAAACGATTTTAGAAAAGCCATCAAAAAAAACCAGTTTGAAATATTTTATCAGCCGGTGGTCAAACTGAAAAATAGAAAAATTCTGGTAGTCGAAGCATTGATTCGCTGGAATCATCCGGCCTGGGGACTGGTGTCACCCGATGAATTTATTTATCTGGCAGAAGAAACGGGCAGTATTATCGAAATGGAAAAATGGATGCTGAAAGAGCTTTGCCACAACTGTAAAACCATGTTAAAAAAAGGATTACCCAACCCCAGGGTAATGGTTAATTTTTCCAGTATCCAGTTTTTCGAAAAGAATTTTGCCCAGCATATCCATAACATTTTTGATGAATTTAAGTTAAATCCAAAATTATTAATCGTTAAGGTAACCGAAAACCTTTTAACCAATGAATCGGAAAATATTCAGGGCAATATTCAAAAATTACGGTCCATGGGAATAAAAGTGGCTCTCAATGATGCGTCCTTCAGCCTTTCCTGTCTGAAGAACTTTAATATCGATGTATTAATCATGGATGGGTCTTTTTTGAATAATATTTTCATGAATAAAGCGAGTGCACTGATGGTCCAGACCGTTGTCAATCTGACCAGAGAATTGAATATCAAACTCATGGCAACGGGAATTGAGAATTGGGAGCAAATATCCTTTTTGCAACAATTAAACTGTTACGCTGGTCAGGGCAATATTTTTTCAAGACCATTGCCGAAGAATACGTTTAAAAAAATTCTGGAAAAGGGAACATGTGAGCCGCTTCTGCCAAGGAGTACTTATGCCGAGCTTGTCGATGAACGGCGCAACTATTTTCGCTTGATTTTTCACAAATATTTGCAAGCAGATCTCGTCATTTTAAAAATCAAGGAAAAGATAATGGATGTGGGGAATACCAAAATATTGATTAGAGATATCGGTCCTGGCGGACTATGTTTTATTTCGGACATTCAATTTCCCGTTGAACGGGCATTCACCCTTCAATTTGAAACCAGCCTATTGGATAAAAAAATTAAGGTTTACGGTAACCCTGTACATATAGAAGAATTAAGTGATCATTTATACCAATATGGTGTCAAGTTTTCAATCAATGAAGATGAAAGAGATAATTTGATGAAAATTCTTTTTGAAGTTCAAATAAAAGTAAAGAAAAGCACTGTTTTTGAAGACCGCAGTTTTACCGCGGATGCACCTGCCGACTATTTTAAAGTTCCGGGTAATAGTGCCAGGTAGCCATCTTTTCCAGCGGCTTCGGGGGAATCTTTCCGATGAGCAGATACTAAAAATTGTAAAGGGGACAGAATGACAATGGAAGAACTCAGGATATTGCTGAATAACAGCGCTGTGGATTTCGAAATATTGCCGAATGAAAAGCCCATCTTGTCGGTTAATGATGCCCTGGGGGTTTATGAAATTTGTGAGACTGCACCGACGATCATCATTAAAAGCGAAAAGGGTTATTTCGCTTTACTCTTATCCGGAGACCGGGACCGGATCGATTTTAAACAGATCAAGAAAATTTTGCAATGCAAAAATGTGCGAATGGCAAGCGCAGAGGAGGTTTCAGAAGCCAGTGGTTTTGAAGCGGGAAGCGTTCCCCTGGTGGGGCATCACTTGCCCTGTGTACTGGATCAACATTTATTAAACTATCCCTATGTTTATGGAGGGGTTGGAGATGCCAATTTTACCTTGAAAATAAATCCCCGGGATCTTATAAAGGTCAATGATATTGTGGCGGAAATTGATTGAAGAGTACGCTTATGTACAAGCGACAATTCTTTTGTGCAGACACTGTCTGCACAAAAGAAGAAAATTTAAACAATAAAAATATGAAATGAGGGTTAAATTTGATAGAGATGTTAAAAAACATGAAGTATCGGTATTAGAAATGAAGGAATCGATGAAGGACGAAAAGAAGGACGTGAAGAGGGGGGAGGAAGACGACAAGCTTGGGCATGTTTTCATGTTTTTTTTAATCTTTCCATTTCGACAATTAAATGCTATAATGTTTCGAAATGTTAAATTGGGTTGAACAGCCGGAAATTGATAACGTATTCAAAAATGGCTGATTGATCAGATTGAATGACAAAAAGAGGAGAAAAAAAATGAATGAAAAGAAAAAGCTGTTGCTTATTGTTGGGGTTGGTGTGCTGGTGACGCTGGCTTTAGTGCTTTGGTTCCCGAAACAGCAAGGGATAATGACTGTTAAGACAAACGTTGCCACATCCGAGGATTCCAATGATCCAACCTTGAACGACACGGTTACGACCATCAGCCTGACCTTCACCGAAAAAATTGAACCCAAAACAATTACCGATGCGATTAAACTGTATCGCATCGATAAAAATGGGAATGCGGTGGAAGAACCGAGTATCATAAAAATAGATGCCGCAGATCCCATGGTAATTCAAATCAACAACAAAGCAATGTCCCCTTTGACCCAGGGGGAAACATATCAGCTTACCATCAGCCGTGATTTGCAATCCAAATCCGGTGACAGTCTGGCCAGTGAGTTTGTGGGGTATTTTGCTACCAATTATCAATTGAATCTAGCCGGAAATATGGATCTGAACAATGAGCGAACCCAGATTCATATTATCAGTGACATCCATTTGGGTATCGATGATGCGTATACATCAACCGTGGCAAACAGACAGCCTCTGGTTGATTATCTGGATCAGCTGAATGCATCCCCCAATGTGAAAGAGTTGGTTATCGCCGGGGATTTCCTTGATTTCTGGATGCTTCCCATGGATTATACCATGCCGGCTACCCAATCTGCTTTTTATGATGCGGTGGCGGCAAATAATAAAACTGTCGTTGATGCCATCAATCGAATCATCCAGAGCGGTGCAATCAAAGTCACCTATACACCGGGGAACCATGATCTGCTGGCAACCGATGCCGATCTTGCCCGGATTTTCCCCGGCATCAACCAGGCCCGGGACAGCATGCAGGGGCTGGGAACCTATGTCACCGGAACCAATTCGGAAATTGTCATTGAACATGGGCACCGGTATGATTTTTTCTCCGCACCGGATCCCATTTCAAACCGGGATATTACCCAAAATGGCACCTCTATTTTGCCGTCGGCTTACTTCTACGCCCGGATCGGAACGTCTTCAATCGCAGAAGGATTTCCTAAAACAACCAACACCTTCCCTGAATTAAAGGTGGATAAAACGGATGCCAGCCAGCTGAATATTTATCGCTATGCGCAGGTCTGGAAAGCCCTTCTGACCAACATCCCGATTAATGAAAGCTACGCCGATGCAACCATTACAACAAATATTGATGGCTTCACTCAGACCTATGCCGTTAATGATATTCTGCCGCACCAGAATGAAGATGGTACCCTGGGCATGAATCTGTATCAGGACATTGAGAACACCTGGGATGAACGCCAAACCATCAATGGGGTGAAGGTAAACATCCCGGTCAGCGATGCCATTACCAAATCCGCCGACACCGCCTTTATCGATTCCCAGGCCCAGACCCAGATTTTTGATACTGACCCAACCAAACGGATTGTGGTCTTCGGACACACCCATCATGCCCGGATCACTGCCATGAGCAATGCTGCCAATCAGAAAACCATCTATGCCAACAGCGGCACCTGGAGTGATCATGCGACCGGGAATCCAACCATGAACTTTGTGGTGATTTCACCGCCAAAAGCGGATTCTGATATTGAAATCGTGAATCTCTATCAGTATGCCACCGACAAAACCGTTACCCAATGGGCGGAAGGTCAGGCAATCACCAATCCCTAGGGGGATCGAACCACGATCAATTCGTTAAAAAAACGCGCTGCAACGGAATCGAACCGTTGCAGCGCGTTTTTCTGTTTCTGAAGTACACGTGCTGCCGTTCCGGTTTGATCCCGGGTATAATCGTCATGGACCGATCCGGCCCCTCATGCTCTTTATACACCAGTTTTCATCGATGGAAATACGAAGAAAATTGCGCCATGACATTAAAATAAATTCTGGCTAGTATAATAGCGATTGCTTGACAAAGGAAGAACAATCGGATAAACTAATATAGTCCGAATACGGACTAAACGGAGGAATTGTGAAAGTACAAAAACAGATCGAAGCAGAATTAGTCGACTATAATCATATTTTCAAAGAAACCGGGGCTGTTTATAATGAACTGGCCAGGCATAGCAATTTGCCAACCAGTGAATATTGGGTGCTTTATTATCTTTTTGCATCTAAAGATCAGTGCACCCAGAAAGATATCTGCGATCAATACTGCATGAGCAAACAGACGGTCAATACGGCCCAGAAGCATCTGGAGACAAAGGGTTACCTGAGGCGGCGAACCGATGCTAACGACAAACGCAGCAGGCAGATGATGCTGACTGAAAAAGGCCATGCTTTTGCCAATGAAAAGATCGCACCGGTACTTGAGGCAGAAAATCGGGTGTTTTTTAGAATGGGCGAGGAGGGTCGGCGGCAATTAATTGAAGGGTCACGGCTCTATCTTAAATTTCTCGAACAGGAAACAAGGGATCTGATTAAGTCGGAAGAGCCGTTAGCCGCAAATAATAACGACTGAAGTTAGAAATATTTAGGGAAAGACAAGAGGCTTTATGCATATTCAATTATCAGAAAAATTTACAACCAGAAAACTCCTGCGTTTTACCATGTCATCGATATTGATGATGGTCTTCATTTCCATTTATAGTGTCGTGGATGGTTTTTTTGTGGGACGCTACGTGGGCAGCAATGGCCTGGCAGCGGTTAACATTGTGTTTCCCTTGATCATGACCATCGGATCTTTTGGCTTTATGCTGGGCACCGGGGGCACGGCGGAGGTGGCCCGGGCGATGGGGGAGAAACGGGATCAAGCGGCCAATCAGTATTTTTCATTTTTAACCCTGGTTACTGTTCTGATGGGTGTTTTTTTATCCCTGCTCGCCTTTATTTTTATGGAGCCCCTCTGCTATTTTATGGGTGCCAGCGAACTCATTATTGGCGACGCGGTGACATATGGGCGGATCTGTGCCCTGGGCACTGGCTTTTTTATGCTCCAGGGTTTTTTTCAGTCTTTTTTTGTAACCGCGGAGCGGCCTAAAATAGGATTTTTTCTCAGTATTCTCAGTGGTATCATTAATATTTTTCTGGACTGGCTGCTGGTCGGGGTATGGGGCATGGGGTTGTCCGGGGCGGCAATAGCCACCGTCTGCGGCTTTATGATTAGCGGTCTGATACCCGTTTTTTATTTTTTTTCGGCCAACAGCAGTCGCCTGCAATTTTCAAAACCAGTCAAGGATCTGTCAATGCTCCTGGCAAGTATGAGTAATGGTGCCTCAGAAATGGTCACCAATATTTCCCGCTCGCTGATTACGGTGCTTTTTAATATTCGGCTGATGCGACTTCTTGGCGAAGACGGGGTGGCGGCTATTTCGGTGATGCTTTATATCGAATTTATTTTCACCGCGGTACTGATCGGGTTTTCAATCGGTGCAGCACCGGTGATCGGTTACCATTTTGGGGCCCGAAAAGGGGATGAGCTAAAAAAACTCTACCACAGCTGCTTGAAAATTGTGGGGGTGGTGTCGGTGGCCATGTTCATTATTTCAGAATTGGCGGCGCCGGCCCTGGTGTCTATTTTCCTTGGGGATAATCCGGTACTGATTGAGTTGACCGTGCATGGTTTTCGGATTTTTGCTGTATCATTTTTGTTTTGCGGGTTCAATATTTTTGCGTCGGCCTATTTTACAGCCTTGGGCGACGGTCGGGTTTCGGCGATAATTTCATTTACCCGCACCCTTTTTTTACAGGTGATTATGATTCTGTTACTGCCCCAATTATTTGGCATTCAGGGAATCTGGATGGCGTTGCCGGTGGCCGAAGCGCTGAGTCTGGGTCTGACTTTTTGGTATTTTAAGCAGCAGCAGAGCATCTTCAAAATCTGTCCAACGGATCGGTAGAGAATTATCGACAAAATGATAACAAGAAATTTTGGAAGGCGGCGATCCGTTGAAAGTTGACAGGCTGGTTAGCATTATTATGATACTCCTTGATAAAAAGCGGATCGGCGCACAGGAGTTAGCAGCTATGTTTGAAGTTTTATCCCTGCCGACAGAGCGAAAGACATTGAATTAAAAGCAAATCAAATATGTATCGATTTAAGTCCGTGGATGGGCAACCGGAACATCCAATCCTATTTTGAGAAAAACAAAAAGCAATAAAGCCGAAATTTTTACTGATCCCGAAGCGTCTCTTCGTCTTTTTGAGTAATTTGATCTGTACCGGAAAGTATAAATAGTCCAAAGCACTAACCCAGCTGAGACCTTAAAAAAACAGCCATTTTAGCGGCTTTGTGCTGCTAAAATGGCTGTTTTTAAGTTTGTTTTGGAATGTTTGATCATTCCTGCTTTTTCTGCTTAAGCTGCTTTTCAATCTTTTTGTCCTCTGCTTCAAATAGATCTCCCAGTTCATCAAGTCTTTTCTGTTCAAATTCTTCATGAGTCTTCTTGGAAATTTCGTGTTCTTCTTCATCCGTATGTTTTTCCATAATTTCATTAAATACTTTAAATTTGACGATCCAGGTTTCGTCATCGACAGAAAGGCTTTCAAGCTCTTCCATTAGCTTCTTTAAGATATTATGCTCTTCTACTATTTCTATACCCATTTGCCTGGTAGCTTTATTTTCTTTTAAAACAGGAACAAGTACTTCTTCTTCAGCTTCGTGATGAGCAGTTAACTCAAGCTTAAGTTTAGCGAAACTATCGGTTCTTGTTTTTATGGCTCGTTCACTGGTGGGACTTATTTTTTCGGCGATCTTTTTAAATTCATCATGCTCTTTTTTAATTTCTTTAAAAATATCCATACTAACTCCTTAAAAAATATTTTTTTACTAGTCGTAAATTACCCTTATTTAAAAAATATAAACATAATCATTAAATAAAGCTCATGATTGTTTTCTATACTAGAATCTGTCCCAGAAAAATTTGTAATCTTTCATGCTGAGGATGATCAAATATTTCTACCGGGGTACCTTCTTCAACGATACGCCCATCATCAAGAAAAATCACACGATCGGCCACTTCTTTAGCAAACCCCATTTCATGGGTTACAACAATCATGGTCCTTCCTTCTTTGGCGAGATCCTTGATAACTTTAAGCACTTCTCCAACCAATTCCGGATCCAGGGCTGATGTGGGTTCATCAAATAAGATGACACTGGGTTCCATGGCAAGGGATCGGGCAATGGCCACCCGTTGCTGCTGACCACCTGATAACAGGGCGGGATATTCGTCGGCTTTTTCTTTGATATCCACTTTTTCCAGAAGGTCCATGGCCAGAACTTTTGCGAGGCTTTTAGGCATTTTTTTTACTGTGATCGGTCCTTCCATTACATTTTGAATAACCGTCATATGGGGAAATAAGTCAAAATGTTGAAAAACCATTCCGACCTTTTGGCGGATACGATTAATTTGCTTTTCCTGAACTAATTCTCCATCAATCCAGATTTCTCCGGCAGTTTTCTTTTCAAGAAAGTTAATACACCGAAGTAGCGTGCTTTTACCAGAACCGCTGGATCCAATAAGACAAACGACTTCACTTTCATTGATAGTCAGGTTAATTCCTTTTAATACTTCAATATCTCCAAACGATTTATGAAGATTTTTAATTTGGATCATACTCATTCCGTCACCTTTCATTTATTTTTAGTTTTGTTTCTAACTTACTAAGCAGCTTTGTCAGGATCATCGTAATAATTAAATAATAAGCACCAGCGGTGAAAAAAATAGGAAAAACATTAAAGGTAGCCGCCGCAAATTGTCTTGCCAACAACATGGTTTCTGTAATGGTGATAACACTGGCAAGAGATGAATCTTTCACGGCCATAATAAACTGATTCCCCAGAGCAGGTATTGAGCGTTTAAAAGCCTGTGGTAAAATAATCCTTTGGGTGGCCTGCCAACTGGTCATGCCCAAAGATCTCGCCGCTTCTCTTTGCCCATAATCAACAGATTCAATCGCACCTCTGAAAATTTCACTAATATAGGCCCCACTATGGAGTGCCAACCCCAGCACCGCCGAGGGAAAACTGTCAATCATAATTCCCATACTGGGCAACCCATAAAAGATAAAGTATAATTGTAATAAAAGTGGCGTACCCCGGATAATCGTAATGTAGATATTCATAATTTTAATTAAAAATTTATTTTGGCTCAGCTTCATAACAGCTACGAAAAGGCCAATAACCGTACCGATCAATATCGAAAAGAAAGCTAATTGTAATGTTAGCCAAACACCCGGGATAAACTTTGGGACAAATGTCGCAACAGTCGCAAGAAATGCAATAACACTATCGTAAAAACCTGTTAACGTATCCATAATATTTCTCCTGTTTCATTATTATCATTGATCCTTTGAGACTGCTGCAACAGCACATCCTCACGGCAGCAACGCAAAGGAAATACTGATGTAAGGGCCAGTAATAAAGAGTTGCCATACCCAGACACTCAAAATTTAAAACCTTCTGGTATGCTGCTCAGATAATTTGCTTATTACACAACATTAGACTATCAGCGTTGTTTATGACACTGATAGTCTAATGGCTTTTTTAATTTAAGTAACCGAACTTACTTTTCTAAAATATTCATGCCAAACCATTTGTTGCTGATTTCTTCATAGGTTCCATCTTCTATTATTGATTTTAAAGCTTTGTTTACTTCCTCCAGTAATTTTGTATCTTCTTTTCTGATGGCCATGGCAATGTCTTCAGCATAAAGCAATTCCCCAATTGGTTGTATTTCCACCCCAAAGTCAATGGGTGCTCGGGTTCCAACAACTTTACTTGTTACCAATCCATCTAACCGTCCCTTCATGCTAACTTCATGTTAGAAAGGATAACATTTTATGAAAAAAATACTTTTAGTGATCGATTATCAGAATGATTTTGTAACTGGGCCTCTTGGCTTTCAGAAAGCAGTTGATTTGGAAGATGACATTGCCCAAAAAATCAGAGAGTATCGAAGAAATGGTGATGAAATCGCTTATACATTAGACACCCTTCCTAAAGAATATGCGAATAATCAGGAGGAGTGCAGCGAACTTCCACTTTCTGACTGTACCAAGGAGACGGAGGGATGGCTTCTGTATGGAAAAATAGCAACGCTTTGTGATGAAACAGATCATTATTTTGAAAAAAACGCTTACGGGTCTTTGGAATTGGCTGATTTTCTTGCTAATCATAAATATGATAGTGTTGAGGTTGCGGGCGTTATCTCCAATATTTGCGTCTTTTCCAATGCGGTGCTGTCAAAAGTGGCGTTGCCGAAAGCTGAAATAGTTGTGGATGCTTCCTGCACTGCAAGTAATGATGACCAGTTAAACGAGGAAGCTTTGAATGTTATGGAAAGCCTTAAAATTAAAGTGACGAATAGACGCTATAGTAACAAAAAATGATAGGTTTATAAAGGGGCGTCGCCTGAAAGAGCAGGATGCTGTCTATATTATGGGGGATCAGATCGAGCACTGCGGTTTGCCTCATGACAGACTGCCCGCGTATATGGAACAGTTGATTGAATTCATCAATGGCGAAAATGAAATGAACGACCTGCTGAAAGGGGTGATCATTCATTTTTACATCGGCTATCTGCATCCCTACTTCGATGGCAACGGACGCATGGCCAGGCTGCTCCATTTATGGTATCTCGTCCAGCAGGGGTACGCCTCAGCTCTATTTATTCCCTTTTCAAACCGCATCAGTGCCACCCGCAAAAAGTATTACCAGGCCTTTACCCGCACAGAGGATAATGCCAAAATCAGCGGGGTCCTCGATGCAACTCCCTTTCTGGTTTATTTCATTGACGAAGTATATAACCAGCTCTCTCCTTTGGCGGCACCGAAAACCGACAGCCTGGCCGTCTATGAACAGGCCCTGAGGGATGGCTTAATCACCGAAAAAGAAAAATCACTGTTCGAGTTTGTGCTGGCCGCCTACGGAACTGACGAGTTTTCCACCAAGACCCTGGAAAAAGACCACGGTGACGCGGCCTATGCCACCATCCGCAGCTTCGTGCTGAAATTTACGGAGTTGGGACTGCTGGGGGTAACAAATACGGCAACCGGAATAAGTGCTTTGTTGTTTAAAACGCCAGGACCGATTTTCATCAACTCAGGCTGATCGTCTGGCTGATTGTGTTTGTTTACGGAATACCATGCGTAAGCACGAAAACCATAATAGGTTATAGGAATATATACCCTCTTTGAGGGTATATATTTTAAATAATATAGCATGTGTTAAATTGATATATTATATCAAACATATACAAAAAATAAGGAGAATATTATGTTTTTTATGAAGTTTGAAACTAAAGGGCTTGCACATTATTCATATATGATAGGTGACTCGCACGATATTGCAGTAATCGATCCAATGAGAGATGTAGAGATTTACATGCATGAAGCCAGAAAAGCCGGTATGAGAATAAAGTATATTTTTGAGACTCACAGAAATGAGGACTTTATTGTAGGGTCGATGGAGCTGGCTGAAAAAACAGGCGCGACGATATACATTTCTGACCATGAGGACCTGGGACATGTATATGGAGAAAGAATTCAGGAAGGGTTCCAACTTGACATCGGGAAGATAATTGTAAAGGCAATTCACACGCCAGGACACACATTGGGTCATATGAGCTATGCGGTGTATGAAGAGGGAATAGAGAAAGCGTATATGGTATTCACAGGGGACTGCTTATTTATGGGGGACCTTGGAAGAACTGACTTCTATGGCGAAGAGAACCTTGAAAAAATGACAGGGCTTCTATACGAGAGTGTGTTCGAAAAGTTACTTCCAATGGGTGATCATGTGCTGCTGTGCCCAGCCCATGGTGCAGGATCCGCATGTGGTGACACTATGGCTGAAAGACCGTATTCATCATTCGGATATGAAAAGGCTACAAATAAGCTGTTGCAGGTGCGTTCAAAGGAAGTGTTTATTGAGAAGTTTGCAAGAATGAGAATCAAGCCAAGATATTTTGAGCGGATGGAGGTTCTCAACGTAAAAGGTGCGGACTTTGTTAGAAATGAAGTTGTGCTTAATACATTGACTGTTGATGAAGTAGCCGCAATGAAAGACGAGATTCTTCTGATAGATGCCAGAACAAAAGAGGGTTATATCGGAGGACATATCCCCGGATCAATTTATTTACCCAAAGGAAATATTACTGCTTTCCTGGGATCCATATACTTACCGGATGTCAAAATAGCTTTTGTTATTGACGGACAAATGGGAGAGATGGAAGAGATCTACTGGTATTGCAGAAGAATGGGATTTGACAATATTGCTGGTTACTTGCCTGATGGCATTGAAATGTGGCAGGAAACAGGCCACGAGGTAGACCAGCTTGCTACAATATCTGCAAAAGCATATAAGGAAATGCCAAAGGGCGATGACTTCATACTCTTGGACATAAGAGATTACAATGAAATGGAAAATAGAGACCCGGACAAGAACAAAGTGAGCATTCCTTTAAAGAGTCTCTATGGGAGCCTCGAAAAACTGGATCAGGATAAGACTCTTTATGTTCTTTGTGGTTCAGGTAACAGAGCGACAACAGCAGCAGCATACCTTAAAGTGAAGGGGTACGATACAGTAGTCATAACCGGTGGCGTTAAAATGTACAGAAATCTTGAATAGGGAGATCGGAGGGACGGTTCTTTTAGGCAGATTTCATTTACTAGAACACGAAAGAACGTCCCTTCATGCGAATAGGTCATTCAAACAAATAATTTTACTACCCTTACTTTCATAATAACGTAGCATTTCGTCAATTTTCCTTTTATCATAACTGGTAATGCAATCGGACAGGACAGTAACGCCATAATTTGCTTTGCGTAAGTTGTAACAGGTTGATTTAACACAAGCAACCGCATCGGCTCCGGCTATGTAGAAATCAGATATTTCATTTTCAACAATAAAGTCTGCAAATTCTTCACAGCTTAAGGCGTTTCCTTTGGATTTTGTAAAAATATTTTGTGATACTATTTTCAAGTCTGAAGCTAATTCTGACCCATGGGTATTGGGTTTAAAAGTCCGCGTGCCGGCTGATAAATTTTCATGCCGGATATAAATAACATGAATATCAGTATTGACGGCCCAATCAATCGCGTTATTGATATTGCCAATAATTTCCTTGTAATTCTTGGTTATGTCATTTTGAATATCGATTATGACTAAGGCTTTTTTCTGCATCGTGTTTCCTCCTGATGGATAGATTAATTTGTTTACTTTTTATTATATCGTGTAATTGTTGACAACAGTATGGCAACAATCTATAATGATGTCAAGAAATTTTGGAAGGTGGCGATCAGATGAAAGTTGACCGGCTGATTAGCATTATTATGATACTCCTTGATAAAAAGCGGATCGGCGCACAGGAGTTAGCAGCTATGTTTGAAGTTTCACCCCGCACAATCTATCGCGATATTGACTCGATCAACATGGCGGGTATTCCGGTGCGCGGGGCATCGGGAGTCGGCGGCGGCTTTGAAATCATGCAGCAATACAAGATTGATCGAAAGGTTTTTTCGATCGCCGACCTTTCCGCGATCTTGATGGGGCTGTCCAGTCTTTCCAACATGATC
>NZ_LGYO01000032.1:19165-21893 GCF_001263355.1 Acetobacterium bakii
CGTGGATGGGCAACCGGAACAGCCAATCCTATTTAGAAATTATCAAAATAGCTTTGCAGGAAAGCAGGCTGCTTTCATTTGAATATGCAGACCGCTACGGCAATAAAACCGTACGAACAGCCGAGCCCTATCAGCTGGAACTGAAAAGCAGTCATTGGTATTGGCAGGGGTATTGCCATTTGGTATGACTAGAACGATATTGAATACATCAGTCATGCTAATTATTTTTAGAAAAGAAAGGTTGAGATCAGATGGAATCCAAACCACAAATAACAATATACTTGGACGATGGAGTAAGGGAACCGAGAATAAGCGTTAGCTTTAAGTTAGAAGGCAATGAATTTTCCAAAGAATATATTTGGGAAAAGTTAAGGTTGGAGCCGAGTCGTTTTAGAACAAAAGTGGATTGGCCTGTTGATAGTCCGGATTTGCATGATAAGTACAAACCCGGAACCACTTGGGAACTAGAAACTGGATATGAGGACTGTATGTCAGTTTCGCATCAACTTGAAAAAATTATTGAGAGACTGATAGGAAAAGAAGCGACGATTAACCAGTTATGTAAAGAATAGAATTATTAGAAACAGATGATACTTCGAAATCAGCTTGGTTAATATTCAAAAGTGGTTGTGAAAATGAAATGGTAATTGTACCGTTACAATTTACATTTGCTTCTTTTATAATTAGAGCCTTATTCAAAATCATATCTCCTGTTCGTGTTTCTGTATCTACGTTGCCATCAACATCTTTAATACCAGAAATAGCGAATACGCCATCAAGTTTTTTTAGAATTGCGCTATCTGGAATGTGAATGGTTGCTTTTGTTTCTTTTTGTTCAACAGTTGCTGCATCAACGGCTGCCTGGGTAGATGAGTCAGGTACCGGATGATCCTTGACCGCTTTTTTCAGAGCTGCAACTGAAGCTGGGGTATAGTCATCTTTAGTCTGTATAATTTCTTCTGCCGCACCTAAAGCTTGATAGAAAAGACCAAAGTCAACTACTTTAACAATGCCAATGGATAATCACTCTAAACGTTGGCTGGCGCCTACTGTTCCCAGTTTGCTGCCATCGGCAACCATTGCGATATCTCCAACATCTTGGACATGGCCAATGTATTGAACGCTGTATCCCGCTAATTGCTTATTAGAAGCATCCAGCAAGTTGATTTGGATCGCTTCAATCCGCTTGCTTTCGCCGGTTGTTCCAGCAAAATCAGGTCCTTCTTGCCATGTCGATGGATTATTCACATCACATAACCAGCCATAATCCTGGACGTGAAGATTGTAAACAATCTTAGCGCCGGCGGGAATCTCACCAGTCAACTGAAGTTCGAGACCTTCAATTCGTCTACTTAAACCGGAGGTGCCAATTTGATCGGAACCCTTAACCCATGTTCCGTCAGTTGGATAATTGCCAACATCCTGTATATGAGCTCGATACTCAACGCCCATAGCACTCGCATCATTTGCAAAAACATTTGATGAAAAAACCATAAGAAGCATCATGATGATTGTAAATAAGCTTACTGAAATTCTTTTCATTTTAATATTCTTCTCGTCTCTTTATTAGTTTGATTTTTAAAATCCACAAAAGAGCTTTTTGCTCATCTGTGATTGTTTCTTTAATCGCTTCTAATCTCCTCCTTCACTATCATCACCCCCTCAAAAATCCGATCTCCTTATTAACAAGTTCCCACTATTAAGAAGTTGCTTACTGAAATATTTATTCTATAATTTCTCAGACCATAAAAGCAGGATATCCTGTAAAATCAATATTTCCTGTTTGTGTTATTGCTGTGTTTACGTTGCCATCAACATCTTCAATGCCAGAAATAGCGAATACGCCATCAACTGTTTTTGAAACTGCGCTAACTGGAATGTGAATGGTTACTTTTGTTTCTTTTTGTTCAACAGTTGCTGCATCTGTTGTTACCGTTGAACCTGCTGGAAGTGCTATACCAGCAAATGTATAGTTATTGATATTCTTGATCGTATCGAAATCTAAATAGCTATCGGCATCTGTTACCGTATAACTAATCGTTTTTTCATCAGCACCAACTTCTTCTGTGAATGTTACATCTAATTCAGAGATTTCTGGAGCAGTTACATCAGTTGTTGCTTTTACTAACTTAGTCAGTGCCTCATTAATGGCTTTTGTTGCTGCATCAACGGTTGCCTGGGTAGATGTATCAGGTACTGGATGATCATGAATCGCTTTTTCCAGAGCTGCAACTGAAGCTGGGGTATAGTCATCTTTAGTCTGTATAATTTTTTCTGCCGCACCTAAAGCTCGATAGTAAGGAACAAAATCAGCTACTTTAACAATGCCAACGGATAAACACTCTAAACGTTGGCTGGCGCCTACTGTTCCCAGTTTGCTGCCATCGGCAACCATTGCGACATCCCCAACATCTTGGACATGGCCACTGTATTGAACGCTGTATCCCGCTAATTGCCTATTAGACGCATCCAGCAATTTGATTTGGATCGCTTCAATCCGTTTGCTTTCGCCGGTTGTTCCAGCAAAATCAGGTCCTTCTTGCCATGTCGATGGATTATTCACATCACATAACCAGCCATAATCCTGGATGTGAAGATTGTAAACAATCTTAGCGCCGGCGGGAATATCACCGGTCAGTTTAAAGTTAACGCCTTCAATTCTTCGACTTAAACCGGGGGTGCCAATTTGATCGGAACCCTGAACCCATGTTCCGTCAGTTGGATAATT
>NZ_LGYO01000033.1 GCF_001263355.1 Acetobacterium bakii
CTGGCAGCGAAGCTCACGGTAGTTTCGCAATTACCTAAGTTAAATAAAAATAAGGAGGATGAGACTATGTTTTTTTCCCAATATTATCTGTCGTTTTTAATACTTATCCCAGGACTGATATTTGCAGCTTATGCCCAATATCAGGTTAGTAGTGCCTATAAAACCTATAGTAAGGTACCCACCAAAACCGGGATTACCGGTGCGGATGCCGCCAGAGCGATACTCAATAACAACGATCTTAAAAATGTTGGTATTGAAGATATTGCCGGCAATCTGACCGACCATTATGATCCAAGAGGAAAAGTGATGCGCCTTTCCCAGGGTGTTTCTCAAAAAGCCAGCATCGCTGCAGTTGGAATTGCAGCCCACGAAACAGGACATGCACTTCAAGACAAGGATGGTTATTGGCCACTGCATTTCAGGAATTTTATTGTTCCAGTTTCAGGATTTGCTTCCAATTTAGCCTGGCCGATTTTTTTTATCGGACTTTTATTTGGCCAAAGCGGGTGGGGGGTTACTTTCATGAATCTGGGAATTTTACTTTTTTGTTTAGCCCTGCTTTTTACTGTAATTACACTACCGGTGGAATTTAATGCCAGCAGCCGAGCTGTCAAAACCCTGGTGGAGAATCATATTATTCAGCCAGGAGAAGAAGTCGGCGTAAAAAAAGTTTTAAGAGCTGCGGCGTTAACCTATGTGGCTGCAGCACTCATGGCTCTCCTTAATCTTGTCCGACTATTAATTCTCAGAGGGAGAAATTAATGAATATACGCCAACAAGCATTAGAGACCTTACTGCGGATCAATCACGAGGGGGCCTATTCGAACCTGGAATTGAAAAAGGTTTTTGCCGCCAATGATATTAAAGCCGAGGACGGAAGACTTTATTTGAACATTGTTTACGGATGCCTGCAAAACCAAAGCTACTTGGATTACCTTGTTAAACAGCAAAGCAGTACGCCCATAAAAAAACTTCACAAAGAAGTAAGGGAAATTCTAAGAATTGCTCTTTACCAGATTTATTTTCTTGATAAAATTCCAGATTACGCCATTGTCAATGAGGCTGTCAAGATGACCGTTGAAGTCCAGCCCCAGGCTAAAGGCTTTGTGAATGGTGTGCTGAGAAGTATTATGAGAAAAATTGAAAAAGAAGGTAAAGACTTTAAATTCGAAAACTGGGATAATGAAAAAGAAGCACTTTCCATTCGTTATTCATTGCCCCTGTGGATTGTTTACAAATACTATGAAACCTATGGTACCCATGCAGCAGAAGCAATTATTCCGCTGCTGAATGAAAAACCGCCATTTACCATAAGGTGCAATGGCTTAAAGACTTCCATGGAAGAACTTATGGCGGAACTGGAAGCTCTGGGAGTGGAACCCATTCAAGGGACATTATCTCCAAATGCCATTCACATTACGAATCTCAGTGTTTTTGAAAACAGCATTGAAGAAACGCCGCTTTACCGGGATGGTCATTTTGTCATCCAGGATCAGGCGACACTGGTCACCGTTGAACGATTGGATCCAAAGCCGGGAGATCGTGTTTTGGATATGTGTGCAGCCCCGGGAGGCAAAACAACCTATCTCAGTCAGCTCATGGAGAATACCGGCGAAATTATTGCCCGGGATATTTTTCCCAAACGATTGCAGTTAATTGCTGAAGCAAGTAACCGGCTGGGGTGCACAAACATTCTTCTTGAAGAGCATGATGGCAGTGAATTATTGGAAAAAGACAAGGAAGCTTTTGATAAGATCTTGCTGGATGCGCCCTGTTCAGGGCTCGGCGTTCTCAGGCGGAAGCCGGAAATACGCTATCATATGACCAAAGAAGCAAGAAAAGCGCTTGTGAAAATTCAGCGGGATCTTCTGGAAAACGCCATCTCCTGTTTAAAACCCGGGGGACAGCTTTTGTACTCAACCTGTACGGTCAATAAAGACGAAAACGAAAATCAGATTGAAGCTATTTTAACGAAGCACCCTGAAATGAAAGTGGTTCCGGATCAGAATGGTAATGACTATACCTTTACCAGTCCACTGACGGATCAGAGTGATGGATTTTTTATCTGCCTGTTAACAAAAGAATAATTGTCCGCAATGAGGTTTGCCAGTAACTCAGCCGCTTTAGGAATAAGGCGGCTTTTATTTTTGCACTATTATTTAATTAATTAAGTTCTGAAATAAAAAGATCCTGAATAAATTGTAAAAATAGGGGATTTTTGATATAATAAATAAGATTATGTGAAGCAGCCGTTTTGATTACAATGCTTCACCAAAGGAATAGGGGTGAAAGCTTGAAGGAAAATATTTTTGGAAAAAATCTAAAAGAGTGCGAAACCCTGATGGTTGAACATGGAGAAGCAAAATATCGAGGCGGACAGCTTTTTCAGTGGTTGTATCAAAAAAAATCTCACGATTTTAGTGAAATGACAAATTTTTCCAATAAGCTCAGAGAAAATCTATCCCAAAATTATACGCTAATCCATGGGAATATCATCCGTACCCAGGAAGATTCACAGGATGGGACTAAAAAATATCTCATTGAACTCTCGGATGGAGAGTGTATTGAGTCGGTGCTGATGCATTATCAGCACGGCGCTTCCCTGTGCGTATCAACTCAGGCCGGGTGTAATATGGGATGCAAGTTCTGTGCATCAACCCAGGGCGGAAAAATTAGGGATTTGACTTCAGGAGAAATATTGGATCAAATATTTTTAATCGAAGAAGTAGAAAAAATCAGAGTTTCCAATATCGTCATTATGGGAATTGGAGAGCCCCTTGATAATTATGTTGAGGTGCTTAAATTTATCCGCATTGCCAATACCGGTTTTGGAATTGGACAGCGCAAAATCAGTCTGTCAACCTGTGGCCTGGTTCCGGGAATTCGATTGCTGGCAGAAGAAAATCTACAGATTAACCTGGCGATTTCCCTGCATTCTGTTTTTCAGGAGCAACGAAAAGACTTAATGCCCATTGCCAATAAGTATGACTTAAAAGAATTACTGGCCGCTATTGATGATTATTTTATAAAAACTGGCCGACAAATAACCTATGAATATGCATTGATGGAAGGTTTTAATGACCGTGACGTGGATATCAATGGCCTTGTCAAGCTTTTGCGGGGCACCCAAAACCATTTAAATCTTATTGGCTTAAATGAGGTGGGGGAAGTTGATTACAAAGAAAGTTCACGGTTGGATTCTTTCTTCAGAGAACTGGAAAAAAGAGGGATTAACGTTACCATGAGACGAAAAATGGGAAGAGAAATAGATGCGGCCTGTGGCCAGCTTCGAAAAAAAGGAAATAAGGATAAGGTGATTGTATGAAATGTGCCTATGGATCTAATATAGGGTCTCAGAGAAAGGTGAACCAGGATGCCTATTTGGCAGCGACTATAAAAAATGTTGATCGAGTATCCTATGTTTTTGCAGTGGCAGATGGTTTAGGCGGTCATCGCAGCGGCGAAATTGCGAGTAAAACAGCAGTGGATTTTATTAAAGACAATTTATCACGAATAAAAAATTATTTTGATCCCGAGGAAATGATGTCATTTGTCAATGACATTAACATGGCTTTGAAAAAATTAGGAGATGATGAACCGGCACGGTTAGGTATGGCAACAACCTTAACCATGTGTATTGTCGACGGGGATGATCTGTGCATTTGCCATGTTGGAGATAGTCGAACTTATAGTATAACCCGAGAGAAAATTGCCCGGCTGACTAAGGATCATTCTCTGGTTCAGATTTTAGTCGATGAAGGGAAAATCACTCAGGAAGAAGCGGAAATTCATCCTCAGAAAAATGTGATAACTCGGGCTTTGGGAACAGATAATTCAGTTAAAGTGGATTTTTACCGTTATGATATTGATCCTCAGGCTGTCTATCTCATTTGTTCAGATGGCCTTTTCAACATGGTTTCCGACAATGAAATGCAGGCGATAGTGAATGAAAATAATTTAGAGGAAAGTGCAAAAAAACTCATCGATTTAGCCAATGAAAATGGAGGGAATGATAACATTACCGTTGTGCTTTTCAAACCTTTGGAAGGAGTCTTAAATGCTCAGTAGAACATTAGTAAAACGTTACGAAATCATTGAGCTTATTGGGCGTGGCGGTATGGCTTACGTTTATAAGGCTCGTGATTTGAAACTCAATCGTTACGTGGCGGTAAAAGTACTCCGAGAGGAATACACTGAAAACGAACAATTTATTAAGAAATTTGATCGGGAATCCCAGGCAGTTGCGTGTTTGTCGCATCCAAACATTGTGAGTGTTTATGATGTTGGGGTTCAGGATAATATATATTTTATTATTATGGAATATGTTGACGGTATTACCCTTAAACAATATCTCATGAGAAAGGGCCGATTGGAATATGCTGAAGCAACGAAGTTTGTGATGGATATTTCCAATGCGCTTCGATGTGCTCACGAAAATAAAATCATTCATCGGGATATCAAGCCCCATAATATTTTATTAACTCGGGACTTAGTACCAAAGGTGGCCGATTTTGGGATTGCCAGAGCGATAACCAGCTCCACCGTGACCATGACCAATCAGACCATGGGTTCGGTGCATTACATTTCTCCGGAACAGGCCCGTGGTGGCTTTGTGGATGAACGTTCCGATCTTTATTCATTGGGAATTCTATACTATGAATTATTAACCGGAAAACTACCCTTTGATGAAGAAAATACCGTGACCATTGCCATTAAGCATATCCAAGAGGAAATTGTACCACCAAAAGTACTGGAACCACGAATTCCGGACGCGGTTAATAACATTGTTATAAAGCTTACCCAGAAAAAACCTGCCGATCGCTATCAGAATACCGACGAGCTGATGGAAGATCTGGAAATCATTCTGGAAAATAGCAATCCCAGCCATAATGATGGTCATGGACATGGAAATGGACGCAATGACACACAGATTGTCCGGGAAGGCCTCTTTCATGTTGAAAATACTGGAAGTCATAAAACAATTCCTGCGGATCAGGATGAAGAGGATGATGAATACTATTATGAGACACCACAGGAAGTTGCAGCCCGAAAAAAGAAACGCAACATCATTCTTATTTCAGTTTTTGCAGCTATCGCAATCATCGTGATGGGAATTACGGTGTATGGATATTTTACCGGGAAAACCGTCCAGGTACCAGATATTAAGGGAAAAACAGTGGTCGAGGCGACAGCTACCCTTGAAAAATTGAAATTGACACTTGAGGTTGAAAAAGAAGTTTACAACTCCGAGGTAGCAGCAGGACTGATTATTACCCAAAACCCGGAAAGTGGCAAAGAGTTGGAAAATGGTAAAACCGTGAAAGTTACAGTGAGTCGGGGGACAAAAACCGCCTCAATTCCTGACGTCGTTGGAATGAGCGAATCAGAAGCTGTAACGGCCATTGAAGCCGCAAACTTTGTGGTGGGAGAAATCATCCGTGAATACAACAACGATTATAATGCAGATATTGTTTTTGAGATGAATCCGGAAGCGAAAACAACGGTTAATGAAGGCACAAAGATTACTATTTATGTGAGTAAGGGTGAAGATCTTGTCACTGTGCCAAATATCGTGGGTCAAACCGAAACCGATGCGCGAAGTTCCATTTCAAATGCCGGACTTACCACCGGTACGGTTTCGTATGAATCCAGCACCGACTATGCTCAGGGTATGGTTATACGCCAATCGCCAGCTGAAGGTGCAAGCGTTGAACGAAGCACTGCAGTTACCATTATTGTCAGCAGCGGGAAAGTTTCAACCCAGAAGCTGACCGTTAAAGTCAGTGATTATGAGAAATCGACCCCTCCAAAGTCGGTAAAAGTTAAGGTTGTTCTCTACGCAGCGGACAAGAGTGAAAAAGTTGTTTACGAAGGCGTTAACATGTCCAATGATACATTTTCAGTAAATGTGGAAGGCGTGGGTCGACAGGTTTATGAAGTCTTTATTGACGGAACAAGTGCCGGCAGCAGTTACATTGATTTTTAGAAATGGGAGGCCTGGCATTTGCTAGCAGAAGAAAAACAAGTTGGAAAAATCATCAAGGGAATCGGGGGCTTCTATTATGTGAAGCCTCGATCCAGTGATGAAATTGTGGAATGTAAAGCCCGGGGATTGCTACGTCATCATAAAATAGTACCTACCGTAGGGGATGAAGTGGTGATTCAATCCGATAACCCCGGAGAATGGACCATTGAATCCGTTGAACCGCGGAAAAATATTTTTGTCAGACCACCGGTGGCCAATGTTGACATTGGCCTTATTGTTTTTTCAATGACAAGTCCTAAGCCTAATTTACTGCTTTTGGACAAGCTTCTGATCAGCTCGGAAATCCAGAATGTGGAACCCCTGATCTGCTTTACCAAAAAAGATCTGGCCAGCCCCGAACAGGAAGAAACGCTACGAAAAATCTACAGTAAAACCCCATATAAGCTCTTTTTTTTCAGCGACACAGATCTGGACATTATGGATGAGATCGCCCATGAAATCAGCCATAAAACAGCTTTTATGGCTGGTCCATCGGGGGTTGGGAAGTCAACCATGGCAAACAACCTCTGTTCAAATCAAACCATGGAAACCGGAACCCTTAGCCAGAAGCTGAAAAGCGGAAAGCATACCACCAGGCACGTTGAATTGTTAAAAATGAGAAGTGGTGGATTTTTGCTGGATACGCCGGGTTTTTCGTCCTATAAATTATCGGAATACATAAAAGCCGAAGAACTCCGAGAGTATTTTCCGGAATTTTCCAGAGGTGAATGTCGATTTAAAAGCTGTTTGCATCAGGGTGAACCAGGGTGTCAAATACTGGAAGCTTTAAAAGCCGGAGACATCAGCGAAACCCGCTATGAGCATT
Source organism: Acetobacterium bakii (assembly GCF_001263355.1). Lineage (GTDB taxonomy): Bacteria > Bacillota > Clostridia > Eubacteriales > Eubacteriaceae > Acetobacterium > Acetobacterium bakii. The sequence goes on from NZ_LGYO01000033.1 coordinate 6,852, forward strand.
ATCTGTACTTATTGGAAGAAATAAAGAAGGAACAACGCTAATGAAAGTTTTGATTTTTACAAATGGACGATACGGAGATCCGGATTTTTATAAAGACTATTTAAAAACAGTACCAGAACCCTATATTATCTGCGTTGATGGCGGCGCTAATTTTACAAAAAAAATTGGATTGTTTCCCAATGTAATTTTGGGTGACATGGACTCAATCAGTCAGGAAACCTTGAAATTCTATGAGCGGGTTGAAATGAAACGTTATCCGGCTTGTAAAGATGAAACCGATACGGAATTGGCCATCAGTCACGCCATTGAAATGGACCCTGAAGAAGTTATTCTTTTTGGCGCACTGGGAACACGCATCGATCATAGCTTAGGAAATATATACCTGTTGACTCGATTACTCGAAGCTGGAATTACCGGGAAAATTATTGATGAAAAGAATTGTATTTTTCTAATGTGTGGCGATATGAACCTGGAACTTCCCATTGGAACGGTCATTTCACTCTTACCTCTGGGAGGTGATAATGAAGGCATTAATATCCAGGGATTTAAATATCCCATTGTTAATGGCAGAATGACCATGAAAAACACCTATGGTATCAGTAACGTGGTAGCCCTTGAAAAACAGAGAATCTCTGTTGAAAAAGGCATATTGCTTGTGGATCTTCCCAAGGATTAAGGGTAAAAAAAAGAGCCTTTCAATTAAGAAAGACTCCGTTGTATTCGTCTGAAGTAAAAAGAGACTAAGCTCTTTCGACTTTTCCAGATCTCAAACAACGTGTACAAACACTGATTCGTTGTGGTGTGCCTTCAATAACAACTTTTACTCTTTGCAAATTGGGTTTCCAAACGCGTTTACTGTGCTTATTTGAATGACTAACCTGGTTGCCAGAAACAACGGTTTTTTTACATATAAAACATTCTTTAGCCATGACATAACCTCCCTTACGCTTACCTTTTATAAAACAAAGTGTATTATATCATGAAAAATAAAAATAAAGCAATAGAATTTTTGACTTCCTTCAAAGAATTATGTAAAATAGAGGAAGACAAAACAAAAGGAGATAAAAAAATGAAAATTAACAGTGAGCTCGGATCTATAGATATTACCAGAAAGGCTATTGCAGATATTGCCGGAAATGCAGCCATGGAGTGCTACGGTTTGGTCGGAATGGCGCATAAACGGGGAAAAGATGGATTAATTGAAATCTTGTCCGGTGACCAGGCGAACAAAGGGGTTGGGGTGAAAATTGAAGATGAACGATTAATCATTGATCTTTATGTGATTGTTGAATATGCCATAAAAATCTCTGTGGTTGCCGAAAATATTATCTCAAATGTGAAATATAATGTCGAAAAACAAACATCTTTAAAAGTAAAACGAATCAGCGTGAACGTTGTGAGTGTGCGTGTATAAATGGAGGACATAATGAAAACCCAAAAAATTGACAGCGAGATGCTCAAAAAAATGTTTGAGTACGGAGCTAAAAACCTCGAAATCAATAAAAAAATTGTGGATGAGCTAAATGTGTTTCCGGTTCCGGATGGGGATACCGGCACAAACATGTCGCTAACCTTTACCCATTCGGTATCCGAACTCCATAAGATTGAAAAATTGACTGTTTACGGCGTCGCAAAAACAGCATCCTCAGGGGCACTCATCGGGGCCCGGGGAAACTCCGGGGTAATTCTTTCCCAATTGCTGCGGGGCTTTGCAGAGGGCTGTAAGGGTGAAGATTACCTGGATATTGAAGTCATTGCCAATGCCTTGAAACTGGCGGCAGATGTGGCTTATAAGGCCGTTATGAAGCCAACCGAAGGCACCATTCTCACTGTTGCCCGGGAAATGGGCGAATTTGCCATGGCAAACACGAAAAAATACGACGATTTGGGAATTTTCATGATCAAAATTCTTGAACACGGAAAAGACATCCTTCTAAAAACACCGGAAATGCTGCCGGTCCTAAAAGAAGCCGGTGTTGTTGATGCCGGAGGCCAGGGCCTGATCTGTATTGTTGAAGGCGCATTAAAGGCATTTGCAAATCAGGAACTGGGAGAAAAAATCGAATTCATAACCAGTGACCTGAATAAATTTGTGGATGATTCACATATGAAACCTGAGGATATTACCTTTGGTTATTGCACCGAATTTATTATAAAAAATGCTTTGGAAGTTGATGATAATAATTTAAGAGAATACTTTTATACATTGGGAGACAGCGTTTTGGTCATTAAAGATGACGATGTTATAAAAGTGCATCTCCATACCGATAATCCCGGGCTTGCTTTGGAACGGGCCGGAAGTCTGGGCGGCTTGTCCCGAATTAAAATTGACAATATGCGTGAGCAGTTTGCCGGTAAGGGTACCGCGGCGGTTCAGCCAATTGTTCCCTATGGCTTTGTGGCCGTTTCACCGGGCGAAGGCCTGACCAAGCTTTTCAAAGATTTAGGAATCACCCGGGTCATTTCCGGGGGACAAACCATGAATCCCAGCACCCAGGACTTTTTAAATGAAATTGATAAAGTAAATGCCGAAGTCGTATTTCTTTTTCCCAATAACAGTAATATTATTATGGCGGCTAAACAAGCCAGCGAAATATCTGATAAGCGGGTCTATGTGATTCCGGCGAAAACCATTCCCCAGTGTATTTCATCGATGTTGGCTTTTTCACCGGATGCGAAACCATTGGTTAATGAAAAAGCGATGAGTGAAGCTATTAACAATGTGGCAACAGGTGAAGTGACATTTGCCGTAAGAGATACCAAAATCAATGGACTGAAAATAAAAAAAGAAGATGTCATGGGGATTTCCGGAGGAGAAATAAAATTCATCGGGAAAAACATTCGCTCGGTCACTGAAGAACTTTTAACTGAAATGGTTAATGACGAGAGTGAACTCATTTCGATTTATTATGGTAAAGATACCTCAGAAGAAGATGCCCAGGCTTTGGCTGATGCAATTGCTCTGGTTTTTGAAGACTGTGATGTTGAACTTCATTACGGCGGACAGCCGTTGTATTATTATATTCTGTCAGTCGAATAAAAAATTTTGATCCCTTGAAACCAGGAGGCAGCCATGAACTATGAGGATTCAGTATTAACATTAAAAGGTGTTGGACCCAAACGGGGGGCGGCACTGGCTGATCATCAGATTAAGACAGTTGGAAACCTTCTGAACTGCTACCCTGGGAAATATATTGATCGAAACGTATTGAAATCATTTGATGAATTTACTGAGGATGGGGTATTGTCCATAAAAGCCCTGGTTTTAGGCCAGGGCAGGGTTCAGCGTTTGGGTGGCAGTCTTTCCATTTTCAGCATTCCGTTGTTATGGGACGAAGCCAAAATCACCGGCGTGTTTTTTAATCAGCCTTATTTAAAAGGAACACTGAAAGAAAATCAGGAATATTATTTTTATGGTAAACTTGAAAAAAAAGGCGAAAAATTCAGACTACTGAACCCCCAGTTTGCACCGGCGAACAACCCGGGGCGTTTTTTTGAGTTGACTCCTGTTTATAAAAAAATTCAAGGAGTTCCCAAAGATGGTGTTCGAAAAATGCTCATTCAGATTTTCAGTGATCATTTAATCGTTGAAGACAAGCTTCCGGAATCCATTCGCCAAACCTATGAATTGCCGACAATGGCTTCGGCCCTGGAATCCATCCATTTTCCAAAAACAATGGCGGACGTTTCAAAGGGCAGAGAACGTTTGAAATTTAATGAAGCCTTAAAAATTAATATGGGCATCATGTCAAATAGTGCGCGAGTAAAATATTCGGATATTTCGATTACCCATTTCGGTGGAATGAATGCCCTGATGGCCAATCTGCCTTATGAGCTCACCCAGAGTCAACAATCAGTCATTGATGACATGATAAGTGACTTTAACAGTGGGCAGGTGATGAATCGGCTGGTTCAGGGTGATGTTGGCTCAGGAAAAACTGTAATTGCGGTGATTGCAGCCTGCTTAATGGCCCAAAACGGCTATCAAACTGCCTACATGGCCCCCACTGAAATATTGGCTCAGCAGCATGGCCGCAGCTTTCGAGAGCTCCTTAAGAATACCGGAGTCACGGTTGAAATCATTACCGGCAGTTTGAAAACCCAGGAACGACGAGAAATCCTCGAGCGAGTAGCCAACGGCGAAACATCGGTGGTAATTGGAACCCACGCCCTCATTCAGGACGCAGTGGATTATTATAATTTAGGGTTGGTGATCACCGATGAACAGCATCGGTTTGGTGTCAAACAGCGGGGACGATTGTCACTCAAAGGAAATCAACCGCATACCATGGTGATGAGTGCCACCCCAATCCCCAGAACCCTGGCGCTGATTCTATATGGGGATCTCAGTGTATCGTATATCGATGAGCTTCCCAAAGGACGGAAACCCATCAAAACCTACTGCTATGATGAGGCATCCCTCCATAAAATATATGGTTTTCTGGAAGATGAAATGAAAAAAGGCCGGCAGGCCTTTGTAATCTGTCCCTTTATTGAAGCTTCTGAAGAAATGAATGAAGTTTCGGATATTGAATCAGTTTATATCGATATTGCAAAACGCTTTGACAGAAATTATCATACCGGTTTTTTACACAGTCGTATGGGTAATGATGAAAAAGAGCAGATTGTCCGGGAATTTAATCTCGGAAAAATTAATATATTAGTGGCAACCAGTATTATCGAAGTGGGAATCGATGTTCCCAACGTCAGTGCCATGGCCATCCTCAGTGCCGAGCGTTTTGGACTATCCCAGCTCCACCAGCTGAGGGGCCGGGTTGGTCGAGGGGAACATCAATCCTATTGTTTTCTGGTGACCAATTCAAAAAGTCCCGAGACTCTTGCCAGAATGAAGGTGATCGTTAAAAACACCAGCGGTAAAAAAATAGCCGATGAGGATTATCGATTAAGAGGCCCCGGTGACTATTTTGGATTCAAGCAGCATGGGCTTCCGGATATTGGAGTGCTCAATCCCATGGAGGATCTGGCGCTTATTGAAAAAACAAGGGAATTAGCCAGGGAAATTTTTTCTTCAGGAGATAAAGAAATGATGGTATTTCGGGATAGTGTTCTGCAAACATTTTTCAAGGAAATTGAAGAAATATCATTAAATTAGGAGGCGGAATGCGGGTTATAGCAGGAGAGAAGCGGGGGAAAATTTTGGTTGGTATATCCGGAGATAAGATTCGTCCAACCACCGATAAGATAAAGGGTGCAATTTTCAGCAGCATTCAGGCTGATTTAAGGAATGCCAAAGTTTTTGTGGACCTTTTTGGAGGCAGCGGCGCCATGGGCATTGAAGCATTAAGCCGAGGGGTTGAAATGGCGTATTTTTTCGACAGTTCCCGGGAGAGCATTGAAATTATTAAAAAAAATGTTGCCCTTACGGGATATGAATCCAGAGTAAAAATTATTCAAACCACTGCCATTAAAGGAATTGAAATGTTCCATCAAAATAAGGCCGTCTGCGATATTATTTTTATGGATCCACCCTATATTCAAGGTGATAGTTTTGGTGAGTTATTGGAAATGATTTCAGAAAAAGAAATTTTATCTGAGAATGGAAAAGTAGTGATAGAATCAGAGAAATCTGTTATAATGCCATTAGAAAAAAATAATTTAGTATGTTATAAAACAAAAAAATATGGTAATTCTAAGATAAGTTATTTTTGTAGGGAGAAAAATGAGTTTAAAAATAGCAGTTTATCCGGGGAGTTTTGATCCTCTCACCAAAGGTCATCTCGACATCATTCAACGAGCGGCAACTGTTTTTGACAAGCTGATTGTTTGTGTCATGGTAAATAAAAGCAAGAATTATCTTTTTAGCTGCGAAGAACGCGCACAATTGATTGCTGAAAGTTTAGAGGGATTAGATAATGTTGAAGTTGATACTTGTAACGGTCTCCTCATCGATTATGTAAGGTCAAGAAAAACCAATATTATTGTCAAGGGGCTTCGAGCCTTGACAGATTTTGAAAATGAGTTTCAAATGGCGTTGACAAATAAACATCTTGATAATAATATTGAAACGTTTTTTATGATGACAAGTAATAAATATTCGTATTTAAGCTCTAGCTTAGTAAAGGAACTTGTGAAATTTCAGGGGAATGTATCTGATTTTGTACCGGTAAATGTGGAAAAAGCGATCCAAAAAAAGTATGAGGAAGGGTGTATAAGATGAGGGTTATAGAACTATTAGCAGAATTAGAAGATATTATTGAAAAAGGGAATACACTTCCCTTTTCCTCTAGGGCATTGATTAATCCAGAAGAAGTGATTGAAATTATTGATGAAATTCGAGATGCCATGCCGATGGAGCTGACAGAAGCAAAAAAAATTGTGGCTGAGCGAAAAAAGATTCTGTTTGCAGCTCAAAGCGAAGCAGATCATATTAAAGCCGAAGCCGAGAAACGTCTCAAAGAATTAATCGATACCAATGAGATTACAAAAACAGCATCGGCACATGCCAATGAAATTATGAAAAATGCCAATGCCAGTGCAAAAGCAATGAAAATAGGCACCCAAAGTTATGCGGATAAACTCCTATATAGTTTTCAGCTGCAGCTCAAGGAAATGAACGATCTGGTCGAACAAAACCGAAAAGAATTAAAAAACATGAAATAATTGTTGGGTTGGGGCCGTGTGAAGAACACGCCCTTTTTTCAACTTACTAATAAAGAAAGAATAAAAATTAAAAACGAGGTTTAATAAATGATTGAAACAGGAAAAATCCAAATACTGAAAATAAACAGAATTACAGCTATAGGCGCCTTTTTATACGATGGAAATGATGAAAAAAATGTGGTTTTGCTCCCGGAAAAAGAAGTTCCCCGGAATCTGAGACCAGGTGATGATATTGAAGTATTTATTTATCGGGATTCAAAGGATCGATTAATTTCGACTACCCGACGTCCTAAAATATTATTAGGTGAGATTGGCACTTTAAAAGTTGCAGATATTACCAAAGTTGGCGCTTTTATGGAGTGGGGACTTGAAAAAGATCTCTTGCTGCCATATAACGAGCAAACCACTAAAATCGCAAAGGGTCGGGATTATCTGGTTAATCTGTATTTAGATAAAAGTGATCGCCTCTGTGTAACCATGAAAATTTACCCGCTGCTTAAGGTGGATTCACCTCATAAAATTGGTGAGTGGGTTGAAGGCTACGTCTATCAGATCAATCCTGAATTGGGCGCATTTGTGGCCGTGGAAAACATGTATCATGGGTTGATTCTGATGAAAGATACCAATACCGATATTTTTTGCGGTGAAAAAGTTTACGCCCGGATCTCGGAAGTTCGAAACGACGGCAAGCTGGTTTTAACCCCAAATAAAAAATCATATAAAGAAATACCCAAAGATGCCATTTTAATCCTGACAAAAATTAATGAAAACCAGGGACTGTTGCCTTATAATGATAAAACAAGTCCTCAGATTATTATGAAAGAATTAAACATGAGTAAAAGTTCTTTCAAACGTGCTGTCGGTAAATTGTTAAAGGAAAAAAAGATTCGTATAACAGAAAGAGGCATTGAAAAAAATGGAAGATAATAAGTCGCGTGTTGTGATTATGGGATGTGAATCCTATGATGATAATCTGGTTTATGAGAAATTGAAAACCGCCATTGACTTACTTGGGGGAATTGAAACCTTTGTTTCAAAGGCGGATAAAATTTTACTGAAACCTAATTTATTACGTGCAAAGAAACCAGAATTAGCCACTACCACCCATCCCGCTGTTTTTGAAGCCATGATCCGAATCCTGAAAGAAGCAGGGATGAGTGACTTGGCCTATGGCGATTCGCCGGGATTTGGTTCGCCCGCCGGGGTTGCCAGGGAAAGCGGTCTAACCGAGATCGCCGATAAACATAAGGTTCCCATGCTTGATTTTACCCATGGGCAAACCGTGGATTTTTACCTGGGACTGGTGAAAAAACGGTTTGAAATCGCCACCGGCGTACTGGAAAGCGATGCCATCATCAGTTTGGCGAAAATGAAAACCCATGGCTTGACGCGGATTACCGGAGCTGTGAAAAATCAATTTGGATGTGTTTACGGACTTAATAAAGGCACATCCCATGCCTGTTATCCTGATCCGTTGAGTTTTTCTAAGATGCTGGTGGATCTCAATCGCTATCTGAGTCCCAAGCTGCGACTGTTTATTATGGATGGAATTATGGCCATGGAAGGAAACGGCCCGGCCTCCGGAAAAGCTGTTCCCATGAAGGTTCTGCTGGTTTCTGATGATCCCGTGGCTTTAGATGCTACGTTTGCCCGAATGATTAATTTGGAACCCAGCTTTGTTCCGACCAATGTTTTTGGAGAAGAAATGGAACTGGGCAACTATTCCTTCGATCGAATTGAACTTTTAGGCGATCCAATCGATCAGTTTTTCAACGCGGATTTTGATGTTGTCCGGGAACCAGCTGAAGAAAAAAAGACATCAGGTCTGGGCTCTTTATCAAGTCTTCGCGGTCTTCTGGTACGAAAACCAGTGGTGGATAAGGACAAGTGCATTGGCTGTGGAATCTGTGAAGAAAGCTGTCCGCTGGAGAAAAAAGCCATTAAAATGGTGGATCGCAAGCGCCGACGCTATCCGCTCTATTATTACAACCGTTGTATTCGCTGTTACTGTTGCCAGGAAATGTGTCCGGAAGGTGCAATTTCTGTGAAAACACCGTTGCTGGGAAAGCTCATTGTTTACAAATAAAAAATGATTTAAAGAAAATCAGGTCTATCGCGGATAGACCTGATTTTTTTTAGAAAATATACTTGAATTAAAAAAAATTACATTGACAGATCCTCTAAAATTTTATATGATAATTCGAAATACTAAAAAAGGGAGTGATTCCACTGTTAGCATCAAAATTAATTTTAAAGTGTCTCGAAAGAGAAAATGTTGAGTATGTGTTTGGTTATCCGGGAGGTGCTGTTTTACCTCTATATGAAGCGTTCAGAACATCCCCAATAAAACATATTTTAGTGCGAAACGAACAGGCAGGACCGCATTATGCCAGTGGATATGCCCGTGAGTCCGGGAGAGTCGGCGTATGTCTGGCAACGTCAGGTCCGGGTGCCACTAATCTGGTCACCGGTATTGCAACCGCTTACCTTGATTCCATACCGATTGTGGCGATCACAGGCCAGGTCGATCGTGCCCTGATTGGAACCGATGCCTTTCAAGAGGCGGATATCACCGGGGCAACGGCGCCTTTTACGAAACATAGTTATCTGGTACAGGATGCAGCAGACATTCCGAGAATCATCAAAGAAGCATTTCATATTGCTTCCACCGGCCGTCCGGGACCGGTGCTTATTGACATTCCCAGAGATGTTCAATTGGAAAATGTCAAAACGGGTTTGACCTATGATAAAGTTGATATTTTAGGTTATAAGCCGAACCTCAGCGGCCATAGCGGTCAAATAAAAAGAGCCATAAAGAAAATCAAGGAAGCAGAAAAACCAGTTATTTATGCCGGCGGCGGTGTCGTGTTAGGCCACGCCCAAAAGGAACTCATGGCTTTTGCAGAAAAAAACAATATTCCGGTGATCACATCACTCATGGGAATTGGGGCTTTTCCAGAAGATCACCCGTTGTATTGCGGCATTGTTGGGAGCCACGGCTTTGAATATTCAAATGTGGTTATGAATGCGGCAGATTTAATTATCAATGTTGGCGCACGCATGTCCAATCGGGCCACTTCCAAACTTTCAAGTTTTGAAAATAACACTGAATTTGTTCACATTGACATTGATCCGGCTGAAATCGGCAAAAACATGGAAACAAATATTCCCATCGTAGGGGACGCTAAAACAGTGTTAACCGATCTCATTCAAAAAGATACGTTAAAGGATCATAGTTCATGGCTGGCTGAAATTACAGAAACAAAGAATTTGTTTCCACTGATTTATGATGCCGATCCACCCTGTAGTGATTTAATCAATCCTAAAGTTTTATTCAGATCGATGTCTGAAATGACATCGGATAATGCCACGGTGGTTGCGGATGTTGGACTTAACCAGATCTGGTCAGCGTTGTATTATCGGATTATCAAAGACCGAAAATACTTTACTTCCGGTGGATTGGGGACCATGGGATACAGTATTCCGGCAGCCAACGGGGCAGCCTTTGCAACTCTTGATCAGCCCAAGCAGATCTTTATTGTCTGTGGCGATGGCAGTTTCCAAATGAGTATGGGTGAGCTGGGGGTCATTGCCGAACATCAATTGAACGTGAATATTATTTTGGTTACCAATTCAAAACTGGGCATGGTTCGACAGCTCCAATTTGACAATTACGGAAAAGGGCATTATAGTGGAACGGATATTAATTTTGATATTGATTTTATGAAGCTGGCGGAAGCCTATGGAATTAAAAGCTTTAAGGTGGATAAAAATGAAGATTTCAATAAGGTTCTGCCCGAAGCGATTAGCCACCCGGGACCAACCCTGATTCAATGTCAGGTGCATCCCGATTTCATTCGAATATAAGGAGATACTATGGAGAAAAAAACCTGTTTGTCATTACTCGTCGAAAATAATTTTGGCGTTCTTAGTCGTATTTCAGGACTTTTTGCAAGACGTGGCTACAATATCGACAGCCTCACCGTTGGAACAACCGAAAATGCAAAATTTTCTCGAATTACCATAACCGTTACCGGAGATGAACAAATTTTAACACAAATTAAAAAACAGTTAAATAAGCTCATCGATGTCATTACGGTCATTGAATTAAAACCCGAAGAGTCCATTACTCGGGAACTTGTGTTTATCAAGGTGAAAACCGATGATGTCACACGATCCCAGATTGTTGAAATTGCCAATATGTTCCGGGCCAATATTGTGGATGTTGCCAGAGAAAGCCTGGTGATTGAAATCACCGGAACACGGTATAAAATTGAAGGCTTTTTTAATATGGTTGAACCCTACGGTATTTTGGAATTTGTCCGTTCAGGGGATACCGGGCTGCAACGCGGAGCTAAAACCTTAACTATTTAAAAAATTTGTGCAATTGTTGCGGAGTTTTTATAAAGTGTCCGATTTTTGCTGATTATGACTGTCGTTCGTTAAGTTGAATACCTTTGGGGTAGCTTGACTCACGAATAACAATAACCCAGCAAGAACGGGCACTTTATTGTATGTAAACCAACTCCTTACTTTAAGATAAGGGAAAGTTTAAATAAAACTATAAATTACCCTCTTTTTACTCATAAAAAAAGTGTATAATTATAAAGAATCAATAATTACAAATATTTTTGTCTGCTGAATTCGAAAGGAGTTTTACTATATGAGTCATGAAACACATGAACATGGTTGCGGTTGTGGCTGCCATGATGAAAAAATCAATCCCTTTGAGAATCTGGATCCTGTTTTGGATAACTATGCCGATGTCCCGGGAAGTCTGATTACTATTTTACAAAAGGCCCAGGAGATTTATGGATTTTTATCCGTGGAATTAATGCGTTATATTGCTATTGAAACTTCCAATAGCATAGCAAAAGTCTATGGTGTTGCTACTTTTTATACCCAATTTCGATTTAAACCCATTGGAAAAAATCTGATTATGCTCTGCCAGGGAACCGCCTGTCATGTCAATGGAGCGAAGATGATTGAGGAAGCCGTTTTGGAATTTCTGAATATTGAAGAAGGCGAAACCACCGAGGATGGGCTTTTTACTGTAAATAACGTTGCCTGTCTGGGCTGTTGCAGCCTATCACCGGTGATGATGATCAATGATGATACCTATGGTCAGCTTACCGTGGATAAAGCCAAAAATATTCTGGCGGAAATTAAGGATAAGAATAGTACTATGGAGGATCAAAAATGAAAATAGTGATTGGCGAAGGAAGCTGCGGCATTGCTGCGGGAGCTAATAAAGTGCAACATGCCTTTGAAGAAATTTTTGCCATAAAAGGACTTGATATTCCCATCGATAAAACGGGTTGTATTGGGACCTGCTATCTTGAGCCCATTGTTGATGTATTTGACGATGAGGGGATTAAGGTCACCTTTGTGAATGTAACCATTGATGATGTCAAAGAAATTGTTGAACAGCATATATTGGATAAACAAGCGGTCAAACATTTACAGATTACCGATGCAGACATTACCATGATCGGAAAACAGAAACGGATTGTTCTTAAAAACTCCGGGATTATTAATCCCGAACGCATTGAAGACTATCTGGCCGTCCAGGGCTATGTTGCGGCAAAAAAATGTCTTACCGAATTAACCCCTGAAGAAATTATCGAAACCGTTAAAATCGCCGGTCTTAAGGGTCGGGGCGGGGCTGGTTTTCCAACCTGGTTTAAATGGAATGCCGCTTACCAATCTCCGGGAAATGTGAAATACATGGTCTGTAATGCCGATGAAGGTGATCCTGGGGCATTTATGGATAGAAGTGTGCTAGAAAGTGATCCCCATGCTCTTATCGAAGGAATGCTCATTGGCGCTAAAGCCATAGGTGCCAACGAAGGGGTTGTTTATGTTCGTGCCGAATACCCGCTGGCTATTATTCGCTTGCAGCTGGCCATTGATCAGGCCCGGGAAAAAGGGCTTTTAGGAAAAAATATTTTTGATACCGGTTTTGATTTCGATCTGCGCATAAAAGCCGGGGCCGGGGCTTTCGTATGCGGCGAAGAAACCGCGCTCATTGCCTCATTGGAAGGGGAACGGGGGATGCCTCGGTTAAAACCTCCCTTTCCAGCCCAAAAGGGATTCTGGAACAAACCTACCAACATTAATAACGTGGAAACCTTTGCCAATGTCCCCTGGATTTTCAGAAACGGCGGAGCAGCCTATGCTGCCATTGGCACCAAAGAAAGTAAGGGCACCAAGGTCTTTGCTTTGACTGGAAAGATTGCTCATGGCGGCCTGGTGGAAATTCCCATGGGGTTGAAACTCCGGGATGTTATTTATGAAATTGGTGGCGGTATTAAAAACAATAAAGAATTCAAGGCCGTGCAAATGGGAGGGCCATCGGGCGGCTGTATTCCGGCTGCTCTTTTGGATACTGAAATCGACTATGCCGAAATTACCAAAACCGGTGCCATTATGGGCTCCGGAGGCATGGTCGTTATGGATGAAACTACCTGTATGGTTGATATGGCACGATTCTTTTTGGATTTCACCTGTAAAGAATCCTGCGGAAAATGCACCTATTGCCGCATCGGGACCATGCGGATGCTGGAAATTCTCAACCGTATTACCCAGGGTCAAGGCGTCGATGGTGACATTGAGCTGCTTGAAGAACTGTGTTATAAAATTAAAGAAGGTTCTTTGTGTGGTCTGGGCCAAACCGCGCCAAACCCGGTGTTAACTACCCTGAAATATTTCAGAAACGAATATGAAGATCATATCTACAATAAAAAATGTACGGCTAAGAGCTGTAAACCGCTGTTAACCTATAGCGTTATTAAAGAAAATTGCGTCGGGTGTGGAGCTTGTAAAAAGAAATGCCCAGTGGAAGCCGTTGAAGGCGAAAAGAAAAAAATCCATAATATCCTTCAGGATAAATGCATCAAGTGCGGAAAATGTTATGCCGCATGTAAATTCAATGCCATATTAGTGGACTAGGAAGGAGTGGAAAAATGAAAAAATTTAAATTAAATATTGATGGAAAAGAAGTTACCGGTTTTCCGGGACAAATGATTTTAGAAATTGCCCGGGAAAACAATATCGACATTCCCACACTTTGCTATGATGAACGGCTGGAAATTTTTGGTTCCTGCGGACTCTGTATGGTCGAAGTGGAAGGTATTCCAAAGCTCCTTAAAGCCTGTGCCACTGAAATTTCTCCAAACATGGTCATTAACACAAAGACTGAACGTGTTTTCGAATCGCGAAAAACAAATCTCGAGCTATTGCTTTCCAAGCATATTGGCGATTGTGTGGCACCCTGTAAGCTTGCCTGTCCGGGAACAACCGATTGTCAGGGATATGTGGGACTTATTGCCAACGGCGAGTTTGAGGAAGCTCTGAAACTAATCAAGGAGCAATTGCCACTGCCGGGATGTATCGGCCGTGTCTGTCCCCACCCCTGTGAAACAGCCTGTCGTCGGGGTGAAGTGGATGAACCCATATCGATTGCCTGGCTCAAGCGTTTCGCAACGGATTTCGATTTAACCCATGACATGTTTTTGCCGGAGGTTAAAAAACCCACCGGAAAATCCATTGGGATTGTTGGCGGCGGTCCAGGTGGTCTTACCGCTGCCTATTACCTGATCCAATCCGGCCATGCCGTGACCATTTACGAAGCCATGCCAAAAATGGGCGGCATGCTGCGCTATGGTATTCCGGAATACCGGCTGCCCAAGGGAATTGTAGATGAAGAAGCAGCGCTCATTGAAGAATTAGGAGTTGTCTTTAAAAATAACGTCCGGGTGGGCAAGGATATTACATTTGACAGCATTCGCGAAAACCATGATGCGGTTTTTGTGGCTCTGGGCGCCTGGACCAGCACGGGGCTGCGCTGTGAAGGCATTGACGCCAAAGGCGTTATTGGAGGGATCGAACTGCTCCAGCAGGTAGCCAATAACGAACCCATTGTTTTAGGTGAAAAAGTGGCCATTGTGGGCGGCGGAAATACCGCCATGGATGCCTGCCGAACGGCGGTGCGTTTAGGCGCCAAAGAAGTCTACAACATTTACCGACGGACCATTGCCGAAATGCCTGCTGAAGAAATTGAAATCACCGAAGCTCAGGAAGAAGGGGTTATCTTCAAGAATCTAACCAACCCCATTGAGGTTATTAAAGGTGAGGACGGTCAAGTGGTTCAGGTACGACTTCAGAAAATGGAGTTGGGCGAACCTGATGCCAGCGGGCGACGCCGTCCGGTTCCCATCGAAGGTGCCGAAGAAATCATTGATATTGATACGATGATTTTAGCCATCGGACAGGGAATTAACCCAAAAGGTTTAGAGGAAATTAATCTTACCAAATGGAATACTATTGCCGCCGACGAAAAAACCTTCAGAACCAATTTAGAAGGGGTATTCGCCGCCGGAGACTGTATTAATGACGGCGCCTCCATTCTGATCAAAGCCATCGGCGATTCTAAAAAAGCTGTTCCTTTCATTGAAGCCTATATAAATGGCGACGAGATTGCTTATCGGGAGCCTTACTATGTTAAAAAAGAACATGTGGATCAGGATTATCTTGAAAGCATCAAGAAGAATAAGCGTCCGGTAATGGTTCACCTCACCCCCGACGCCAGAAATGATAATTTTCTGGAAGTGGTTGAAGGTTACACTCCGGAACAGGCCGTGGCTGAAGCAAGCCGATGTCTGGAATGCGGTTGTCAGGACTTCTTTGAGTGCAAGCTCTTTGCCTATGCCAATGAATACGATGTGAAACCTGCCCGAATAAAGGGCGTCAATCCCGAGCAAAAAATCCAGGATGATCACCCCTTTGTGATTCGTGACAACAATAAGTGTATCACCTGCGGCCTTTGTGTCCGGGTCTGTGATGACATCGTCGGTGCTTCGGCTCTCGGTTTGGTCGACCGTGGTTTTGAAACGACCATCGAACCGGCTTTAAAAGGGCCACTGGCTGAATCAGGCTGTGTGAGCTGCGGACTCTGCATCAGTGTTTGTCCCACTGGTGCACTCAGAGAAGGTCTGGTCGGGATTAAACAAATCCCCATGAATACTCAAAAAACCGACAGCACCTGCGGCTATTGTTCAGCAGGTTGCCAGACCGTCATTGAATCCATGGGAAATACCATTATCAAAGCTGTTCCCCAGGGTAACTATAAAGAAATTAACCAGGGTGTTATGTGTGGGCGCGGACGCTTTGGCACCAATTTAGTCCAATGGGGAGACCGTATTACTACCCCCCTTATTCGAAATAAACAAGGGGAACTTGAGGAAGTCAGTTGGTATGATGCCCTTTTGACCATTGCCAAAAAATCCCAGAGTATCACTGCACGGTATGGTGTAGCTGGCCTAAAAATGGGAATCTCGCCTAAATACACCAATGAAGAAATTTTCACTATGACCGAGCTCGCCAAAACCCTCCGAGCCGAAACCTTTAGCTTCAGCAATGCCTTTAAAGGCGAAACCGAAGTGCTTAAGGGCGATTACGAGATTCATGATATGGATGAATTGATATCAGCGGATGTGATTCTAGTATTGGGATTCCTGCCGGTGAATAATCCCATCGTCAAATACAAATTAACCCAGGCTTCTAAAAATGGAGCGGAAATATTTGTGATTAATCCCGATGCAGCAGGTTTTGACCATATCGGGGATGAATTTATCACCGAATGCGACGACCTGGAATTTATGGGAGAAATTACGAAATACGTTTTAGAAAATGGCAAAATCAATGAAGATGCACAAAACCTCGAAGCTTTAAAAGCTTCATTGGACAGCTTCGATATTTGCGAAGAGGCCGAGGTCATCGGAGCGGGACTTGTTAAGGCTAAGAACCCGATCATTGTTCTGGGTGATAAATATGTAACGCCTGAAACAGCAGCCCTGGCTGGGGATATCATCGGTCTTTTAGGTAAAGCTGAAGGACCACGACGTGGTATTTTCAGAGTAGCTATTAAAAATAATAGCGTGGGTCTTAATACACTTGGGGTTGTGAATACAAAGTCAGTGTTGGAAGAAGCCAAAGGATTGCTCCTTTTCGGAGAAGATCCAAATGCCGACCTCAGTCAATATGAATTTTTAATGGTTCAGGATACTCACCTAACCCAGGCCTGTGAAAAAGCCGATGTGGTATTGCCGGCGTTGGCTTTCCCGGAAGTCAATGGAACCTTTGTTAACACTGAAGGACGGCTTCTGAAGGTCAAAAAATCAGTTGAGAAGCCATTTGAATTAAGTACGATTAACATGCTTCAGGGTATAGCCGAAATCCTATCAAAAGATTTAGGATCCCCCTGCCCGGGAAAAATATTAAAAGCAATCGGAGAAGTCAATCCAGCTTTTAAAAATGTTGGTGTTGGCGAAATACTCAATGCCGAAACCACCCAAAAAGCAACCGTTATCCTTAAACCTTACACCGAAGGTAGACTCTTTACCGAGATTCCCTATACCGATTACCTCATGAATGAAATTCAGGGGGAATTGAACAAGGTGATTAAACAGTAACTATGTGTAAATTTAAAAGCTACCACAGATTTAAAATTGTCACTGTCAAATAGACAGAGGAAAAAATAGAAAATATACAACTTAGGCCTGATTCCGATATTTTATCGGAGTCAGGCCTTTTTATTTTTTGAGGAAGATCGCTTTTAATAAATATTATTGAACTAACTTCAGGGACAGTCGAGGTGATGGATGGCGCTTAAAGACAAACCAGCGAAGTCGTTTTGCCGGAATTGAAATACCAAAATTTTAAAATAAAGAAACAAATAATAATAATGGTATTTGATTTGTTCAATTTTTGAAAAATTAAAATAGTTTTGGCACACGATATGCCACACGTTGTTTTGTCTGATTTATTATGTTAAAGTTTAAAGCAATCGTTCAATTCATAAAAAAAGATATAAATTCTAAATAATAGCAGTAGAGGAGGCTAATCTGTTAAAATTTCAAAAGTTAAGTAAGAAGCATATCTGTTTATTTAATCGTAGTCTCTACTAAACAATTCAAAATATGAAAGGGAAATTGTGATAAAAATAATGGAAAAAAAATTCAAGAGTAAAATAATAACTGGAATGTTGTTTATGATTATGATACTGTCAATTTTTTTCTCTACCGGTGTGTTTGCGGCTAATGAGTTAGCTGATAAAACAGCAACAGCGGAAATTGGGGTGGCATACCGGGGTCATATCCAGAATCAGGGGAATATGCCAAAACCCGAGGGAAACCTGGTGATGGGGCCTGAGGCTCTTGGAACAAGGGGACAAAGCCTCAGGACTGAGGGATTCTGGATCGCACTGACAGGCAATGTGCCGGAAGAGGCGAACATTGTTTATGAAGTACATGTTCAAAATGAAGGTTGGATGACACCAGTCAAAAACGGAAATTTTGCGGGGACCACCGGCAAAAGTCAACGTGTGGAATCGATCAAAATCCGGCTTGAAAATTTACCGGATTATGACGTCTACTACCGCGGACATGTCCAGAATATGGGGAATATTCCCCAGGTTGACGGAGACTGGGGATGGGTTAAAAATGGCGAAGAACTGGGGACCACCGGGTCGAGTTTGCGTTTGGAAGAACTGCAAGTTAAAATTGTTAAAAAAGCAACGCCAACAACGATCTATAACAAAGCTGGAATCTTTGGTCCTGAAACCGGAGTTGAAATCGTTGAAGACAATGTTTCAATCAATACGCCAGATGTAACCTTGCAGAACCTTCATATCAAGGGGAATCTGACCATTGGTGAAGGCGTTGGTGAAGGGGATGTGACATTGAACAACATCACTGTGGATGGGGATACTTTTATTCGAGGTGGGGGTAAAAACAGTATCCATATTAATGGCGGCGACTACAATAAAATTACCATTCTGCAGACGTCCAGCGGCCAGGTGCGGATCGTGGCAACCAATGCAGCCGGTTTGGAAGTGGTGGTTTCGGAAGACGCAAAGGGTGAGGACATTATTCTGGAAGGCGCCTTCGAGAATGTGAAGATCGATGCCCCGGATGTAAAGATTTCAACCCAGGGAGAAACAACCATTAAGGATATGGTTGTGGCGGAAAATGCAAAAGGATCTGAAATTACCCTGGACAAGAAAACAACAGTAAATAATATCGAACTGAATACTGGGGTTGATATGAAGGGTGAAGGAACCATTGAGAAGGCCAATGTCAATTCCGATGATGTTACCTTCGAACAAGCACCCAAAGAAGAAGTCGTGGCGCCAGAGGTTACGGTACCGCCGGTTGTGACACCGCCGGCTCCGCCAAAACCAAGTCCGACGCCGATTGCAATACCAACTGTTGCTTCTATTGAAATTCAAACAAATCCAAGTCAAACGACATCTATTGATAATAGTGGGTCGGTTATCGTAAATTTAACAACAACAACCTCTGATACAGAGATCTACTATACACTGGACGGATCAAATCCAACATCAGATTCCATAAGATATACTGTTTCGTTTAATATAACAGCAAGTAAACGGGAAGGCGAGACTATTTCAGTTAAAGCGATTGGCATTAAAGCAGGTTATCATAATGCTGATGTAAAAGAAAAACAAATTATTTTTAATGCCGCAGTTGTAAAAAATGTTTCTTATGATAAATTGACCGCAATCGTTGATGGGGGTGGGAAAGAGGCTCAATTAACGGATGGAAAGTTCAGTTTGTCTGTGGAGAAGCATGTTAGTATTTCTCAGATCACGATAGAAGCAAGTGATTTTGTCACAGTTGAGAGTGGAGCACAACTCATGTTAACATCACATGGGTATACCAGTTATTTTGGAGCGCTAGAATTGGTTAATCCAACTGAAATCAACGGTAAAATGTACAGCAAAATACTTAAAATTGCAGCTTATCATGAATCGATACTGGATGACTACTTGTTTTCAATACCCCAGAATTCAGTACAGGGAATAGATGGTTCTAAACCTTTACTGGATTTCGAATTATCAGTGACACCATTTAATGGTCCGACACCAAAAGATCTTTCAGTGACTCTAAATGATGGGACTAAAATTGAATCTGATGGGAAAAGTGGTATATTGTTTCTTGAACGCTATTGCACTATCAAAAATGCTCTTGTCGAGATGGATCAAGAAGTCGTTTTAAATGAGAACCCGGTAGTCAGATTAAAGCTTGATAATGTGGAATTTGATTACGGAAAAATCGAATATGCTGATGCAAGTCATACGAAGCTACTTATAACACCCTTATCAGACGAAATTGCCATGGTTGATAAATTGGGTTATTTTGCTTTTTCAGTACCGGAAAACGCAATCACGGATTTAGATGGGAATTCATTATCAGGTATTCATGGCAATTATCTTGATTTATTCTTAGTGGAGGTAACAGATTCAATTCATCCGTATATTAAAAGTATTTCCGCTAAGGTTGAAGGTAAAACGATTGAAGCAGTACAGAATAGTGATGGAATTTTTGGGATTGATGTTCTTGAAAATTCAAAAACCAGTCAAATCCGTGTTCAAATGAATGAACCGGTATCAGTTGATGAAGAGTTGAAAATTTTAATACCGGGAACGAATACCTCTTACGGAACAATTGAGGTTGATCAAAATGATAGATCGGCTGTGATCATTAAGCCGTCCAGTGAGGCAATTGGTACGGCAGGAAAAGTGGGTTTAATTACATTTGATATCCCGGCCGATCTGGTAAAAGATATTGTCGATAATAGTAGCAGCAATATTCTTGGTCCATCAAGTATTGCATTTAGAGGAGGAGGCTTAGGAAATGAGAAAACCAGGTTTAACCTAAATGTCATTGGTTCGGATACTCCCACACCATCGGATCCATCGGCTGAAGACTTGATCGTTGCGGAGTTTAATAATGCTAACAACAATGTCGCTATTTTGGAATTAGTAATGAAAAATGCCTTGAAATTGAATTTGACAGGATTTGAAAAATTGGATTATATGGGTAAATCTATTGTAAGTCAATCTCTGCTTGAGAAGGATGATTTTGCAAATAAGTCTGCAATTCAGGCGGCATTGACTGAAGGCATTAAGCGTGCACAAGACGATGTGCAGGCAAATGAATATATGAAAGCATTGTTTTCCTATACTCCAAATTTGAGTCTTGAAGATAATACATGTACTGTGACATATCCGGACCAGTTGACAGAGATTCAAAAAAATCTTTTAAGTGGATTGTATGCAGATTTGGTAATCAAAATCGATACGCCTTTGTCGGATGGTGAAGTTTTGGAATTAACGGTAGCCGGTGCTACAAAACAAGTATCCAATAAAGACTTCGCAGGAAAAGAAATTTTGCTATCTAAACTGCTAGGCCGTAAATTAGTTGATTGTGATCTGGTTCAAAATCAGAATTCGACAATTATTATTACCGTCAAAGATATCAGTACAAAAATCGAACGATATGTTACGGTCTGTCCCTGCACAAGCAAAAATGGTGAGGAGTATTTTAAGAATTTTACAAATGCATATGCACTCAAGTTACTACCTTTCTGGTTGGATGCCTATTCTAATATGATCACTGTTGATTACCAGAATTCCGAATTCTTATTCAATTATGCGGGTAATCTGACAGAAGTACAAAAACAGGGCTTAGCCGGTTATTATACAGATACGGTTATTCACATTAATCGTGCGTTGGAAGCAGACGAATCCATCACCATTTCTGGACTGGGAAAAGAGATGTCCTTGACCAGCAGTACGGTTATGGAGAATGCAGAGAAAACGGAGATCCGCTTATCTAAATTGATGAATGTTGTTTTGGGTCCCGACAACCTGGCAGCGAACCAACAGGGTGATCAAAAGATCAGTTTGAAAGATATCAAATTAAATTCAACTAATTATATATGGGCCGAGGCTATTTTGGCTAAGGGAAATGCAGAAATAATCGATACAGGGAAAGCAAATGGTACGTCCCTATATCCAACATGGATGGAAGACTATATGAATACGGTTTCTGTATCTGCTGATGATTCAAAAATAATTGTTTCTTATGATGGCAATCTTTCAGAATCTGATAAAACGGGCTTAAAAGGGTATCAGGCAGATGTGTTGCTTTATCTTACCCGTGATCTGGAAGAGAATGAGACCATTACAGTATCGGCATTGGGAAAAACAACGATACTCACTAAAGAGAAGATGAATAATCAAACTCAGATTAAACTATCTGAACTGATGGGCATCACCCAAGAGGCGGCATCAAAATTCGGTGATGATCAAATTATTTGCTCGCCAGAGGGTTTAAATCGCAACATTGGTGTCTATGCAAATCCGATTCTGGTTAAAAATGATGATGAATGTGTTTATCTTCATAATGGAATTAGTTTATCACTTTATCAGCCGAGTTTTAAAGCTTATGAGGATAGCATCGAATTGCGTACCGAAGGTAACAAGTTTTTAGTGAATTACTCAGGTATCTTGTCTCCTGGGGATCAGGAAAAACTGAATGACTATTATTCGGATGCTGAGATTTATCTGGACAGAGCCCTTGAGGAGAATGAAACGGTGACGGTTAATGCTTTTGGTCAAGACGTTATTATTACGAACATTACAACAGCTGAAGATGTTGACAAGAGATGCTACCGTCTATCAAAACTGTTGGGTATTGAATTGGGTGAGACAAACCTGGCGGTGAACCAGGAGGGATCGTTTGCGATCGCAATTGAAGATAATACCCTTGAAAAACAACTGAATGTATCTGCCAGGGCCATTCTTGTGAAAAATAGTGATATTGAATATCTGGATAAGTATACCGGGATGTCAATCAATCCAAAGGGTTTTGATGCCTATGATGATTCGGTGGAGATCCTTACGAATAGCAGTGAAGGCTTTTCAATTACCCATAAGGGTGGATTATCACCGGATGATATCTCGAACCTGGCTGGACTTTATGGGGATACCGAGATTTCTCTTGATCGATCACTGGAGACCGGTGAATCGATTAAAGTGAGTGCTTATGGAAAGGAAGCGGTCATTACGAAAAGTACTTTTACAGTGTCTGCAGGTAATAGAATAGGGCTCACGGAATTGTTGGGTATTTCTCCCGATAACGCCCCACTGGCAACAAACCAGACGGCAAATGTTCAAATAAGTTTCACAGAAAAAAATCTGGAATCGCCAATTGGTGTTGCGGCCTGGAAGGGACTTTTAAAAGGTGACGGAACATGGGTATATCGTGATAATAACGGAATTGGTTTTTCCTTGTATCCATTATTTATGGAAGCATACCAAAATAATCTCACCTTAACAACAGGTGAGAATAAAATCTCTGTTACGTATGCGGAGCAATTGAGTAATGAAGTGAAAGCAGCTTTAGAAGGGTACTATTCGGATGCAATGATTTATCTGAGTCGGCCGTTGGTTGCCGGAGAAGAAGTGATGATTAATGCTTTTGGGAATAATTTGACAGTGGACAGCAGTTTGGTAACAGAGTCAGATGGTACTCAAATCAGATTATCCCAGTTACTGGGACTAACCCTGGGTAATGACCAACTGGCCGCCAATCAAAGCGGCGGGTTTGACCTCACCGTCATGGACAATAGTTTGAAATCAGATCTGACGATATCTGCCGATGCCATTCTAGTGAAAGGCGGCGAGATTCAATTCATTAATAAAGGGGTAGGGCTACGCCTTACATCTCATATTTTTGAAAATGCAATTGCTGCTTACCGCGATGCACTGACAGTGTCGGTGAATGATAATGCATTTAATGTAGTCTATGCTGGCAATTTAAGTGAGGAAACCAAGATTGGTTTGAATGGTTTTTATTCGGATGCAATGATTTATCTGAGTCGACCGTTGGTTGCCGGCGAAGAAATATTGATTAATGCTTTTGGGAATAATGTGACGGTGAACAGCAGTATGTTATCAGAGCCGGATGGCACCCAAATCAGATTATCCCAGTTACTGGGACTAACTCTGGGTAATGACCAGCTGGCTGCCAATCAAAGCGGTGGATTTGACATCATGGTAACGGATAAAAGCCTGAAAACGGATATAACGATAACGTCAGATGCCATTCTGGTGAAAGTCGACGAGATGTGGTATCTTGATAAAATGGAAGCAATACAAGTCAAATCCCAGGCTTTTGAGAAAGCTGTTGCGGCTTACACTGAAGCGTTTAAGGTGAGGGCGGAAGTTAATACGTTTTATGTGTCTTATGCCGGCAATTTAAGTGAGGAAGCAAAGGCTGGCTTGAATGGTTATCATTCAGACGCGTGGATTTGTTTATCGCGGCCTATGGAAGAAAATGAAGAAGTGACTGTGAATGCATTTGGAGATTCGATTGAAGTGAACAGGAGCTCATTTACAGATGAAATGGGGCAATATATTAATTTGTCAGACCTGTTGGGTTCAGAACTGGGGGAAGATCAGCTGGCGGCAAATCAGACGGGAACATTTGAGATTAAAGTGACGGATAAAAGCCTGAAAACGGAAATGATTGTTACTGCTTATGCCTGCCTCAGAAAAGGTGATGACAGGCAGGTGCTTGAAAGTCGACATGCATATATTGTCATTGGCGGTCCGATCGCGTTGCAATCAATTAGTATCACCACAGAGAATGATGTTGATACTGTTGCAAAAGGAAGTGCACTTCAGCTAATTGCTCTGGCAGATCCAATAAATGCTGCGGATCAAAGTATCGTTTGGAAGGTGGAATCGGAAAACAGTGAAGTAGACATTGAGGAATTGGCTGCAATTGAACCATCATCGGGTTTATTGACAGCAAAAGGAGCAGGGAAAGTGATTGTAACAGCAGTAAATGAGTTGACGGGTATTAGTGGGTCTAAAACCATTGAGATTACAGAAGAATAGGAAAAAACAGTAGTCAATGGCAAAAGAAACCAGATCCAGATTGGATGTTCACTACATTTAGGCTTAGTAAAAGAAAAAAACAGCCAGTATTGGTCGGGGATCAAAGATCCGGCTAAGCTGGCTGTTTTTGTTTCGATATTACATGAATAAATTTGCTCTTGTACTAGTTTTTATTTATTTTTGTGGAATATTGAAAGCACTTAAGTGATTATAAGGCAAAAAAATATATTGAACAGAAAGAATTATTAATATATAATCAAAAAAAGATCAAGTATGGCATAGAATAATGACATCAAAAGAAGAGTCGAAATTTTAAATTTGGTTTTATAAACGAAGAAATTGCAACGATTTGGGATACTTTTACAGATTGGAGCACATTAAAATTATGATCGGAGTACAGCATGTCATTATTGAGTAAAAAAATAGAAGAACTCATTTCTGAAAGTGGTGAAACCGTACAATCTTTAGCTGAAATGGGAAATTTGAGTCGGTCAACTTTGCAGCGGGTAAAATCAGGGGAACGCTTACCCTCTAAAAATTTTTTCAAAAATATGTGTAAGGTCTTACGCCTTTCGGTAACACAGGAGGAAGACCTGAAAGTACTGCTGGAGATGGCGACTGTCGGGGAACGGGTTTATTTTAATCGTAGGAAAATTATTGAATTAATTGAAACAATTTCTGAATTAACGGAATATAAAATCCCCTTTTCAAAAGAATTAAGTTTGAAAGAGGGGAGGCATCATGTTGATACAATTTCGGAAAAGCCAGAGATTTTTAACGGCGAAAGTGAAGTGTTCAAAATCATTCAAAACAGTATTGATAAGGAATTGTTTTTTTCGGAAACACCCCAATTAAAAATGGCAATTCCTTATGATTATCTGCAGATTTATCAATATATTTTTCAGCAAATGTTGGGAAATCACAAGAGTTTGGTATTGCAGGATGTACTTAATTTATCAAAAGAATATGATGCGACTATTGGGGATAAAGGTCTGAGTATTCTTAAATACTTGATTGCATTATCCTTGCTGGATAACGTAGAGTACCAATCGAATTATTATTATCAATCAAAGGACTTGAACTATGAACAAAGTGCTCTGTTTCCTTATTTCATCCTGACATCTGACCGTGTCATCACCATTTCAAGAGATTTCAAGAGTGCTGTTTTATATCATAATCCTGAGTTCTTAATGCTTTACAAAGACGGTTACAGAATGATCATGGAGAATACCGAGTCATTCATCGATGAAAGCAGTGATCTTTTCAAAATTTATTCATTGGATAATAGTTTTAAATCAAAGCAGGTAATAGAACCATTGCCCTGTTTCGCTTATTATTTTACAAATGAATTGATTGAACAAAAAATCAACAAAGACTTTTTGTATTACCAGGAACTGCTTGAAGCGGCGAAAAAATTTTATAAAAACTTCCAGTGTGAAAATTTTTCAATGATCAATATTTTCTCACTGAAAAATCTCAGGCAATTTATGTTTGATGGTAGTATCTGTTTTCCTGACGAGGTCAGCATACCGTTCACACCAGCTGAGCGATTGATGCTGGTTAAACAATTGAGAGAAGATCTCAGTACCAATAAGCGGAAAGCTTACGCATTGAATGACGAAAAAATATTTCTAAATTCTTCCATCGAATTTGTGAATGAATACACAGCAATCCGATTGATACTCCATTATAAAAACGATGAAAAATTGGTTTTCAAAACCATTGTGTTACAGGAAGAGTCTATTATTAATGCATTTGATGATTTTATGGACAGCCTTCCAGGCAGTGAGTATGTTTTGGCAGAGGAGACAACCCTTGCCGAAATTGATAAAATAATCAGTGAATGCGAAAACCGTTTATCAAGAGTTTAAGGGGTGGTAAGAATGGGACAGGAATTGGGCAAAGTGGTTAAAGTTATCATTCAGGAGAAAAAAATTTCATTTATTCAATTGGCAAAAGAGCTTGACATTGACCGTACAACGCTTCAACATTTTTTTACCGGAAAAAGAGAGATACAATTAAAAACCTTTCAAAGAATGATGATGGTGCTTAATCTTACAAAAGAAAAAAGAAATATACTGTATGCGCTTTATGAAAAAGAATGCACGGATAAAGATTTAATTAAGAACACCACCGACATTTTTTCGTTATATAAGTCATTAGACAATCATAGTAATTTGAATAAAAAAAATACAGCTGAGACAGAGTATTGCATGAAAAATAAAGTTTGTTATGAAAAAATTCAAATTGTAAAAGGTCAAGTGAATATCGAAGCGTTGATTCGAAGCTGTTTCAGTGAAGAAATGAGTCTTCAGGAAAGAGCACATATTATTATGTCAATCAATTTCAGACATTTTTTTTTATATGAATCCATTATTAGAATCGCAAGGGAACAACCTAAATGCGGAAAAATTGAAAATATTATTCCGCTTGTGAATAAGAAGCGATTGGGAAATAACCTGGATATTCTTAAAATGATTCTCCCGTTGAAGTGTCTGGATAATGTTGTATATGAGCCCTATTTCTTTTATACAGGAACAAAGATTTATGATGACATCAGTATTATTGTTCCGAATTATTTTATTACAACAAAACAGGTGATTACCATAGACCGTGATTTTGAAAGTGCCATTATATCAGACAATCCACAAATAATTAAATACTATCGGGATAAAGCCCGATCCATTATAAAACGCTGTGAACGGTTGGTCGAAAAGAATATCAGTTCTGAAACAAAAAAAAACCTGCCGATTCTTGAAGTAATACATGAAGAGGGCGAGTCAATAAAATTTTATGCTTCGGATCAAAGGCATCAACAGCTAAAAGAATCCTTTGAGCCTCACCTAAAAAGTGGAACAAAAAAAGTGGCTGCGCAAAAAAATGAAAATGTAGAAGAACGGCCACAACATTATTTTTTGAGAGATATTTTTATCAGTTCCATAGAAAGGGTAAGCATCCGATATTTAGTTAAAGACAAACGCATTGAATTTATAATTATTGATGAAGACAATCAAACAATGACATTATCCGTGACTGAGCTTGGTATTGTGACAGTATTCAAAGAGGTTTTTCATTATTTGCGTCATAGTTTTTATGTGTACGCAGAGGCTGAATTGAATCGCGACTTCAAAAGTATGGAAAATACCAAGCTCAAAGAGAACCGTGAATCTGTTCGTTATAATGAATAAAACAAACAAAGCAGCCACCACATAATTTGTGATGGCTAGCTTGTTTGTTAATGTAAAAATCATTTGGCATTTTCCAACTGCCCCCGCTGATATTTAATAGCATTAAACGTATAGATCAGGGTCTGGGTGATCCAGAGAACGGTAATCACTAAATAGGGATAGATGCCAATGTTGATGATAATGGAAATCAGCAGTGAAACCACCATGGCTCCGCTGTACATATAATTCATAAGCTGGTAGGTCTTATAAGAAGCTTTATAAATTACGTATTTTTCCGCTTCATCACAGCTTTCAATCCAAACCTTGTCGAAATTGAAATCCAAAGGGTTTCCTTTTTTTTCGGGATATAGCAGCTTCGTTAATTTTATGCTTTTAGTGGTCAGCACAAGGGTAAAAGCAATGTTGGCTATAAAAATAATCAGGGGCCATACGTTAAATTCTTCCGTGAAGTTTGAAATGGAAATACCAAAGAAGAAAAAGCTCAAAATCATATCCACCGAAATAAATGGCAGTAAAAAGTTAAGCTGACGGTCAAGGCCGTCAAGGTATTCCTCGTCATCTTCTTTAATATCAGACAGTTTCTTTTTTACATTAAAATAGATGATAAGAATAATCAGTGCAAAAATGCCAAGAACAACGGCTTGTATAATCAAATTGTATTTAAGTATAAATGACTCAAGGTTTATAAAGAAGCCGGTAATGACCTCCTCACCCATGACAAGACTGCCTCCGAGTATCCCTCCGAAAATACCTGAAATGATCATGATCACAAAAAATTTGAGAGTAATATTTAATTTTTTCATTGTAGCTCCTCCTTATCTTCTTCATATAAAAACAATGACTCGACGGTTGTATCAAAAACTCGGGCAATCTTCAAGGCTAGAACAACCGATGGCGAATAATCTCCCCGTTCAATGAGACTGATGGTTTGCCGGGAAGCTCCGACCAGCTTTCCCAAATCCGATTGATTCAGATTTTTTCGGGCACGGTATTCCTTTAAACGATTTTCAAGTGCCATGATTTAATCCTCCGCATTTCATTTGTGAAAATGATCCTTGTCAATATGACAATTATATTTGTCAAGAACAGTATAACGCTGACAACAATCATTGTCAAGAATTAATAAAAAATAATTAATCAAGATATTCAATGTTCACAGGTCCGGTCTTTTGGTATAATATTAAGAAAAGATTACAGACCAAGAAGGGGAATAAATGAAAAGCATACTTATTGACGGCAATAGCCTCATCTACAGAACATTTTATGCCATCCGTGAAATGTCCAACTCAAAGGGAATACCAACCAATGCCATTTATGGTTTTGTGAATATTTTAGTGAAAATCCAGGACGAATACCAGCCGGACTATTTAGGGGTGGCCTTTGATTTAAATGCCCCTACCTTTAGAAGTCTGGCTTATGATGAATATAAGGGCGGGCGTCATAAAATGCCCGAGGATTTACAGGAACAATTTCCCATCCTCAAGGAGCTCCTTAAGAAAATGGGAATTGCCATTTTGGAAGTGGAAGGTTATGAGGCGGATGATGTCATTGGTACCCTGGCAAATTTAGGGTCGAAAAAGGGCTATGATACTGAAATTATCACCGGGGACCGGGATGCCTTCCAATTGGTGGGACCACGGACAAAGGTTCTTTTCACCAAAAAAGGAATCTCTCAATTGGATGAGGTTGACGAAGCCTGGATACAGGAAAATTACGGATTGACCCCCAAGGACCTCATTGATTTAAAGGCGCTGATGGGCGATAAATCCGACAATATCCCCGGCATTCCGGGAATTGGCGAGAAAACCGCCTTAAAACTCATTCAAAAATATACAACCCTGGAAAATCTCTATGAACATATTGATGAAGAAAAAGGTAAGCAAAAAGAAAAGCTGATTAATGGAAAGGAAAATGCCTATCTCAGCAGAATGCTGGGAACCATTGTGGTGGATGTCCCGGGATTTGAAGATTTTGAAGCCCTAAGCTTTCAGCCCCTGTTTAACCAGGAAAGTATTGCTCTACTTAAAGAGCTGGAATTCAACACGCTACTATCAAAAATTGAGGCCACCGAGGAAGTGGATACCATTCAAAAACCGGTGGAATTTGAATGGGTGAAAACCATGGCGGAAATGGATACACTGATTCAGGCTTTAGCAAAAACCAACGAGGTCACCGTATATTACCACGAGGAAGAGGACCAGACATATCTAACCCTGCGCGTCCAGGAAATTTATTACTACCTTAATCCGGTGGGTGTGGAAGAACTTGGCTTTTTTCAAAAAGTTGGGGATCTGCCGAACTTTCAAACCCTGGAATTCACCAGCCAGGACTTAAAAAACCTTATTCATATTTTTCATAAAAATGGGATAGATGACATCAAAGATTCCTTCGATACCTATGTTGCTGCCTACCTGCTTAGCCCCGGGGATCAGCGTTATGATCTTAAATCAGCGGCCTATAAATACCTAAAACGGGATGTTTTAAATGACGAGGAGCTGTTCGGAAAAGGGAAAAGTCTGGTTAATGCCGATAAATTGGATGAAGCCCTGCTCGCAACATATATGGTTAAGAATTGCGACACCGTTTATCATCTTAAGGCGGTGCTGACAGAAGCGTTGGAAGAAACAGGCATGACTGATCTGTATAATACCATTGAGATACCATTACTGCGGGTGATGGCGTCTATGGAAACATTGGGCTTTACCGTTGATTTAGAACAGCTGGAGGCGCTTTCTGCTGAATTTGAAAAGAAACTCACACTGCTCACCCAGGAAATATATGAGCTGGCAGGGGAGTCTGATTTTAATATCAATTCACCCAAGCAGCTGGGAGAAGTTCTTTTTGAAAACCTTAAATTGCCGGTGATTAAAAAGACTAAAAGCGGTTATTCTACGAATATTGATGTGCTGGAACAGCTGGTGCTGTTTCATCCAATTGTCCAGAAAATTATTGACTATCGAACCCTTTCCAAACTGGATTCAACCTATGGTCGGGGACTGATGACCTTTGTGGATGCCGATACCCATAAGATTTATTCTACCTTTAACCAAACCGTGGCTGCCACCGGAAGATTAAGCAGTTCCAATCCGAATCTCCAGAACATTCCGGTAAAAACAGAAATGGGCCGGGAGATTCGCCGTGTTTTTGTACCATCGGATCAGGATCATATACTAGTTGATGCGGATTATAATCAAATTGAACTGCGGGTATTGGCATGCCTGTCCGGGGATGAAAATCTCATTGATACCTTTAAAAAGGATCAGGATATTCACACCAGAACCGCTTCTGAGATTTTTGATACGCCCCTCGAAGAGGTCACTAGAGAACAGCGTGGTCATGCAAAGGCCATAAATTTTGGACTCATTTATGGCAAGCAGGCTTTTAGTTTAGGGAAAGACCTGGGGATTTCCAGAAAAGAAGCCCAGGAATACATCGATCGTTATTTTTCCCGATATCCCAAGATCCAGGCTTATTTGGCCAATGTGGTAAAAGAAGCCAAGGAAAAAGGCTATGTCACCTCCATATGGGGCCGCCGGCGTTATATTCCAGAGCTGAATTCCAGAAATGCCATGCTGGTTCAGGCCGGGGAGCGGATGGCTTTAAACACCCCCATACAGGGAAGTGCGGCAGATATTATCAAATTGGCTATGCTCAGAGTATATGACCGCATAAAAAAAGAAAATCTCAAAGCAGCGCTGATTCTCCAGGTTCACGATGAGCTCATCATCGATACCCCAAAAGATGAACAAGTCCAGGTTGAACGATTGATTAAGGAAGAAATGGAAGGGGTTGCCGACTTCTGTGTAGCTATGACCGTGGATGTTCACAGCGGATCCTCCTGGTTTGACTTAAAATAGACCGCAGCAGGCAAAATATAGGAGAGGAACAGGGATCAATATGAAAGTCATTGGATTAACCGGTGGAATCGCCTCGGGAAAATCAACGGTTACCACCATCCTGCAAAAGCGTTTTAAATATATCGTCATTGATGCGGATGCGCTGGCACGATTGGCGGTTAAAAAGGGCAGCATAGGGCTTGAGAGAATTGTTGATACCTTTGGGGTTCATTGCCTGACAAAGGACGGCGAGCTTAACCGCGGCTTATTGGGAGAAATGATTGCAGAGGATGAGAACATCCGTAAAAAACTAAATGCCATTGTTCATCCTGAAGTTAAAAGGCTCTATGATGAACAGCTAGCTTATTATGAAAGTGCAGGAATGCCCATGATATTTTTCGATTGCCCGCTGCTTTTTGAAGTGAATCTTCAGAATACTGTTGATGAAATCATGCTGGTCGTTACCGACGAAGAAATCCGGATCAACCGTATTATGGAAAGAGACGGAGTATCCAGAGAATTGGCGGAGAAAAAAATTAATATGCAAATGAAGGATCCAGAAAAAATAGAAGGGTCAGACATCATCATTGTCAATAATGGCACACTGGATGATCTGTTAATCACATTAAATGTCTATTTCACCAACCGAAAGCCCTGGGTAAAAAATGCATAGCCGCCACGACTTCTTTTGGGGAGCACATTAATCTGCTTGCGGAACAATTATGGCAACCAGCTGGAATGAAAGATCTTGGGGCAGACAAGGAAAATGATATCATTGGAATAAGAACTTGCGGACAGTCTGATTGAAATTTATAAATAATTCCATTTTATGATTGCTATTTTCCGGGAGATACTTTATAATAGTCTTCAGGGTTAAAAACCCAACCATTTGTGCGAGGGTGGTGGAACGGCAGACACGCAGGTTTGAGGGATCTGTTGCAGATGATGCAGTGAGGGTTCAAATCCCTTTCCTCGCACCAATAAAAACGAATTAAAAGTCGATTGCAATTTGCAATCGACTTTATTTTTTTTGAATAGAATTGAAGTTGGTCTAGACTATCGTTACATTCTTCGCGCTGCATCAAAAGCCAATGCCGAGCGTAGACACTCATCGGCAAGCATCGTAAGCTGGAAACACAAAGGGCTGCCTTTCATTTTTTCAGAAGCGTAGCTTAAACCATTGGTTTTCTCATCCAGCAAAGGATGATCAATTTGCTGGGGATCGCCCAGCAGAACGACTTTAGTACCTTTTCCGACCCGGGTTATGATCCCTTTAACCTGTTTAGGGGTAAGGTTCTGGGCCTCATCGATAATTAAAAAAGTGTGGGTAATGGAGCGGCCGCGGATAAAATTCATGGCTTCGGCTTTGATCACACCCCGTTCAAAAAGTTCTTCTATTTTATGACGTATTTCAACTTCATTCTGATATTTTGATTTGTCACTGCGGTCCAATAATACCTCAAGGTTATCGATGATGGGTCGCAACAAGGGCGCGATTTTTTCCTGTTCGCTGCCAGGCAAAAAACCAATTTCGTCGTCGAATTGAACATTAGGGCGAGTGACTAAAATTCTTCGATACCCTTTAAAATCATGTTCCAGAGTTTGATGCAGTCCCGCGGCAAGAGCATAAAACGTTTTGGCTGTTCCGGCGGCACCCTTGACGATAACCAAAGGCGCAGTTTCGGCGTCCTGCAGCAGCGCTTCCTGTAAAAAACGCTGTCCCACATTTTTGGGTTTGACACCAAAGGGCTCCTGATCCAGACTTTTTAGGGGAACAACTTTTTTCCCGTTAAAGCGGCCAAGGAATGTCTTTTTCTCTTTAATATCAGAATGAATAATAAAAAACTGATTATTTTCCGGGGCGAGCTGAGATTTGTTTTTATTGCTGTCCATGGTATAAAGGTGTTCGGGTAAAATTCCTTTTTTCTTAAATTCTTCTAATTTATCGTCAGGTGTGTAGGCTTCAATTCTGCCGGTGTATTGATCATCGAATACCGGGGATTGTTCGGCAAAATAATCCTCGGTGGAAATATTGAGCATCTGGGATTTGAGCCGGAGAATAATGTCTTTGGTAACCAGAATCACCGGTTCGCCCTGGTCAATAAGACCCTTGCATACCTTTAAAATGCGATTGTCATTTGTATTGCTTTGGAAGCCGTAGGGAAGCGCTACCGAGGAAAAATTTGGTTCAATTTTAAGTATTCCGCCGGTTTCAAGTTCCACACCCTCGAATAGATTGCCCTGGTTTCTCAATTGCTCCAAAAATCGAATCGATTGTCTGGCATTGGTACCACGATCACCATCCTCGTTTTTAAGTTTGTCTAAATCTTCCAAAACGGCGATGGGAAGAACAATTTTGTTTTCTTCGAAAGCCAGTAAGGCATGGGGTGATTGAATTAACACATTGGTATCGAGAACGTACGTTTTTTGCATAGAAAACCTCCGTAAAATTATTTTATGCTTTTCACTTCCAATTTGAGTTTACCCTAAGCAAAGAAAAAAAAGGTTATGAGTGTGTTAAATTTGTAAATTGTGGTAAACAATCGTATAATAAAACAAATCAATCGGAATTTGTTTATTTGGCGTAGTGAACTAAAAAATGAAAGGCAGGACAAAGCATTGAAAAATGAGAAAGCAAAGGCATTAAGGTATTTTTTAAAAGATGATATCCGCCAGGAAACCGATTTTCGCAATACCAAACAGAGTCTCGGCATCGAAGCACCACCCATTGAAAGACCAAGTTCACCGGAAGCGCAAAAGATAAGTTTGCCCTTTCCCAAAGAGTGGACAACCATCGGAGCAGTGGATGTGAAAACCGCCATTGCCAGACGGGAATCACGGCGCAAATTTAAAAGTCAGCCTCTATCCCTAGAAGAATTGGCTTACCTGCTCTGGTCAACCCAGGGGGTGCGGGAACAGCGGCATGGGACAGCTCTGCGAACGGTGCCGTCGGCAGGAAATCGCCATGCATTGGAAACCTATTTGGTGGTTTTTAATGTGGATGGTCTGAAACAGGGAATCTACCGCTATCTGCCGTCTGTCCATCAGCTGGTATTGGAATCCGCACCGGATCAGCTCAAAGAAAAGATGACTGAAGCAGCATTACATCAAAATCTGGCCGGAGCGGGTGCAGTGACCTTTATCTGGACAACCATTCCCTACCGCATGGAATGGCGCTACGCAGAGGCTTCCTACAAAGTGATTGCCTTGGATGCCGGTCATGTGTGCCAAAATCTTTATCTGGCCTGCGAAAGTATAAATGCCGGGACTTGTGCCATTGCCGCATACAATCAGCAGGCGGCTGACCTGCTACTGAAAGTGGACGGCGACGAGGAATTTGTAATTTATATGGCGCCGGTGGGAAAGATCTAAAAAATTAAAATGGACATTTATCTACCTCAGTCAGGACCAGTCAATATTGGATATTGACGAATCAGGGCTGAGGTGATATTATAATTTCATAATGACGACACTGTCGTCGGATCTAATTTAATATAGAAGATGAGGTGCACCAATGAAAGTTATTATTTTCACGCTGGGAACAAGAGGTGATGTTCAGCCTTATGTGGCGCTTGCCCGGGGGCTGATTAAAAAGGGTCATGAAGCACTTATCTGTACGGGCAAAAGCTTTAAAAAATTCATAGAAGATAACGGCATTGCTTTTCATGAGGCAACCGCTGATCTCATGGCAATCTTAGAAAGCGAAGAGGGTAGAAAAATCTTTAACGGGGGAAACTTCAATCTTTTTAAAATGATGAAGTATGCCAAAGAAGTGGTGAATCCTGCCTATCGGAAGAGCATGGATGATTTTTTAACGGCCTCAGAGGGTGGGGATATCATTATTTATCACCCAAAAGCCCTTGCTGCGGTGGATATTGCAAACTATCGGGATATCCCCTGTGTCAGCATGCCCCCGGTCCCCATTACCTATCCGATTACCGAGTTTCCGAATTTAGCCATGTTTCCCGAAAAAAATCTTGGAAGCGTTTTAAATAAGCTGACCTATAAAGCCAACCTGTTTGCCGAATCAGGCTACATCAAAGATATTAATGATTTCAGAGCAAAGTCTTTGGGTTTTGATAAAAGGAAATCCAGTGCGCTCACCTTTACAAACAAGGGCGGAGAGATTCCCATTATTTACCCCATCAGTCCGTTTCTGTTTAAGGACGTGACCAGTTGGGACGACCATGTCTTTTTACCCGGATTTTTTTATCTGGATATTTTGGAAAATTCTCTGGATGCGAATTTGGAGCAGTTTTTAGCTTCCGGTAAAAAGCCCATTGTGGTATCCTTTAGCAGTATGCCCTTAAAAGACCCCGGGGCGTTTAAGGAAAAGCTTATCGAGGCTTTAAAGGAAACCGATAATCGCGGGATTATCTTAACCGGAACCAGCGGTTTGGTATTTGAGGATGAGGAAAACATTTTTGCAATTGCCAAGGCTCCGCACCGATTAGTTTTTAAAGAGGCCAAGGGAATTATCCATCACGGCGGCGTCGGAACCATGGCGGAAGCCCTGATTTCCGGGGCGCCCCAATTAATTATTCCGTTTTCCGCCGATCAGCCCTTTTGGGCACATCGATTAAATTCTTTGGGTTATGCCCTGAAGCCACTTAAAGAAAAAAATATTAAAGTGTCGAATCTGGTGGCGGCATTAACAGAAATGGAAGCAGAAAGTGTTATCAAAAAGGCTCAGGATATAAAAACCATCATTGAACTTGAAAATGGCGTTGACAATGCCGTTAATTATATTGAACAAGTTGTTCAACATATCTAAATTTATTATCTGCAATGAAAACAATTATGGTCGCATAAAATTCAGAAAGCACAGGAGGTAAGGATATGCCAAAACAGACTTTTTTAAATCTCACAACAGCGAAACAGGATCAGATCATTAAAGCCGGAATAAGTGTGTTTTCTCAGTCAACATTCAACGAGGTAAAAATTTCCAGCATCATCAGTGAGGCAAAAATACCGAGAAGTAGTTTTTATGATTACTTTGATGATAAAAAAGATATTTACAAATACATTATCCTCTTGATAAAAGATGAGAAGATGACTTATATGGACCCGATTTTAAACAGAAACAACCTCGGTTTTTTTGAAAAACTGAGGGATCTGTTTAAGGCCGGGGCGGGATTTGCAGCCGCTAAACCAGAATACAATAGTATTGCTCGAAGAATGTATGAAAATATGCCACTGCTGGAGGAACTGTTTGGTGCCGGCAGCATCGATGTTTCGGAAAGTTATAAGTTCATGCTTGAGGAAGGCATAAATGCCGGCGAAATAAAAAAGGATGTGGATGTGGCTTTTATTTCAAAAACAATCCACATTTTATCTTCACAAATGATGATCGATGCAATGAAAAACAAAGAAGACGCGATGAATCAGGTCATTGACGACATCACCGATAAAATAATTGACTTTATCAGATCGGGGATATCAAATAAGTAAAAAAAAGATTTAGGACAGATAATAACAGATAATAAATAAGAATCCAAGTAAAAGCATGACCATTCTTTTGCTTAATGATTGCGTTATCAACCAAAAAACGATTGACAAAAATCAAAAATTACCATATGATAAAAAGAATTTAATAGATATTAAACCGTTGACGTGGAGATAACGGTGTTTCGTGCAGTTACAGAGAGTAAGGGGAGATGAGAGCCTTACACAACGCAGAGCATCAAATGGACCACCGAGGGCGCAGTCAAAGAAAAATTAATTTTTCGAGTACTCTGTGACGTGAGGCATACGTAAGTTGCAAGGAATATGATAGTATTCTGATAAGTGTACAGAGGGATTCTCTGTAAATTAAGGTGGTACCACGGGTGAATTTATTGCGCTCGTCCTTGACATTATTATAATGTCAGGGACGAGCGCTTTTTTTTATAGTCAAGAAGGGAGAGAAAAATGATAAAACCAACCATTGATGAATCAAGAAAATATTGTGATGAAAATAAAATTATTCCCATCAGCCTGGAACTGTATTCGGATATTAAAACCCCCATTGAGGTATTAAAATGCCTGAAGGCCAACAGTAAAAAGTGTTTTCTGTTAGAAAGTGTGGAAGGCGGGGAAAAATGGGGGCGTTACTCCTTTCTGGGATTTGATCCCGAGCTTAGCGTAAAATGCACTGACGGCGAGGTTGAAATTAAAAATGGCCAAAGCTCTAAGATTCTGGCGGATCATCCCCTGGATGTGCTCAGGAACATCCTCAAAGAATGGAAAAGTCCGAAATTAGACTTTCTGCCTGTTTTTACCGGCGGTTTCGTGGGATACATCTCCTATGATTTTGTAAAGTACACCGAAAGAAACCTCGTTCTGGACAATCAGAACCCCGAAGAATTTGATGACATGAACTTGATGCTGTTTGATAAGGTGATTGCCTTTGATCACCTCAGACAAAAGATCATCATCATCGTGAATATCAAGACCGACGATTTGGAAGAGAATTATATCGACGGCGTCATTAAGCTCAAAGAAATCGAAGCCCTCATTAAAAACTGCAACAGCACAAAGAACT
The DNA here is from genome assembly GCF_001263355.1 of Acetobacterium bakii. Lineage (GTDB taxonomy): Bacteria > Bacillota > Clostridia > Eubacteriales > Eubacteriaceae > Acetobacterium > Acetobacterium bakii. The sequence goes on from NZ_LGYO01000033.1 coordinate 44,793, forward strand.
TTGAGGGCAGTCTTACCTCGGAATTTAAACCTCTGTTCACTAAAGAATATTATTGTGACATGGTCGAAAAAGCAAAAGACCATATCGTGCAAGGCGATATTTTCCAGGCCGTGATTTCAAACCGCATGGAAGCCGACTTCCAGGGAGATCTTTTATCCACCTATCGGGTACTGCGAACCATTAATCCATCGCCCTATATGTTCTATATTGATTTTGATAAAATCCAGGTGGCCGGGGCATCGCCGGAAACCCTGGTGTCCCTCCGAAACGGTCAGCTGTCAACCTACCCCATTGCCGGCACCTGTCCCCGGGGTAAAACCCCGGCTGAGGACGAGGCCAATATTAAAGCCATGATGAACGATGAAAAAGAATTATCCGAGCACAATATGCTGGTGGATCTGGGCAGAAACGATTTAGGAAAAATCAGCGAGTTTGGCACCGTTAGGGTAGAAGGCTATCAGGAAATTCTGAAATTTTCCCATGTCTCTCATATTGCCTCAACCGTCACCGGAACGCTGAAATCCGAAATGGATCAATTGGATGCCATTGCTGCCGTGCTGCCGGCCGGGACCCTGTCCGGGGCGCCAAAAAAACGGGCCATTGAAATCATCAATGAATTGGAAAATCAGAAAAGAGGGGTTTACGGCGGAGCCGTAGGGTACATTGATTTCTCGGGCAATATGGATATGTGTATTGCTATCCGCATGGCCGTCAAGAAAAACAACAAGGTTTATGTCTCCGCCGGAGCCGGTATTGTGGCTGACAGTATTCCTGAAAATGAATATAAAGAATCCTACAATAAGGCTAAAGCCATGATTGAATCCCTCGAACGCGCCAAGGAGGTGGAATAATGATATTACTGATTGATAATTATGACAGTTTCTCCTATAATCTTTATCAATATGTGGGAATAATTAACCCTGACATTCGGGTCATTAAAAATGACGAAATGAGTTTGCTGGAAATTGATGCCTTAAAACCCAGTCATATTATTATTTCCCCGGGTCCGGGAAGACCAAAGGATGCCGGCATCTGCGAAGCCGTCATTGCCGACTTTAAGGAAAAAACTCCGATTCTGGGAGTATGCCTGGGTCATCAGGCCATCTGCGAGGTTTTTGGCGGGGTGGTAACCTATGCCAAAACCCTGATGCATGGCAAGCAAAGCACGGTTCACATTGCCAACGGCAGCCCCATCTTTCGAGGCCTTCCGCCGATCATTGAAGCGGGCCGGTACCATTCTCTGTGTGCCGAGCGAACCAGCCTGCCCGATGATATTTTAATTATTGCCGAGGACAACGAAGGCGAGGTCATGGCCGTGAAACATCGCAGCTATGATATTTACGGGGTGCAATTTCACCCTGAATCGATTCTGACTAAGGATGGCAATACCATCATCGAAAACTTTTTAAAGATCGGAGGGGGTAACAATGATTAGAGCAGCCATCTACGAATTAGTCAACGGCAAAGATTTATCACTAGATCAGACAAGAGAAGTGATGAATCAGATCATGAGCGGGGAAGCCACCAATGCCCAAATCGGATCGTTTTTAACTGCCATGCGGTTAAAAGGGGAAACCATTGATGAGATCACCGCCTGTGCCATGGTGATGCGGGAAAAATGCACAAAAATCACGCCGAAAACCGATGTGCTGGATATTGTTGGCACTGGCGGCGACGAAGTATCAACCTTTAATATTTCCACGGTGTCCGCCTTTGTCATTGCCGCCGGCGGCGTACCCGTTGCTAAACACGGAAATCGCAGTGTGTCCAGTAAATGCGGCAGTGCGGATTTATTAGAGGCATTGGGCGTGAACATTAATTTAACCGCCAAGCAAAGTGCCAAAAATTTGGATGAAATCGGCATGTGCTTTATGTTTGCCCCAACCTATCACGCTTCCATGAAATATGCGGGACCGGTGCGAAAAGAATTGGGGATTCGCACCATCTTCAATATTCTAGGCCCCCTGGCCAATCCGGCCGGCGCCAATATGCAGCTGCTGGGCGTCTATGACGAGAACCTCGTTGAACCCCTGGCCAACGTCCTCAATAAGCTGAATGTAAAACGGGGAATGGTGGTTCACGGCCACGACGGCTTGGACGAAATCACCCTGACGGATACTACCACTATTTGTGAAATTGCGGACGGCAAAATCAACAGCTTTTTTATAACCCCGGAACAGCTGGGGCTGAAACGCTGTGAGCTATCTGATCTCATCGGCGGCGAAAAAGAGGAAAATGCTCTTATCGCCCTGGATATTCTAAACGGCGTCAAAGGTCCGAAACGTGATGTGGTGGTGCTGAATTCCGCCTTTTGTTTATATATGTCCCATAATGATATCACCCTTCGGGATTGTGTGAAAATGGCCGAGGACCTTATTGACAATGGTTTGGCCAGGAAAAAACTGGATGAGTTTATCCGCTTAACCAATGAGGTTGTGTCATGATACTGGACCGGATCGTGGCATCCACCGAAATTCGGGTAGTGCAGTTAAAAGAAAATTATCAGCTAGACGTTTTAAAAGAACAGGCAAAACCTTTAAAACCGCCTTTTGAATTTGAAAAAGCATTACGAGGGGAGGACATTGCCTTTATCTGTGAAGTGAAAAAAGCCTCGCCCTCAAAAGGCGTCATCGCCACAGATTTTCCCTATCTGCAGATTGCCAAAGACTATGAGGCCGCAGGGGCCAGCGCCATTTCGGTTTTAACCGAACCGGAATTTTTCCAAGGCGCCAATGCCTATCTCCTGGAGATCAGCGAGCAGGTGATGATTCCGATTCTAAGAAAAGACTTTATTATTGATGAAGCCCAGATCTATGAATCAAGAATCATCGGCGCTGATGCCATACTACTGATCTGTTCGATCCTCAGTGAAAAACAGATCAGACATTATATTCAGGTGGCAGATAAGCTGGGGATGTCTTGTCTGGTGGAAGCCCATGATGAAACCGAAGTGGAAAAAGCAGTGAAAGCCGGAGCACGGGTGATTGGGGTGAATAACCGCAATCTCAAAACCTTTGCGGTGAACATTGAAAACAGCGTTACGCTGCGAAAAATGGTGCCCCCGGAAATCGTCTTTGTGTCAGAAAGTGGGATAAAAACACCAGAAGATGTAAAAAAAATCCGTGAAAATGGAACAAATGCCGTTTTAATAGGCGAAACATTGATGCGAAGTGGGGATAAATCCCAAGAAATCAAGAAACTAAAGGGACTGTAAAATGACGAAAATAAAAATCTGCGGGCTCACCCGTCGGGAAGATATTGAGGCAGTGAATCAAGCCCGGCCGGATTACATTGGTTTTGTCTTTGCTAAAAGCAAGCGACAGGTCACCATGGAACAGGCCGCTATCTTAAAAGAGTGCCTGGATCATAAAATACAGGCAGTCGGCGTATTTGTTAACGCAGACCGGGAAGTGATTAAGACATTGGCAGAAAAAAACATCATTAATATGATCCAGCTTCATGGCGATGAAGATGAAGAATATATAGCCAGGCTTAGGGAATCGGTGACATTGCCAGTTATTAAGGCCATGCGCATCAATCAAAAGTCCGATGTCAAAGCTACCAGTGCGGACTTTGCTTTGTTTGACACCTATGATAAAAATCAGTACGGAGGATCCGGTCTGAGCTTTAACTGGGAATTGCTGGATGATTACGAAGGTGACTTCTTTTTAGCCGGGGGCCTTCACAGCGGCAATATCGAAGAGGCCATTAATACCGTCAAACCCTTTTGTGTGGATATCAGCAGCGGAGTGGAAATTGACGGCGTCAAGGATCAGCAGAAAATCATTGAAATTGTGGATAAAATAAGGAGAATGAAATTATGAGCAAAGGAAAATTTGGGGTTCACGGTGGGCAATACATTCCCGAAACATTAATGAATGCCATCATCGAGCTTGAAACCGCCTATGAATTTTATAAAAAAGACAAAGACTTTCAGGACGAACTCACTGCCCTGCTAAACGACTATGCGGGACGGCCTTCACGGCTGTATTTTGCAAAAAAGATGACCGCGGATTTAGGTGGCGCAAAAATCTATTTGAAACGCGAAGATTTAAATCATACCGGTTCCCATAAGATCAACAATGTTCTGGGACAGGCCCTGCTTGCAAAACGCATGGGAAAAACCCGGCTGATTGCTGAAACCGGCGCCGGCCAGCACGGTGTGGCCACCGCCACCGCCGCCGCCCTCATGGGTTTTGAATGCGAAATTTTTATGGGGAAGGAAGACACCGACCGCCAGGCGCTTAATGTTTATCGGATGAAATTATTGGGTGCCAAGGTTAACGTGGTGACCTCAGGCACCATGACCCTAAAGGATGCAGTGAATGATACCATGCGGGAATGGACCAAACGGGTTGAAGATACCCATTACGTCCTGGGTTCCGTCATGGGCCCGCACCCTTTCCCGGAAATTGTCCGGGATTTCCAAAGCGTTATCAGCAAAGAAGCCAGAGCACAGATTCTTGAAAAAGAAGGCCAGCTGCCCAATGCCATCATCGCCTGTGTCGGCGGCGGCAGCAATGCCATGGGCGCCTTCTATAATTTTATTCCCGACCAGGACGTGCGCCTGATTGGCTGTGAAGCCGCCGGAAAAGGAGTAGACACAGCCCTTCATGCCGCAACCATTGCCAAAGGCAGCCTGGGTATTTTTCACGGCATGAAATCCTATTTCTGTCAGGACGAATACGGTCAGATTGCCCCGGTCTATTCCATTTCAGCGGGACTGGATTACCCGGGCATCGGTCCCGAGCATGCTAATCTATTCGACACCAAAAGAGCCGAATACGTGCCGATCACCGATGATGAAGCGGTGAATGCCTTTGAATATCTGTCGCGAACTGAGGGCATCATTCCGGCCATCGAATCCGCCCATGCCGTGGCCTACGCCATGGTGTTGGCCCCAACCATGACAAAGGATGAGATCATCATCATTAATTTATCCGGCCGGGGCGATAAAGATGTGGCAGCAATTGCACGCTATAAGGGGGAAGACATCCATGAGTAAGATATCGGAAATATTTAAAAACAACAAAGCCTTCATCGCCTTTCTCACCGCCGGGGATCCAACCCTGGAAAAAACCGCAGAATTCATTCTCACTATGGAAAAAGCCGGAGCGGATTTAGTTGAAATCGGGATTCCTTTTTCGGATCCCATTGCTGAAGGACCGGTCATTGAAAAAGCCAATCTCAGGGCGCTCAGCGTCGGCACCACCACCGATAAAATATTTGATATGGTGAAGCGGGTGCGGACCAAAACCCAGATGCCGCTGGTGTTTTTAACCTATATGAATCCTGTTTTTGTTTACGGCGTTGAAAAATTCTTCAAAAACTGCCGGGAAACGGGCATTAATGGGATTATCATTCCGGATCTGCCCTACGAAGAAAAAAATGAAGTTCTGGGTGTTGCCACAGCCTACGACGTCGACGTGATCACCCTGATTGCGCCCACCTCCAAAGACCGGATTCAGACATTGGCAAAAGATGCCACTGGATTTATTTACCTGGTTTCCTCGATGGGGGTTACCGGAGTCAGAAGCGAGATCAAAACCGATATTAACGCCATCATCGCCGATATCAAACAGGTATCGAAAACACCGGTGGCAGTTGGCTTTGGCATTTCAACCCCTGTCCAGGCAAAGGAAATTTCGAAAACCGCCGATGGCGTCATTGTCGGCAGCGCCATCGTCCGGATCATTGCCGAACATGGGGAAAATGCCGGGGATGTGCTCTTCAAATATGTGAAGTCTTTAAAAGATGCCATTTCATAGTAATTAAAAAGAAACAGAGTTAATATCAGTACTGATATTAACTCTGTTTCTATAAATTGATTAGTACTATGCTAATGGGGTAATAAAAGTTAAGTATTTAAAGTTTATAATTAACAAAGGAACATACCACAAGCAGAAAAATTATTATTTTAAAAGGAGAGCCGGATATGAAAAATGATTTTTTAACACCATTGATTAGACTAGGCGGCAATTCGGAAGAAGCCATCAATTATTATTTAAAAGTGTTCCCGAATTCAGAATTAATTAAGCTGGAAAAATTTACTGAAAACACCGAATACACCGAAAAAGACAAGGTGCAAAATGCTCACTTAAGATTGGAAAATAGTACCGTCATGTTTATGGATATGAAAAAAGAAATAGCGCCAATGAGTTCATGGGCCATATCTTTATTCCTGAATTTTGAGACTGAGGAAGAATTTGACCTCGTGTTTAAAGGACTTGCTGAGTTTGGCCAGGTAATGTATGGTCCCATGCCTGCTGCTGGAATAAAAAAAGTGGCAATGGTTACGGATAAATTTGATATTACCTGGGAACTAAATTGGAAGTAATAATCACCGGGTAAAGAGAAAGACGCTATTACAGAGCATAAAGGTGAAAACAATTTTCCATAAATATTACTCTAAATGTATTAAAAAAAACAACATAAAATGGATTTTTTATCTTTAATAAGGGTAGAAACATGTTATAGTATGAATTAAGATACTAATAATATTTATAGGAGGAAGTCTTATGAAAAAGTTTATTAACGATGTTGAAAATGTGGAAAATGAAATGCTGGAAGGTATTGTTCTTGCCCATCCTGAGTATGTGACACGTCTCCCTGGATTTGACGTTCTGGTCAGAACCGATAAAAAAGTCGGAAAAGTTGCCATCGTCAGCGGCGGTGGTAGCGGACATGAACCAGCTCATGGCGGATTTGTTGGAAAAGGAATGCTGGATGGCGCTGTTCCTGGTGCAATATTTACCTCACCAACACCTGACCAGGTATTTGAAGCAATTAAAGCTGTTGATGCCGGGAAAGGCGTATTATTAGTTGTTAAAAATTATACCGGTGATATCATGAATTTTGAAATGGCAGCAGAACTAGCCGAAGCTGAAGGCATTAAGGTTGCCAATGTTGTCACCAACGATGATGTCGCTGTTGAAGACAGTCTATATACCACCGGGCGTCGCGGCGTTGCCGGAACCATTTTAGTTCATAAAATTGCCGGGGCAAAAGCTGAAACCGGAGCAAGCATTGAAGAAGTTCATGCCACTGCTGAAAAAGTGATTGCCAACGTCAGAACTATGGGTGTTGCCTTAAAACCATGCACCGTTCCGGCTGCTGGGAAACCGGGTTTTGAATTATCGGATGAAGAAATGGAATTGGGAATCGGGATCCATGGCGAACCGGGAACCGAAAGAAAACCAATCCAAAAAGCGGACGAAATTGTAAATTATCTTATGGATAGAATCCTGAAGGATATGAAACCAGTAGCCGGTGACGAAGTAGCCGTGATGATTAATGGCGCAGGCGCTACCCCGCCAATGGAATTGTATATCCTGAACCGTCGTGTCCAGCAGATTTTAGCTGAAAAAGGCGTGAAGGTCTTCAAGACCTTCGTTGGGGATTTTATGACTTCCATCGATATGGCCGGTGCCTCCATTACACTGTTAAAATTAGATGCAGAATTAAAAGAATTATTATTGGCAGAAGCAGACACCATTGCATTCAAAATGTAAATGAAATTATTGAATAGAGGTTATGGAAAATCATCCATGACCCTATTTATCGATTGTCTGAACTCAATTTATTGAATGGCGTATTTAAAAAAGAAACGAGGAATTTGAATGGCAACAAAGGCTGAGGTACTGGATTTTATCCGAATTTATGGAGATAAAATGGCAGAACATCGACAAGAATTAACTGATTTTGATCAGGCCATCGGAGATGGAGATCATGGGATAAATATGAACCGGGGATTTAAAGCTGTTAGTGAAAAATTACCAACCCTTGGAGACAAAAACATTGATGATATTTTGAAAGCCGTGGGAATGACATTGGTTTCCACCGTCGGCGGAGCTTCCGGTCCACTTTACGGCACCGCATTTATGAAAGCGGGAACGGTTTTAAAAGGCAAAGAAGAATTATCCGACCAGGATGTAATCAGTGCCTTTGAGGAAGGGGTAGGTGGTATAAAATTTCGGGGGAAAGCAGTTCAAGGTGAAAAGACCATCCTGGATAGTATGATTCCAGCCATTGATGCCATTAAGAAAAGCATTAGTGAAGGCAATTCCATGACCGTTGCCCTTGAAGCCGGCGAAAAAGCAGCATGGGAAGGTGTGGAATATACCAAAACCATTATTGCAACTAAAGGAAGAGCCAGTTATCTGGGTGAACGAAGTATTGGTCACCAGGATCCCGGAGCCACTTCTATGGCCTACCTGTTTCAAGCGGCCAAAGAAGCGGCTAAAAAATCAGGTAAATAGACTATGGTAGGTATTGTTGTAGTTTCCCACAGTCAGAAGATTGCCGAAGGTGCCAAAGAGCTGGCTCACCAAATGGCCCCTGATGCTCAGATTGCCGCTGCAGGTGGTATGCATAATGGCGAAATCGGAACCGATGTTGCTAAAATAACAGAAGCTATTCAATCGGTATTATCCGATGATGGTGTGGTTATTGTGGTTGATCTCGGGAGCGCCATTATGAGTTCGGAAATGGCCATCGAGATGATACCAGACAATAAAAAAATTATCATCGTAGATTCACCAATCATCGAAGGAACAATTTTCGGCGCAGTCGAATCCACCATCGGATCTCCCCTTGAAAAAGTAATCGAGGTTCTCAAAGCAGCAAAAAATTATAAGAAATTTTAATAAGCAAACTTATTTAAAAACTTAAAAAGCAAGTTCTGGGGACAATCGTAACATCAGTTGTCGGCATCATGGCGAACAGGTGTAGCCTGTCCGATCATGCCGCCGACAACGATTTACCATTGTCCCCAGGACGGGTCTATCAACAAACTCAAGGGCAAGAATATATCTTGCCCTTTTTTAGTCTTTAATATTCCAGTTGTGTTCCTTAAGTATTTTTTCAGCTTCTTCTTTAGAAATTCCACAACGTTCCTGAAGGATGCTTTCAAATTTTGTTGTATCGCCTTTAATATTGTCGATATCATCATCGGATACGTTTCCGTATTTAATCTGCACTTCTTTTTTTATTTGTTCCCATTTGCTTTCAAAATCATCTGTTTGCATATTGGTCCTCCTTAATGACATGCGATCTTATTTAAGGGCATAACTTTAAATAAGTGTCAGCAAAGAGATCAGTCCAAAATAAAAGGGTATGGAATGGTGGCCCCTTGAATTTTCGATCCTAATCATTCCACTTAAATTCATCAACTTTCTTTTCAGCTTCCTCTTTGGATATCCCATATTTTTCCTGAATCACACCTGCCAGAATTTTCGCATCACCCTTAACCTTATCAAGATCATCATCGGTTAGTTTTCCCCAATTTTTCTGAGCCTTTCCTTTTAACTGTTCCCATTTACCTTCAAAGATATCTTTATTCATGATGTTCCTCCTTAAAATATTTGAAGCTTAATTGCTTCTTGGTATATGTTACCCTGAAAATCTTTTGTTAATCAAAGCATCTTCATAAATCCATTAATTTAAGTTTCGCAGTGGTAATTGAAATGAAAAAGCAAATGATGTTGTCTAATATTTTTTTATAGCAGTTATTACAACAAAATAAAGGGTATTAAAATTAAAAAGAAACCAGTTGCTGAAAAAAATGAAGTTCAAGCTTTAATCATCATTAAAGAAGGGCGTTAATGATGATTAAAAAGTCGGAACTGATTATTATATCATTAAGGGAGGAAATCAAGATGTCAGCTTATACGATTAAAGAAAGGGTACAGTCTTTCGGGCTGAAAAAAGTTATTTCATATTTGAATTCCAACCCGGATAAAAACATTCCGAATATTATATATTGGGTTGAAAAATTTGATCGAAAAGATACCTTATCCAGACAGATTGAACCTATAAAATCTGCAATTGCAGATAAAGACGGAAACTGGTATCAGCTTGTTAAAAGTCTGTTTACTGACATTGATGAAGATGTTCGGCAGACTTTTCTGGAAAATTTTCTTGTCAATGCAACACTGGTTGGTGGGCAACAGCAAAAAAGGGCAAAAGAACAAAACAACTGCAATATTCCATGGGCAATTCTTTTGGATCCGACTTCCGCATGCAATTTGCATGGTTTTTCACATATATGCCGGTTGGCATTGATATGGTCGACAAATCCGGAGCAAAATCAACAGATATGCAACATCCTGAAGATGTCCATACGTTGTGTGATAAATGCAGTACCACAGCTGATCATTGGGAAATCACAGCCAACAAGCTTTGGAAAGAATCTCACGGAAGTGATTAGGTTAGGCTCGAATCAAAAGAATGTAAAAAATTTAAATTCATAAAAAAATCACCCTCTTGATTAGGGGTGATTTTTTACTGATTCATATGTAAGAACCTCCTTGATAAAAGTATGTGTTATATTGATTCTTATGAGCTTATATTAATTATCGTCATTTGGCCAATATAACTTGAGAAAAACATAGCAAAATAGAAAAATTTTTGATTAATCCAAAGGCTCCGTTTCAATCCAATTCACTGTTAAATACTCGCCTTGTTCCAGGACGATATGTCCCGAGGAATAGGGCTGATTATCGATGGTTAAAAGAACCCGCTCGACACCGTAGTAATTGCCAAAGGTATTGACAATAGATTGGAGCATCATGGCTTCATAGTCGGCGCCGGCATTCATTTCAGTAACAAAATCACGACTGAGGTCGATGTATACCATCCCATCCTCATTCAGGTACAGACTATTGATTTTTGTGTTTGGTGTAAGGACTGGCCAGGGAGCATCTTTTTTGTAGGCGGCTTCTAATTTATTTCGGGTGATATCATTGGTTTTAAAATCGACGTCCTTAACCTGATAGTAGATTTTATCATCATTGATATTGGGATAGTAGAAAGCAATGGATTGTTTCATCACCGCATCCTCAGTAATTTCCTTGAGTGACGAGGCTATTTCATCGCTGGCATGCTCGCCCGACTTAAAGATGGATTTGACCAGACCCAGATCCTTCACATAGTATTCAAGAAACTTTTCAGTTCCATTGTTGGGGGATGTGGTTGTCACTTCAAGGGCTTTATAATCTCCATAGGGCGTCGTCACATCGGCACTGATATTGGTGATGGTTCTAACCTTGGAATCTTCAGAAGTCCAGGTTGTCCCATTAACCAGCGGCTCCCTTAAAAGAACTTCATTCTGGTCACCTTTTTCAAGCATATTTTCCCGGTAATAGGTTTCAGGTTTTAACAGGATTTTTATGAGTTGGCCATCCTTCACTTCCAAAACCGACACCACGATAGTTCCGCCGTTATTGACACGCTGCTGAACTTTTGTGTCGGTGGCATAATCAATGAACATATCGTAGGCGGCAAACTCGTTGCCCTGGCCTTCGTAGACCATGTGCCGATTTTCTGTGATGGGAAAATAGTCTTCAATTTTCAAGGATTCAGCACTGTCTGAATTCCCATTATCCGCGTAGCCATTTTGTATATCCCCATTATCTGATTCCCCATTATCTTTCGGAATAATACAACAAGAAGAAACAAGCAGAATGAAAATAATTAAGGGCACCAATAATACTTTTTTCATTTTAAACACCTCCCGGTGGTTTAGTAATGTTTTCAGGTAGAACAGGCCACACAAATTTTTGGAATCTTTTGATTTGGCTAAAAAATATGGACATCAGACAGGATCTTCTTATTTGGGTTATACCCTTTGTCTGCTCTTTTTCACATACTGAAAAAAAGATAATTTGTTGGTCGACAATTAACCACCTTTATTTATTTTGTACCCGCTGATTGAAATGGATTGAAGGTTTGAATCGCTTCAGAAGCAAATTATTGCTTTTATGCTGAACATAATTACCATAAAAAATAGAAATCTTCAAAAAAGGTATTGCCAAGCAAAATAGAAACTGTTATACTGTACAAACAATATGTTAGATATAGCTAACATATTGTCGCTTGATAATTAGCCTATGCTGACACATGTGAGAGGACACCAAATGAAGCAAATACAAAAAGATCATATTTTTACCGAAGTTTACATTGGCATTCACTGTTTGATATTTTTATTAGTATCATTATTTTGCTTCTACACACAGTCTGTAAATAAAATAATGATGATACTTACTTTGATTATTTATGGAATATATGTTGGTGTTGAACTCTATTTATTCGCCGCTAAACGGATAAAGCTAATCGAGAATCTGGCCTTAGGATATTTTCAAAGTATGATGGATATACTTTTTATCTCTGTTTGCGGTATTTGTCTCAAAAATTTTTATTTAATCTCTCTTCCTATTTTTTGCCTGTTCATTTTAATGTTCAGTTTGCGAAATCACCGAACAAAAAGCATGGTTCATGGCTTCACAGCTGCGGCCTTTTATATTATTGTGGGTTGCGTTTTTAACCATTCCTTTTCAATTAACATTATTTTTTTTCAAGCTGCTTTAATTCTGGGGTTTAGCTTATTTGTGGCTGAAGTCAATCACTTAATGAATGATGTCTATGAGCGCAATCGCTATGCAATGGTTGAAATCGAATATAAGAACCAACTCCTCGAATACCGTGCCACAACAGATTTTTTAACGGATTTGTCGAATCACCAGGCCTTTTATCAGTCCTTGGCATTTATTGCGACAAAGCAGGCACCCATTGCCTTAATTCTATTTGATATCGATGATTTTAAAGCTGTTAATGATAAGTATGGACATTTGTATGGTGATTATGTGCTCAGAGAGGTTGCGCAGATTATAAAGAAGCATCTTCGAACATCGGATATTGCTGCTCGCTATGGCGGGGAAGAATTTGCAGTACTATTACCGGGAACAGAAGAACTATTCGGACAAATGATTGCAGAACGAATTTGCATCGCAATTGCTCAGTATCAATTTGAATTTGAGGGTCAATGCATGGGGATTACGGTTTCAGCAGGGGTTAGCAATTCAACGGTTACACTTGATCGTATTGAACAGACGTTGCTGGTTGATCGTGCGGATGAACTGTTGTATTGTTCTAAAAGAAATGGAAAAAATCAAGTAACCAGCGCCCGGTTTAAATAATGAAGATTATGTATGAAAGGTTGTTATCATGACTGAAGAGAAAGCATCCAGAGAAATTTGTGAATTTTCGATACAATTAAATGATACATGTCAGCGGTATTGTTCCAGAGACCAGCAGGAAATTTTTTCTATACAGTTTCGAAAGCAACTCAATGGGATGATAAATAGACTCATGAACTTATCCTTTAGAGACCTGGAAAAATACAGAATTCCCAATTGTGACAGCAATTGTTTGTCGGGACATTCCATCAGAACGTCATTAATTTCAATTTGTCTTGGGAAAGCATTAGGTCTTGGTGCATCAGCTTTATACCAGCTTGGTTTAGGTGCGATCCTCCATGATATCGGGAAATTATTGCTCCCAAGAGAAATCCTTGATAAGCCAGATAGATTAAGCACAATAGAATATGAAGTGATTAAGACCCATTCAGAACTTGGTTATGAGATGGTTAAAAATGAAATCTGGCTGCCCAATGCCTGTGCTCAAATTGTCAACAATCACCATGAAAGGCTGAATGGCAGCGGTTATCCTAATAATTTATGGGGGAATCAGATACATTTAAATGAACGGATCGTTGGCGTTGCAGATGTTTTCGATGCAATGACCAGTAAGCGAAATTATCGAAAGACACTTTCATATTACAATGCATATACAGAAGTGCAAAAAGAATCACCCCATCTTTTAGATCATAAGGTGGTCCTGGCTTTAGGTAATATCATCGAAGAATTTATGGGCTTAAATACGGAAAGCGCTTCAAAATTAAAAAATAGGAGGGAAACATGCCGTTATCCATGTGTCAAATAGGAAGTACTGTTATTTTAAAAGATTTTATGCTAAGCCCGGAGTTAATCAATCGGCTTTATTGTTTGGGTATGATAAAAGGAGCATTTATCAAGGTGATCTCAGTTGAATACAATGGACCCATGACCATTGAACTTTTAGGCAGCAAAATTGCTCTGGGATATGATATTATATCGAATATTCAAGTGGTGACATCAAAATATCACTCATAAGGAGTTATATCTATGTGGTAATATTGCATTTTTTATGGATACGGTAAGAAGCATACCTTATAACTGGATTACTAGTAATTAACACAATCTTATTCTAAATGGATAGAGCTTTTAACATACAATTTAGTGAATCATGCTAAACTTTACCTAAGTGAATTAATATGGGAAGCTTCACTTAACAAAAAGAATCGTAAGTAAAACAAAAAAATATCGCTTAAAAATTAAAAGAAGCATTAATTACAAAATGAATGAGGGAGTGGAATTGGATGAAATGGTTTTATAATTTAAAAATAGGAACAAAGATGATATTGGGATTTTCTGTGGTTGCTTTAATCGCCTTGGGAATTGGGGTTATGGGTGTTGTGAATATCCAAAAAATAAAAAGCCAGGATACCTATCTTTATGAAAAAATGACTGCACCCATCGGAGAACTGATTTACATTGTCGATGCGTTTGAAGGAATTTTAGGAAATGTGCAAGATGGTGTTCTGGCCACAACACCGGAACAAATTGCTGCTGCAGAAAGCAGCATATTAAAGCAAAATTCAACATTTGATGCAAATTTAAAGACCTTTCAAACTACCCTGGTAACAGAAGAAGCAAACCAGCTGGCAGATGAAATGTATGTACTCAAAGATCAGTTCGATGCAGAGGTGGGTGAGATTTTCACCCTGGCCAAACAGGGAAAACAGGCAGAAGCCATTAATCTGATGAAGAATGGGGATTATGAAACGCTCCATGCAAAAATTGAAAGCAATTACCGTGAGATCCTGGAGATTAAGCTGGGGATCTCAGAGGAAACAGCACTCAGCAATGCCGCTATTGCCAGAACTTCCACGATAACCACCATCATTATGATCATCATCGGGTTGGGGGTTTCCATAGTCCTGGGTTTGTTTATTACCTCAACCATTAAAAAACCCATTCAAAAAATGGTGGATGCCTCCACCCGCATGGCGGCTGGAGACCTGGATATTTGCATTGATATTAATACCAAAGACGAAGTCGGTATTTTGGCCAAAGCTTTTACCCAGATGGCTCACAACATGAACGACGTGATGGTTAACTTCAACGCCGGAAGTGAACAGGTCGCCATTGGTTCCAAACAGGTTTCGGATTCCTCTATTGCCTTATCCCAAGGGGCCACCGAACAAGCTAGCTCCATCGAGGAACTCACGGCATCCATTGAAGAAATAAACAGCCATACAAAACTCAATGCCCAAAATGCCAATTTAGCGAACCAATTGGCAGAGAGCACCAGGGAGAATGCTCTGCGCGGGAATGCCCATATGGATCAAATGTTAGCGTCAATGGCTGAAATCAGTCATTCATCTAACAATATTTTCAAAATCATTAAAGTTATTGACGAAATCGCTTTTCAGACAAATATTCTGGCACTGAATGCTGCGGTTGAAGCGGCGCGAGCCGGCGAAGGCGGCAAAGGTTTTGCGGTAGTAGCCGAGGAAGTGAGAAACCTTGCGGCACGATCAGCCAAGGCTGCCAAAGAAACCTCGGTGTTGATTGAGGGCTCCATTAAGAATGTGGAAGGTGGAACGAAAATTGCCAACCAAACCGCCGGTGCACTTGTTGAGATTGCAGATTCAATTGGGAAGGTTTATGATCTGGTGAACGATATTTCCATTGCCACCAATGAACAGGCCATTGGCGTGGATCAGATTACCCAGGGGATTGCCCAGATTGCTATGGTGGTACAAGCCACATCGGCGACTTCCGAAGAAACCGCAGCAGCAAGTGAGGAATTAGCCAGCCAGGCCGAAATGCTAAGACATCAGGTAACTCGCTTCACACTAAAAAACACCGGATTTCGAGAGTTTGGAAACGAGCTTGACGAAATGCATCCGGATGTGCAACAATTAATGGAACGACTGAAGGAGCAGAATCGGCAATCGGTCGAGGCCCAGGTCAGAAGCAGCCTAAAACTGCCGGCCAGCAAAAAAATTCTATTGAGCGAAACGGAATTTGGTAAATACTAAGATTAGTCAGGCTTGGAAATTTTGACAGGCTACTGATTATAAAAATAAAAGTTGTTAATACAGTACAAAAGCTGCAAGAAACTAAACAGGAAAAAGGTGGAAATTATGATTCCCATTACAGATAAGGAATTTCAACTGCTATCGGAATTCATACAAAGCCAATACGGCATCCAACTGAAAAAAGAAAAACAGCTGCTGCTAACCGGGAGATTGCACAAGCTGGTTGCTGAGCTTGGATTTACGACGTTTACGGAATACTATGACTATCTTATCAATGATCCCACCGGTGAGGCCAGCGATGTTCTGATTGATAAAGTATCCACCAATCATACCTATTTTATGCGGGAATCCGATCATTTTGATTATTTTCGGGATCAGGTATTGCCCTATCTCAAGGAGCTAAAGCAGGCCGCCAACAGCCGGGACATCCGGATCTGGTGTGCTGCCAGTTCCACCGGGGAAGAGCCTTATACATTGGCCATGATCATGGCTGATTTCTTTGGCGCCGAAGCATCGCAATGGGATACCCGACTGCTGGCAACGGATATTTCCCAAACCGTATTGGAAACAGCCCAAAACGGGGTGTATGATAATGAAAGTATTGAAAGCCTGCCCTCCAGCTGGAAACAGAAATATTTTCGGAGTCAGAATAGTCAGTGCAGTGTGGTTGTAGACGCCATCAAGAAAAATGTTATTTTTCGACGCTTTAATTTAATGGAAGAGGTGTTTCCATTTAAAAAGAAATTTGATGTCATCTTTTGCAGAAATGTCATGATTTACTTTGACCAGTCGACAAAAAATGACATTGTCAATAAAATGCACCATAAATTAGAGAATGGTGGATATGTCTTTATTGGACTGGCAGAGTCATTTAATCGAGAAATAAGCCAGTTTAAATACATTAAACCCGCCATTTACCGAAAGCTCGATTAGGAGGAAAACATCCATGGATACCATCATCGGAATTGGCGAATTGGGAATCATTAAGAATCCTGGGGATCGACTGATTACTTATGCCCTTGCATCCTGTGTGGCAGTGACTTTTTACTGCCAAGAACCAAAAGTTGCAGGAATGATCCATGTTGCACTGCCGAGGAAACCTGATCACATAAAGGATTTGCGACGTCCGGGATACTATGCAGCAACTGGTCTGCCCATTTTAATGAAAGCTTTGGTGTCGGAGTATGGCTGCGATTTAAGCCGGACCAGGATTCACATGATTGGTGGGGCCAGTTCGGTTAGAGGTAGGGATGTATTCAACATTGGCCAGCGGAATACAAAGCAGATAAAAAAAATTTTAAACAGCCGAGGCCTGGGCTTCAATACCGATGATCTGGGCGGAACCCTCAGCAGAACTGTTGAACTTGAACTTTCAAAAGGGGAAATCAACATATGCTATCATTTAATGGCAGTGTAATAGAAGACTTCCGACAGCCAATTAACACAATAGTCTGAATAATTTTAACATTTGAGTATCGCTAAAACAGAGAAGTAAGTATTGGGAACAAAGATTTACCATTGTCCCCGGGACGGGTTTATAAAAAGCTGATTAATTTCAGCTTTTTTTTATTGACAAATAAATTTTTTCATAGTAAAATAACAAATGATACATAACAAATGTTACATAACGTATGATGTTTAATGAGAAAGGAAAATATATGCCACCAAAAATTAAAATCAAAGAGGACGACATTCTGAATGCGGGGATAAAAATTGCCCGGAAATCCGGAATCGAGGGGGTGAATGCCAGAGAACTGGCCAAAGAATTAGGCTGTTCAATTCAGCCCATATTCCGAACGTTCCAGAATATGGAGAATTTAAAAAAAGCACTCTATCAAAAAGTTGAAGAGAATTTTAATGCTTATATGCTTAATGGCATGAACCATAAGATTCCTTTTTTAGGAATGGGCTTAGCCTATATCAATTTTGCCAAAGAAGAAAAGAACCTTTTCAAATTGCTGTTTATGTCGGACTTCATTCAGGTCGATGGCCTTATGGATATGATTTCGGGGGAGGAAAATAAAGAAGTGATTGAATTAATCGCAGCTTCGACCCATTTAAATGAAGAAAATGCTAAAAAGCTGTATGTGGACATCTGGCTGTTAACCCATGGGATTGGTTCATTGGCAGCAACGAATCAGGTTCATTTCAGTAACGCGGAAGCAGAAACGATTTTGATGGATGTGTTTAAGGGATTACTAAATCAATTTGCTAAGAAAGAAGAGGAAAAATCATGAATCTATTGTTTTCAACGCGTCACCCACTCAGAAGTGCCATTCTTTTAGGGTTCATCCCCATATTGTTTGCAACAGCGGCAGGAGTCATCTGCGTTGTTGCCGGTTTAAATGAGACCCAGATCCTGATAACGCAAACTCTTTCGTTTGGGATTTCAATTATTCTTGGGGTTCTCATCATGAAAAAATCGAAATTAGGATATGAGGCCTTTGGGTTTCGAAATCCGGATGTCACAAAAAATTCCAGTGTGCTGTTTTTTCTGCCGCTGCTGGTTGCTGAAATACTGCCTTTTATGAATGGCTTGGATACAAGTATTTCGTTTTTAACGGTTATTTTATTATTATTGTTTACAGTATTTGTGGGGATCAACGAGGAATTATTTTTCAGAGGTTTGATCTTTAAAGTGTTCAGTGCAAAAGGGGTGAAATATGCCGTGATTGCTTCCTCGGTAATATTTGGAATCGGCCATGCAGCCACCGCCCTCAGCGGAAGTGATCCCATATATGTGGTGATCCTGATTATTTTTGCAGGATTGTTTGGCCTTGTCTGTGCGGAAATAGTGGTAGTCACCAAAAGTATTGTTCCGGTAATTATATGGCACGGCCTTCATGATTTCATTGCCAATATCACCATGGAGACTATCAGTTCCCTGGGTATTACACTGCTTATCGCTCAAACTCTGATTCTTTGCCTGTATGCGATATATTTGTGGAGAAAAGTTGAATTTAAGAAAGAAGTTAGAGTCGCATAATTGATAGTACTGAAATAATAGAATTATCTCAAACACATCAAAAGAGTGTTTAAGAACGCAGATAAGGTAATTTGACAAACCCCCTGCGGATTTTTAATTATCATGTTGTATGCATCAGGTTGAACTGGCGGTAGCCTGTACGATCTTGCAGCACACAACGGTAAATAAATGTCCGCAAGGGGTTTGTTATCAGTGATTCTGTTTGATTTTCGTATTGACAATTACCAATTATTGCTTTATGTTAGAGGTATTAAAAAAAATCAAACTTAGCGACACTGACAGGGAGAATATATGGCTTTTGCTGACGTAAACCGGGTGAATACGAAAAATGAAGAGATTACTAAAAAGATGGAAATGGAAAAAAGAATCAATCACATGGCTACCCATGATGAACTCACAGGACTGCCTAACCGCATTTCTTTTAAGCAGGAACTCATGAATCAATGCGACAGTTCAAGGAATGAACACTCGTCATTGGCGGTGATGATGCTGGATTTTCAGGGGTTTAAATATATTAACAGTGCTTTGGGTATACAGTCGGGAAATCAAATGGTCATTCAAATGATAATCCGGTTAAAGGCTTTTTTAGGTATCAAAAATTTTATTAGCCGTTATTCAGAGGACCAGTTTGCCATTATTGCCAAAGATTTAAGGAACCCTGAGGACTATGAAGCAATGGCCCAGTCAGTTGCAAGCTTGTTTACGCGGCCATTTAAGGTGGATATATATGAATTTCCAGTGACAATGAACATGGGGATCAGCATCTTTTCACATGATATCGAGAATTCTAAGACTGCGGATGATGAAGATTCCGAGCAGATAAGCGATGAGCTCATCAGACATGCCAACGTTGCATTGCTCTGGGCCAGAAAAGAGGGAAAAAACCATTATCAATTTTATTCCTCAGATATTAGCATCCAAAATTACAAGCAATTTGAACTCAGAAATGACCTTCGAAAAGCCATTGAAAAAAATCAGTTTGAAGTATATTACCAGCCAGTGGTTCAGCTTGAAACTACCGAAATTCTGGCTGCTGAAGCGCTAATCAGATGGAATCATCCGGATTGGGGAATGGTGTCTCCTCAGGAATTTATATATTTAGCTGAAGAAACCGGTGCGATCGTGGAAATGGGAAAATGGATGCTCAGAGAGATCTGCAGTAACAGCAAAAACTGGAAACAGAAAGGGATTCCTCAAACTAAGGTAACCATTAATTTTTCAAGCATCCAGTTTTATGAAAAAGATTTTGTGGAAAATATCAAAAGCATTCTGGATGAATTTCAGTTTGATCCGAAATTTTTAATCATCGAATTGACGGAAAGCTTATTGAGCAAAGATGGAGATAAAGTCATGGCTGATATTCAACGGTTGCAGACTTTAGGGATTAAAGTAGCTCTTGATGACATTGGAACTGGTTTATCTTCATTGGCTTATTTGAATACCTTTAATATTGATGTTTTAAAGATGGACAGTGCTTTTATCAGAAATATTATGTTCGACAAAAAAACAGCCATTATTGCAAGGACCATTGTTAATCTTGCCCGGGATCTTGAAATAAAGCTGGTTGCGGTGGGAATTGAGAATTGGGAGCAACTATCTTTTCTCCAGGAGGCTAACTGTCATGCCGGCCAGGGATATCTCTATTCCAGGCCTTTACCTCTGACCGAATTTGAGAATATTTTAAAAAGCGGAAAATGCGACCCGGCTTTTTTGGAGCGTACAACCATTGATGTAAGCGAGGAAAAACGACAGTCTTTGAGATTGGATTTCGAGCCATTTATTGAAGCCGAACTGACCATTATAAAAATTTTGGAAAAGAAAATGAATGTGGGGAATACAAAAATACTGATTAAAAATATTGGGCCCAGTGGCTTGTGCTTTATTTCCAATATTAAATTTCCCATTGAACAGGAATTTACGCTTCGATTTACAACTATTCTGTTTGACAGAAAAATTGAAACGCATGGAACCCCGGTATGGATTGAAGAAATCGAGCAAGGCTTTTATCAGTACGGCGTTGATTTTACCATTGATCAAAATGAGCGAGAAGAATTAACTGAAACTCTGATTGAGATCCAGGCAAAGTTGACAGTGCAATAAAATAATCAGCAAATTTAATAAGCAAGCGAGATAAAATAATAACCCCTTCGAATTCGAAGGGGTTATTTTAATGCAAAATTAATTTTGATATTAAAGCAGGGTGGAGAATATCATTTTCGGGAAAACATCATACGTCAAAGGTTTGCTAGTATTTATCAATGTCAAAATCATCCAGGTTAATGGTAGGTTCGGAAGGATGATTGTCATTTTTTCTTACTGCTTTTGAAGCAGTTGGTGTTGTTACTGTCTTTTGGAGATTGCCTTTTATTTTAAAAGCACCGACCATTTCAGTAAGCATTAAAGCCTGACCGGAAAGTTCCTCGCTGGCAGCGGCACTTTCTTCGGCAGTGGCGGAATTGGTCTGAACCACCTGGGAAACCTGTTCGATACCCAGGGTGATTTGCGCTATTTCTGAAGCCTGGTCGTTGGATGACTGGGCAATGGTACCCACCAGGCCGGTTACTTTTTCAATCTCGTTCAGCATTTCTTCCAGACTCCGGGCAGTGCTGTCGGCTATTTTTGATCCGACCTCCACTTTCTCGATGGAGCCCTCAATGAGTGCTGCAGTTTCTTTAACAGCTTCCGCACTCCTTGCTGCCAGGTTTCGGACCTCTTCGGCAACAACCGCGAAGCCTTTACCATGTTGACCGGCTCGGGCAGCTTCAACCGCGGCATTAAGCGCTAGAATATTGGTCTGAAAGGCGATATCGTCAATGACCTTAATGACTTTGGAAATATTATGTGAAGAATTGTTGATTTCTCCCATAGCCAGGATCATATTCTGCATTTGGGCATTGCCGATTTCGGCATTGGTGCGGACCTTTACCGAAAGCTCATTGGCTTGATTGGCATTGACCGCATTGCGCTTGGTTTCTCCGGCAACCTCTTCAATAGAGGCGGTGAGTTCTTCAATGGAGCTGGCCTGTTCGGTGGTTCCCTGGGCCAATGCCTGTCCGCCGTCGGAAATTTGCCGGGCACCGATTTCAACCTGGGCGGCGGCAATGTCAATGTCGGTCATGGTATTGCTGAGGCTGGTGGTGATGTCATTGAGGGCGGTTTTAATGGGCAGAAAATCGCCCGGATAGGTGGTGGTGATTTCCTGATCCAGATTCTTCTGACCCATGGCTTCCAGTGTTGTCGCTATTTCCAGAACATAACGTTTCAGAAAGTCGATGGTCTCATTTAAATCATGCTTGATGGTCGCATGATCGCCTTGATAATTCCCATTCATGGAAACCTGGAGGTTGCCGTTTGACAGTTCATTAAGCGTGTCAGACGCTTCCTGGATGGGTGCGATGACGGCATCCAGGGTTTCATTAAAGCCGGCGATAACCTTGGCAAATTCTCCAGAGAATCGGCTGGCATCCCCGCGACTGGAAAGATTACCTTCCACGGCGGTACTGGCCATATTTTCAGTTTCTTCCACCAGTTGTGTGATATTTTGGATCATACCCACCAAGCTTGGGATTAGAGTATCATTCTGGCTTCGTTTACCGATTTTTGTCAATACCTCCAGGTCGCACATATTGCCATTGGCAATATTGGTGCAAATTTCGACGATACGTGTGAGCCGGAGATGAACGTTGTTAATGGATTGGGCGATATCTGCGTAGATTCCCAGATACTGAGCTTCGATTTTTTCGCTGTAATCATTGAGGCTCATCTGTCCGAGAATGCGATTACCTTCTTTCAGGGCATCTAAGCCATCGATACAGGCATTGATGCTATTCTTCAAGGTGTTGAAATCCCCGTTATAGGAATCAGTGATTTTGGGAGGAATCACCCCTTTACCGATGCGGTCAACATAATCTGCTGCTACGCTAAGGGGACCCACCACGGCGTCTAGGGTGGCATTGACCCCTTCTACAATTTTCTTGTAGCCGCCCTTAAAGGCGGTGGCATCGCCACGGGTGTTCAGTTGTCCCTGTACCGCGGCGGCAGAAAGCATGGTTGCCTCGGCAATAAGACCTCTGATGGTTTCAATGATCAGCTTCAGAGCCGGTGCAATTTCATCCTGGTCATCTCGGGTTTCAATGTTTGCGGAAACATCCCCGTCGGATATCTGGTTCATGGTGCCGATGACCACATTTTGAATATCATCGGAAAAACTGTCCATGGATAACGCCATTTCTCCGATTTCATCTTTTCGATCCATATTCAAACGGGTTGCGAAATGGCCCATACTCATTTCCTTAATCATATGATTCGCTTTTTTTAAGGGCTTACTGATTATTGAACTAAGAAAAAGTCCAAATCCGATTGAAGCGGCAATACCGATTAAGGTGATGATGATCATTGTGGTGAGAACCCGGCTCGCCTGAGCGGTATTTGTTTCCGACTTCATTTGACCATCTTCCAATTTTAATGCCATAATTTTATCAATAGCATCCTGTTCTGCTTTGGTCGCCTGGGCTGCCGGGCTCCCGGAACCCAAGTATGAAAAAGCTTCGGCATCCAGATTTTGAGTTGCCAGATTTATCACGACATCAAGATGTCCGGTATATTCCTGCCGGGCAATAGTGAATTCATTTAAGGCCGTCTTCATTTCATCATCCATATTGGCTTTTTCGAATTCTGTGGCGATCGCATCGATTTTCGCCTGTTGTTCGATGACCTTATCTGCATTCTCCTTAATAGTCGGAGCATCCGTGGCAATAATCATATCCCGAAGACTGACTCTCAGCGTTTGAAATTCAGTTGAAATTTGCCCGGCTTCCCGAATTGGTATGGTTATGTGTTCATAAAGTTCAGAATCCGATTGTTCCAAAGCTTTGATGTTGACCATTCCCATAACACCGACGATCCCGATTATGGTGGCGATTATTATAAAACTCACCATTAGCTTTGTACCTATTTTCATGTCATACATCCATTTCATAACAAACCAACTTTCCTGTTTATTTTGGATATTTATATAAATGATTTAGCTGGCCCATTAAATTGACTCCGTTTATTACCTTTCCCAAATATTACACACAATTGTCATCAGTTTAATTTGTATATCAAGGTCATAGACTAATTCTTTCTATGAATTTATCGCTTTATAATAACATGAATTTAGAAAAAAATGAATTATTTATTCATTTAAAAAATCAATTATGATTTGAAATCGAATTTGTGCTATTTTTATTGTAATAAAAAAGAGCTTATAGAATTAAGCTCCATAACTCTTTAAATGAAACCTTACACAGTCAGCTTTAAATAAACATGCACCAGTGATAAAAACAGGGTAATAGACAAGCAAATGTCATTAAAACTGAGTTCAAAGGAATGAATAAATTTAAATACATTATGCTTTTCTAAAATACCGTAATAAATAACGAGGCCCAATAATAATGATACGACAAACAGAATGATTTTGAATCCGTAGGATAAAAGATCCAAAGGAAAGCTTTCATTAAAAAAGAATGTGATCTTTTCAAGGGAGTATAAGTCGAGGACACCAAGCTTCTTGTGAAGCATTCCCAGGCCAAACAGCAATTACCGCCAGGCATACCTGTAAAAAACTCAGGACTGGATTTGTAGAAATCCAGTCCTGAGTTTTTAAGTAAGTCAAAAGAATAACTGAGATTCCTTTATTGATTAATGCGTTTATTTAGTTGTGTAACTGACAATAATATTTTCATCAAGCACTCTGAAGGTAAAGCTTTCGGTAATGAAAAGCTGGATTGTCTCATCATCGTGTGATTCATAGCCAATGGCAAAATCCTGACCAATGGTAAGTTCAAAGTCTTCATTGTCATAGGGGAATAAATAAGCCCCTTCGATGACAGGATTTAAAACGATTTTTCCATTAATCAGAGATTCAATGCGTTTGAGCAGAGGGTAAACCTGAGCACCGGCGTTGAGCCGTCGGTAAGCTTCTTCGCCCACAATCAGAACAAAGGGGCCTTCTTCAAAATGATCTTTCAAATCGATTAGGCCGGTGGAAATAGCTTCCATAATCTGGGCACCGTCATTGCCAAAAGTTATGTTCTTATGGGCCGAAGCTTCTCTAAGTCCCTTAATATTTCCTGCGGCAAATCCTTCATAAACGGCTTTTTCTTCAAACTCTGCAATTTTTTTCACAGCTTCTTCCAGGTTGGTCAAATCGATGTCTTTAGCGCCTCGGGTAACATTATCCATTTCCCATCGGCTGAGGGTAAAGCTCATCCGTGCTTCGACCAATGGTTTCACCCGGAAAACTCCGGTTGCCACTTCGCCGTCATTCCGTTTCAATAGATCAAGACGACCTTCGGATAAGGTGGTGAAATCCCAACCCATGGGACCATAGACCTTTACTGCTTTTCGTGCAGTTAATCGGCTTTTTAGAACTTCCTGAGCTCTGCCATCAATTTCATCCCATGCTGATTGGGTGAGTGGTGCTAAGGTTCGCTTTAACATATCCATATTTTTTCTCCTTTTATTTTAAATCGCCAATGTTGATACCTGTTGATGTCTTTGTTTCACTGGAACCCTGACTTTCCTCGGCTTCTATAATGGAACTTTGGGCAAAAAGATAGGTGCGCAGCTCTTCATCCCACTTGTCCATATTTCTTCTTAACCATTCAAGGGCCATACAGGCATGCTCAATTTCTTCATCCCGATTATGGGCCATAACCGCTTTTAATTCGGGGTCCTTGGTGGCATTCACTCGTTGGTTATACCAGTCGACGGCTTCCAATTCTTCCTTAAGACTATTGATTGCCCGGGTAATGTCTTTGGTTTTTTCATCTAAAATTTCATAGGGTTCATGATAATACTGGGCCATATAATGTCCTCCTTTCAGTTTTCCTTAGATTACTAATGAATCTACCCAATAAAACTTCAAATTAAACTAGAATTTAATTATTTTTTCTGATATCAAAAAAAGAGGCTGTTATTGCTATTGCGCAATAACAGCCTCTTGAACTATACCCCGGAAGGTCTAGTATTTATCCATATCCATGTCATCCAATATAATTCTTGGTTCAGAAGCCGGGATGTTCTTTGCCTTCGTGACCTTTGAAGCTAATGAAGTTCGAGCTTTTCTTTCAAATTGCTGTTTTAGGTTAAAAGCGCCGACCATTTCTTTAAGCAGTAACGCCTGACCGGATAGCTCTTCGCTGGCTGCGGCGCTTTCTTCGGCGGTGGCAGAATTGGTCTGAACTACTTGGGAAACCTGTTCGATGCCTTGGGTGATTTCCGCGATTTCGGATGCCTGGTCGTTGGATGCCCGGGCAATATTACCAACCAAATTGGCAACTTTTTCAATTTCTGTCAGCATCTGATTCAGGCTCTGGGCGGTGTCGTCAGCGATAGTTGTTCCGGTTTCCACTTTGTCAATGGAGCCTTCAATCAGCTCAGTGGTTTGCTTCACAGCTTCGGCACTCCGGGCGGCCAGATTTCTTACTTCTTCAGCAACAACCGCAAAGCCTTTGCCGTGCTGGCCAGCCCGGGCGGCTTCCACTGCGGCGTTGAGAGCCAGAATATTGGTCTGGAAGGCGATGTCATCAATGACTTTGATGATCTTGGAAATACTGTTGGAGGAAGCGTTGATTTCTTCCATGGCTGAAATCATCTGTTGCATTTGATCATTGCCGGTGACGGCGTTGCTGCGAACCTTTAAAGTCAGTTCATTGGCCTGGTTGGCATTCATGGCATTGCGCTTGGTTTCCCCGGCAACCTCTTCAATGGAGGCGCTGAGTTCTTCAATGGAGCTGGCCTGTTCAGTGGTACCCTGGGCCAGGGTCTGGCCGCCGTCGGAGATCTGACGGGCGCCGATTTCAACCTGGGCGGCGGCAATGTCAATGTCCGTCATGGTATTGCTGAGACTGGTGGTAATATCGTTGAGTGCAGTTTTAATTGGCAGAAAATCTCCCAGATAGGTAGTGGTGATTTCCTGATTGAGGTTGCCCTGACCCATGGCTTCCAGGGTACCGGTTATTTCATCTACATAACGGCTGAGGAAGTCGATGGTCTGATTTAAGGCATTTTTGATTTGAGCATGGTCACCATTATAATTACCATTCATTGATACATGGAGGTTTCCGTTTGACAGTTCAGTCAGGGTGTCCGAGGCTTCCTGGATGGGCGCAATGACGGCATCCAGGGTTTCGTTAAAGCCCATGATAACCTTGGCAAATTCCCCAGAGAAGCGGCTGGTATCCCCGCGGCTGCCGAGGTCGCCGTCCACCGCCGTACTGGCCATAGATTCAGTTTCTTCAACCAGCATGACAATGTTTTGGATCATTCCCACTAAGCTTGGGATTAGGGTATCATTGTCACTGCGTTTTCCGATTTTTTTCAATACCTCAAGGTCACACATATTGCCATTGGCGATATTCGTTGATATTTCAACAATGCGGGTGAGCCGGAGATGGATATCATTAATAGCATGGGCAATTTCCGCGTAAATGCCCAGATAGTCGGCTTCGATTTTTTCGCTGTAATCATTGATGCTCATCTGTCCAAGAATGCGATTGCCTTCTTTAAGTGCGCCTAAACCATCGATACAGGCATTAAGATTATTCTTCAAGGTGTTGAATTCACCGTTGTAGGAATCGGTGATTTTAGGAGGAATCACACCTTTTCCGATGCGGTCAACATAATCCGCGGCTACGTTAAGAGGGCCCACCACGGCGTCCAGGGTTTCATTGACGCCTTCAACAATTTTCCTGTATCCGCCTTTAAAGGCAGCTGCGTTCCCCCGCGTATGCAGCTGTCCTGCCACTGCCGCAGCAGAAAGCATATTTGCCTCAGTAACGAGAGCGCGGATGGTTTCTATAATCTGCTTCAGGGCTGGTGCGATTTCATCTTGATTATCTCTGATTTCGATGTTGGCAGACAGATCTCCCTCGGATATCTGGTTCATGGTTCCGATGACTACATTTTGAATATCATCGGAAAAACTGTTCATGGCCAGAGCCATTGCCCCGATTTCATCCTTGGAGTCCATATTCAGGCGCAGTCCAAAATGCCCCATACTCATTTCCTGCATCATATGGTCAGCTTTCTTCAGGGGATTGCTGATCAGTGAACTAATGAAAAGACCTAAAATAATTGAAATGATAATGGCAGCAAGAATAACCAGCAGCATGGTTATAACCGTGGCGTTTGCCTGATTTGTGTTTGCATCAGCCTTTGCCTGGGCATCTTCCAGTTTCATGGGGACCAATTTTTCAATGGCAGTCTGTTCGATGCTGGCGGCTATTTCGTACGCGCCGGCATCAGCCATGAGAGCAAAAGCTTCGGTATCCCGATTTTCAGCTGCCAGAGCCTTAACTTTTTCAAATTGTATGGCAACCTCCTCACGGGACGTTTTGAATTCGTCAAAAGCGATACGCATCTCATCTGAAATGATGGTCTTTTCAAACGCTTCAGCGGCGGCATCAATTTCGGTATTCCGGATGGCTACCTTATCAGTATTCGACTTAATTAATTCCGGACTGTTTTCAATAATCATATCCCGGACGATGACCCGCATTCTCTGATATGAGGTCGATATTTGGCCAATCTGAGCGATTGGTTCCGTCATATTATTATAAAGCTCAGTATCCGACTTTTCCAGAGCTTTAATATTTGTAATTCCGACAATGCCAATAATAATTGCGAAGAGTCCCATCAAGCTAAATGCGGTAATTAACTTGGTTTTGATTTTTAGATTATAAAACCATTTCATAATCAACCAACTTTCCTGTTTAATTAAAAACATTTTATTAAAATACCCTAGCAGTGAGCTTTAATTTGACGATTTTCATCACCTCTGCCATTATTTTTCACACAAAAAATTTGGTCATTTCAATGTTCACTGCTAAATTGTTAACGTTTACCCTCGTTTGTTTTATCGTCATATTCCATGATAACTTTACATAGAGTTTGGAGATGAAAAATCCCCTGGGATTCGACTAAAAATCGAATCCCAGGGGATTTTTCCGAATGCGCTTGTGGGTTTAGTCCGCGCTGGTATTCTGAAAAAATAGTTTTGTATAAATCAGCAATGATCATCATTCGGCAACCAGCTCCAATAGGATGCTGAGTCCCCGGACAAGGAGCTAATGGTCATTCCCGAAGTATCCATTAAACTATAAGGTTTTTGCAAATTTACCAATGCTTTTATCCATGGAAGAAATGTGCTGAGTCAGCCAGTTGATAATCATTTGATTGGCATTGATGATCAGCAGGATATTTCCGCCAGATGCCTGATAATCTTTCTTCAGTTTGTCAAGTTCGGCGATGAAATTTTTATGGGCGGTTTTTTGTGCCGCAATTTCAGGGTATTTAATGCTGGACATGTAGTTTTCCTCGTCACGAAAATGCTGTTTTGTATAATCGTCAAGAAAATCAAACATCTGCACAACAAAATCCTTTGATTTTCCACTTTTGCCTGCTTCAAAAAGCTCGTCAGCCTTTTTAAACCATACTTTGTGTTGAGAATCAATTTTTTCCACGCCAACCGATAAATCAGGGGTCCATGCGATAGCCATTTGTGTTCCTCCTCGTTGTTATAACTTCTTCTTCATTATAATCGTTCTTATCTATAAATTCAAGAGCTTTATCTGGTGGGTAAGGAGATATTTTTGATGATATCAATCAATAATTATTTTTGAATTGTTGAATAGAAGGATTTTATGTGATATAACAAAGTTATAAAAATCAAGACAAATGGATAAAATTAATGCTGATTTTCGATTATAAAATAACGACCAAATGAAAGGGCAGATATGGCTTTTATGGGAGAAAACCTATTCAATAAAATAAAAGGAAAAGTTCTTGTAAAGGCAGATTGGGAAAAGAGTTTTCAATTATTAAAAGAGAATCAAAATTATGTACAGCATCTTGCCAAAATCGGGAGCTGGACCCATGATCTCAAAGAAGACTATGTTTATATCTCTGATGAAGCTTATCATATATTGGGAACAACTTACCAGGAGTTTCATGCCAATTTGGAAAATTACTACTATTATGTGCATCCCGAAGATTTGAAAAGGGTGAAGACAGCAAGCAAAGGTCTTACAGAGGGAAAGGAATATGATTTAGAATATCGCGTTGTAACAAAGGAGGGCAATATCAGGTTTGTCCATGAAAAAACCAAGGCTCTGTACGATGAAAAAAATCAGCCCATTAAAATGATCGGCATCCTTGAGGACATTACAAATGAAAAGATCCAGGATGAAAATTTAAAGGCCCGGGAAGAAAAATACAACCATGGACGTCAAAAAAGCCATAATACAGCCGAAAAAAAATCCATAAAAAAAGCCGTTGAAATGAAAATTAACGATAGCGCCACCCATGATGAAATGACCGGGCTTCCCAATCGTGCCTATTTTAAACAGGAACTGTCGGCTTCCTGTCAGACAGTTCGAGAAAACGACAGCTTGCTGGCTGTAATTATGCTGGATTTTGACGGATTAAAATACATCAATGCCGCCCTGGGTTTTAAGTCCGGGGAACAAATGATCATTCAAATGATGATTCGCCTAAAGGCATTTTTAGGGAATGAAAATTTTATCAGCCGCTATTCCGAAGACCAGTTTGGCATTATTGCCAGAAATTCAAACAGCCAGGAAGATTATGAAGACATGGCAAAGTCCATTGTCGACTTGTTTTCACGGGCATTTAAGGTTGATATTTATGAATTCGATGTGACAATAAACATGGGGATCAGTATTTTTTCAAAGCATTACCAGGCCTATTCGAAACCAGAAGATGAACGGACAGATGAGGAAAAAGATCGGGAATCACTGATAAAGCACGCCAATATTGCTTTGTTATGGGCTAAAAAAGATGGGAAAAATTGCTATCAGTTTTATTCATCGGATATCAGCATCCAAAATTACAAACAATTCGAGCTGCGAACCGATCTCAGAAAAGCCATTGAAAAGAAACAGTTTGAAGTTTATTATCAGCCTGTGGTTAAGCTCAAAACCACTGAAATCATCGCCGCCGAAGCCCTGATCCGATGGAACCATCCGAATTGGGGGTTGGTGTCCCCAGGTGAATTTATTTATTTGGCAGAAGAAACCGGGGTGATCATTGAAATGGGCAAATGGATGCTCAGAGAAGTCTGCAGACATCATAAAAAGTGGCTGAAAAATGGTTTTTCAGAAATAAGCGTCACCCTTAATTTTTCAGGCATCCAATTTTATGAAAAGAATTTTGTGGAAAATATCAAAAGCATACTGGATGAATTTGAGTTGGATCCGAAATTTCTGATCATGGAATTATCCGAAAGACTCTTAACTGAAGAGGGCGATAAAACCATTCATGATATTCAGAGATTGGAATCCTATGGGATAAAAGTAGCCCTGGATGATGTGGGAACCGGTTTTGCTTCTCTGGTTTGTTTAAATACCGTACGAATTGACGTTTTAAAAATGGATGGTGCTTTTATAAAAAATATTCTGACGGATAAAACAACGGCCATTATCGCCCAAACCATTGTTAATTTGGCCAGGGACCTTAAGATCAAACTGGTTGCGGTTGGAATCGAGAATTGGGAGCAATTATCCTTTTTGCGTGAAATTAACTGCTATGCCGGCCAGGGATATTTGTACTCCAGACCCCTGCCGTTGGAAGCGTTCGAGAAAATTCTTAAAAAAGGCAAATGCAAGCCGACGCTAATAAATAATACTGTATTTAAACCGCGGGCAGAACGGCGTGAATTTTTCAGATTGGCCTTTCATCAATTATTAAAAGCGGATCTGATGATATTAAAAATTAAGGATAAAAACATGAATGTGGGGAATACCAAAATATTGATTAAAAACATTGGTCCCGGGGGTTTGTGTTTTATTTCTAATATTAAATTCCCGCTGGAACGGGAATTCACCCTACAGTTTAGAACCACGTTACTGGGGGTCGATATCAAAGCCTACGGAAGCCCGGTATGGATCGACGAAACCGAAGATGGCTTTTATGAATACGGCATTAAATTTTCAATTGACGAAAATGAACGGGAAGAACTGATGAAAACGCTGTATGCGATTCAAATCAAAATGAAGAAAAATATTCTGTTTGAGGACGGTAACTTTACCTCGGATATCCCATTCGTTTATTTTAAATCTATGACTGCGCGTTGAGGTTGCTTAGCTTTCTCTGTAAATTTTGGTTCGTATACAAGGGGCGATTATTAATCGCCCGAAACCCCGAGACTAAACCCCGGGTCAGGGTAAAATCCACCCAATGTACTGCTCATGATGGAGACAACTGATATTACGATTGTCCATGGGACGGTTTTTACAGTTTTAGATGCAGTCAGATGGACTAGACCCTCTGTGATGCACCTGGAAAATTAATATTACTGTCATAAAAGGAGAAGTAATGATAACTTTGGATGTTTTTAGGGTATCTTTAGTATAAAGAACCAATGTCTATTTGCGGTTAAGTTTCTGAGTTCCGCAAGTACCTAATACTAAAAGAAAAGAGGAGAACCATGGAAAACTATGCGAAGAATGTTGTTGTTGTCTTTTGTTACCTTGTCCGAGACAAAAAGGTGATGCTGATCAGACGAAATTTCCCGCCCCTAAAAAATCAATACACCATTGTCGGGGGAAAAAAAGAACCGGGAGAAGATTTGCTCACCGCTTGTAAAAGGGAAGTGTTTGAAGAAACAAACCTGGTTCTCGAACAAGCCGAGTTAAAGGGAATCATCAACAATTCCACCCAGGGCCGTGACTATGATGTGTTAACCTGCTATTTTTTATCAGACTCCTTTTCCGGGAACATAAAATCCAGCCATGAAGGCAATGTAGAGTGGTGCAATATTGAAGAAAGTTACGAAAAAGAAGGCATCAGTGAGTTTTATCAAAAAATTTCACCCCATGTGTTTGGCAATAATTTCTTTCATGGGACGATTCATATTAATGAAGAAGGCCGGATTGAAAACTTTGCGATAGAAGCTTAGGCTTTGCAGACTGTATAAAAAAAACGTCCTGGGGACAATGGTAAGTCGTTGTCTGCTGCATGATCGGACAAGCTACGCCTGTTCGCCATGATGCCGACAGCTGATGTTACGATTGTCCCCAGGACTTACTTTTTGATTTATATTAAAGCAAAAAAGTAAGTTTTACCGACAATGATAACAACAGTTGTGGGCCTTGAGGCGCATACAACGATTTATCATTGATCGGTAAGACGATTAATGGATGATGCTAAATGATGCCTTTGCCTAAAGCAACTGCGACCGGTTCGGTCATGGTTTTTTTTAATTTTCGGTAGGTGACGGTGTACATGCCAACTGCCAGTATCACTGAAAAAACATCCGCCAGGGGCTGGGTCCAGATAATGCCCTGAAGCTGAAAAAAGGTGGATCCGATGATCAGCAGAGGAATAAAAGCCAGTCCCTGCCGGCAAACTGAAAGGATCAGCGACGGAATGGCTTTGCCAAGAGATTGATACACCGTGGTAATAATAAACTGGATGCCTAAAATAGGGGCCACCAGCATTTGCACGGTTAGGATGTATGCCCCAACTTCCACCACCTCGGGATCATTAATAAAAAATGAAACGATCTGGGTGGGGAAAGCCAGCGAAACCGCCATTATAATAACACCCATGATGATGCCGACGATACTTGAAAACTTAATGGCACTATTCATCCGGGTAAAATTGCCCTGGGCATAATTGTAGCCGATAAACGGCTGGATTCCCATGGCCAGGCCAAGTGCCAGCATCACAACCACGGTGAAAACCCGGCTGGATACACCAAATGCCGCAATGACATTATCGCCATAGGCCGAAGCGTATTTATTCATGAACATCATGGAGATACTCATTAAAATATTATTGACCGATGCAGGTATACCGATGGCAAATATGTTTTTAGCGATGATACCTTCAAATCTAAGATAATGTCTGCTAATGGACAGCACATCGCTTTTTTTAACAATGTAATGGATAAAATAAAGCACGGCAAAGACATTACCGATAACCGTTGCCCAGGCGGCGCCTTCGACCCCCAACCCCATTCCTAAAATCATAATGGGATCCAGCACGATGTTGATCACGGTTCCGATCATCATGCCGATCATGGCTTCATTAACCGCACCGATGGAACGGACAATCTGCGCCAGCGAGGTCTGGAGACAAATGAAAATAGCCCCATAGGCAATGATGGTTAAATAGCCCTGGGCAAAACCCATGGTGTTGATGCTGGCGCCTGCCATGGCAAGAATAGGATCCATAAACAACAGGAAAGCCACCATGCTTAGGAGTCCCAGAGCGATACAACCATAAAAACTGAAGGCTGAAGTTTTTTTAATTTCTTCGAGATTACGCTCGCCCAGCAACCGGGAGATAAAGGCGCCTCCGCCGATACCGAAAATATTGCCGAAAGCCATCAGCAGCAGAAATATCGGCATAGCCAGGGATACTGCCGCTACCTGGTTGGCATCACCGGTCTGACCCACAAAAAAAGTGTCGGCCATATTATATATAATGGTGACTAACATGCTTAACATGGTGGGGATGGCCAAGGTGAAGACCGCCTTTGGAATTGAATACTTTTCAAATAAATCGTTTTTCATTAAAATTGATTCCTTTCGTGTTCTGTTAGTTAGCATGCTAAGTATAGGCTTAAAAAAAATATCACCGACTACTGATCGGTAATATTTCCAATGATCTGATGAAGGAGCTCATCCAGCAGCTGAATCTTGTCCTCGGAAATACCTTTCAGGATATCTGCCTCAAGCCGGCTGATATCCTCATGCATACAGGGTTCAAGTTCTTTACTTTTTTCAGTGAGAACAAGGTAGTGGATCCGGCGATCCTGATTATCCGTCCGGCGCTCAACAAAACCTTTTTCCACCAGACGTTTAATAATTCCGGTAACCGTTGGGCCCTTTAGCAAAAAGGCATCTTCAAGGGTCTTTTGATTGACTTCGGAGCTTTGATTGTCCAACAGATACATAATCACCGAAAACTGGGAAGCGGTGAGCTCCCACTGCTTTAAAGCTTTATTAAAATTGCGGTCAAGATGATTGCTCAGCTGTTTGATGGTTTTTCCTAAAATAAATGATTCCTTTTTCATAGCTTCTCCGTTACTTAGCATGCTATGTATTTTATTATAACGGGCTGAGTTTGTCAAGATCAATTTTTA
This sequence comes from Acetobacterium bakii, assembly GCF_001263355.1. Taxonomy (GTDB): domain Bacteria; phylum Bacillota; class Clostridia; order Eubacteriales; family Eubacteriaceae; genus Acetobacterium; species Acetobacterium bakii. Next base: position 79,917 of record NZ_LGYO01000033.1, read on the forward strand.
TAATCAGATTTTTTGCTTAAAGGCAACCTTGCTTTCAGATACCATTAAACCCATAAGGGTTAAAAGGATGCCCAACCCGGCCATCCCGGTAATCTTTTCATGGAGCACAATTACCGCAGTGACAACGGTGATCACCGGCACCATATAAATATAAATACTGGATTTAACTGCACCCAGAAGTCGCACCGAAAAACTCCAGGTCACAAAGCAGAGCGCCGAAGCACCGAGTCCCAGGAAAAGAATGTTAAATAAGTAAATTGGGTTGGCAAACCGTCCAAGCTCCCATTTAAAAGGGAAGAAAAGCAGGGTTGGCAGCATAAAAAGCAGGCCATAGGAAAAAACCCGGCGGGTGGTTTGGATGGCATTGTATCCAAAGCTGGCTATTTTTCGGGTCAATATGGAATATACCGCCCAGGCAAAGGCGGCCAGCACCGCCAGCAGGTCGCCGATGGGGTTTAGCTCAAAGGTTGCGGTGCCATTGAAGCTGATCAGAAAAATCCCGGAGATGGCCAGAATAAAACCCAAAAAGAAATTGGGGTTTAAGGATTCCCCTTTTAAAAAAAACTGGGCTAAAATTGCCGTAAAAAAAGGGGCAATACAGATAATCACGCCCACATTGGATGCCATGGTATAGCTTAGGGCAACATTCTCCAGAAGGTAGTACAGTGTCACCCCGGATAATCCCGCCGCCGCAAAAACGATTTCCTGACTTCTTAAGTTAACCTTCAAACGACGTGGGTAGATCAGAATTAGGGTCAGAAGTCCGATGATAAACCGAAAAAAAAGGATTTCGATGGGGGTAAAGCTCTGGAGCAGAATTTTAGTGGAAACAAAGGTGGTACCCCAGATTAAAATGCTAAGTAATGCCGCCAAATGACCGAGCGTGTTATTGTCCCTTGTTCCTGCAGCACCAACCAATTACTGGTCCTCCTTTTTGAAGATATCCCGGTACTGGCCGGGATTCAGACCGATAAAGCTCTTGAAATATCGGGTGAAATGGCTTTGATCCGAAAACCCGGTTTCCATGGCAGCTTCGATGGGTTCAACACCTTGTTCCAATAAAATCTTGGCCTTATTAATCCGGGTGTTTTCCAGATAGCGGTAGGGGGTAATCCCCTTAACCTGAGTGAAGGATCGCAGCAGTGAGTATTTATTCATTTTTGCGAGATGCGCTAAATCATCTAGGGTTACAGGCTGATTATAATTTTTCTCTAAGTAGTCGCAGACCCGAAGAATATTTGCATTACTGGTTTCGTCTTCGGAACCAGGGGCAGGTTCAGTGTAAGCTTTGATTAATTGAACAATGAGAAAATAAAATCGTTCTTCTTTTTCAAAATCCTCTCGTTCGGCCATGATCATCTGGTGAAGCTCCCGCAGCAGATCAACCTGTTCGCTTCGGTAAGCCACCTGAGTGGTGAACCGGGGCACATAGACCCTCCCGGTGATTTCCGCGGCGATGTTCTCCATAATTTCTGGTTTGATATTCAAACACCGGTAATCAAGGGCCTGATCGTCAATCTGCTCACAGGTATGGCTTTCCAGGGGATTGAACAAAAGAATATCCCCGGATCCCACAATGTACTCCGTATTATTGTAAATCAAACGCCGCTGCCCGCTTTCAATAAACCCAATCACATAGTGTTCATGGAAATGATTGGGGAACTTCTGCATAACCCCTTTAAATTCATAGGCTTCAATTTCCAGCTGGGTATCAAAGCAAATGACTCGTTCTTCCTGTTTCATTCAAAAACCTCCTTCGGCTCATTGATAAAAGTGTACCATAACTGATAAGCAAAGGCTTGTATGATATTGACATTGTCTCCGGGATGGGTTTGTCAATAAACAAAAAGTAAGTCCTGGAGAAAATCGTAACATCAGCTGTCAGCATCATGGCGAACAGGCAGAGCCTACCCGATCATGCAGCCGAAAACAATTTGCCATTGTTTCCGGGACGAGTTTGCCAATAAACAAAAAGTAAGTCCTGGAGACAATCGTAACATCAGTTGTCGGCATCATGACGAACAGACTCTGTCTGTCCGCTCATGCAGCCGACAACGATTTACCATTGTCTCCAGGACGATTTAAATCATCGTAGTGGAGTTTATTTCTGGGCGGCTAAAAACGCATCGATTTCGGCTGAAGTCGGCAGCGACGGCTGTGCGCCGAGCTTTGTGCAGGTTAGGGCACCGGAAGCATTGGCATATTTTGCGGCTTCAACCAGGTCACCCATTTCAACATAGGCCTTGGCCAAGGTACCGGTGAAGGCATCGCCGGCGGCGGTTGGATCAATGGCATCAACCTTGTAGGGGGGAACCAGTACATCAAGACCGTCACCGTAGATATAGGAGCCGCGATCGCCAAGCTTCAGGACAACGAACTTACAGCCATTGCGCTCGATGAGCTTCTTTGATGCTTCCCGACAGGTTTCAATATCCCCAGGATAAATGCCCACCAGGGCTTTAGTTTCGGTTTCGTTGGGAGAGAGGATAGTCACTGGGGGAAGTTTTTCAAGATCATAATCCTGGGCCGGTCCGGCATCAAGAACGGTGATGATTCCTTTTTCATTGGCCAGTTCAATCGCCCGGGCGTTGGTTTCAAAGGGAATTTCGAATTGCAGAAGAATGGCGTCAAAAGGATCTTCAAAGGCTTTCTCTAAATCGTCGGGAGGCGTCAGCATATTGGCGCCGGGGAAGATAATCAGGCGGTTTTGTCCGTTGTCTTCAAGGGTAATGGCCACAAAACCGGTGTTGGCACCTTCCCGGGTCAGGGTATGGGTGGTATCCACGCCTTCTTTCTTCCAACAGTCCAGAAGATATTCGCCGTTGGAATCCTTGCCAATGGTTGCATAGGCAGAGACTTTTGCCCCTGTTCGGGCTGCTGCCACCGCGGCATTGCTGCCCTTTCCGCCGGGAGCATTGCTGTAATCGTGTCCCAGTACACTCTCACTTGGTTCCGGTGCACGTGCACACCGAAGTATGAGATCCATCATTACGCTGCCGACCAATAAAATTCGTGCTGCCATTTTGTTTCCTCCTTGAGATTTATTCATTAGGTAATTGAGAAAGTGCCGTATGCTTTACAATCAGTTTCGCACGAAACAATTTTTACACTGTACGGCGGACAGTTCGATGAACTGTTCGCCTACACGTTACAAAATTGTTTGTGGAAACTAATCGTAAAGCAACAATTGTTCGTTGTTTATCACTTTCGCAATTTCCTAATGCATTCATGATATATGCAAACATATCACTTCAAAATATTTCTGTCAATCAGATTCCACATCAAATTAAAATTACTGCTATTTGAGCTTAACTTATAAAGAATCAAGGAAACATAGTGTGCTATAATTCAGCTAAAATAAGTAACCAATTGGAGGCAGACACATGGATTGTAAGATATTTACGGATATACCCTATGAATTGACCATGGAAACATTGAATGAAGAACTTAATCTTCGAAACAAAAAAAACTTATTGAAAATTGTTGAAACTCTGCTCGCAAAGACCCGGGAAATCACCCGGCTGAAGGCTATTTATTTCAGCGGCGATATCAGCGAAAAGAATGACATCAGTGTAGCGGTTAATGGTGAGAGCTTTGGAAGTGAATTGTTAAGAGGCTATGTGGAAAAAGGGGACCGGGTTTACCCATACATGGTAACCGTGGGCACGGAGCTCGATGAGTACGCCAAAACCCTGACCGATACCATGGACCAGATTATGATCGATGGCATCATGAATCTGTTGGTGAATAAGGGGAAAGTCTTTGTGGCTAAAGAGGTTCAAAAAGAAGCTCGGTGGGACAATACCCAGGATTATGTTCCCGGAAACGGAGAAGCGTGGTCAACTGAGGAACAGACGCGTTTGTTTGACATGTTCGGAGACCAATCCAAAAAAATCGGCGTCACCCTGGGCGATCATGCCTTTGTATTGCCCGGCCGTTCCACTATCGGAATATTATCCCAAAAGAAATAAAAAAAGACCAACATTTTCATGCTGGCCTTGAGTTTGGCGATTGTCCCCAGGACTTACTTTTTGCTTCGCCTAGAGTCTTAGGAAAATATTTTTTTGCTGGTCTTAAACTGTGGGTAAAAACAAAAAGTAAGTCTTGCCGACAATGATAACATCAGTTGTGTGCCTTGAGGCGAACAGGCGACAGCCTGTCCGCATTCACGCGCATACAACGATTTATCATTGATCGGTAAGACGAGTTTATCATTCTGCGTTTGCAATTAATCCAATAAAAACAGCTTCATGGTTTTAGACGAAGACCAGCTCACGGATTTCGGTTGCTCCGTCGATAGCACGGCGGCTGACGAAAACCAGATAGAGAACAACACAGATTGCCGCAACGGAGTAGGAAATCGCATAGCTGCTGGGATCGAGGCCAATGAAGGATCCCAAACGGGATTCGAGGCCTAAACCAATGGGTGCATGAGAGATGTAGCTGACGACAATGAAGGTGTAAAACATCCCCGGAATCATGGTGATCCAGGCGAATTTACCTTCGGTTTTCAGGTATACTGTAGCCATAGCTAGGGCAAAAATGGCGACAAACTGGTTGGTGAAACCAAAGTACTGCCAAAGGAGATTAAACCCATTAGGAGAGGATTTGGCAAAACCAAGAATGGCAATGGCAGGAACAAAGATTCCCAGTGTAGTGCGGATTCGTTTGGAAACAACGGTCTGATCGATGTTAAAGGTTTCGCCCACCATCAGTCGCAGGGAACGAAAAGCTGTATCTCCTGAGGTAATGGGAAGGACAATCACACCGAGAATGGCAAAGAACGAACCAACAGATCCCAGAAATTCCCTGGAAATATTTCCGACCATCGCTGTGGCACCGGTAGATAAATCCATTCCCCGGTTAAAGAGAATCATGGCTCCGGCAGCCCAGCACATGGCAATGAAGCCTTCCACAATCATCATGTTGTAAAAGGTGCCAAGACCTTCTTTTTCGGAAGTGACGGTTCGTGAAATAAGCGTGGACTGGCTGCCGTGGAAGCCGGAGAGAATACCACAGGCTACGGTGATAAAGAACACCGGAATAAATTGCTGGCCCAGGGGATGATTCGGCATCGTTGACCAGGACAGGTTTGCCAAATTGGCACCGCCGTCGCCGATAATTCCAATAAAGATACCGATAGCGGAAATAATCAGAATGGCTCCGAAGATAGGATAAACCCGACCGATAATCTTATCAATGGGAAAAAAGGTGGCAATGAAGTAGTAGGCAAAAATAAAGGCATAAACGATCCAAATGGTCATATTTTGAGGACCGGCGTTCATGTTGAGGATATCCTTGACAATAAGATCCCCAGGGGTGTAAATAAAAACAACTCCGGTGAGGAGCATCAAAATCCATAATACCACGGTATAAATGCGGTTGGTGCCTTTCCCCAGATATTTTCCGACCATTCGAGGCATTTGAGCGCCGCCGTTTCGCATCGATATCATGCCGTTCATGTAATCGTGGGTGGCGCCGGCGATGACACAGCCAATGGGAATGGTAATAAGGGCCAGAGGACCAAAAAGGATGCCCTGGATTGGTCCCAGCACCGGTCCGGTTCCGGCGATGTTAAGTAATTCAATGAGTTGGTTTTTCCATTTTTTCATTCCTACAAAATCCACTCCGTCGGCCTTGGCAATGGCCGGGGTTTTGCGATCGTCGGAACCGAAAATCTTTTCTACAAATTTTCCGTAGAAAAATCCTCCGAAAATTAAAATGGCTATTCCGATAATAAATGTAAGCAATTCTTTCTCCTTCGATATTTATTTACATGGAATTGAGAAGTATATAAAAACTTACGCTTGCTTTGATGTCAGTTTCTAATAATAATTTGTATAGCGTTACAGGCTCGCGATTCAACGAAATATGAGATATATACGGGAAAATTATTTCATATAAACAAAAAATGAAGCATATTATACTTGATCAATTACCTATGTATGTTGTTTAAAAAAATAGACTCTTCGGTATCATTATTTTTATAATTGAAACTCTACAGCCGATATTTTTATTACTGATATTATACCATACTTGACGGATTAATGTTTTTTTGATAAACAAGATATCAATTTTTATCCTTCTTGTTGCAATATAATAAAAAAATAAATAGACTTATTTTCCCGGATTTGTTAATATGATTATGTAGAAAAAGAACGAAAAGTTGATGCGAATTGCGTAAAAAACGCATAAAATCAATGAGCCCGGGCATTTTAAGTGTCCATTATACACAAAAAACATCAGGAGGAAAGAATGGCAATTTTTGAACGTCTCGGAGATTTATTAAAGGCAAACGTAAACGACATGTTGGACAAGGCAGAAGATCCGGAAAAAATGGTGAAACAGATTATCATTGACATGGACGCCCAGGTAAATAGCGCCACCCAGGCATTGGGTTCGGCGATGGGCAGTGAAAAACAGGCATTAAAACAGTTGGAAGCTGCCAAAGCATCCTCGGAAGACTGGAGCAAAAAAGCGAAAACTGCTTTGCTGGCAGGAAACGAAGAATTGGCTAAAAAAGCCCTGGCTCAGAAAACAAGCGTGGATCAGAATCTGGTTCAGTTCCAGGCAGCCTATGATTCTATGAGTATGCAGACCGGCCAGTTAAAAGATCAGGTTCACCAATTGAAAGCTAAGCTCGAAGAAGCCCGGATGAAACAAAATATGCTCATTGCCCGTTCAAAAATGGCAGACGCTCAAAAGGGTATCAGTACCTCATTGGGTGGCACCGACAGCGCCAGTGCTTTTTCAAAGCTTGATAAAATGGAACAAAAGGTAAGCGCCAAAGAAGCAGAAGCCCAGGCCTTCACTGAAATGGCTGGTGAAAACAACAGTTTAACAGATGAATTTGAAGCGCTGGAAAAAGATGCGGCGGTGAATGATGAATTGGCCAAGCTTAAAGCAGAATTAGGAATAAGCTAGGCATCTATGGAATTTATTATTGGATTACTGATTATGTTGGCCGGTATCGGTTACGCCGTTTATGTTTTTCAAAAGAATACAAAAAAGGTTGCGGAAATTCAGTTTCAGCAAACAAGCTGTATTAAGGATGTGCTGGATATTGTCGGTGATTTGTCGAGTTTAGATGAAAACTACCGGCATTACAGTGAGGTTAAAGGTAAGCTCAACAGCGTCACCGGAGATGTGGATGCACCTTTTTCACAGCGTCCCGTTGCCTATTATGAAAATGAAGTATATTCGGTTCATGAAGAGACACGCACCGAACGAGACGATAAGGGAAACACCAGAACTGTCACTGATAAGCTGGAAACATCCTTATCCAGGGAAAAAAGCCCGGTGGAAATTTATCTCTCAGACAGCAGCTCCGAAGAAAAGGTATATATCGATATCGAAAGTTTCGGTAGCGACGTCGATTTAATGCCCGGCTGCAACCGCTTTGAATCCGAGGATTCCAACTGGGTGAAGGAAAACTTTAATTTCAATTTTTCAAAGACAAGGGGATCCCGCTTTTTAGGATATCGCTTTTTCGAGGAAATCCTGCCCGAAAATCAACCCATGTATATTCTTGGGGAAATCCATAAAAGAGCGGACCGTCTTTATGTAGGCAGAGCCGTAACAACAAAAAAATCTTCCCATGTCACATATAAATCCGAAGGTGAATTACTAGACGATATTAAAAACGAGAAACTCATCGCCATGGGCATCGGCGCCGCCGGCTTCATTGCAGGTATTGCAGTCATGTTTTTAATATAGCCCAACCATTTTTCTAAAAAGACAAAGCAAAAAGTAAGTCCCGGGGATAATGGTAACATCAGTTGTGTGCATCAAGACGAACAGGCGACAGCCTGTCCGAATTGCAGCACACAACGATTTACCACTGTCCCCAAGACAGTTTTCTCAAACTGGAAAAAAGCAAAAAGTAAGTCCCGGGGATAATGGTAACATCAGTTGTGTGCATCAAGGCGAACAGCCGATCGGCTGTCCGAATTGCAGCACACAACGATTTACCATTGTCCCCGGGACGTTTTATTGCTACTGTTAGTCCAGGGCGATGCTGATTTCCAGCTTAATGCCGTCAACATCAAATTCAGCACAAATGATTTCATCCTTGTTCATGCTCAACTCAATATCATCCCCGTACATCAGGGTCGGAACCGAGATATCCACAGTGATGCCATCATTTGAAAAATTAATGCCGGCGTTGGCAGTGAGCATATTGGACAGCTCCGAAAGAGCGCTTTTGGCCATGTCATCCAATTCTTCCACGGGCATGCCCATCATCATAATTGATGCGATGTTTTTTGCCCCTTCTTTATTAATGGTATAAACCACATTGCCTTTCTTATCTCCGACGATTCCCAGGGTGACAACTACGCCGCTGGCAATAATTTTTTTGCTTTTAACGGTGATTTCTTTTTGTGTAACACATTGAAAGCCTAACTGTGGTAAAACATCAGTTACGGCAGTGGTAAAGGGTTTAATCATTTCTATTTCCATTCATTCATCACTTTCTGAAAACCTGCATTCATAAAAACGTCGCCGAGATCTGTTTTTATAATGTAGGATTTATTTAAAAAATCTCCAAGAGATATGGTAATATCATTTCCCCGAAAAACCGTCGGAGGAGAAACTCTAAGACCAAATGACCGATTTAATCCGTTTAGAAGAGAACAGGCATTGCCGGCAACAACATTGGTAAACTCGCTGATAAAAGCGATTGCCGTATCAATGGACTGGCCGTCATCCTGTAATATTTTCTTTGTCATGTTTAAAGCTGTATCTTCAGACATATCAATGACACATCTGCCGCTGTGTCTTCCGATGATCCCAATGGTTACTGAGATTCCCGAAGAATTTCTCGTGGCTGCAGAGGTGAGTGCGTTGTCATCAATCAGGATTTCACCGCCGATTTCTCTTTTCAAAAAGCTGAAGATGGATTCTTTAAAGGCATCTTCATAATTATTTTTCAAGATATCGTACAGCTCTTCACCTTCAAACAATCGTTCAATGGCTGCGTCTAATTCGTTTTGATTCACCGGTTTCTGGAGGTAGGTTTTAATGCCTACATCAAGAGCATTTTTAATGATTTCTTCATCCATCATGGAACTGATGGCAATAATTTTTGCATCGTTTGTGTTTTTTAAAATCTCTTTTGAACATTCGATGCCATCGCCATCCGGTAAGGTCATATCCATTGTAATCAAATCGAAGGTTCCAGCCTTGGCTTGTTCGATTGCATCATGCATGTTGAAGGACGTAGCCACCACTTCATGACCGCTTTTTTCCAGCATGTTTTTTAAAACCGCAACTGAAAAAGTTGAATCATCGACGATCATTATTTTTAAACTTCCCATTAATTCACCCCTTTGAGATAATTGATATTTTTTGCATGCTTTATTCTATTTCTGAAAATGGGTGTACGTCAAGTAATATATTTGCAGGTTTTGAAATATCTATTGATTTTGTTTGATACAAAAACCCTTTGTGCTATAATGACCATTAATAAGAACATATTTAAAGTTAAAAGCCACAGAAAAGCGTTAAGGGAAACTTGATTATTAGTCGGATGCTTTTTAACTTGACACAATTATGATTCTATAGCACAATGCTTTTTACCAAAACATTTAAGGAAGGTACAATGACAATGATCTCTTTAGCGGAATTGACCCTGGAATTATCAAGAGCTTCTGACATGGTAAGCCCGGAACTTAATAATCATCAAAGACAAGTTGCTTTTATAACCTATAACTTGGGAGAAGAGTTGAAATTCGATGAAGAGAAACAGAATGAATTAAGCGTAGCTGCTATTTTACATGATATTGGCGGTTTAAGTATGCAGGAGCGGATTAATGTTTTGAAATTCGAAGTATTGAATCCTCATAAACATGCGAAAATCGGCTGGATGCTTCTAAAGGATTACCGGGAATTCCACGAAATTGCTAAAATTATTAAATTTCATCATGTGGATTGGGATCATGGCAATGGTCTTAAAAAAGATGGGGAAGATGTTTTATTGGAAAGTCACCTTATTCATTTAGCCGATCGCATTGCCACTCTGATTTCCAAAGAGGATAAAATAATCGATCAAATCGATGTAATTTATAATCGCATAAAAGCTGCTTCGGGAACAAAATTTTGTCCCGATTATGTAAATGCTTTTAAACGGCTCAAAGAAAAAGAATATTTCTGGTATGATCTGGAATCCATTGCCAACGGTAGAAATTATTATAAAAAAATTATTTTCAAATACCAGCCAGTTAATATGGATGAGCTCATCGGCATTGCCAAATTATTTGCCCGAATCATCGATTTCAGAAGCAATTTCACCGCGGTTCATAGTGAAGGCGTGTCAGCTGTTGCCAAACGATTAGCCCAGCATTCAAACTGTGATGAAATGACCTGTAAAAAAATTCAGGTGGCGGGTTATGTCCATGATCTTGGTAAATTAATGGTTCCCACAGAAATTTTAGAAAAACCCGGTAAACTTACGGTCAAAGAATTTTCCCTAGTCAAAGGTCATGCTTACCATACCTATGTTCTTTTGGATCGCATCAAGGGACTTGAAGACATTAAGGAGTATGCATCCATGCATCATGAACGACTGGATGGTACAGGTTATCCCTTTAAACTTAAGGGGAAGGACTTGTCTCTGGGTGCCCGGATTATGGCAGTGGCGGATATTTTTACGGCCTTATCCGAAAACCGACCATATCGCAAGGGAATGGAAAAAGATGCGGTGATTAAAATTCTCCAATTAATGTCAGTGGAAAAAAAGATTGATGAGAAAATAGTGGATACCTTAGTTGCCTATTACCAGGACATCAACAAGGTCCGGATTAAGGCCCAGAAAAAGGCGCGGAATCGCTATAACGATTTTGCCCGGGCTTTGGACTATTAATCGGGTTAAGGACTCATTAAAACAATCGGCAGCATGAAAGACCTTCCGAAAAGATTTCAGGGAGGTTTTTATCATGGCTTGAAATGTTTCATTTGTCAACTTTATAAATAAAAGTTATTTTAATCAATCTAATTAATCAATAATGGGTATAATATTAAATAAAAGATATTGGTAATTAATGATTTTGCGAATATACAGATCTGGGATTCCTTTGATGTTTGGCCTGAAAAATTTAGGCGGAAAGGATTTGACAATGAAAATCACAGAAAAGCTTCGTGAGAAACTCAGTGGCTTATATGAGGCTCTGTCCCGTTATCCCCTGACGGTAATTTTTCTGACTGCTGCTGCCGTGGTCAATGCCATGGCCATTCACCAGGACGTGGATTATACTAAATATCTGCTGACCTATGTGGTTGGTGCAAGCCTCGGGTTTACCCTCCAGGCGGCCTGGGAACGCTTTTTTTATAAAACTAGCCATCGCCTGGCCCTGATGGGTCTTTGCCTGGTTCTGACCCTGGGTTATTTTCTCATTGTCAGACAATACACAACCACCAGCGTTGAAACATGGATCAGGACATCCGTGGCGCTTTTGGCGCTTTTGATTGCTTATATCTGGGTGCCGGTAATTAAAAGCAGGATCAGCTTCAACGAAAGTTTTATGATCGCCTTTAAGGCTCTGTTTAATTCCCTGCTCTTCTCCGGTGTCATCTTTTTGGGAATCACCCTGATTCTCGCAGCGGTTGATCTGCTTCTTTTCAAGGTCCCGGAAAAGTCGTATATTCATGCTCTCAACATTGTCGGAATGCTTTTTGCACCCATTTATTTCCTGTCCCTGATTCCGGTTTACCCGGGCGAGTCCGATAAAAACCGTTTCCCCGAGGAAATCGAAGCTAATCAGGAGAAAATTACGCGATCCGCCAGCTGTCCGAAGTTTCTGGAGATTCTGATATCCTATATCATTATCCCACTGCTGTCAGTCTATACGGTGATTCTGGTAATCTACATCGCAACCAATATCACCGGGCCATTCTGGACCGACAACCGCCTGGAACCCATGCTGGTAGGCTTTGCCGTTGGGGTCATTCTGGTTTATATTCTGTCCAGTCGGCTGGAAAATAAATTTGCAGTGTATTTTCGCAAAATTTTTCCCAAAGTGCTGGTTCCTATTGTGGTGTTTCAGATTGTGTCTTCGGTTCTGAGAACCCAGGATACAGGAATCACCTATGGCCGTTATTATGTGATTCTTTTCGGAATCTTTGCGGCAGTAACCGGTGTTCTGCTGAGTTTGATGCCCGTGCGCAAAAACGGCATCATCGCCGCCCTGCTGATTGGTTTTGCAGCTATTTCGATTATTCCCCCGGTGGATGCTTTTACCGTCAGCCGGGCAAATCAGGTGGCAATGCTCACCTCGGTGCTTATTGAAAACAATATGCTCGGGGACGATACGGTTACCCCCAATGCAACGGTTTCCGAGGAAGACAAAAAAACCATTTCCGATACCATCAGTTATCTTAGCATGATGGGCTACACCAAAGACATCCCCTACTTGGGAGCGGATTTTGACCTTTATGATAATTTCTACAATACCTTCGGGTTTTACCGCTACCAGGAAAATCCCTACGGCCAGGGATCCGTTTATCTGAGTCTCGATCAGGGCTCCCCGCTTAGCATAAGTGGATATGATACCTTTGTTGTGGTAAACTTCTACTATCAGGACACGAAATCAACGTCGTTGGTCTGCGATTTTGAAAAAGACGGAAAAATCTATACCCTTACCCAGGAAAAAACACCGTCGCCGGGAGCACTAAGGCTGACGGATGAAGCAGGTGAGGAATTAATCACCGTGAATATGCAGGACGTTTTTGACCATTTCGATACATCCGCAGGTGGCAATTATACCACCAGCAAAGACGCCATGTCCGCCGAAGAGGCCACCTATACCCAGGGAAATGACAAGGCCGATATTTCGCTGGTGGCAATGTTTTTGAATATTGAAAAATCAGGTGCCGAGACTGTGTACAACGGGGACTTTTATGTGCTCATTAAAATAAAATAAGCGTGGTAATTTAAAGACTTAAAAAGCAGATAATGCGAAAGTGCCGTGTGCTTTGCAATCAGTTTCGCACGAAACAATTTTTACACTGCACGGCGTACAGTCTTAGGACTGTTCGCCTGCACGTTACAAAATCGTTTGTGGAAACTAATCGTAAAGCAACAACTGTTCGATGTTTATTAGTTTTATAATTACCAGAAAAAGAAAGAGGAGACAGAAGATCCATGACAATGATTAATAACATTAACGATACGGCATTGATATTTGAAGGTGGGGGAATGCGGGCCAGCTACACTGCCGGATTTTTGAATAATCTGCTGGAGAACGAGCTGTATTTCAATTACGTTGCCGGTATTTCAGCCGGCTCCAGCCATAGTGTCAACTATCTGGCAAGAGATACCCGGCGGGCCAAGCGTTCCTTCGTGGACCTGGTGTTGGATCCCGAATTCGGAGGCTGGAAATCCTTTTTCAAAGGCGAAGGCTTTTTCCGTTCTCAGTATATTTATGAAGAAACCTCACTACCCGGGGAATCACTGCCCCTGGATTTTAAAAAATTTATGAATAATCCGGCCCAGCTCCGGATCGGGGTTTTTCACCGGGACCGGGGCGAGGTTATTTACTATACCAAGGATGATATCCAGGACATGCAGGACCTCATGAAAATTGTGCGATCCTCATCCTCCATGCCGATTTTTATGCCTCCCACCTACTACAAAGAAAACTATTATGTGGATGGTGGTCTGGGCGGCGGGATTGCTCTGGACATTGCGAAAAAGGATGGTTACGAAAAGTTCTTCGTGGTGCTCACCCGTGAAAAAGGCTACCGGAAAAGTCCGGTGAAATTTCAACGATTCATTAAGACTTATTATCGAAAGCATCCCCAGGTGGCTGAAGCCATGCTTACGCGTCACATCATTTACAATCAAACGTTGGACGAACTGGAAGCTTTGGAAAAGGATGGTAAGGCCTTTCTCGTGTACCCCGAAACCATGCCGGTATCCAACCGGGAGATTGACTTTGACAAACTCTCCCATAGCTATGAGCTGGGCTATGCCCAGGGACGCCGGGATTTACCCCAATGGAAAGCCTTTCTGGGAATGCAATAATAAACGTCCCGGGGACAATGGTAAATCGTGGTCTGCCACATGATCGGACAAGCTAACGCCTGTCCGCTATGATGCAGACCCCTGATGTTACGATTGTCCCCAGGACGATTATTTCTACAAAAAAAATGCACCCATGCAGGTGCTTTTTTTTTTGCGTTTCTATTTAATGAGATAGCGGTGGATATCCAATAAATGGGGATAGCTTTTAAGCAGGGCAACCACACGTTGTGATGCTTTTTCGATGATATCAGTGGTCCGCCCGGGATCTTGATCGTAACCGAGGCAGTAGTACATTAAATTAACCGAAAGGCTTATAATCTCGTCATCGGTAAATTCAAAATCAGTACTGCGTTTTTTTAGGAGACCCTCATAGACAGAGTAGATTGTGGTCAGAAAAAGGCTGAGATTTTTTTCAGGGGTATAGCCATTGGGTTTCATTTGCTGAGCAATGAGCCTGGCGTAAATTTGCTTGAGACTCCCGGCATAAATGGCTTTATACGTAATGTCCTCAGATTGAGTGGCAATCACAAAATCCAGTTTTTCCGGATTTGCTTTTATAATTAACATACATAGTTTATAAAAACTTACAATGTATAAAAAAACATCATCATCGGGATTAACATAGTACTTGAGATAACTGGACAGGATTTGATAATCTTCTTTGTAAATTTCGATGGCAATATTGTGTTTGTTCTTAAAATGATAAGTAATGAGTCCCTGGCTGATGCCAATTTCCTGAGCAATACGACGAAACCCCACATGATAACCTTCGGTAAAAAAAAGATTTTTAGCGGTATCGTAAATAAGCTGTTTGTTGGTTTTCTCTATAATAATGGTCATAATCGTTCCTTTTCATAATTTGAATTCATTTCATTTAAACACAGAATCATTAAATTTTCAACAAGAAAAGAAGTAAACCATTCGCAAAAATAAATATTGTGTGCATTTAATAAACTACGATATATTTATTCAAAACGACTAATCAATAAGAGAAATTGGTTGATTTAATAATATTAAATGCATTTAATAAAATCATTGACGTACCTTTACAGTGGTGCTATACTATACACGTACAAGCGACATGTTATTTATCAATATTGGTTTAAAAAACTACCCCTTTTTAAATGAGTTCGGACAAATAACATCATCAAAGGAGATAGTAAAACAATGAGGCTAAATCATAAAACGTTTCAAGCCCCTTGTTATCTCCAGGCTTCAGTGGCAAACAGAGGTACGCCTGTTTGTCATGATGCCTCAACCATTTCAACCAAGTATCCGCAATTACTTAATATAAAAATTACCAGGGAGGTAAAAAAATGATTATTATTGGAGAAAAGATTAACGGGGCGATTCCATCAACCGCCAAAGCAATTAAGGAAAAGAATGCCGCTTTTATTCGGGATCTGGCCATCAAACAAACCGAGGCCGGAGTGGATTACATTGATGTCTGCGCATCGGTGGATGACGACATTGAATTGGAAACCATGAAATGGCTCATCGATATCGTCCAGGATGCCACCGATCTGCCGATAGCCGTGGACAGCCCTAACGTCCATACCTGCATCGCATCCATGAACTACTGTAACAAACCCGGACTGTTCAATTCCGTATCCCTGGAAGGGGACAAGATTGACGCCGCATTTGCTGCCATCGCCGACACCAAATGGGAATGTGTGGCCCTATTAAACAGCGACAAAGGCATTCCTAAAACCGCCAAAGACCGTCTGGACGTCTTTGCCGATTTAATGGCCAAAGTCAAGGAATATAAGATCGATCCTGCCCGGATGCACATTGATCCCCTGGTTGAAATGCTCTGCACTTCCGAAGACGGCATTGCCATGGTCACCGAAGTCATCAAAGAAATCAAAACTCAGTATCCCACCATCCATGTCACCGGTGCAGTCAGCAACATTTCCTTTAACCTCCCAGTTCGTAAAATGGTTAACATGGGCTTTGTGGTTCTGGCCATGAACGCCGGACTGGACAGTGCCATCCTTGATCCTTTAAACCGGGATTTAATGGGCATCATCTTTGCTACCGAAGCCCTGCTGGGCGAAGACGACTACTGCATGGAATATATCGGCGCCTACCGCGAAGGCATCTTTGGACCGGTAAAATAATAAACCATCATAAAAATTGAATTTTAGAAGCTAACAACAAACCAACCTTTAGAGTGCTGTCTGTTGATATAAACAATTTTGTAACGTCTTAGGCGGACATCTCGGAGAGTGTCCGACGTAGCGTGGAAAAATTGTCTTATATCAACAGACAGCACGACACATCACAGGTTACTAAATAAAATAATTTGAGGAGAAAAAAATGTCTAAAATTGAAGAAGTAAAAGCAAAAGTAGAAGCAGGAAAATCCAAACTCGTTCCGGGTCTGGTACAGGAAGCACTGGATGCTGGGAATAATCCCCAGGATATTCTGGATGCAATGGTTGAGTCCATGGGTGTGGTCGGTGAAAAATTCTCAACCGGAGAAATTTTCGTTCCGGAAATGCTGATCGCCGCTAAAGCCATGTCAAAAGGCGTGGATGTTCTGAAACCCCACCTGGCCGGCGATGGTTCCTCCAAATTGGGCACCTGTATTATCGGTACCGTTGCCGGAGACTTACATGACATCGGTAAAAACCTGGTCTCGCTGATGATCGAAAGTGCCGGATTTGATATGGTTGACCTTGGCGTTGATGTACCGGCCGACACCTTTGTCCAGGCCATTAAAGACAATGACAATGTCAAGATCGTGGCCTGCTCGGGTCTGCTGACCTCCACCATGCCAGCGCTTAAAGAAGCCGTTGCCACCATTAAAGCCAGCGGTTTAACCGGATTCAAGGTGATTGTCGGCGGAGCTCCGGTGACACCGGAATACGCCACTGAAATTGGCGCCGACGGATTTGCTCCTGATGCCGGAACAGCCGCAGTGAAAGCCAAAGAACTGGCAATCGCATAATCCAGCCCAAACCTACTGACAGAAAAACGACGTTCCTCGCTGCTTATTGATATCAAACAATTTTTCCGCGTCTACGGCGGATACTCTCCGTGATGTCCGCCGTAGACGTTAAAAAATCGTTTATAACAACAAACAGTTCGGTTTAAAGGTCGATTATTAATGACTGTCACAATATAAACAAATATAAATCCAGGGAGGAATGACTATGTTAACGAAACGACAGAATTTATTGGAAACGATTAAAGGCGGAAATCCTGACCGGTTTGTGAATCAATATGAATTTATGAATCTGATTATGGAAGCACCTTTGGGAGCAATGGTTGGCCCGGGTCAGACAATCAAAAATGGCTGGGGTATTACCTTTACCTGGCCAGAAGGCCAATTAGGCGGTTTCCCGATTCATGATGATGCCCATAAGGTATTAAAAGATATTACTATGTGGCGCGAACAAGTGAAGGCGCCGGCCGTTGAAACTTCCGACGAAGCCTGGGCTGCCGCTGTTGCCCACGCCAATGCGGTTGACCGCAATGAAGAATATGTCACTGCTTTTGTTGCCCCCGGGATCTTTGAAATGACCCATCACTTGATGAGCATGGAAGATGCCTTAATGGCTCTGTATGAAGAACCGGAAGACATGCATGACCTTATCGATTATCTGGTTGACTATGAATTGGCTTATGCCAAAGAAATGATTGCCCGGCTGCATCCGGACTGTATTTTCCATCATGATGACTGGGGCAGCCAGCGTTCGTCATTCGTTTCGCCGGAAATGTTTGAAGAATTCTTTGTTCCGGCCTATAAGAAGATCTACGGTTACTACAAAGCCAATGGCGTTGAACTCATTGTTCACCACAGTGACTCCTATGGTGTTAACCTGGTCCCTTCGATGATTGAAGTGGGCATTGATATCTGGCAGGGCGTTATGACCACCAACAACGTTCCTGAGCTCATCGAAAAATACGGGAAACAAATCACCTTCATGGGGGACATTGACACCGGTGTGGTTGATTTCCCCGGATGGACACCGGAAATCGTTGCTGAATATACCCAAAAAGCCTGCGAAGAATGCGGAAAACTATACTTCATTCCTAACCTGACCCAGGGTTTAAACTTCAGCTCATTCCCAGGCGTCTATGAAGAAGCAACCGCAGTCATCGACCGATTAAGCAAGGAAATGTTCTAAACATCAACAATAATAACGATTTAACATCTAATAAATTTACCCTCCGATAACAAAAAAAGATCAATCTCGGCCTAGACCCCCTTGGCCGGGATTGATCTTTTTTTGTTATTCCGTAAACATAATTCGAAGGGTAAATATCCCGCTTTCTGCCAGATAATCGACAGTAGCATTATATTTTTTACAGATGGCAATGATACTTTTGGTACCATATCCATGACCAGTCCTTTCGGTAATGGGGAGTCTGTTATCATCAAAAGCAATCAATCCTTCATAGGGATTGCAAATATCCAAAATATATTGCTGGCGATGTCTGATAAATTTTATGTCCACATAGGGTTTTGACTGATCGGACATTTTATTACAGGCATTGATGGCATTTTCCAGTGCATTGGAAATAATCACACCCAGATCGATGTCAGCCAGGGGCATTTCCCTGGGAACCTTGATGGCATGAATAAAACCAATGCTCAGTTCTGCAGTTTTTTGGGCATAGAAATCAAGAATGGCATTAAGCGAAGGATTGACCGAGTATTTTTCGATTTTGGTCTGGTTAAAAACGCCTCCCAGATCATGAAGATATGTTGCAGCATCATCCATTTTATGCTGCTGCAACATAGAAGATACCGCATTAATGTGGAAATGAATATCATGACGGAGAATTCGGAGGTTGTCATTCTTTTCTTCGGTATCCGCAAGCCGTTGATTCAGGGTCTCAGCATAAAAATCAAGATGCATTTTTTCTTCGCGTTCCATGGCAATGCGGTGGTTGGAGGTAATCATCAGCATAATGAGAATGAGCATGCAGCAAAAAAGAACCAACAATACGACTAGTGCAGGAATTGCATAGGGATAAATAAATCCGAGATAGGGAAGGGTTACTTTGTTGCCAATGTCCCAATTTTGGCCGGGAGAATTGGCATACATTTTAATTAGCACCAGACTGAGCAGGGGTAGCAGGCAGTACAGCGACCACAGGTTGCCCCTGGCTCTTGCAGCTGGAAAGTACTTAGCCCGAAAGAGATATCGGAAAATTAAATACAGTATTAAAAGAAAACTGAAATGCAAAAATATAATTTCAATTTCATTCTGAAAAGGCAGATAAATAGCGGCAATAAAAGAAAAGATGGTGCCGAATGCAGCCAGCACATAGACACTGAGAAAAGCAAACAGAAAACTGCCATCCCGGTATCTGGCCAGGTATAGAAAACACAAAAGACAGGGAACCCCGGTGCTGAGGGAGACATAAGAATAAAGTTCCATCAGATTAAATCCCATCAGAATCAGCACCGCCGTTGGTGAATAGAGGAAAGCAATGGTAGCTGTCATAAGAAGGATACACTTTTTTCTGGGAAATCTGAATTCGATAATGGTTGATAAAATGGCAAACAACAAGGGTAAGGTCAGCAGCGCTCCAAGGTAATGATAAATCAATTGTTTTCTGCTCTTTCACTGGTTTTGAGGAGATAGTCAGAATAATCTTTTCGAATTTTGGAATATTGACGCTCTGAGATAGGGACAGTCGTTTGATTTGACATGGTAAATCCATGTTTGTCCATGGAATTGACGTGTTCAAAGTTAATAATATACCCCTTGTAAGGGGCATAGAAGCTGGAATCATTAAGGATTCCCATGAGTTTCTCCAAAGACAGGGAACCACTGAGGGTTTTTACCGGCAAGGCGTTATCAATAAAAAAGGTCAGGATATGGCGGTTGGATTCCACATAAATAATTAGCTCTGGTGTTAAAGTATAAATGCCGGTTCGGGTTTGTATCGTCACATAGGCGGCGGAACGCTGTCGGCTGATATAAGTAAGCGAACGACCCAGAACTCGAAAAAAAGCGGATTGATTCACGGGCTTTTGTAGATATTGCAGAGCTTCCAGAGAAAAGGCTTCGGCGTGATATTCAGGTGAGCTTGTCAGGAAAACGATAATACCGCTATTGTCATTGGCTCGAATGGTTTCGGCCAGTTGGATACCTGTCATGTTGGGCATCACGATATCCAGCAGATAAAGATCATATTTTTCTTGCGGCACGGTCTCAGCCGCCAGAATGGGATTATTGAAAACTTGGCAGCAAATGTTTGTTTGATAATGGCGGTTGTAATCTTCAATTAGCGCATAAAGATTATTTGTTACCGATGCTTCATCGTCGCAGATCAGACATTGAATCATTTTAAACCTCCGTTATTGTGTCGTCGATGTCTGTTCTTATTATAAGGTAAATGACTGTCAGGATGCAAGAGTAGAAAGTAATCGGGATGTTATTGGGGCTCTGTAAAATGCGGTTGGGGCAGGAAATATTGTTATATTTTTTATTTCGGATAAAATTAAGTTAAGAGCGACGATATACATCAAAAAAGTTTGGTAAGAGTGTTTAGAACCTGCTTTAAACGGGCGTAAATAATGTTTAGATAATATTAATAACTCGTCGCAGCTGGCAGAACAATAAGAGAGGTGTTAAACGTGGAGAAAAATGCAATTAAAATTTTGGTAATGCTTCTGTTGTTTGCCCTGGTCTTTTCGACAAGTGTTTTTGCGACAGCATCGAAAATCCAGACAGTCGAACTCGAAACAGCGGCAGGATCAACGGAAAACGTGAAAAATACGGTAATGGGCGTAAATTATCGGACCCATATTCAGAATGATGGATGGGAAACCGGTTGGACAGCAGACGGGAAGATGTCCGGAACCGAAGGCCGGAGTCTGCGGCTGGAAGGGATTCAGATTGAACTCTCCGGAGCGGTGCCGGATGGAGCGATGATTGACTATCGGGCCCATGTGCAGAATGATGGCTGGGAAACAGCTTGGACAGCCAATGGAGAAACCGCCGGAACCGAAGGTCGGTGCCTGAGGATGGAAGGCATTCAAATCCAACTGGTTAATATGCCCAATTATTCAGTACAGTATCGAACCCACGTGCAGAATGACGGCTGGGAAACAGAATGGTCCGCCGATGGCGAAACTGCCGGAACCGAAGGTCGGAGTCTGCGGCTGGAAGGGATAGAAATCAGAATCGTGAATTTAACACGCTATAATGAAATTCTAGCTGCCATTGAACTACTTAATGAAACAGATTATACAGTGCAATCCTGGGAGAATCTTCAGACTGTCATGAATGAGGATGCGGTGGATGGACATAATAGTCAGACTGCGATTGATGTGGCAACGACAGCCATCCAAACTGCCTCTGAGGCATTGGTGTTAAATAAAACAACACAATATTTTATGAAAGCCGGATTTTATGGGCCGGAAAGCGGAACGGAAACCATTCATGGAGATGTTATCATCCAGGGTGGCGGGGTGACGCTCAGGAATTTTAATATTGATGGCAATATAATCATTGAAGATGAAGTTGGCAGCGGCGAGGTGATCCTAACAAATCTCAGGGTTAATGGTGAAACCATCATCTCCGGCGGCGGAAACGTTGTTCTTGAAGGGTGCTTCGAAAGTATTCTTATCAATCAGCCGGACTCTCAGCTTGAGTTGAGAGGCGCAACCATTATCGAAAATATTATCGTAGCTCCAGAGGGATGCGGCAGCGGGATCAGCCTGAATACAAAGGCCACAGTAAATCGGATCATCTTCAACGGAGCCAGTCATATAAGAGGTGCAGGCACCATTAAAAATGCAGAAGTCAATGCCGATGAGGTAACCTACGAAAAAGTGCCGGAGTATCAGATCGTATCACCTGGGGTTATTATTCAGCCCCAGGTGATACCGGGACCTCTTGCACCAACACCGGGAGGCGAAGGGAGCTATACCGTATCGGTAACCGGGATTACTGTCGACAAAGAAAGTCTGACCTTAACCGGGGTGAACACAACCAGTACCATTACAGCAGGCATTCAACCCACAAATGCCACCAATCAGAATATTTTATGGTCATCAAGTGATGAAACAGTGGTAACCGTCAGCAATGGTTTGGTCACCGCGGTTGCGTTGGGAACGGCTAACATCACTGCCGCATCAGCCGATAATGGGGCGATAACGGCAGTAACAGCAGTAATGGTAGAAAGTCCGGCGGCGCCTCCGGCACCGTTGTATACCATTGACTGCAGCAACGAAACAACGGCTGAAATCGTCCCTGATTCTGTGGAATATGCGGATAACAGTGAAATGATTTCTTCCCAAACGGGAACAGGCGAGAAAGTTCCGTTAAACCCGGGAGACAGTGCGAAAACACTTTATTTCAGAGTCAAAGCGGCTGGAAACACGCCGGCAGGGAATGTTCAATGGTTGGATATACCGGCCCGGCCCCCGGCCCCGGCAACGCCGACAGGAGCTTTTTTGGATGGGATTAATCAGATTGTCGGAGCTGCCGCCAATACAGCCTATTGCTTGAACGTTATTGGTACCGAAATATTTACAAACATGACAGCTGATGGGAATGGAATAATTTCGTTCCCCGATGAAGAAAGCCAACTTTCTTCTAAAACAACAGTATTTCGCTTAAGATACCCGGCCGGATCAGACTGCTTTGCATCGGCATGGACCAGTTCGATAACCGTTACATACCTTAACAGCATTGCAGTTACAGCCCCGCCGACAAAGACCACTTACAAAATCGGCGATAGCAGCCTTGACCTTACGGGTCTGGTTGTAACTGGAACCTATCGTGATGGTATGAAAGAAGACCTGACGATTGTGGATAATAATGTTTCAGGATTTGACAGTACAAACCTTGCCGCAGTTCAGACATTGACTGTAACCTTCGGTGGCAGGACCGCAAGCTTTAATATTTCGGTAACAAAGGCTGATGGTCCGGAGCTGTGGTATGTGTCACGTAATGACAGTAAAAATACCATGTCCGGATTGACCGCTGCCATGGAGTTTTCTGAAGACGGAACGCATTGGACAACCTATAACGAAACTTTACCAAACCTTCCAGATCTGACCGGAAAAATAACGCTGCAGGTTAGAATGGCAGAAACAGAGACTCAAACGGCCGGCCCGGCTGAAAATTTTAAATTTACCAAATCCGTGAACTATACGGTAACGGCAAATGCAAATGCAGGCTCGGTTGCTACGGCGATGACCACAGAATTAACCCTAACCTTTGACTCGGAGCCGGTAGGTCTGAGTATCGATAACATTAAGCTGGATGGTGCCCAGAAAGGAACTCTTACCGGGACCGGGTTAATGCGCACACTGACCATTTCAGATGTCACCGGTTTACCAACTGGAGATCCTATAAAATTTTTTGTTTATGTGAATATTTACAGTACGTCGGAAGACTATACAATCGTAAATACTGGAAAATCGGTTGCCAATATCACCCTGTTGCCGAGATTATCGGGAGAAGGTTTGATTGCATATTATTGCAGTCAACCGACTTCTTTTCAGCTGCGGTTTCAATTTAACGAAGCCGTGACATATTACTATGTTCTTCAATCATATACCGGAGACCAACCTGCGGCAATGACCCCGGCGGAGATTAAGATTGCGCCAACAAAAACCGGTACATTGAATAAAGAGACATTGTTTTATGAAGGTATAGCTGGTTTAACACCGCTGACAAAATATGTTGTTTATTTATATGCCGAAGATTCGGCTGGAAATCCGGCGCTGTTTTATACTGGCACTACCAGGACCGACCTGGCGATGCTGCATACCACAACAACCGACTATACTGATGGGGACAAAGCGTTTCTTGATGCTAAAAGCATTGAATCAGGTACTTATGAAATTCCGATAGCAAATCAAATGGATCAGGAAACTAAGACAGCGTGGGTGCAGGCCGCGGTAAATGTATTCATCAAATACGGCTCAACCGCCACCGTGACTTGGAATGATACCACATCAAAATATGATGTCAGTGTATTTTATGGGACGTCCCCGATCAAAAAACCTGTAATCACAGTAACCAATAAAATCTGAGCTGCCGTAACTATAAAAACAAGCCTTGCTCAGCAGATAGAATGACAGACGACGGCGTTTTAGAATGTTAGAATTAAAAAAACCTTCATCAGATTAGCGGATGGAGGTTTTTTTAATATGCGTTGGCTTCCTTATTGCTGAAAAATAATAGTTGCAGCCATGAGATCGCTTATTGTCTGGGGGTTTATTTACTCACAAGCATTGACCTTAGAATGCAAATAGCGTTTTCGATATTTGATCCGGGCGTATTTTCCGATTTTATTAATGATTAAAGGATTGACGACGCCACCGATGACACCCACAATCGGCAGGCCCTGGACAAATTTAGCGGTTAAAAGGGTAGCTGATAAGAGGTCCGAGGTTTCTTTCATGACGGTTTCTAAATGAACGCTGGTGCCTGCATTTGTATCGATATTATTAGCCAGCAGATCAAGTTTTTCATTATATTCTTTACGCGCATCTTCTTTTGCCATGGCACCGCAGATTAAATAGAGAATATAGGCTTTTTCGCAATCGGTCTGATACTGATATCCGTAAGACAGGGCTATTTCATTGATGGTTCGGATAATAACGCCGATAAAGAGTGGTATATCTGGAAGGCCAATGCCTAATAAGCCAAGGACGCCGCCTTCCAGGGCGGAAATAGATTCATTGATTAACTTTGACTGCTTTGATTGCTTGTCAATGTTTTTTAGATACTTTTTATTTATATATTTATCGATGGCGTAATTATTTAAATCATATTCCGAATCGATTTTGTCTTTGTTATAGGTTTTTTCGACGAAAGCATTCCCTTTTTCAAAGACAAGCTGAAATCCCTTGTAAAAAGCAACATCCAGGGTAGAACTTAATTTGGCTGGTATGCTGGTTTGAATTTTATTGATAACTGGTGTAAATTTCAATTTAATATATGAATTTTCTTTCTGATTTAAAAATTTTTGTTCATGTTTCTCAACAATAGTCAGCTGTTTTAACAATATTTGATCCTTTTTCATTTTTTTATCTCCATTCTAATAGCTCATATTACCATGAGTTTCTTATAATAGACATTATGTCAGGTCTTAATTTAGATATACATTCGTTTTCAACTAAAATGCGCTAGGTTAAAGGATCAAGCTATATAATAATAAAAGATAAAAATAAAATTTCGAGGAGGAAACAAAATGAATAAAGATATATTTGAAGGAAAATGGGAACAGGTTAAGGGTGAAGTTCAGAAACAATGGGGAAAACTCACAAACGAAGATCTTGATGTGGTTAAAGGCGATGCAAAAATTCTGATGGGCAAGCTTCAGGAAAAATACGGCATGACCAAAGAAGCCGCTGAAAAAGCCATTGAAGATCTGAAAGCAAAATTCAAAAAATAGCAGCCGATAATTCGCATGCTGCTAAACCCGTCCTGGGGACAATGGTAAATCGTTGTCCCCAGGACTCATTTTCATTCCTAATAAAAAAAGCAACGAACCCCGGATGGGCGCGTTGCTTTTTTATTGGGAATGAAAAGAAAAAGGAGAGATGTTTATCTCATAGGTTAATGTTAACGCGGCAACCTTTAGAGAAACTTGAAATTCAGCAAAGCTTAAGAAAATGAGAGGACTATTCCTATGGGAGGTATCAGGATAAATTTATTTTCTGCGAGACCGACATTGATGTTGAAGACAAAGCGCTTCCTTTAGTGTTATAATTTTATTATCGAATAAATACTAACAAAAGTGAAGCGAGGTATCAAATATCGGATATGAACACTATTTTAATTGTTGAAGACAATAATGATGTGAATCTTATGCTGGCAGAAGCATTGACCGATGCCGGCTTTGGAGTGAAATCCATTTATACGGGAACGGATGGGCTCCGGGAAATTAGAAATCATAACTATGATTTGATTCTTCTGGATATCATGCTTCCCTATAAAAGTGGGGATGAGGTTTTAAAAGAAGTTCGGACTTTTTCGAATGTACCGGTGATCATCATTTCTGCCAAAGAACTGGTGGGTACAAAAATCGACCTGCTTAAAATCGGTGCGGATGATTACATCACCAAGCCCTTTGATTTAGGGGAAGTGGTAGCTCGCGTCCAATCCAATCTCCGCCGTTGTCAGAGGGCGATTCAGGAAAATAAAGTTTATAAGTACAAGGATCTGGTTCTGGACCACAGCACCAAGCGGGTGTGCGTGGGTGATAGGGAGATCGAATTAACGGCTAAAGAATATCTGATCCTGGAACTTTTATTAGAATACCAGGGCAAGGTTTTCACCAAGGCTAACCTTTATGAAACCGTCTGGGAGGATGACTATTTAGGGGATGACAATGCAGTGAAAACCCATATGAGCAATCTGCGCAGCAAACTGAAGAAGGCCAATCCCACAGAAGACTATATCGAAACCGTCTGGGGATTGGGCTATCGGCTATGCAAGGTTTGAATTATCCCTTTTCTGACATTTTTCTTTCCAGCCTTAACCTTTTCTAAACCTTTTGATCCTAAACTGAGATCATAGGTAATTGCGACAGTAATTTGATCTTTGCCGCCATTTTACATGAGGTGATTTTTATTGCCCTTGAACAGTCTACTAAAACAACAGACGCTTTAAGGACAATTGTTACATCAAGTTGTGGGCATCAAGGCGAACACCGAAGGTGTACGATCTTGTGGCACACAACGATTAACAATTGTCCTTAAAGTGAAACAAAAAGTAATTGACTATTCAACCGAGGCGTTGAAAATTGTTGATTTAAACTAACAGCAAAGTTCATGCAGTTTGCAGTTGCCGTAAAAGTCAAGAGAGGATCAGTGAATACAATGAATGATTATGTGTTGAAAACAAACAATCTCACAAAAACTTATAAGGGCACGGATGCACTGCACAATGTGTCGATTACCTTGGAAGCCGGGAAAATCTACGGACTTATCGGACAGAATGGTGCCGGAAAAACGACGCTGATGCGGTTGGTTGCCGGACTGAGTTTTCCCAAAAGCGGAAGCCTAGAGCTTTTCGGATATTCAGGGGAACGGGAACTCCAGGTCGAACGCAAACGGCTGGGATCGATGATTGAATATCCCGGGATGTCGCCCAATATGACCGCCCGGGAAAATCTCAAATTTCATCGGATGTTGCGGGGAATTCCCAATCAGGAAATTGAGGCTGAACTTCTGGCTCTGGTGGGCCTGGCTGACACCGGGAAGAAAAAGGCGAAGAACTTTTCCCTGGGGATGAAGCAACGTCTGGGTATTGCCACCGCCCTGATCGGGGACCCGGAACTGCTGATACTGGACGAACCTATTAACGGCCTTGATCCCATTGGTGTGGTAGAAATCCGGAATCTTCTGAAAAAACTATGCGACGAACGGCAAATGACCATTTTAATTTCCAGCCATAATCTGCCGGAGCTGTACCAAACCGCAACGGATTATATCATCATTCATAAAGGTGAGATCAAACAGACTCTTACCCTGGAGCAGCTTGAAGAAAACTGCCGGCACCACATTCTAATCAGCTGTAATGCCCCGGAAAAGCTGGTCAGTGTTTTGGAGATGCAGCTGAATACAAGAAATTTCAAGGTCATGCCGGATCAGACAGTGAAACTTTATGATTTTTTGGATGATAAACAAACCCTGGCCCAGGCTATTTTTGATAACGGCATTGTGGTGACGAATTTTTGTGTCCAGGGAGATACCCTGGAAAACTACTTTATTTCTGTGATCGGAGGTGGCGGCAATGCTTAACCTCATCCGCGCCGATTTATTTAAACTGGGAAAATCCACGGCCATTAAGATACTCGTTGGCATCACCGGCCTCAGTGCCCTCATATTGACGGTCATGGCCTATTTAATACCACAAGGAAAACTCGATGTGGGAATGACCGGCATCGGTTTTATGTTCTCGGATATTAACATGATGAGCATTCTCGGTGCAGTCCTGGCAGGAACCTTCATCTGCGGCGATTTCGACAATAAAACCATCCATGACGCCATTGCTGCGGGCTCAAGCCGAATGGCGGTGATCATCAGTAAAGCCATCGTTTTTTTCTACGGCATTGCCATTTTGCTGCTGCCCTATGCCCTGGCCACCGGGTTTGCGCTAATGAACGGTTCTGAATTTGGCATGGATGCAGTGGCCCTGGGATTTCTTAATCTTCTGACAAGCGGATCCGGTAATGCTTTTGCGGCACCGGATTTTCTGAAAATGCTCATGGTGATGCTGACCCTGATGATTGTCTATGCATCCCAGCTCAGTGTCTGTGTACCCCTTGCCTTTGCGCTGAAAAAACCGATTCTGGTGGTTGCCATTTATTATGCCATTACCATTCTCAGTGCCCAGCTCATCGCATTAAGTGCAAGCTATGAAATCATTGATGCTATTTTAGCCAGAACACCATTTGGCGGGGATTCCATTTTTTTAACCATGGATTCGGGAACCGGGGACCTTGTCTCAGCAATTATCGGCAGCCTTTTATTCATGGCGGTGATGCTGGTGATTACCTACGGTGCTTTTCGAAAGGCGGAAATAAAATAAGCCCCGAGACTTAGGTTAGTCTCAGGGCTTAGGGTTACAAATCAAATTGTCTGGTCATTTATAAAATAAAAAAGGAAACGGCAATGATTGCATAGACGGCCAGAAGCTGAACCCCTTCCAGCCAGTTGGACTCTCCGTCAATGGCCACTCGGTTGGCAATGAGAACCGAAAAAATAAGGGCTACCAGTTCAAACTCATTGAAAACAATGGACATCGGGGTAAATAATAAACTGAGAAAAATCAGTACCGGGGTGACAAAAAGTACCATCTGCAAACTGGAACCAATGGCAATTTCCACCGCCACATCCATTTTGTTTTTATAGGCCATGACAACAGCGGTACTGTGTTCCGCGGCGTTGCCGATTATCGGCACGATAATGATCCCCACGAAAAACTCGCTGAGACCAAGGGCTGAGGTCATGGGCTCAACGGCCCCCACAAAAATTTCGCTTTCAATGCCGAGGATCACTGTGGCGGCAATCAAAACCATAATTGCTTTTTTAAGGGACCACTTGGCAACGGCACCTTCATCAGGCTCCACAAAATAAATATCCTTGTGGGTGTAGAATGAAAAGTATAGACTTAAAATATAAATGCCGAACATAATGATAGCCACAATTACACTTAAACCCTCATAGCGGGTATTGAGCAGATCCGCCGCTACGGTATGGGTGAAAATTGCCGGGATGGTTAAGCCAATCACCGCAAATAACAACATACTTGACGAAACCTCAACGGATTGTTTATTAAAAGTCTGGTTTTTAAACTTCATTCCCCCGACGAGCATGCTGAGCCCCAATACTAAAAGGATATTACCGATAACTGACCCGGCAATGGAGGCTTTAACAACCTCGAATAATCCGGCTTTCAAAGCGAAAAACGCAATGATCAGCTCGGTGGCATTGCCAAAGGTGGCATTGAGGAATCCGCCGATCCGGGGGCCGGAATAAAAGGATATTTCTTCGGTGGCTTCGCCCATGATTCCCGCCAAAGGGATAATCGCCAGGGCCGAAAGCACAAACAGCAGGGTTGGAGAAACATGTAATAAATCACCGATAATACTTATAGGGACAAAAATTAGCAGGTACCGTAATAGTTTCATTGTTAGCTCACATCTTTCTTGCTTTTTCGATTTTTCTTAATTCAGCGATTAAGGCATCATTTCAATGCACTTTTTCCATAGCACTTTCAAAAGAATAACACAGTATGGCAAAAAAAACAATTGAAAAAGGTTGATCCGGACTGAATGTAGCCAAGCCTCTCTGCGAATTTTTATTTCATCATGTTGTGTGCATCAGGTTGAACAGGCGATAGCCTGTACGATCTTGCAGCATACAACGATAAATAAATGTCGACAGAGAGGTTTGGCGGTACGTTACTTACGGTTGCGATGAACTGCTTGATGAAGATTCAATCAATAAAAGGAGGCAAAACTATTGACCATTGTGCTTGGCTTTATCT
Source organism: Acetobacterium bakii (assembly GCF_001263355.1). Classification (GTDB taxonomy): domain Bacteria; phylum Bacillota; class Clostridia; order Eubacteriales; family Eubacteriaceae; genus Acetobacterium; species Acetobacterium bakii. The sequence goes on from NZ_LGYO01000033.1 coordinate 109,922, forward strand.
TATTGCTTATGTTTTTATATATGGGTTATGTTCAATACCAATTACACAGTATCAACACCCAGCTGGCAAAACGGCTGGCTGAAAAAACACGACAACCCCTGACGCTGGAACTCATTAACCCGGAGCTTAATCGTCTGGCTGCCAACATCAATAATAGTCTGAAAGCCGAAGAAACCCTTCGGCTTAACGGCATTCGGGAAGAAAAGCAGTTTAAGGAACTCATTGCCAATATATCCCACGATCTGCGAACCCCTCTCACCGCCATCAAGGGCTATCAGCAGCTCATGGAAAATGGTGATCTCGCGGATGAGCAGCGGCGAAAACTCAATATTGCCCAAAAACACGTGGGTGAACTGGGGAGTCTTATCGAACACTTTTATGAATACTCCTACTTATTGAATCGGGAGTTCAAACCGATCATCGAACCTCTTAATCTCACCCAGCTTGTAGCGGAGTGCCTGGCATCCGCGGTGGCGGTGCTTGAAGCGAACAATCTTTCTGTGTCCATCGAAGAAGCCCCGGCGGTGTATGCACTTGGCGATAAAGAAATGACTACCCGGATCATCCAAAATCTCATCAGAAACTGTATCGCCCATTCAAACGGGAACATTAAGGTTGAAATAAGAGCCAAAGACTATGGGGTGATCGCCTTTCAAAATCCGGTAAAAACCCCCGGGGAGATTGAGGTGAGCCGAGTCTTTGACCGCTTCTATACCGCAGACAAAGCCCGAGGAAAAACCACCGGCATCGGACTGTCCATTGTCAAACATCTGGCCGAGGAGATGCGGGGGCATGCAAAAGCCGTGCTTCAGGACAATCTTCTGGAAATACGGGTTGAACTGCCATTGTGTGACAAATCTAAAATTATTAAAAAAAATATGGGCAGCATCTCCGGGTAGGAAATGCTGTCCATTTTTTATGATTATCTGTTTAGATTTGTAATCCTAGGCAATTGTTTCGGCCAGGGAAGGAATGGATGCCGCCAGAACAGTTGAGGTTTCCCAATTTTTGCAGACATCAATCCAGTCGGTGCTGTTTGAATATTTCTCCAGCTCATCAATGGAAAGTTCAATGGCACTGTTGCCGCTGCCGCAGGCCGGAAAAACCGTTTCAAAGCGTTTCAGTGAAGCATCAAGATAAATTGCCACATTGTCATTGACCGCAAAGGGGCAAACCCCGCCAACATCGTGTCCCACCAGATCATTCACCTTTTCAGCCGCCAGCATTTTTGCCTTGGTGTGGAATTGGGCTTTGAACTTGGCATTATTGATTTTGGCATCCCCGGCGGTGACAACCAGAATGCACCGATCATCGACTTGAAACGATAGGGTTTTTGCAATCCGTTCAGGGGCACAGCCCAGTGCCTGGGCGGCCAGTTCTACGGTTGCGGATGAGGTTTCAAATTCCAGTATTTTTTCAGCCAGTCCCCATTGGGTAAAATAGTCTCGTACTTTTTCGATTGCCATACTTTTATCTCCTGTTCTTTGTATTTATGCATAATATATTATCACAGATTTGAGCGTTCTAAAACAACGCATGAAACGGCTTGCAGGATCACTCAAAATAAAAGACATCCTCGAATTTTTTATCAAGAGCCACGCAGATCAGCAGGGCCAGTTTGGCGCTGGGACAGAACTGCAGATTTTCAATGGAGCTGATGGTTTGGCGGGAAACACCTACCATGTCGGCTAATGCTTCCTGGGTGATGCGTTTTTCAGCACGCCACATGCGCAGCCGGTTATTGAAAATCAGATTATTTTCCATCGGGGATTACCAGGTCTGTAGGATGTAATCCAGCAAAAAAACAACCGCTGCAATCAAGCCGGCAATAGCGGGGACCAGGTTTCCCTTTGTTTTTGAGGCGCGGTACTTATAGACGTAGCTCATACCCAGGTATCCCCAGAAGATTGCCAGCAGGTCATAGATGGGAAGACCTTTGGCAAAATTATAAAAAACCAGCAGAATAAACATAATGCTTAAGCCGATTTCGCCGTAGCGCCGTGACTTGTCTTCAACATACACAAGCCCTTCATCTTTGGCTTTACTGTCTTTGTTACGGGTTAAAATTTCATTGCGATCCATTTTGTAACCTTCTTTCATTTTGATAAGATGATTATACGTGATGCCAACCACTATGTCAAGTATGGAAGACATTATGGAAGTTGTACTTGTCAATTAGCGGAACATTGCTGACAATCAAAAATATATTCAGTCTCTGAGCATTTCCTAAAAATCGGCTGAAATTTTAATACTTTAAACCAGACATTTTTGAATGATTCTCAATTACGCAATGATTAATTCCAATGCATTATTCCTGCTGATTGTGCCGAAAACGCTTTCAATTGCGTTAGGTCAGGTATGAGAGCAAACAGGGGTATTGCTATTTTGGTCAAAGGTAAAAACTCAGAATGAATTGATGCGCGGATCAACATGGAAGCAGCAAAAAAAAACAATAAAAAACAGTCCATATTTATAAAAAAACAGTTCTATTATTGTGTTTTGTGTAGTAAAATGAGAACGGCAAAAAAACAGCTAAAAAGTTGCCCAATGAAAAAACAATTATATTAATTGTTTTTTCATTGGGCATAGAAAACGGGGTAAATGTAAAAAAATATGACATTATCTTTTTCAGAGTTTATCAATGATATCGCCGGAAATCCGGCGTTATTGATAATTGTAGTCCTGACCCTTGGGGTTATTCTTGTAAACGGTTGGACGGATGCACCAAATGCCATTGCTACCTGTGTATCCACACGGTCCATGGAACCCAGAAAAGCGATTATGATGGCGGCTGTCTTTAATTTCCTGGGCGTTTTTGTAATGACTGCCATTAATGCGACGGTTGCCCAAACCATTGCCAACATGGTTGATTTCAGTGGGAATCCTGATGATGCAATCATCGCCCTGTGCGCGGCGCTCTTTGCCATTGTACTATGGGCCACCGCAGCCTGGTATTTTGGGATTCCCACCAGTGAAAGTCATGCGTTAATCGCCGGATTATCCGGAGCAGCCATTGCCCTCCAGGGTGGTATTGGCGGTATCAACGGAGATGCCTGGATTAAGGTTATTTATGGACTCGTCGCTTCGACGGTGCTGGGTTTTGGTTTTGGGTACATTGTGGTAAAATTTGTGATGCGCATCTGCAAAAATATGTCCCGACAGCAAACTAATGGCTTTTTTAAAAAAGGCCAGATTGGAGCCGGAGCAGCCATGGCATTTATGCACGGTGCTCAGGATGGTCAGAAATTCATGGGGATTTTTATGCTGGGGATTTTCCTTGGACAAGGAACTTCGGATGCCACCAATTTTGTCATTCCGGTTTGGATGATGATCCTGTGTTCCCTGGTAATGGCCATCGGAACTTCCATCGGCGGTTTAAAAATCATCAAAACCGTAGGAATGGACATGGTCAAGCTGGAAACCTATCAGGGATTTAGTGCGGATGTCGCAGCCTCCGCCTGTTTGCTTATCGCTTCACTTTTTGGGGTACCGGTGAGCACAACCCATACTAAGACAACGGCCATTATGGGCGTTGGCGCAGCAAAGCGCTTTTCCTCGGTTAACTGGTCAACGGTTAAAGAAATGGTTTGGGCCTGGGTGCTTACATTCCCGGGATGTGGCTTAATCGGTTTTCTGATGGCCCTGATATTTATGAGAATTTTTTAAGAAGGAGATACAATGGCTAAAAAAACCAAAACAAAAGGATATAATTATTATAAGGAATTTATAATCGTATCCGATTTAATTCTTGATGCATCCCACTTATTAAATGAGGTTTTAAATGACTATGATTTAAGCCAGTTGGATGAAAAGCTCATCGAACTGCATAAAATCGAACGCAATGCCGATGAACAGCGCTATGTGATGATGAACTTTCTGTTCAGCGATTTTCTTCCTCCCATCGAACGGGAAGATATTATTGCATTGTCCTGCGCACTGGATACCATCATCGATTTAATCGAAGATATTTTAATCTACATGGATATGTATCAAATTTCAGCCATTGCGCCGGAGATGCTTTCATTTGTGGAACTGATTGAAAAATCGGCGGCAGAGCTTCATAAAGCCGTCAAAGACCTGAAAAATTTCAAAAAACCCAAAGCCCTTCACGAAGCGATTATTCTCATAAATCGATATGAAAATCTGGGTGATGATTTATATACCAAATCCGTTAAAAAACTCTTTATTGAAAGAAAAGATCCCCTTGATACCGTATCTTTAATCCGAATCTATGATTACTTCGAAAAAAGCTGTGATTCTTTTGAAGATGCGGCGGACATTATTTCAGGAATTATTCTGAAAAATTCTTAACCGCCAAGCTCTGAAAAAAAAGAAAGATTTGTCTTCCATACAAAAACCCCATAAGCAGCACTGCTTATGGGGTTTTTGTATGGGCGATAAAGCCAATGAATCGATAGGCAGGTACTTCACAGCGAGCTTAGATTGCTTCAACCATGGTTCCCGTGGCAGTGGCCAGCTTATTTAATACCTTGTGAATGAATATCTCAACAATTTCAGGATCAAATTGCGTGAATGAATTATCCCTAAGTTCTTTAATGATTTCAGTGGGGGTGAGGGCTTTTCGATAGGTTCGGTCCGACGACATGGCTTCATAGGCATCCGCTACCGCAATGATTCGGGCGATCAGGGGAATTTTATCGCCAATTAGTCCGAGCGGATAGCCCTGACCATCCATGCGTTCGTGGTGAGCCAGGACATACTCGGCCAGAGATGAATAGGCATCTACAGATTTCAAGATTTGATAACCGATTTCCGGATGTTTTTTGACCTCGTCATACTCGGATGGAAGAAGTGGTCCCGGTTTGTTCAAAATAGCCTCGCTGATTGAAATTTTGCCAATATCATGGAGTAAACCGGCGGTTTCAAGTTCCTTGATGGTCTCGTAATCGAGGTTCATGGCTTCACCGATTTGCTTGCTGATGATACTCACCTGGTCCGAATGTCTTTTCTCTCGTTCGTTTTTTTCATGCAGGGTATTCATAATGAGCTGAAGGGTTTGATGGCGCATGCTTTGGCTTTCAACCAGTTTCTTTCGATACATGTGATCTTCAGCTTTTATAAAAAGATCATTGATGGATTGTTCCATGGCGGTTTTGGTTTCCCAGCCAATTGATACCGAAAGCACAATGGTATTGGGATTCAAACTAGCGGCGGCCTCATAAATACATTTAATTATTTTTGCTGTCTCATCGGAATCTGTTTGGGGAAAGAGAATGGTGAATTCATCCCCGCCGATGCGAGAAATGATATCCGAAGACCGGCAGGCATTGGTGAGCAGGTCTGCTACATTTTTCAAAAGAGTATCCCCGGCCAAATGCCCAAAGGCATCGTTGGTGAGCTTTAATCCATTCACGTCCAGCAGGGCAATAGTCAGGGGCAGATTTTTTTCGATGTCCAGCCGTTTAAGCTCTTCTTCATAGAAACGGCGGTTATAGAGACCGGTTAGCTGATCGTGGTAACTGAGATATTCGATATAAATCTGATTGTTTTTTTCTTCCGTGATATCACGAACGATGGCCACCACCTCATGATGACTGCTTTTGACCATCCGCACTTCAAAGCAATGTCTGCCATCCGGGAGATCCAAATCATATTCAAACATCTGCAGGCGTCCTGTTTCCAGGGCTTGGGAAATAGCCATATTTCCTTTGGTGGCAATTTCAGCCGGGAACACATTTTCGATTGCTTTTCCCATAAAATCTTCTTTTTTGAGTAGGAGCAAGGATTCATTATTGACATGAAAGTCTAGAAAAACCCCGTTGGTATCCAGAATAAAAAGAATATCAGGCAGCGCATTGACAATGGCTCGATTTCGTTCTTCGCTGGTGACCAGAGCTAGTTTGCTGGTTTCCAATTCATTAAAATAATCCTGAGTTTTTTTAAGGACAAGATTAACGGATTTTCTCAAACCTTCAAAGACGTCATCCTCGGCTTTCAGACGATAAGACATATCATTTTCAATGGAAATAGCCTGAATGTCCGTATCCAGTTCTAAAATCGGGCCAATGATATGTTTCTTTTGTTGAAATAGGAGAACCGTAAAAATAAAGCCAGAAGAGATTAAGGTCAGCAAAAAGATCAACAGCGCCTGCTGATCTTTTTGGAGATAATCGTCGGTTTGGATAAAGCTTCCCAGGGTCCAGTCGGTTCCCTCAATGGGTTGATAAGCCAAATAACCTTCAGTACCATCAAGGGTTATGGGTGTGGTACCAGTACTGTGCTGAAGCATGGAAACCGATAAATTTTCAGAAATATCCTGTATATTCACGAGGGTTGCGGTTGCTGCGTAGTCATAATCAGGATGGGCCAGAATATTCCCCTTGCCATCAATTAAAAAAGAGTATTTGGTATCAGAACTTTTTTGATTCATAACCAGCTCAACAATCCCCTGCATGGTAATATCCCCGGCAACAACCCCTAGAAATTCATGATTTTCATTATAAACAGGACAGGCTACAGTTATGATGAGCTGATCTTTTGTGGCATTCATAAAAGGTTCAGTAAAAATAAGCCGATCTGCTGCCACAGCTTTGATGTACCAGGGGCGAGTTCTCAGGTCAAAGGATTCCGGTGGGACAAAGCCGCTACTGTTGACTATAACATTGTCAGGGGTGCCAAAATAAATGGAACTGAAGGACGTATTTCCTGCGGAAAGGTTTTTTAAAAAATCAAGGATATGTTCGGTATCGGTTTCACTGGCAAGATAAAGCTCGGCATCCGTCATCACCTGTCCTCGATTGCCCAATTTTGAACCGATATCACCGGCAATTACATTGCGTTCCAGGATGATATTTCGCTGTGTTTCGGTATTGATGCTTTTTTCGAAATATTTAAACTGAATAAACATTCCCAGGGATATTGTTACGGCAACAACAATCCCAATTACATAAAACCGTCTGATCATTTGTCTCATCTATTTCACCCCGAAGTATTGCTTAAATAAAACTGTGCTCATTATTTTAACATTTTAAATTAAGCTGCGCTAGTCTTTTTGGTGTGCCGGTTAATAAATAATCATAAATATATCGAATCGTTACATTTACAGAATTCAGGGAATTTAAGTTGAATTAACATGTTCTTAATCCAATACTACTAAGGATTTAACACTGGATTGTGAAAAATATGTTAATCTTTAGACCATTGAAGAAGTCAACAAAGGTGCAAAAGAAGCAAAAAAATAGACAAACATAGGTAAATCAAGGAGAAATGGAATGAAGTGGTTTTATAATTTAAAAATTGGGAAAAAATTAATCCTGGGGTATTTAATCATTGCGGTGATTGCCGGGGGCATCGGGACAATGGGGGTTGTGGGCATTCAAAAAATCAGCGCCCGGGATGTCTATCTGTATGAAAAAATGGCCATGCCACTGGGCGAGCTTGTGGCCATTGCGGATGCCTTCCAGGGTATTCTGGGGAACGTTCAGGAAGTGACCCAGGCAACAACATCGGATGAAATCGATGCAGCCGAAAAAGAAATATTAAAGCAGAATTCCACATTCGATGCTAATCTGAAAAAGTTTCAAACTACCCTGACTTCCCCGGAAGGCATTCAGATTGCCGACGAAACCTATTTATTAAAGGATCAGTTTGACCTGATGACCATAAAAATAGTTGAATTGGTCCGTCAGGGAAATCAGCCGGAAGCGATGCTGATGGCAAAAGGCACGGATATAAAAAAAATCCAAACCGCAATTCAAAGCAATTACCAAAGGATGCTTGAGCTGAAACTGGAAATTGTTAAGGAAACCGCCAAGGGTAACGCGGCCATCGCTGGCACATCTACGATTCTAACCCTGGTGCTGCTGGTGCTGGGGGTCGCGGCAGCACTGCTGCTGGGTCTTTTTATGGCCTCGATGATTACCAAACCGGTTGCGAAAATCAATCATATGATTAAGGAAATGAGTCTGGGACACTTGGGGTTGCGACTAAACCTTGATAGCAAAGATGAAATCGGCGAAATGGCCACGGCCATGGATGATTTTGCCGAGGATCTTCAGCATGTGGTGATCGGAACCATGCATGAAATCGCCGATGGAAATTTATCCACAGAGATAGAGCCCAAAGATGATCTTGATGAAATCACTCCGGCTTTAAAAAAGACCATTGAAACCATTCGCAACCTCATTGATGAAGCCAATATGCTTTCTCACGCGGCGGTGGCGGGAAATCTGGCGGTCCGGGGAAACGCAGATGGTTTCAAAGGCGGATTCAAAGAAATTCTGGTTGGGTTTAATGATACCCTGGATGCCATGGTTGGACCGCTGAATATTGCGGCGGACTGTGTGAATAAAATCGGAAACGGGATCATTCCTCAAAAAATAACAGAAACCTATTATGGAGATTTTAACGCCTTTAAAAATAGCATTAATGCCTGTATCGACGGGTTGGCTGCTTTGGAAGAAGGCAATCATGTATTGGGTCTCATGAATCAGAATGATTTTACCCAGTGCATTGAGGGAAACTACCTGGGAATTTATGCCGAAATCGGTGAATCCATTAACGGGATTCGCAGGTTGCTACTGACCATCATGAAAATCGCCGGGCATATCAAGGAAGGGAATCTCAGTGATTTGGAAGAATTGAAAAAAAGCGGAAAACGCAGCGATAATGATCGGTTAATTCCCACCCTGGTGGAGATGATGGAGAACATCGTTATGCTGGTGGACGAAGGCGAGACCATGGCGGCACTGGCCATTGAAGGGGATTTGAATCATCGCGGGAACAGCAGTAAATTCAGCGGGGAATATGCCCGGGTCATTGAAGGCTTTAACCAAACCCTGGACGCGGTGATCGAACCTATCATAGAAACCAAAAGGGCGCTAAAAGAATTAGCCCAGGGGAATTTAAACATCAGCATGGAAGGGGCGTTTAAAGGCCAGCACGGCCAAATAAAAGAGGATATGAACCAGACCATTGGGTTCTTAAAACGCTATGTGGATGACATCACCCTGACTTTGAAAGCGATGGGTGAAGGCAATCTGGATCAGGCCATCACATCCGATTATTTAGGCGATTTCCGGGACATCAAAACAGCACTCAATGACATTACCACAAATCTCAGCACGACGCTTAGGGATATTGATGTAACTGCAGCTCAGGTTGAGGTTGGCGCCAGACAAATATCTGATGGCGGTCAGGCTTTGTCTCAGGGGAGCACCGAACAGGCCAGTGCCATTGAAGAACTCACCGCTTCCATTGCCGAAGTGGCCGATGAAACCAGTCAAAATGCCATCCGGGCCGGGGCCGCTAATGAACGTTCCATTGCGGTCCGTAAAAATGCGGCAACCGGGAATCTTCAAATGGGAAAAATGGTGTCGGCCATGGTGGAAATTAACGATTCCTCAAGCAGCATTTCCAAGGTTATCAAGGTGATCGACGATATCGCCTTCCAGACCAATATTCTGGCTCTGAACGCGGCAGTCGAAGCCGCCCGAGCAGGACAGCATGGCAAAGGTTTTGCGGTTGTTGCCCAGGAAGTCAGAAATCTGGCGGTTCGAAGTGCCAAGGCTGTTAAGGAAACGTCAATTCTTATTGAAGGCTCCATTGAAAAGGTGGCAATGGGCACCAAAATCGCTGATGAAACCGCAGTCAGTTTAAAAGAAATCCTGGATGAAATCGAAAAAATAACCACTTTGGTCGGAACCATTGCCCAGGCATCCAATGATCAGGCAATGGAAATCACCCAGATTAACCAGGGCATCGAACAGGTTTCCAAAGTCGTTCAAACCAATGCCGCCACCGCGGAAGAAAGCGCCGCCGCCAGTGAAGAGCTGTCCGGCCAGGCCGAAATACTCCGGGAAATGGTCGGAGCTTTCAGGTTAAAAAGATGACGTTATTACAGATTAGATCTAAAAACATCCCCGGGACTTACTTTTTTGTTTTATCGACAGTTGAAACGAAAGATTCCCTTGGTGTTTGAGATTGAAAAAAAGTAATTTGACAAACCTCGTTGCGGATTTTTATTTTATCATGTTGTGGGCATCAAGGCGAACAGTCGCTAGACTGTCCGAATTGCGGGTGGCAACGAGCCAATCACAAGCTCGCTTGTAGTTGGCGACTGCTTGCGAACCACGAGAAATAAGCGAAGCGCGTTTCTCGTGGTTGCAGCACACAACGATAAATAAATGTCCGCAACGAGGTTTGTTGATCCAAAAGCGTATTTCTGAAATCATCGTTAGAAAAGGGTTAGACCATTTTCAAACAGTGTGCTCTGGAATTTTTCCAGGGTGATGCCGGCCATTTTAAAGAGCTTTCGAGATACTTCAGAGGCATCGCAGTCGGGGTATTTATCTTCCTGATAAATTACTTTTTTAATCCCGGCCTGAATAATGGCCTTGGCACATTCGTTGCAGGGGAATAAGCTTACATAAAGGATGGCATCCGCTAGGGATCGTCCATCGGAATTTAAGATGGCATTTAACTCGGCATGACAGACATAGGCATATTTGGTGTCCTGAAAATCCCCGTCACGATCCCAGGGCAGGTCATCATCACTGCATCCTTTAGGCATGCCGTTGTAGCCGGTGGATAGAATGATGTTGTTTTCGTTGACAATGCAAGCGCCAACCTGAGTATTCGGGTCTTTACTGCGTCGTGCCGATAATAGGGCGATCCCCATAAAATATTCTTCCCAAGTAATATAATCATGTCGTTTCATAGCATTCTCCCGTTTTTTCTTTTATTTTAGCATAATTCCGTGAAAAAGGATAGAAATGAGAATATCTCTGATTAATAATTGAAATTGAAAACTTTTGAATAGGAATAAAATTATTTTATTGCGAAGAGATCACAGCGAACCCGGTAATCAGTGAATATGCGTCAGAGCCTGAAAAAGTGGGTCTAAGAATAATGCTTGTAATCGAAGCCAATACTCATTATACTTAATATAAAATACAAACATCCTTGACTGGATGGCTTTAATTGTCACTTTGATCAGAATGGGAGACAACGCAACTTTGTATGATATCTTAAGAAGTAACAGAAGGCTTATGATCTTAATTGCCATTTTTATAACAGGTTTTATTTTATTTGCCATGATTGGTTATAAAACAATTACAAATATTAAAATCAATGGCGAACTGTATGATGAAATAATACTGGGAAAAGAGCTGGTGGCGGATGTGCTGCCACCGCCAGGATATATAATTGAATCCTACCTTGTAACCCTGCAATTGGCAAAGGAAACAGACACCGTTAAAATTGAGGAACTCATTAGCCGGGAGGCACAGCTGAAAAAAGATTATGTTGCCAGTCATGAGACCTGGTCGAGTCGTTTGCCCGAGGGGAAGCTAAAAAAAAATATGGCCGAAAATGCGTATAGGCCGGCAATGGAATTTTTCGATGTATTTGAGAACGAATTAATACCTTTAATCAAAAGCGGGGAGCAGGAAAAAGCAAATGATCTGTTAGCTCTTAAACTGGATCCCTTATACTTGGAACATCGTTACGCTATCGATCAGGTGGTATCTCTTGCCAATGACGAAAATGAGGCTCTTGAAGCAACCGCAGGGAAAATCATCGCATTTAATATTTTTATCCTCATTGTATTGGCAATTGCGGTATTGGCAACGGTTGTTATCTTTTGCATCGGGATTATCAAAAATGAAAAGCTGAAGAAAATGTCGTTTTTTGATGGGTTGACCGGAATTCCAAACCGTCGGTATTTTGACCAGGTACTGCTTCAGGAAATCAGCCGGGCGGAACGAGAGAAAAAACCTCTTTCTCTGATGATCATCGATATTGACCATTACAAGGAGTATAATGACACCTATGGACATCTACTAGGGGATCAATGTCTTAAAATCGTCGTATCTGTACTTAAAAAGAATTTGAAGCGTTCCGGAGATTTTCTGGCCCGTTATGGCGGCGACGAGTTTATTCTGATTCTCCCCAATACCACTGATGAGGGCGGTGCCTCTCTTGCTGAAAAATTACGGGCCAGCGTGGAAGAAATGAGCATTCCCAACATTAATTCACTGTGCTCGAATGTTGTCACTTTGAGCATTGGCGTTGTAACAACCTTTTCCCGGATCGTTCGGTTGCCCGATGACCTGATTGCCGCTGCAGACAGCGCCCTTTACCTTTCTAAAGAAAAAGGTCGCAATCAGGTGAATGTGGAACGGTTGTGATTGGCCAGGTTACTGCATGCAACTTAAAAACCAGAATCGCCTAAAAGCTGATTCTGGTTTTTTAAGTTATAAAAAGTCCCGGGGACAATCGCAACATCAGTTGTGGGCATCAGGGCGAACAGGCTTCGACTGTACGATCCTGTAGCACACAACGATTTGCCATTGTCCCCGGGACAGTTTGACACCAAAAGCTGATAAAGTCGGCATCAGGTTGCACATTGAATCTGGTTGCGGCCGTTTTCTTTGGCCATATACAAAAGTGTATCAGCGGCTTCGAAAAAATCGGTTTTAGTCATGGCGGGGGTGAGAGGGGCAAAGCCAATGCTCATGGTAACCACCTCGTCGGGCATGGTTTTAAAAACCGCGGCCTCCAGATCCTGTCGGATCCGTTCCAGAATCGCAAGGCAGGCATCCGGCGATTTTTCCGTAAAAATAACCGCAAATTCCTCGCCGCCGTAACGGGCGGCAAAATCGTTGGCTTCCAGATTATCGAGGATGATGGATGCTGCCTTGGCAATGACCACATCGCCATTGCCATGGCCATGGCGGTCGTTAATTCCTTTGAAAAGATCCAAATCCATAAGTCCCAGGGATAAATCAAAGGATTGATTCTGGCACTGATGAACAAGTTCATCCAGATATTCATGAAAGGTTTTATGATTGTACAAATTAGTGGCTAAATCCATTTTTGTGAGTTTTTCCATGTAGATGTTTTGATACAGCATTTCCTTTTCTTTTTCGACCGAGACAACCATATCGCTGTAGACTGCGGAAAAACGCTTGGTCAACTCCCGGGCCAGAAAGTAAGAACACACCACAATAGCTGAAAACGTGGTGAATTCAGTGGCAGACATAACCGAAAAAGGGGGGAACCAAAGGCGCATACCCATAAATAGACTCAGGGTTAAAATTGAAGAAAACTGAATAATCCGTTGATTGAGCAAAAATATCGAAATTAGAATCGGAAACAGAAATAGAGGTAGCATCACCATAAAAACCGAATAATGAATGATGATCAAAATAGCCACAATGGCCTGGGTTCCTATGATGATGCAGTAACCGGTGGCATCACCGTTGGATCTGATCAGCCGTTTAAGAATCAAAACGATTGCTATTTCAAGAAGCAGTGGCAGCAAGAAACGTTTTAAAAAGTAGGTATTGGCATCCAGATCAGTAAAATTGATGTTGATCAGAGTCACTGTTGAAGAGACCCCAACGGCGATCCACAAATAGATAATGATATGCGTGTACCAATTCTTTTTTGAATTCAAAATGCCACCTCCATCAAGCGATGTTCAACGATCTTCCGTTGTATTAATTTAAAGTCAAAAATTAAGTTTTTAGATCATTGGATATGAGTCATATTGTAACACTTAATTGAGCTCAAAATCAAGATAATTGATGAAGAATTTCAGTATGTGAAAAAAGTTTCACTGGTGCCTTTGATAAATCATTTTAAATCAACCACCCAGGATCCTTAGTAAATTTCTGGTTGATGGCATCAACCAGGCGAGGGATAGCGTACAGGGACTGAGATCCTAAGTTGCCGCGTTACGCATTTAAATTTTTTAGGATTTATTCAATTATTATCCGCGATTTTCAGGTAGTGGATAGGGTACGATTTTCTTAATCCACTTTTTACTCCAGAGCCGATAGATGCACCAGCCGCATTTAATAATCTGGTCCACTTTCAGCAGGGTGTAGATCCAAAAGGCCGGCAGATGCCAGACCAACCCCGCCAATGCGCCCAGGGGAATGGAGGCAACCCATAAAAAGATAATGTCCGCCACCATCAGAAACTGGGTATCACCGCCGCCCCGCAGCACTCCTTTGGTCAGGATGCTGTTGGTGGATTGAAAAATAACGATAAAACCCACCGCCAACATCAGCTGATAGGTCAGCTGTCGGGTTTCTTCGGAAATGTTGTAGAAGCTGATCATGGGACTGCTGATGAGCCAGATGATCACGGCGCCCAGAACCCCGATGGCCACGCCGAGGTACAGAAAGGTCACCCCCTGCTGCTGGGCTCTTTTCTGATCCCCCCGGCCCAGAGTGTGACCGGTTATGATAGCACTGGCATTGGCCGTGCCCTGGATAAAGACGGTGCTGAGCTGCTGGGTGACCATGGTGATGGCATTGGCTGAAACAAAGCTGACCCCCAGCCGGCCGATGACCATGGCCACGGCGCTGTTTCCAAAGGCCAGCAGAGCGTCGCTGACCAGTACCGGAATAGCAACCCGGAAATATTCTTTGGAAATATCCCGACATTGCATAAATAAATGCTTAATACGAAAGCGGATTTTTTGATCAATAACAAACAAATACCCGCAGATAAACGTAAACTCAAAGACTCTGGCAATAAGCGTCGACAGGGCAGAACCTTCAATGCCCATTTGAGGAGCCCCGAAATTTCCGAAAATAAACAGATAGTTGAAGAAAATATTGATTAAAAAGGCTCCAATGGATGAAAATAAGGGAAGTTTTACCTGGCCCACGCTGCGCAGCACAATGGTGGAAGTTAGGGACAACCCCAGCAAGGCATAGCAAGGCACCGACCATTTAAAATACTGGGCGCCGTATTGAATAATCGTCGGATCGGTGGTGTAGATGCCCATAATCGCTTCCGGGGCCAGAAAGGTCGCCAGGGAAAAAACAAGGCTGAACAGAATACAGATCCGCAGCATAATGGAAACGGATTTTCGCAGTGAAACTAAATCCTGCATCCCCCAGAACCGGGAGGTGAGCACCGACGCGCCCATACCGATACCCATACAGCAGATCTGGAAAATCATAATGAACTGATTGGCCAGGGAAGCCGCGGACAGCTGCATTTCCCCCAGCGACCCCACCATCATGGTGTCGGTCATGTTCACGCCGATGGTGATCAGGCTTTGTAAGGTGATTGGAATGGCAATGGCTGCCACATTTATATAAAACGATTTCTCTTTGATGATATGATTAATTTTTCTACCTCCAAATGATTTTACAGTTCAATTTCTTCTTTGGGTTCCATGATGAGTCTGCTCTTTGTTACAAAGCTTTCCGCTTTTTTTCGATCAAACAGAGCCCCGGGTTCCATATGAATGGGGATGGTGTGGGCAGCACCCAGAACTTCCGCGCAGGCAGAGGCTTCTTTCGGATTCATGTTAAAAATCCCATCGATGGGTAATAAGGCATAATCAATTTTTTCTCGGGATAAAACATGCTTCATATAGTCGGTGCAGGAAGTATCCCCGGAGGCATAGACTTTGACGCCATCTACTTCAATGATATAGCCAACGCACTTGCTGCGATCGTGCTTATCATTGTAGGCTGGCACCGCCTGAATGGCAATATCCTCAATCGTCCGGCTGCCGTAAACACCGTCAACGAAAATATTTTCCGGTCGCAGGACCACACAGTCTTTTTTTTGGTGTATTAGGATTAATTGATTATGGTCGGCATGCTCATGGCTCACCAGCACAATGTCGGCAGGCAGATAGTAACCTTCCCCGGCGTAGGGATCCACGTAGATAACAGTCCCCTTGTCGGATACAATCCGATAGCTGCCGTGGCCCTGATATAATAATTTTCCCATTTTTTTCTCCAATCTTTTAATTTTCGGTAATTGTGAAATTCATAAAGATCTAACAATTGCAGTTTAACGAGCAATTTCCACAAACGATTTTGTAACGTGCAGGCGAACAGTTCATCGAACTGTACAACCTGCTGTGTAAAAATTGTTTCGTGCGAAACTGATTGAAAAACTCACGGTACTTTTGCAATTACCTGTTTTATTTATTATAACCATTTAAAATTAAAATATAGCCCTTAATCATTTTCTCATAACTTTTGTCAATATTTGCATCGTGTTTCCATAAAAATTCTGTTCGTTAGTTTTAGTCTGAACTAATCTTTTGTTTTTGTCAAATAATTTAATTATTTAGGTGGCTGAATGATGAAATGTCCGCTCATCATCTGGGGTTTGATAATGGTGAAAAAGGGTAAATAGATCGGTAAGAATAGCGTGGATCTGTAAGAAAGCGGTTGGGGTCTTATTATATCCCGGGAAAAGGAGAATTGGAATAATGAAGAAGCTGATGATTTTAATCATGGCGGTATTTTTAGTGGGCTGTACTCCTGTTCCAAACAGCTCTGAATCGTTGGAGTCCGATGCACCGGCGGCGACAGTGGCGGACCAGACAGCACCTGAAACAATATGCGAAAAATTCCAAGATGGGTCCATTTATGATACCCCGTTTCAGCCGCTGAACTATAGCCTGGTCCCGGCCTATCCGAATTTATCATTCGAACAGCCCCTTTACGCAACCGGCGCCGGGGATAATTCCAACAGAATTTTTGTGGTGGAGCGCACCGGCAAAATTAAAGTCTTCCCGGATAATACCGCTGTCGAAGCTGCGGAGGTGTTTTTGGATTTAAGTGACCGCATTGATACCGGGGGAAGTGAAAAAGGCCTGCTCGGGCTGGCCTTTCACCCGAACTTTGTCGAGAATCACTATTTTTATGTGAATTACACCAATGAAAATAGCAGTGTCATCGCCCGATACAGCCTGGATCCTAATAATGAGGGCGTTGCGGATCCCAGCAGTGAAGTGGTGCTGTTATCCTTTTCCCAGCCGTATCCCAATCATAATGGCGGACAGCTGGCCTTTGGTCCCGACGGCTATCTCTACATTGCCACCGGTGACGGCGGTTCTGCCGGTGACCCCCAGAACAACGCCCAGAATCCCGGGGTACTGCTGGGAAAAATTCTGCGAATTGATGTGGACCAGCCCCAGAATGATACTCCTTATGGCATCCCATCGGACAATCCCTTCTATAATAACAGCGAAGGTTATGCCCCGGAAATTTATGCCCTGGGTCTGCGAAACCCCTGGCGGTTCAGTTTTGATCCGTGTCGGGAACTGTTGATTGCGGCAGATGTCGGGCAGGGGAAGAGGGAAGAAATCGACATCATTGAAAATGGCGGCAACTTTGGCTGGAATCTTATGGAAGGATCCCTTGACTACGCCCCGAATCCGGATGTGAACAAAGATACCCTGACTATGCCGGTGTGGGAATACGACCGCGCCCAGGGGCAGTCCATTACCGGAGGTTATGTGTATTACGGAAATGAGAACCCCAGTTTAGTGGGCACCTATGTTTACGGAGATTTTGGATCCGGTAAGATCTGGGGACTCTGGCTGGACCAGAACAGAAGCCCTCATAATTATGAACTCCTGGACACGGATCTGAGTATTTCATCCTTCGGACTGGATGATCAAAATGAACTTTTGATCGTTGATTATCAGGGCCGATTATATAAGCTTAGCGAAGCCCCCTAAAACGGAGTTATTTTTGGATCAGTGCATTTTCAACCGCTTTTTTAATCACCCGGCTTGAATTCGTTGCACCTGAAATGGCATCCACATCGATTTTCTGTTCCTGTATGATGTTATCGGTAATCACTTCGGCAGCAGAGCCCTTTTCATTTTTGTGTTCAATCAGGTTGATTTTTTCGATGGTGCCGTTATTGATTAAAACTTCAACTTTGGCCGATATATAGCCAACATCATAGGCGCCGTCATAAACACCATCGGGGATATTGGCTATATCAATGTCGGCGTAAGTGATGTCAGCAACCGCTTTTTTATAATTGCTGACATCATTTAAATAACATGCAAAAGCCAGAATTCCAATGATGGCAGCTGAAATTAGAATAAAAATTATAGGCCGTTTTATTTTATGCATTCTTTTTTTCCTCCGTTAGAATTGAACGAAGCAGGGTGTCAAAACTGTATTTTAAGAAAGCTTGTTTTGTGACCCCCATAGCTTGTTCAATATATTTTTGTTTCTTAAATGCCATATGAATGATCCCGGATAGACTGGACCAGAAAATAAAGACCACCTGGGGGATTTGAAGATCCGGACGAAAAATACCCCGGTCCATGCCGTCCTGAAAAAAAGCCCCAAGCTCTTCGTTGATCTGTTCCCCAATATCAAAAATATCTTTAAAAACCGGTGGTGTGTTTTGGTCTTCAAAATCCACATTGATTTCCTGGAGCACTGTTTCAAAATACAAGGGATAGTCGTCACAATAGACGGTTAATTCATTGCAGATTCCGTAATATTTTCCATACAGATCATTGTCATTGTGAATGGCAATTTGAATGCGATCGTACAGCATCTTCATACTGTTCAGGATAATGCAATTGACAATTTCTTCTTTATTTTTAAAATACACATACAAGGTCGCCTTGCTGTAGTCCGCTTCCCGGGCAATGTCATTCATGGTGGTTTTTTCAATACCATTTTTTTCAAAAAGTGTTTCTGCCACCTGGATAATACTGTCCCGGTGAAACTCCGTTAATTCTTTTTTTCGTCTGCCCACAGTAAACCTCCGTTTTAATAATTGAACCATGGGTTTAATTATAAAATGCATTAGAAAAAGAGTCAAGGGTTTTATTCCTTTTGGACCAGTTTTTACAAACCTCGGCAGCCGTGACTTGCGGCAAGGGTATTGGTTTAAGGAAATGCCCTTACATCGTTGGGCTTTTTCAAATTAACCGCTTGACATCCTGGCTACTAGGCATTACACTATAGCTACGGTACTTTGCAATGCTTAGTAGCAACTAGAAAAGAGGCGGCATATTAATGATCCCATCACAAATGTTAAAAGGTATACTTGAAGGCTGTATTCTAAAGATAATCAGTCGGAATGAAACCTATGGGTATGAAATAGCTCAGAAATTACTGGAATATGGTTTTTCTCCCATTGCTGAGGGAACGATCTATCCAGTTTTGCTTCGTCTTGAAAAGAATGATTTAATTTGTGCTCAGTATCGGGAGTCTTCCTGTGGACCCAAACGAAAGTATTTTTCCATAACAGCATCAGGCAAAAAGGAACTCCATGCATTTTTAGAAAACTGGCAGGAACTTGAAACTGGGGTTAATCGAGTATTTGCAGAAAAGGAGACGGAAAATCAATGAATGTGAAAATGCTGAATAAAAGCAATAATGAACTGGATAAAGAAATAAATGAAGAGAGCTCAAGTATAATGACGGACATCGTTTGTTATCTGCGAGTAGCAAATATATCAGATTATTATCAGGAAATCGTCAGAAGGGATTTGCTGGAAATGGTTTTATCCGCCCAAGATCGCGGGGAAAGCATTCAATCGGTGATCGGTGAAGATTATAAAACATTTTGCGACGAGGTGATCGAAAATCTGCCAAAAAGGACCCGAAAAGAGCGGATCCTGGATTTCTGTGAAACCTTTTTTTTATGTGCCGCTATTCTGGGAGGAATCAACCTCATTTTATCTAAAGAAATCATTAATCTCCTGGGCGCTATCATCTCTGGTCAGCCCTTGAATTTTCAAATGCCAATTACTGCCTCATCTATTCTGTTATTTGGGATTAATATTATCGCTGCCTTTATATTTGTTGAGATCATTTGTAAAACGGCTCTGAATCCCAAAAAAGAAAAACATTTAAGCAAACCCAAAAGGTTTATGCTCGGCGGATTAGCCGGCGGAGGGGTCATGGCTGTTTTTATTGTGATTGCGTGGTTTGGCAAAAACACGCTTTTTACAGTGAACATGGTTGTGTATTGCGTTGTTGTTTTAGGTCTGCTTGCTGCTTATAAAATAGTTAAAATAATAGAATAAATGATTGATTGGTGACAAAGAAAACTGTTGCTTTGATGCCTGATAGATAAGCAGGCTTCTTAGCCTCGTTAATTTCTTGTTCGCCATATTTTGATCAGATATTTTCAAGAGTTAGTATTAGTATAGGGTCGGCTGATTTTTAGTTACCGAACAAATACCAGTGTGCGATTTCTACCAATTGTTCTTCATAGTCACTTTTATCGACATCTTCAGGAAGTTTTGCCAAATATTCGGAAATACCCTGAACTAGAAAATAGGACATTTGCGACATCACTAAAGGAGAAATCCGTTTTTTCACATGGGGACTTTCTTTACAGAAGGTGTAAAGAGCAGTCATGATTTTATTCGAAACGTCATTTACCCGATCTCTTAATTCCGGTTTAGTCATAGCGATGCTTTCATAATTCTGAAACAAAACCATGCTTTTGTAGGCGGCGGCCATGCCAGTCCGAATATAGTCAGACAGACTATCTCTGGCTAGTTCCGGCCGCTCATCAAGCTTCTTGATCAATTCAGCTAAATCTGAATAATTTTTATTAATATGGATGGTCATAATTTCCTGAAAAACTTCCAGCTTGTCAGGAAAATAGTTATAGAAGCTGCCGGTTGAAACCCCTGCTAGTTTGGCAATCTCTTTGGTGTTGGTGTTGAAGTATCCTTTGGTATTAAACAGTTCTTTGGCAGCCACAATTATTTTCTGACGGTTGATAACCGTTCGTTCCTGAATTTTTTTCTCTTTTTCCATTTTCAACTCCTGTGTACTCTCTAAAACTTCATCTAAAGCATAGTATGAAACAGCTTATTTTGCAAGTCTCAAAATAAATAATGAACTAAAATTCATTATTTATTGACGGATCAAGTAAAATAGAGGAAAAGAAAAATAGAAGCCCAGAAACCTGCTAACAGGCTTCTGGGCTTTCGGGTTTTCAAGATTTTGGATTAATAAAGATTCGATTGACTTTTTAATTGAGCACCGCTTTGAGTTAGATCTTTCTTTGTTCGATAGACATAGCTCAGACCGGTTAACAGGGCAAAGACCATAATGATGCAAAGTAATACGAAAATGTATTGACCAATGCCGCTACCGATGTCGCCAATGGAAAGCGTCTGTTTGAGTGCCTCAATCGTGTAAGTCATGGGCAGGTATGGATGTATTATCTGGAAAAAACTGTTAGACAGTTCAATCGGATAAACGCCGCCGGAACCGCTTAACTGCAGGATGAGAAAGATCAATGCGATGAAGCTGCCTGCTTCATCTAAGGTGACTTTCAAAAAACTGGTGAACGACATAAAGCACAGGGAAGTGATCCAGGCAATAAAAAAGGAGGCTGCCACATTAATGGGCGAAAGTCGGTTGATGGCCATCAATGCAGTGATGGCTATTATGGATTGCAGCGTGCTCACCGTGAACAAGATAAAGGATTTGCTCAGCCAGTATTTTATGCCATTTTTCGGTTTGTCCTTTTTATCGTACAAGGGATAGAAGAGACAGAATGCCATGGCACCCAGATAAAGCGCTACCGAGATGATATAAGGCGCCATACTGGTACCGTTGTTATTTACCGTTGAAAAACTTTCTTCATCAGCGGTTGTGGGAGACACAAACATTTCGATGTTGTCGTCATCGGTGTTGACCGCTGCAAGGGCTTCAGCGCCATCAGACATTTTTCCGGCCAGTAACTGACTACCATCTTTAAGAGCAACAATTCCGTTTCCCAGGGTTTGCGAACCGGTCGCCAGCTGAGAAGAGCCACTGCTGATTTGCTGGGCCCCATTTGCCAGCTGACTGGCTCCGGAGATTAGCTGGTTAGAGCTTGCACTAAGCAAAGAAGAACCATCAGCCAGTTTCACAACTCCGCTGGTCAGGAGAGGGATTTGGTTATTCAGCTGGTTCATGGCGCCTGTCAGTTCGCCTGAACCCGACATCAGTGTTTCAGACTGATCATTTAGTGCCTGCAAACCGGCGGCAACGCTGTTTACACCGTTGGTATATTGCTCGGCTCCTGAAATCAGACCGGCATTTTCATCGTTCATTCCCTGTTGGAGCTGTTCCAAACCTTGATTCATCGCGGTCAGAGTCTGAATAAGCTGTTGAGTATTTCCAGTCGCAGCCGTCTCAGGGCTTGAATTGCTTTGTTCCTGAATAGTGCTCACAGAATCATCAATGGAATTACTGCTGTCGGCAAGACTGCTTCGAAGGCTTGCTAAAGTATTTGCCTGGGTCTGTGTCTGGGGATCTTCAGAAGTTTTAAGGGTTTCAATGACAGCATCCAATGAACCAAGATCGTTTTGGATGCTGGCTGTGTTTGTCTGGATAGCGATGGCACTGTCGTTGATACCTGAAAAATCCGTGGTCCCAGCCTGGAGCGGATTTTGTGCCAGGGACGTCAGCAGTTGATCATTAACGGCTTTAATCTGGTTGATGCCATTGGCTTCTGAGATAATGCCGGCATTGAGGCTGTCACTGAAAGCGGATAGTTCCTGACCGCCGTTCGCGAGCCTTGCGACACCGGCAGTATACTGGCCAATTCCTGTGTTCAGCTGGCTTGTACCGGACTGAATCTGACTGATACCGCTGGTCAGGGTTGGCAGCTGACTGTTGAGCTGCTGGAGTCCCTGATTGAGCTGTCCCACCCCAGCGGTATATTGAGAAAGACCAACTGAAAAGGTTTTGGCGCCGTCGCTGAATGTAAGCGAGCTGTCAGATAATTTCGTGAGATTTGCAGTAATCTGTTGATTGCCGTTTTCTAGCTGTTCTGATCCGTCATTGATAGCTGTTGCCCCATCGGCTGCCTGCTTCATACCGGTTTTTAAAGCCGACAGTTGATTGAAAATGACTTCTGTATAGGTTCGAGTGACTTTATCAGAAACACTGTTTTTAATGGCAGTCGCAGCGGTGACACCAATTTTGGAGGCAAATAAATTTTCACCAGGATTGATTTCATAGGCAAGCACCATGGGTTGTGGGTCGGAATCCATCAGCGTAGAGGCATTCTTGGAAAAATCTTCAGGGACGGTAACGACCATATAATAGTCGCCGTTTTTCAAACCATTCTGGGCGGTTTGAGAATCAACAGACTGAAAGTCAAGGGGCTGTTCATCTTTAAGAGTTTTGGTTAATTCCGCTCCAATGTTAAGGGTATTGTTCTCGTAGCTGTAAGCTTTATCTTCGTTGACAAGAGCCACCGGTAATTGGCTGAGTTTGGAATAGGGATCCCAAACAGAGGATAAAAAAATCGTTGTATACAAGGTTGGAACAAGGGAAAGGACAATGATCAGCACAATTAAAAATTTATTGTCTTTAAGATTTTGGAATTCATTTTTCAGCATGGCTGGTACCTCCTTTTATACAAGCACTGTTTTCGACAATTGCATTCCAGTCAACGGTTCCAAGATTATTACTTTCGTCATAATACCTTAGTTGTCTGAGAGAGCATTCAATCAGGCGATTTTTAAATAAGGTCTCAGCTTCAGTAAGAATCGTGATCACAGTATTTTTCTTTTTTTCAATTGTTTCCGGCATTAAGAAAACTTTCTCAACCAGACTGGAAGGAACAAAAAAGGGATCCGAACCTTCAATAGCCTCGAAAACGTCTAATAGAGTAATCGAATCATCGGGTTTTGCAAGGGTAAAACCACCGGTTTTCGATGCATTTGAATTAATCAGCCCACCAATTACTAACTTCCGTAAAACTTTTTTTAGATAAGAATCGGATACCTGAAGCCGGGTGCTTAGGGTAACGCTTTTTAAAGGTAATCCGTCTTTTTGTGAAGCCAGCATTAACAAAATGCAGACGGCCTGTTCTACACCACTGGTTACTTTCATTTTTTCACATCCTTTATTTTAATTCTGTAGACATAATACATCCATAGATAAAATATGTCAATAGATAAATAATCTAAATCGATTAATTATTGGTATGCACTAAAAATGGTTGCTTAAAAAATAAAAAAGGCTGACTGTAACAACAGACCAGTTGGGAACAACAATATTTATTTTAAAACCTTTCTGGATATTCCAAATAATTTTTATTAATATGGAGGGTAAGGAAGAGATGTCAATAAATAATGAACTTTAGTTCATTATTTATTGACAGATGCTATTTTGTGATTTATACTTTTAAGTATAAATGAACTAAAGTTCACTTAATTTTAGGAGGTCACGTGAAAGAGAAAACATTATTCAATAAGAACTTCACCATTATCACCATCGGTCAGTTAATCAGCATGTTCGGCAATGCCATCCAACGGTTTGCTTTCTCTCTGTACATTCTGGAGCTTACCGGATCCGCGTCTTTGTTCGCCTTGATTATATCTCTGGCAATCCTTCCCACCATTATCCTGGCGCCTATTGGCGGGGCCATTGCCGATCGGATGGATAAGGGGCGAATCATGGTAATCCTGGATTTTTGCTGCAGTATCATCATTGGCGGTTTTGCTGTTTTCATCTATGGAAATGACAATCAAATCCTGTGGATTGCGATTTTGATGTTTGTTTTGTCCACCATTAGCAGCATTTACGAGCCAACCGTTCGGGCAAGTATCCCCAGTGTGATTGCCAAAGAGCATTATACCGCCGGCAACAGCATGGTGAGCCAGATCAGTGCCCTGACCATGCTCCTGGGACCCATTGCCGCAGGATTTCTATACGGTTTCTTTGGGCTTAAGGTTGTTCTGATGATAAACATGATCAGTTTTTTTGCATCGGCTGTGATGGAATTATTTTTAACCATTCCCTATGAAAAAATTAAAATGACCGGATCGGCAATGACAACCTACATCACGGATATCAAGGAAACCTTGAAATTTCTGTATGAGGATAAACCGATAGTGTTAACCATCCTTTTTTTCGCCGCCGGGCTCAACCTTTTTATGACACCTCTCTACACGGTTGGGGTTCCCTATGTGGAGAAGATTATTTTAGGGGTAACCGATGAAATGTACGGCTTCTCTGAAGGCATTCTCGGTATTGGCATGATTTTGGGAGCCATTCTGTCGACGTTGATTGCCAAATACAATCCTTTTGAAAAGCTTCATCGCTTCTTTGTGTTAATGGGAATTGCTATTTTAGGAATGGGTCTGTGCCTTACGCCCTGGTTACTAGGCAAGAGCTCAATGCATTTAACCGCTTATGTGTTATTCACATGCTTTGGCTTTATTCTCATGTTTCTCGTAGCCAATGTTAATATTCAAGCCTTGACGTTCATTCAGCTGCAGGTTCCCCAAACCATAATGGGGAAGACCATGGCCCTGACCGCAGCTTTATCCATGGCCTTTATGCCCGTTGGCCAGGTTATTTTCGGCCAGCTTTATGACAAACTGAGTTTTAATTTAATTTTAATCTATGTCGGGGTTATGGGTTTGACTTTTGCTGCTGCAAAAATATTACAGCGCATTGTTGAAAGCTCGATTGATAAGCCTGATTCGGTGAACTGTTAAACCGCAATTTGGGATGATCGTCCGCTTAGCTTTTTTATTTTTTTATCGCTTTATTCACACTTTCGTTGCCGCGCTTAACCTTTTCTAAACCTTTAGACGATAAACTGAAACCATAAAATGATTAACGGGCAAAATTTATCATGGAACTGGAAACGGTTTATCTTATGGAGGATATTATGGAAAATGGAAGAGACATTCTGTCGGTTCAAAATTTAAATAAAAGCTATGAGGCATTTAAGCTCAGGGATGTGTCCTTCACCCTTAAAGCCGGGACCATTATGGGGTTTATCGGACGAAACGGCGCCGGGAAAACCACCACCCTGAAAGCCATGGTGAACCTGGTTCACGCGGACAGCGGATCGGTTCAATACTTCGGCATGGATTTGCAAACCCGGGAAGCTGAAATCAAACAGCGGATTTCCTTTGCCTTTGGCGGCGTGGATTATTATCTCCAGAAAAAACTGGGCACCATCACCGGGGTGTATAAGCGGTTTTATGACCAGTGGGACGAAAAAGCCTATGAGAATTATCTCAAAATGTTTGCACTGGACCCCAATAAGAAAATCAAGGAGCTGTCCCAGGGCATGCAGGTGAAATACAGCCTTGCCCTGGCGCTGTCCCACTATGCCGAAATCCTGATTCTGGATGAGCCTACCAGCGGGCTGGATCCGGTGTCCCGGGATGAAATCCTGACTATTTTTGAGGATGTGGTGGATGGCAACCAGGCCAGCATTCTTTTCTCCACCCACATCACTTCGGATCTGGACAAATGCGCTGATGACATCACTTACATTAAAAACGGCGCGATTCTTTTCAGCGAGGACCGAGACAGCTTCGTAGATTCCTACCGGCTGGTAGAAGGACCGCTGGACCGCCTCACCGAGGAGTTGAAGTCTGTGATTATGGGTTTTCATCAACGCCGCGGCGAATTTTCGGGAATGATCAACACTCGGGATTTGAAAATGGCGCCGGGCATCAAATGTTCCCCGGCGGATTTGGAAGCCATCATGGTTCACATGGAAAGGAAGGCATAGCATGAAGGATTTAATTTACAAAGAGTTTAAACTTGCCATCCATCCCACCTGTTATCTATTCCTTTTGATGGGGTTCATGCTGCTGATTCCCAATTACCCATACTACGTCGCCTTTTTCTACCAGACCCTGGGAATCTTTTTTATTTTTGTGGGTGGACAGGCCAACAACGATGTGTATTTTACAACCCTGCTGCCGATTCCCAAAAGGGCAGCAGTCAAGGCCAGATTTGGGATCATCGTCATTATCGAGCTGGCCCAGATTGTGGTTTCCATACCCTTTGCCGTGCTGCGAAACAGCCTGAACCCCGCCGCAAATCAGGCGGGAATGGAAGCCAATGCAGCCTTGTTCGGCCTTGTCTTTATCATGTTTGCCATTTTCAACCTGATTTTTCTGACCATGTTTTATAAAACCGCTTTCAAGCTGGGGTTGCCCTATGTTTTTGCCTGCGGGGCCATGGCCATCTTTGTCGGTGCTGCCGAGGCAGTCATTCAGCTCACACCAGCCCTGAAAATCGCCCTGGACACCCTGGATCCCAGCTATCTGCCCCAGCAGCTGGCGGTGCTGATCTTCGGGATGGTGGTCTTTACACTGGTGACCGTGTTGGCCTACCTCAGATCTGCAGCCCGGTTTGAAAAAATTGATCTGTAGATTGTATTTAATAAAGAAAAAAACCCTTCCAGGTAATCCCTGGAAGGGTTTTTTGAGTATTGCATTAAGCATATGTGTCTAAAATATTAGTGCTGGGAGGTTCCTGAACGGCAGGAGTTTGTTGGTTATCCGTTTGAGCAGCTTGTTTTACGGCAGCCTGTTTTTGAATTTGATCAAGCTGTGCCTGCAATTGTTGAATTTGAGCTTCAATCACTTGAACCTGGGTTTGTTTGGTCTCGGCATCGCCGGTGCCAGCATTGATTTTTGTGATTTTTCCCTGAAGGGTTTTAATTTGATCCTCCAGTTTTTTAACATTGGTTTGCGAGGTAGTGCTACTGGTGCTGGTTGCGGATGAAATAGATGAAACACTCATGAATAGGACCCCTTTCAAAATAAAATATGAAACATGACCAATCAATAACTCATGCACTGATTTTAAGCGATTGAATTAGATGAAAGCCATTGATATTTTAAGTCTATCACAAACGGTTAAATGAAATGTGTCGGTTGTGTGAAGAAAATATGTTATTATCGTGACAATCTAAAAACAACCCATGTTTCACAGAATCTTCATGAGATTAATGACTGTAATACCTTCTAGCTTAATTTTAAAGTCGGTCAACCCATGATTCGCAGTGAATTTCAGATCAACCCCATGTTCCTCGATGTCCTTTTTCAGAAGTTCTGTATGGCCATTCAAGGCATTTTCTAAAAAACCGCTGCCTGAAAAACCAAGGGTGCCACGTCTGGTATAGATGACGACGGCTCTGTTTAAAATGAATTGTTCGGCTAAAAGATATTCCCGTTCAAGACTGAATTTATCGCGTAATTCAGGCAGCCAGGGATGATAGTGCAAGGGGGAATGATGGACCCTGACATCAATCAATTGATCGCCGGTTGCAATGGTCGTTGCTATTTTTTCAATCAAATCGGATATTTCCAATTCAAATGCTGCATCTTTGCTAAGATAATGATCTGTTTTCATTTTTAAATCTCCTTAATAAACGATATTTTAGATGATTGCGAAAATTAAAATAATCGAATAATGATTGCTTTGATGTCATTTTATACAAATAATTTTGTAACGTCAATGCGAACAGTTCATCGGACTGTCGCCCTAGAGTGTAAAAATTGTTTCGTGTAAATTTGTTGCAATGCTTACGTCACTTTCGCAATTATATATAATAAATTATACCCATGCTTTTTTCAATAACACAGACAGGAGTCCCAAAATTTCTCAATGATCACCAATAAGTTGCATTGTCTCACAATCTTGTCATTGCCCGGCATTTATCATATAATAGTGAATAACAATCCCTGATTTGATAGGCAAAGTAAACCTAAATGGAAAAAAGGACGTGAGTAAGTGTGAAGATATTGATTGTAGAAGACGATAAAGTGATGAATCAAACATTAGGTTATAATCTTAGTTCAGAAGGCTATGACGTTTCTTCCGCTTATAATTTTAAAGAGGCAGACCGAGCATTAGCGCAAAACAAATTCCAGCTGATCGTTTTGGATGTGAATCTTCCGGATGGTAACGGATTCGATTTATGCAAAAAATGGTGCAAAACAATTAAGACCCACATTGTTTTTTTAACCGCCAATGACCTGGAAAGCGATATGCTTAAAGGTTTTGAATTGGGCGCAGAAGACTACATTACCAAACCATTTCATATCAGTGTTTTCTTAAAAAAAATAGCAGTGCTCACAAAAAATACAAAAGGCGGCATTGGAAAACACATCTATGATGATGGCCATCTTGTGATTGACTTTGCCCGACGAAAAGCTAGCCTCAGGGAAAAAGAGATTGAGCTCAGCACCAGTGAATACAATATGATAGACGTGCTGCTTAAAAATTGTCATATGGTTTTGACGCGACAGGTATTGTTGGAAAAACTTTGGGACAGCAACGAAAATTTTGTTGATGAAAATGCCTTGACCATGATGATCAGCCGAATTAGGACAAAAATAGATTCAAAGGAGATGAAGTATATTAAAACAATTTATGGAATGGGCTATCAATGGATTGGAGAACCCAATGAAGAATAAGATGATTTTCCTCGCGGCCGCCATATGCTGCATCGGGTACTGGTCTTATTTATTTCTGTGTTTTCATAATCCCGTATTAACCGCAGTTTCTGTTTTGGTTTGTCTTTTTTTACTTTGGCTGTTATATTTGCAGATGAGCAGAACCGAAAGAATTGTGGCTGACTTTTTTGAGGAAATCAACCAAAATCTGGATTTGCTGTTTAACAAAAGTTACGAAAGTATTAATAATTTAAACTTTCTGGAAGAAACCCTGATGGCCCGGATCAATCAAAAAATTGTGCGCATTGCCGAAATACTGGCTGCCGAGAGGAAAAAATCTGCTAAAGAGAAAATGTCCCTGCAGAGCCTGATTTCCGATATTTCCCATCAGGTAAAAACACCCATGACCAATCTAAAAATGCTCCATGAGACAATCCAGCATCGGGATTTGCCGGATGCCAAGAGAACCGAACTCCTGAAAACAATGGGAAGCCAGCTTGACAAACTGGATTTTTTATTAACGTCAATGGTGAAAACGTCACGTTTGGAAGCAGGGCTGATTCAGCTGAAAAAGGAAGAAAAAAATTTATTCAACACCCTGGCGGCCGCAGTATCGGGAATAACGGTGCCTGCGGATAAAAAGAACATCCCAATTGAAGTGTTCTGTCAGGATCAGTGTCTCTTAAACCACGATCCGAAGTGGACTGCAGAGGCATTATTCAATGTCATGGAAAATGCGGTAAAATATTCACCCCAAAACAGCCGAATTCGGGTTAGTGTTGAAAAATGGGAAATGTATACCAAGATAAACATCAGCGACCAGGGCAGGGGAATACCCGAAGCTCACTACGGAAAAATATTCCAGCGGTTTTATCGCGAGGAATCAAGTCAGGCGATTGAAGGCATCGGAATCGGCCTTTATCTTGCCCGTGAAATCATACAGAAACAGAATGGCTACATCATGGTGCAATCCGTCATCGGCAAAGGATCAACTTTTTCGGTATTTTTGCCAAATGCATTTTAATTGAAAACGCACAATCCGAACAGCAGCGTTGGAATGGGCGTTTTTTTTATTGCCATTGCGAAAGTCGGTTATATTTCTGTTAGTTTGTGTTGCTATACTGTGAATAGGCAATTGGGAAACGCATAGCTCAGCTTGCTTTCGCGATTACAGATACGAAGAAAAAGGGAGATGAAGGCAAATGAAAATATTAGAAACAAAAAACGTAAAAAAATATTACGGCAACGGCGATAACTGTGTGAAGGCCCTGGATGGCGTCGATCTGTCAGTTGATAAAGGCGAATTACTGGCTATTGTCGGGACTTCAGGAAGCGGGAAATCCACGTTGCTCCACATGCTGGGCGGTTTGGATATTCCCACCGAAGGAAGTGTGATGATCAACGGCAAAGAGCTTTCAAAAATGAAAGAAGAGCAGCTGACAATTTTCAGACGGCGGCAAATCGGTTTTGTGTTTCAGAACTATAATCTTGTGCCCATGCTGAATGTTTATGAGAATATTGTGCTGCCTCTGGAGCTGGACGGGAACAAGCCGGATCGAAAATATGTTCATGGAATCATTGATCTTCTTCATCTGAAGGGAACGGAAACCCGGTTTACCAATGGCCTTTCAGGGGGACAGCAGCAACGGGTGGCCATTGCCAGGGCGTTGGCGTCGAAGCCGGCGATTATTCTGGCTGATGAACCCACCGGAAATCTGGACAGCAAAACCAGCCAGGAAGTATTGGGACTTTTAAAAATGAGTATCAAAAAATTCGGGCAGACCCTGGTGATGATTACCCATAACAATGAAATTGCCCAGCTGGCAGATCGTATTATCCGCATTGAAGACGGAAGGATATGTGAAGGATGAAGCGTCGGGAAAAAATCAAGAATAACAATAAGCGAATCATTGGTCATCTCGCCGCACGGAGTTTAAGAACAAGCAAAACGAGAAACATATTCATCCTGCTGACTATTGCACTGTCGGTTGGCCTGTTGGGTGTAATGACGCTGGCCTATTCAGGAACGGTTGTTGAACGAAACAAAGAAATTTCGGTGATGCAGCATGTCATCTATGAAAATTTAGCTGATCCCCAGATAAAAGCACTGGAAAACACAAAAAAGATTGATTTTCTGACGCTGGCTAAATTAGGCCAGGGATTTGAAATAAACGGCGGGATGGTCAGACCCGTTTATTATGAGGAAATCACTGAACCCATTCAGACAAATTCAATTTGTGAAGGAACCTATCCTCAAAATATCCATGAGATTGCCGTCAATCGATCCTTTATGAATTTGATGGGCTTGTCGGCGTCAATTGGAGAGACTGTTTCATTGACTTTTCTGGATGGCGAATCAGAGGCGTTTGTGGTTGCCGGATTTCTGGAAGGGGGCGAGGTCACAAAGGTTTATCCTGTTTTATTCTCAAAAGAATACGCAGAAGCCGGGTCGCAGTTAAAGGATATTCCCTATCAGGCTCTTTGCCGAATTCAGGGAGCGGAAAAACAGTCTGAACAGGCATTTCTCGAAACTATTCGGACAATCGGCGCTGATGCCGGGGTTGAACGGAAAAACATTAACGAGAATAATAACTTTTCCAGTTCGTTAACAATGTCCGCAATCGATGTCTTAGTGATTGCCGGCGTCGGCGTCGGCATTCTGCTGGTCAGCGTGTTGGTTGTCTACAGCGTTTTCTATCTTTCGGTGGCTGGCCGAATCCAACAGTATGGGCAGCTGCGGACGCTGGGGGCAACAAAAAGACAGATCAAAGCATTGGTCAATCGCGAAGGCATTATCCTGTGCATCGCCGGAGCGGTATCCGGTCTCTTAATCGCCTGGCTGATTGCCTACTGCATTAAACCCCAGGGCTGGAATTGGGAGCATACCCTGATATTAAGCCTAGTGATTTTTCTGGCCGATTTGATAACCGTTTTTGTATCGATTCGAAAACCGGCAAAGCTTGCCGCATCGGTATCTGCCATTGAGGCATCGGGTTTTTCACAGTACCGTCAGAATGGCGAAAAAGAATCCAAAAAGATCCTGAGAAAACTGACCCCCCTGAATCTTGCGGTGATGAGTGCCATGAGGAATCGCAAGAAAACGCTGCTGACCATGATCTCGCTGGGGGTAGGCGGCGTTTTATTACTCACCGGAGCTGCCTTTATCGTATCGATGACACCGGAGGATTATTCAAGACAGGGCTTTTATCAATGGGGTGAATTTGTTATAAATTACGACTACAACGCAACGCAAACGGTAGAAAACGGAAATGTCGGCATTCAGATGAACAATCCCCTGAATGATGAACTCATCGCAAGCATCCAGGGAATTAACGGCGTAAAAGATGTATTGAGTTTTAATAAAACCCAAATCAGCTATGATTACAAGGACGAAATCAATGCCACGGACAGTCTTGCCCCGTTTACCAGGGAGAATCAGGAAAATGTAAAAGACGCTCTTGCGGAAGGCTCATTTGACTATGACGAGATGATTGCAAAAGATGAGATTCTGATTGCTAACAACACCGTAGCGGATGAAATTTTCGGCTGGAAATTTGAAATGGGAGACATCGTTACCATCCGCTATTTCAACGGCGTTGAGGAAGTGGAGAAAGAATTTACAATTGTCGGATCGATGGATACCCTAAGCGAGCAGCTAATTTTGGATAAAACATCATTTACCCTCCTGAATAAGATGATTCTCGGACTTTCAATTTTTATTATTGGCTTTAGCCTGATCAATCTCATCAACACATTGATAACAAATATTGTTTCGAGACGGCAGGAGTTTTCAATGCTTCAGTCCATTGGCATGAGCAATCGGCAATTGATGAGGATGATACAGGGAGAGGGATTAATCCTGGCTCTGGGTAACTTAGTCATTACGCTGATTCTGGGCACTGGGGCAGGCTATCTGATGGTTTATCTGCTGCGCAGCGTTGGTGCGACATATATGCACTATCGGTTTCCAAGCTGGTATTTTATGGGATATGTCCTTGTAACATTGCTGGTGCCAGTGTTTGTATCCGGTGCTTCAGTAAGAGCGTTTCATAAAGCATCGCTGGTAGATCGGCTGAGAAAAATGGAATAGCAAACGTCATTTATGAAAAGGGTTGGTTTCTTAGGTCGGTCATCTTTTCCCGAGTCCGAATCTTGTCATTGCGTGGCTTTTATCATATAATAGAAGCTGACAATCCATTATTAGGATTGTCCTGAGGAGAATATATGACACTGAAACAAAACCTAAGCCAGTATTTTGGCTACGATACATTTAAAGACGGCCAGGAAAAAATCGTCAACGCGGCGTTACGCGGTGAGGATGTCCTGGGGATTATGCCTACCGGCGGTGGGAAATCGCTGTGCTATCAGCTTCCGGCCATCCAGATGGAAGGCGTCACCCTGGTGATCTCGCCGTTAATTTCGCTGATGAAGGATCAGGTGGATGCCCTGGGGGAAATGGGCATTCCCAGCACCTTTTTAAACAGCAGCCTGGACGATCACACCTACGAAGAGCGGATGGCGGGCATCCGGGATAACCAATACAAACTGGTGTACATCGCCCCGGAACGCCTCAGCGCCTATTCCTTTATCGAACTGGCCCGCCAGCTTAATATTTCCATGGTGGCCGTGGATGAGGCCCACTGCATCAGCCAGTGGGGCCATGATTTCCGGCCCCATTACCAAGCCATTCCCAACTTTATCGAGTCCCTGACGCCCCGGCCGGTGGTGGCCGCCTACACCGCCACCGCCACGGTCAAGGTCACCCAGGAAATCAAGGAGTTGCTGAAGCTCCGGGATCCGGTGGAGTCCATCATCGGATTTGACCGCCCCAATTTGATTTATCAGGTGGTTAAAACCGGGGACAAGTTTACCTATGTCCGGGATGCCATCCGCAAAAACTACGAAAACGCCTCCGGGATCATTTACTGCGCCACCCGGAAAACCGTCGAAGGCCTGGCCCAGAAGCTCAATGCTCAGGGCTTTTCAGCCGCCGCATATCACGGCGGCATGGGCGCCGAGGCCCGGCAGCAGAACCAGCATGACTTCATTCATGACAAAATCAATATTATGGTGGCCACCAATGCCTTCGGCATGGGCATCAACAAGCCGGACGTGCGCTTTATCATCCATTACAACATGCCCCAGAACATGGAGGCCTATTATCAGGAAGCCGGCCGTGGAGGCCGTGACGGCGAAATCAGCCACTGCACCATTTTGTATTCGCCGGCGGATATCGTCAAGCAGAAACGGCTGATCCAAATGAACCAGACGTCTCCGGAACGGGAAAAGCTGTTATTTGAAAACCTACAGTACCTGGTCGACTACTGCCACACCAACGAATGTTTGCGCAAGAAAATTCTGGAGTATTTCGGCGAAACCGCCATCGAGGATAATTGCGGGAACTGCGGGAACTGTCTGGATCAGTCGGAAATGATGGATATTACCCTGGAAGCCCAGAAGATCCTGTCCTGTATTTACCGGATGAACAGTCGCTTTGGGCTGAACATGGTGATTTCGGTGCTGCGGGGATCACGCAATAAAAAAATCATGGACATGAACCTTGATCAGCTTTCAACCTATGGCCTCTTGAAGGAGCATACCCTGGAAAGCCTCCGGGAAATCATCATGACCCTGGTGGCCAAGGGCTATGTACTGGTTACCGCTGACGACTTTCCGGTATTGAAGCTCACCGCCGCGTCCACCAAGGTCTTAAAGGGCCAGGAAAAAGTCTTTCATAAAAAGCATCTGGTGGAAATGAAGGCGGTTAAAAGCAAGAGCAAGGTCACCGGCAAAGCGGTTATCGACTGTGACGAAGCTTTGTTTTTACAGCTCAAGGCCTTACGTTACAGCCTGTCCCAGGAAAAAGAACTGCCGCCGTTTATGATTTTTCACGATGCCAGCCTCAAGGAAATGGCCGCTTATTTTCCTTTAAACAAGGAAGACTTCCTGAAAATCAACGGTGTCGGCCAGGCCAAATTCGAAAACTACGGGGATCTTTTTATCCAGGAAATTCAGATCTTTGCGGATGAGAACCCCATCGAAATTAGACCGCGACCGGAAGCGGACAGCAGTCCCCGGGAAGCGACACCGGTGGAAAAAGAACCCCGGGGCGGCACCTATGAAAAGACCTACGAAGCCTTTATTCAGGGCCAGCCCCTGGATGAAATCGCAGCCGCAAGAGGACTGACCCTGAGCACCATCATCAGCCATTTAATGCGCTGTGACCAGCAGGGGAAAAACGTGGACTGGTCGGATTTTGTTGATCCAGAAAAGGAAACCCAGATCCTCGCGGCCATTGAAAGCGTAGGCCTGGACGCACTGAAGCCGATTAAGCTGGCCCTGCCGGAAAGCTTTAGCTATAACGACATCAAAATCGTCATTCATAAAAACAGTTTAGTTTAAGCGCTTCACAGGTGATAAACAGCGGGAAATAATTTGAAAGAAAAAGCAATCGCTGGACGGTTAACCGTCCAGTGATTGCTTTTCTATGGGGTAAAGGGGCTCAGACGGTTACCGCCGCAGTTGGCTGGGTTCCCCCAGGCTGAGCCATGCTCATGATCTGGATGGAATCAATTTCTTCAGAATTTAATTTGTAGGTTATCTTCAGGACACTGCCCACGGCGATGTCGGCTACGGTTGCCCGGAGATATTTGCTTTTCTGAATATTGAAGTATTTTTTAGACGGCAATTTGCGAGAAGCGAGAGCTAAGCAGAAAGTTCTCAAGATGATCGTTTATTTCCAGCCAGTCATTTACCCGAGTAATGCCCGGATATGAATAGCCCTGATTGTAATTACAGTCAATGAGTAGCACATTAAAACCATAGCCGGCCAGCTGGACGGCATTTTCGTAGCGATCCTCGATGAACAGATCACAGGATAATGCCATGGCTTTTGAGACTTTATTATGGGATCCCAGTAGGGACAGACTGTCCATGGGCAGCTTATGATGGGCCAGCCATTTTTCAGTCACTGGTTTCATTTTCGCTTCCCGGGCAGTGACGAAGTGGATGTTGTGTTTTTGGTACAGCATATCCAGAACCTTTTTCACGCCCCTTCTGATTCTTGCTTCTTCGTGCATTATTTCCCCATAAAGTCCGTAAAATTCATCATATAATTCACTTTCAACCCCCAGAGCCTTATGAATTTCATAGTCATTGACCATTTCCGGCGCAATGCTTGTTTTGAAATAGTCATTTGCCCTTGGAATCCAGTCATAGGCTTCGGTAACCGTGCCGTCAATATCAATGCAAAAATTCAACTGTTTCATCCCACTATTCCTCCTGGCTATTTTACTGTGATTATATGAAAAATTTCGAGTTTCGTCTTTAATTCCAGATTAAAAGTGCGTTAATTTTAAGACATTTTAGTTTTAATTCTGGTGATGAAATAAGAGGGGCATCATAAGCTTATCATTTTAACTTAGCAAGAACACCTTGAAATTGCCATCAGTTGATGGTAAGATACTGTAAAAATGCAAGCAACAGTGTGATGAAAAGCTGGCAATCAAGAAAATGGAGAAATATATGAGCAACGAATTATTTGACATTGAAGCGTACTTTAAACGCATCGGTTACACTGGCGGCAGGGATGCTTCCATTGAAACATTAACGGAACTGCAGACGAAGCATGTTATGAACATACCCTTTGAAAACATCGATGCCTTTAATAAAAAACCGATTTCACTTGATATCAATGATGTATTTGAAAAAATTGTCACCAACAGAAGAGGCGGCTATTGTTTCGAAATGAACGGGCTCTTTTCCTATGTGCTGGAAACGCTGGGCTTTTCGGTGAGTAATCTTTTTGCCAGAGTCTGGAGAAACGGCTTTGAACAATCAGGAAAAACCCACCAGGTAATGCTAGTGGAAATTGACGGTGACTTATGGCTTTGTGACGTGGGTTTCGGGGGAAACGGACCACTGGCTCCCATTCTCATCAAAGCGGGGATGGAACAGGAACATTTTGGCCGAAGCCACCGCATCACGGTTGATCCCACCTATGGCTATGTGCTTGAATATAAGATAAAAGATGGGTTTCAGCCGGTTTATGCTTTTACTCCGGAAAAATGTTGCTCTTCCGATTATGCCATCGCCAATCATTATACCTCAACACACCCGTCCTCACTGTTTGTTCAGTCACTGGTCTGCACCATGCCCACCGAGGATGGCCGTATTACCGTGTTTGACAGTCAGTTAAAGATTGTTGCCAATGACGTGGAAACGGTCACCGAGCTTGATGGGGATGAAGCGATCCATGATGCGCTGCAGAAACATTTTGGACTGGATGAACTACTCAGAACTAAGGTGAAAAGATAGCCGGTCAGAGAAGTTGCATAAAAGTTCTGATTAACAAAAGCTCGAAACCCATGGTTTTTGACCATGGGTTTCGAGCTTTTTAAGTGTCGGCAAAGCTTTTGGCAGATTTTTATTGTATCATTTTGTATGCATGATGGCGAAGAAATGCATCAGTAAGATCAGGAAACAGTCTTAAAAGAAACATGATTATCATTCGCTGTCACCGGTGAGGGTTCACGCCCCGCTAAGTAGAAGCAGATCGATCCCACCACGATAAAGCCGATGCCGCCGATGATGCCAACCGGCAGCGGGCCAACAAAGGGACTGGTTTGGCCAATGGTAAAAAAGACCGAAAAGGCGGCAAAACCGTTCATGGCGCCATGGCCAATGGCCGCCGGCAAGACGCTGTTGGTTTTGATGGTGAGATAGGACAGAAACGAACCGGCAAAGAAAGAGAAAACAACCATGGCCAGAATACCGCCCCAGGGGGCAAGCCAATAGCCCAATCCGTAATTATGTCCTTGGGCAATAATCGGGGCGTGCCATAAACCCCAGATCACGCCGGAAATTAAAATGGCTTTTCGGGCGCTGACCATTTCCATCAGTTTGGGAAGCAGATAACCACGCCAGCCGATTTCCTCGCCCAGGGTAGTGATGATGTTGAGCACCGGACCCACCAGCAGGCCGATGAGCAGCTGGCTTATCAGGATCCCGGTCATCATTTGGGTGGTAGCATCCAGGCCCTGGGCCTGATATTGAGCCGCCATGACGGACATGGTCGGATCAAAATTGGCTGGGAAAATCAGAAAATAGAGCAAAGCCCCCAGAAAAATCAGCAGCGGCGGAACAAACCAGGCCATTAGATAATAGCGGATGTTCCCCTTGAAGTGGGGTTTTAAACCAAAGTTTTTAAAGCCCTCTTTGGTAATCAGCCGGGTAATGACCACACAAAGAGCGGGGATCAGCATAACCCCGGTTAAAACCAGAATGGCATAGGGATTGGACAAGCCCCCATTGGCCATTAAGGCAAATTCCACGGCCCAGGTGAGTCCAAAAGCGAGTCCCAGAAAAATAACTAAACGTTTCATTGATTTCCTCCTAAATTTTCGGTTAATTTTTTAATGATGTTTTTATAAAGCGGATCGTCTGCCAAAATTGAAAACACCGGATTGGCGGTAATGCCCTGCAGCATGCTCTCCCGGATGATCTTTTCGCTGCGAGGCGCAGCATCCCCTAAATCAAAGTCCTTAAACCAACCATCGATGGCATCGAAATAGGCATCGCCGTGAAGGGTATAGGGGAAAAAGTCGGAAACACATAAATCGGTGTAGCGGTTCAGCATTTCCAGCGCCTTTTCACCTAGCCGGTTCATGCCGTAAATATGGGCGGCGGCGTAGTACAGCTGCAGCATGGCATTGGGATGGAGCTTTTCAAGGTCATAGAGCTGGGCCAAACCAAAGCTTCGCTTTAATATTTCCTGGGCCTTGCCCAACTGATCCCCATTGATCATTAAATAGGAGATGGAGGTTCCCAGGAGATACAGCAGATGCTGGTACATGCTGACCTGCATCACTTCCCTTGCTTTGACCGTATTTCCCATCATCTGATAAGCCTTAGCCATCATCTCGGTGTCCTGGGGAATGGGACAGATGTCATCGCCGATTAAATCAAAAACTTTCTCCGGCTCACCGAGCATCAGATAACAGGTGGCCTCAAAGGATACCCCATCCCGGGACAGCCGGACATCATCGCTTTCGTCGGTCACCCGGCGGCAGAGCTGTGCCGCTTCTTTTAAAATGGCCATGCCTGTGTCTTTGTCAGCTGCCAGCATATGGTGATTCATCAGCAGTCCGCTCATCTGCAGCAGCAGGGGAAAGCAGGAATAGTATTTTTTAATAATGAATCGGCACTCGGACAAAACCTCGGCAAAGGGCTGACTGGCAAATTCAGCCGCCAGCCGATGATACAAAGCCCTGATATCATCCTTGGTCATCTGGGGCGCATAGCCCATGAGATCATCGATGCTGATATTAAAATACGCCGCCAGCTGGGGCAGAAAGGTAATGTCCGGATAGCTCTGGCCGGTTTCCCACTTGGAAACCGAAGCCTTGGAAACCCCTATGTAGGAGGCCAGCTCTTCCTGGGTGATCCCTTTCTCATGGCGTTTTTGGGACAGTGCGGATGCAATATTGATTTCTTTCATTTTTTCACCTCATTGGTATTTCTTATCTGTTACCATTATACGAAGTTAGCAATGACTTGGCAATGGATTTGGAGTTGATTTAAGTTGATAAAATCAACCGTTGAGAAACTACGCATATGATGCCATGGAACCCAGCACCAAAATATTTACGTATTTCATATCTTTTTTTAGATAAAAAATATATAATGGATACTAGATTGTGTGACTTTTCTTAATGAATTTTACAAGGGATTGTTATATAATGTATCCAATAATTAAAATTTATATCATATAAATTATCTATATAAGAATACGAAAGGAGACTTAATATGAATTGTTTTTTTTGTCAAGACGATATGGTTGATGGCACAACCACTTATATGGCCGATCTTGAAAACTGTGTTGTGATTATAAAAAACGTACCCTGCCATCGATGCTCCCAATGTGGAGTAGAATCTTTTTCAGCTGATATTGCGCAAAAAATCGAAGAAATTTTTGATAAATTGAAAAATAAACTGACTAAGATTGCTGTAGTGAATTTTAGTAACCAAGCGGCTTAACATTCATAATGGCCAGGCTCACGGCCGATTAAATAAAAAACGCTTAACAATCACTGATTGTTAAGCGTTTTTTATCTTTTGTGCAATTGCTGGATATCTAGCTATGCTCAATTATCCAGGTGAGCAATTCATTTATATTAATATGACCAGATGATAAGTCAGCCGTTTCATTTTGCCAGTTCCATAAAGGCTTCTTTATGACGAAGAAGAATGCTTTTTGCAATTGACTGGACAGTTTCATCCCCAATTAATTCTTCTTCCTCAAATTGACTGAATTCAATCAAAACATAGCGAGGAACATTATTTTTCAAAATAATTGCGGCACCATTTTCATCAACTAAACGAGCAACCTTAGAGAAATTCTGATTGGCTTCAGAAATCGATACTAAATTTTTGGTATTAATTTGCATTTTATCCACCTCTTTTTTAATATTATACTATAATTTTAGGACAAATAAAACCTAAAAAATAAAATCATCTTTCAATCAACAACCTGGTCCCTTGTGACACTCATATTTGAAAATTGATATTTCCCGGATTCCTTGATATACTGATCAAAATAACAGAAAGGAAGAGAGGTACGCATATGAGCAGAAATATTGTCCTCTATATTGCAGAAAGCTTGGATGGTTATATTGCAAAAACCAATGGCACCGTGGACTGGCTAATGGGTGAAAGTGAGGATGCGGATATGGATTATGGTTACCAGGATTTTTATGATACCATCGATACCGTTATTATGGGAAGGATCACTTACGAACAAGTGATTCATGAGCTATCCCCGGATGTTTGGGTTTATGAGGGAAAAAAGTGCTATGTGGCAACTACTGGAAACCTGGAAAGCGACAGTAATGTTTCATTTATATCAGGAGAAATTACCGAATTCATCAAAGATCTCAAAAAGCAGAAAGGTCGGGATATCTGGCTTGTGGGTGGGAGCAAACTGATTGATCAGTTTATTAAGGCCGATCTCATCGATCGGTACATCATCACCATCATTCCCACCATTTTAGGCGACGGGATTCCGTTGTTTCGAAGCCAAAACCCGGAGCTTAAACTAAGGTTGACAGGAACAAAAAATACCGATGGGCTGATTGAACTCAGTTATGTGCGACGATAAATAAACCGGAACTGCAATAGTTAGAAATTCAGGCAATTGCGAAAACTGAACGCAACGGTCAGGTTACCTGCGTAATTACTTAATAAAAAATTCTTAAATATTCTTAATGTTAAGCTAATTATCAGGTTTGGAATGCTACAATTAATCCGTCGACAGCCCCAACGTTACTTTTCATTAAAAATTATATCAATCATTTGCCTAAAAAGGCAGAAACGGAGAATGTCCAAAATGAAAACTGAGAACAAAAAAAATTCCCTATCCATTGCCCTTTATATCGGTGGCATTATTGTTGCCATTATGGGTGTTGCACTATTAATTACCACTGTTAAATATTATAGTGATACCTATACCCAGGCTGTTGCCGCGGGGTACGATGCTGCTCAGGTCAGTGCGCAATTGCTGCCTTCCCAATTGTTGCCCGGTGTATTTCAAGC
This sequence comes from Acetobacterium bakii, assembly GCF_001263355.1. Classification (GTDB taxonomy): domain Bacteria; phylum Bacillota; class Clostridia; order Eubacteriales; family Eubacteriaceae; genus Acetobacterium; species Acetobacterium bakii. The sequence goes on from NZ_LGYO01000033.1 coordinate 151,464, forward strand.
CATCGGTGTTTATGGCGGAATAGCCTTGATTCTCATCTGCATGGGTACGATTTATCAAAAGGTATCCAATTACATGAATCAATCGAATAATGAAGAAATCAATGTCGGCGCACTTGAAATCAATGTTGCAGAATTAACAGAAATACAAGAAAATGATGCATCCGATAATGCCGAACTTGCCGCTGTGGATACTGACAATAACGAAATTGCCGGGATGAATGAACAACCCACCGAAGAAAAATTATAGAAGCTCCAAAAATTCGCACTCAAATATAAATAACTTTCAAAAAAAGCAGCCACTATTGTTTAAAAACAATAGTGGCTGCTTTGGGTTGATGACGGGTTTGGTGGCATAATAGAAATAATAATTCCCGGGACAAGCTTACGATTTTAAGCATACGTTAGCTTAATACCGTAGGGACGGGAAAAAAGAAAAAGTAAGCCACGGGGACAATCGTAACATCAGTTGTCTGCATCAAGGCGAACAGGCTTTAGCCTGTACGATCTTGCAGCAGACAACGATTTACCATTGTCCCCGTGGCGGTTATAGCTGCTATTTCTTTTGGATTAACAAATCAACATTAAAATCTTTTCCCGGACCTTTGTAACGGGGAAATTTTTTTTCGTCTTCGGACCCTTCACCCAGCAAAATCGCAGCGGTGGGACATTGGGAATAACAGCGCAGACACAGGGCGCATTGATCATAAAAGCGGACACTGTCCCCGGACAGCTCAATGTTTCCAGTGGGGCAGATTCTCTGGCAGGTACCGCATAAGGTACAGCGGGACGCATCCGTTTTTAATTCTTTGCTAGCCGAAGCAATTAATCGGTCAATATGTTTTCGCTGTAAATTGCCCAATAAATGACCCAGAGGATTGTTTCCAATAATATGGGTGCAATCAGCGCTGATTGCCGCAGCGAATTTTGAAACCAGGGGGCGGTTCTGCTCAAGCAGCTTATCGACACGGGCATCGTTTTTAGGTTTGTAGAATCTGAATTTCGGCAGGTGCAGGTTGTTCATCATTCTAAAATGTCGGGTCTGTTTTAAATCGTAACCCTTCCGGATAAATTTCAAACCAATTTCATAGGCGGTATCTCCGGAGGCCAGGGCCTGGGTGGCAAAAATGCTGATGCCCTGGGTTGTATGAGAATCCGGGAACAGGTTAATGAAATCCAGCATCGGTCCGGGGGCGGTTGAGCCATAAACAGGGAACCCCAGAATAATGTGGTCGGCAGCAGCAGCCTGCTGGGTCAGATCTTCGATGGCCAGAGTTTCAATGGAATAACAGTCAACGGAATGGCCTTTTAATTTTAATTGGGCCTGAAGTCCGGTGGCAAGCCACCAGGTGTTTCCGGTACCACTAAAGTAATAAATAATGATTTTTTTCATTTAACTCCCTCTGGAAATTTGTATAAACAAGTTACCCCTTAGATAGAACAGAAACATAAGTCCTGGGGACAATCGTAACATCAGTTGTCGGCATCAAGGCGAACAGGCTTTAGCCTGTACGATCTTGCAGCAGACAACGATTTACCATTGCCCTGGGACAGTTTGTCTTCGGACTCAAGTGGTGGCAAAACAGAAACGTGAGTCCCGGGGACAATCGTAACATCAGTTGTCGGCATCAAGGCGAACAGGCCTTAGCCTGTACGATCTTGCAGCAGACAACGATTTACCATTGTCCCTCGGACGGTTTTCCGTCAACCCCTGTGCTTTTTCCGATAGATAACAAATCCGATGACACCGGCAACTGCTGCAACGGCTAAAACAATTCCGATGATTGCGGGGATTCCCAGGGAGTTAGACTGAGTCGGAGCGACAATCACAATACGGGTGGTTGCCACAGCACTTTTATAGTTGTCATTTCCCTTATATTTCACAACAACTTCCTGTTCGCCGACTTCCTTCTGGTAATCCAGAGTAATGTCGTCCGGGGTAAACTTAATGACCGTGTTGTTTTCATTCACAATGGTAATGGCAAGATCTTTGTATACCGCATCATCTAGAGCCTTTTCATTTACATTGTATTCAACCGTGGGTGGATTGGCGTTAATCACCAGGGAGCAATCTTCTTTCTGGGTGATTTTTATGGTTTGGGTGGCTTCACTGGGGTTGTATTTATCATTCCCTTTGAATTTAACCGTAACCGGCTGATCTCCGGCCACACGATTGTAGCTCAGCTCAATATCCGTGGTTACAAAGGTAATTTTATTGTTCTTGCTGTCCACCACCTGGATTTGAAGAGCATTGTACACCAATGTATCCAATTTTCCGGGATCCGGGTTGTACTCCACAGGAGCTGGAGATTTTGCCAGTGTTATTGTGGTATTCTCTTTGGTTGGGGCAGGTGGGTCCACCTTGCCAGTGATTTCCACATGGCCGGTGGCGGTGCTTGGTGAATACTGGTCATTGCCCTTGTATTTCACGGTGACATCCTGTTTGCCAACCGCCCGGTTGTAGCTCAGTTCAATGTCTGAGGCGGTAAAGTTGATTTTATTGTTTCCGGCATCCACCACCACAATGCTCAGTGCCTGATACACCGCCAAATCCAGTTTTGCGGAATCACTGGTGTAGGCAACCGGTGGGGGCGTGGCTGCCAGAGAAATCTTAGTATCTTGTTTTCCGGTGATTTCCACTTTGGCATTGGCCAGGGTGGTATTGTACTGATCGTTTCCCTTATAGGTTACGGCAACAGTCTGTGAGCCCACCGCATGGTTATAGGCCAGGGCAATATCACTGGGCGCAAAGGTGATCTTGTTGGCGTTTTCGTCCACAACCGAAATTGCCAAATCGTCATAGACGGATTTGTCAAGGGTAGGGATATCCGCTGAATAACCAACTGATGGGGGATTGGCCTTTAATACCAGCCGAGCCTCTTTCTTGGCGGTATCGGTGATGGTAATGGTGCCGGTTGCCGCACTGCCCAGATACTGATCCGAACCTTCATAGGTGACGGTTATTTTCTGGATGCCAACCTGGTGGGTATAGTCCAGGGTGATATCATTGGGAGTAAAGTCAATCTTATTGCCGTTTCCGTCAACAACCACAATGCTCAGGGCCTTGTAAACCATCCTGTCCAGTTCAGTACTGGAGCTATTGAACTCTACCGTCGGGGGAGTGGCTGCAATTGATACTGAGGTCGCCAGTTGTCCGTCCTGGGCTAATAATCCGGTTGGAAACAGCAACATCGTCAGCAATCCAAACACAACAATTTTCCATAATGGTCCGCCTTTTGTTCTCTTCTTCATCTTCATTTCCTTTCAATTTTTAAAATCAGGTAAAGGTTTCCAATAGTGTAACATTTTTTACAGCAACTTACTATGCTTTTAAGGCATGTTTTTTATGAACATCCGAATATTTTGCAGATTGGAAAATGGATAAAAAAGTGGTTTAATCTATATAATAGGGGGTACTAAATATATATAGAAACAATTAGGTGATTGGGAAAAGTGCTGTGAGCTTTAGAATGCTTTTGAGTTTTGCAATTGCCAAATAAACTAATAGTAAGAGAGGAATAACGTAATGAAATTCAGAGACTTTACAATTAATAGTCACTCAACCAGGGAATACGTGGATGAAAGCCTGGAAATAGAGGACATCAGTTCTATTAAAACCTATTTAAACGAATTAAATGAGCTGGTTGGCAAAAAAATGGGCTTTTCCTTTATACTGATGGAAAATGGCGCCGCGGTCTACAGGGAATTACAGGGATTCGGGGGGTATGGCGGCCTGATGATTAAAAGTCCCCATTACATCGGTCTTCGGATTGACAAGGTTGATCATGAAATCGAGTTTTTAGGGGCATTCTATATGCAGGGCATCGTCAAAAAGCTCTATGAAATGAATATTGGCAGCTGCTGGATATCCCTTTTGAATACCACTCCGGAACAGAAAGTGAAACTCATAAAAGATCAACCCGGGACCATCAAGCATCTGCTGGCTTTGGGAAAGCCCTTGAAAAAAATAAAGAAAAACGAACGATTTAAGGCGATTATCAATCGGCTGTCCAAATATGATCAGGATCCCTATGGCATCGCTGTTATCCAAATAGATGAAGACCGGCTTTCGGTGGTTGACACCATTTATCTGAAAAAATGGGGAACCGTTGCGCCATTTTCGGAAATGGAGAAACGGGGGGTTTTAGACATCTTGTACTATGTAAGAAATTCACCCTCATTTCAAAACTCCCAGCCATGCCGACTGATCCTCCAGGACGGCTATGCCGAACTGGCAGTGATTAATCCTGAAAATGAGGAAAATTATACGGATGCAGGTATCATGATGTTTAACCTTCATGGATTAGCCAAAGAGATGAGTTTTCCGTCCATCTGGCGTTTTATCAGAGATGAATCCGACAACAAGGAATACAGAATCGTCGCCCGGATTGAAATGTAGGACTTACTTTTGTTTTTTAGCGGCACGTAATGTGTCAAACCGTACCTATAAATTTACTTTTTTGTTTTGTCATTTACGTTGCGGGTGGGTACTATCTGCCCCTACAGGATTGAACTGACGTTTGAGATTGCGATAAAGTAATGAGACAAACCTCGTTGCGGATTTTTATTTTATCTTGTTGTGTGCATCAAGGCGAACAGTCGACAGACTGTACGAATTGAAGCACACAACGATAAATAAATGTCCGCAGCGGGGTTTGTCAACGAACAGCTATTACATGACTTCGCGGATGACGTCGTATTTGGCGTCGTTGCTTTCAACGAAGCCGTCCACCGGAGAGTTGATATTTTTGGTTTTAACATAGTCGATGAAGGCGTTCTTCAAAGTGTCGCTGAATTCCTGGGAAAGACTGGGGTTAATGGCAATGGCATCTTTGGGGATGTCCGGAGTTTTGGCAATGATCCGGAAGTTGTCCATGTTTATGCCGTTTTTAGCCGCATCTTCCATGGCTTCATTGTAGGTGGCGCCGGCGTCGTATTCGCGGGACAACACCGCTTTGATCACTGCATCATGGCTGCCCATAAAAGCGTTTCGGCTGAACAGCTTGTCGGGATTCATGCCTTCGGATTTGATGAGATGTCGTGAATACAGATACCCCGAGGCACTGCCCTCATCCACATAGGCAAAGCTTCGACCTTTTAAATCGTCCAGACTGTGAATGCCGCTGTCCTGGCGGGTGATAATGCATCCGTTGTAGGATACCTTGCCGTTGACTTTTGGCGAAACCAACGGTTCAATGCCGATTTTGTTATGGGCGGTGACATAGGCAAAGGGGGAGAACCAGGCCACATCGATGATGCCGTCTTTCATACCATTGCTCAGGGCGTCATAATCCTTGACAATCATAGTTCGCACCTTACAACCAATGGATTTAAACACCGCATTGAGAATGGGAACATACATGGTTTTAATATTTTCCGGTGAGGTGAAGGGATTGACACCGAAGATGACTTCGTCTTTGCTTTTATGCTGGGCGGTGAGTTTCTGAACGCTGGTGGCCATTTCCGAAAGCTTGGTGCAGTAGTTCAGCAGCTCCATGTTTTTGTCTTTTTGGGTGACCAGGGTGTTAATAGTTTCGTTGGTGACGTGATGAGTGCTTTCCACCGCATCCGCCACATTGGAAATGGCTGACTGGATTTCATGGGAGGCAGTGACCTGAAAGGTTGCGATTTCCTTGATTTCAGTGATGGAATCATTTAAATGAACCAGAATATCCTGGATTTCAAGAATCACATCTCCGGATTTTTTTGCCGCCCCCTCAATATCATTGGTTTTTACCACACAGCTGTCAATGGCCTGGTTGGACTGCTGCACCTGATCTACAATCTGATCGACAATCGCTTCGATTTGGGTCACAAATTTATCGGTGTTTTGGGAAAGCCGGCGAATTTCCTCGGCGATTACCGAAAATCCCTTGCCGGCAGAGCCTGCCCGGGCGGCCTCGATGCTGGCGTTTAAAGCCAGCAGATTGGTTTGTCGGGAAATTTCCTTGATGTAGTCCACATAGGTACTGATCTGCTGAGATGACTGATCCAGCTCGGCATTGGTGCCGGAGGCCTGATTAACGCCGTCGATTAAATCCAGAAGCAGAGTCGAGATGCCACCGATGGTGTTTCGGTTTTCATTGAGCATGTCAATGGATTGGGTGGAACTTTCTTCAATTCGGACAATTGTAGTTTTAAGTTTGTCGGAAACCTGTGTAAACTCATTGATTTCCGCACTTATTTCCTCAGTGCTGGCGGCGTTCTGCTGGCTGAAGGAAGCGACCTCATCGGCCTGGGTCACAATCCGGCTAAACACTTTGACGTTTTCTTCGGAATGCCAGCTCAGTCGCTTAATGTCAAAGTCCATGGTTTCCAGCAGGGCAAAGAGCTCACTGTTCATGCTGTCAGCGTCATCGTTTGCATTGTCGGTTGGTATTGAAGCTTTTTCAGTTTCGGAAAGGGATAACAGTAGATTTAAAATGCTGTCCATGGTGGTTTTGTTTTCAATGAGGATGTCTACGGAGGCGGTGGAATGTTCTTCAAGGGCCGTGAGATTGGTTTTAAGGGCGTTGGATGTTTCTGAAAATCCCTGTATGCCCAGAGTGATGGCGTCTTCTTTCTCGGAAATCAAGGTCACCTGATTTAATAATGCTGCATCGTCCTGGGCACGTGCCCGGATGTCCTGGATATTGCAATCCATACTGGTGAACAGATTTAGAAGCTGGCCGGTATCAGAGTTAGACACTGCTTCCGGGGGAGGAGATATTTTGGCTTTAGTCATAAAACTCAAAGCGGTGTAAAGGATTGCAACGCTGGCCAAAAAATTAACCAGGAGTACCGTCAATCCATCAGGTTTAATAAAATACAAACCTGCATTCATAAAGATCAACCCCATGGTTGAAAACAAAAACACTGGACTTCTTAAAATACGCATCGTCAGTCTGCCTTTCTTCATCGAATTGCTAAAAAATACACATGAAATGGCTGCATTGTTATGGATTCAATTATAACTTATTTGCTTTCCTAATGTCAAACACAATACGCATTAAGTCACACTATAATTCGGTGTGCAGGAACCTTTCTGGATGCTTATTCTTAGCGCAGCAGGCTAAAAATATTTAAGCTGCTGGGTTTTTCTAAAATACTAGGGGATAGCCCAATTAAATAATGGAATTTTTAGTTAAAATACTTTAATTTAATAGTCTGCAATTTTTAAAAATACCTAAGTTAAGCAAAATAAGCAATTGATTTCTTATATAGCAAATAGTATAATGCCTATATTCCAATTTGATTATTGATTTCAAAGAAAGATAATTAAAATAAATGGTTCGAATCTTTGGCAGGAAGTCCATCGATACGGATTTTTTACAATGAGAATCAGAATATACAACGATGTATTAATCAAAAAATAGTCATCGGAGGCAAATGATGCTGCAAAATTTATTGTCATTTATACTGTATGTTTCATTTGTCATTTATATTATGTTTGGAGTGTATAGTTTAACCTTAAATAAAGAAGCGAGACTCAATCAGGTGTTCTCGCTTCTTTGCGTTTGTTTTTCTGTCTGGGCATTTTCATTTGCAATGGGCAACTCAGCGGTTTCCTATTCAGAGGTGCTGTTTTGGCGGCGGATTTCCGTCCTGGGTTGGGGTGTAGCCTATAGTCTTATCCTTCATTTTATAATTGTGTTAACCGAATCAAACTGGAGCCGGAAAGAGAAACGCCCGATTCTGCTGCTGACCCTTTATTTGCCATCTGTCATTATGGTTTTTATTTTTGGCCTTTACCACAACACCGCCACGCAACAGATTCTGCTGGTTCGTACCGTTGCAGGCTGGGCAATGATTGGGTTTAATAATTGGTTGGATATGCTGTTTTATCTCTATTACCTGGGCTTTTCCCTGGCTTCGATTATTCTGCTTCTGCGATGGTATCGAAAAAGCGGCAGCGATCGTAATAAAAAAAAGGCGTTGTACCTGTTGCTCTCATTTTCTGCCTCTCTGGTTTTGGGAAGCTTTACCGATCTTTTAGCCAATCGCTTTCTGACCTATAGGATCCCATCACTGGCACCGGTTGTGATTATGATTCCTACTGCAACAATTTTTTATATCATTCATAAATATGGATTAATGCTTCCAAAAGACAAAAAAAGTGAGTCAGGCGAAGGTGTCATCCTCAGTTATGACAGTCGAACAAAGTTCTTTAAATATACTGGAGTCGTACTGGCAGCAGGCAGTATGATTAACTTTCTCATTAGGATCGTCCAGTCAGATGAACGGGTAACCGGTATTTTGCTAAGCCTTGTCTTGGTTCTGACCGGGGCTTTCTGTATTGTAATCCCCTATCTTGTGAAGTCGGTAAAGACCCAGAAAAGCTTACTGGTGGTTTTGGTGGTCATTGTATTACCGGTGCTGATGCTTCTTTATTTTAATGGTTCCTTCAGTAATATTATCTGGCCGATTCCATTGTTGGTTATTATGATAACCGTTATATTCAATAATAAACGCATGTTTTATAGTATTGCCATTTTAAGCCTGCTGATGGGAATTATTTTTTGGGTAAGAATGCCTGGTTTTGATGTATTGATTGGGCCCGCGGAATATAGTTTGCGTTTATTATTTTATGGAATCGCAATTAGTCTCACGGTATTGATCAAAAAAATCTATGGCACCAGACTTGAAGAAAATCAAAAACAGGAAGAATTTCAAAAGCTGATATTGGAGATATCATCAGATTTTGTGGCAATGACCCTCAATGATTTTGACAATAAGGTTAATGATTTACTCAAAAAAAGCGGGAGTTACATCAACGCCGACCGGGCCTATATTTCAATGTTTTCTAATGATCCGAAAGGCATCTGTTTTACCCATGAATGGCTGGCTGAAGGCATCGATCTCATTATGGGAGAATATCAAAAATCCGAAAGTTCGGTGCTTAACTGGAGTACCGACCAGCTTCTCAACAATCACATTGTTTATATTAAGGCCCTCACTACTTTGCCTCAGGAAGCAGAGGCTGAAAGAGCACTGCTTTTTAATCGCGGTATCCAGTCGCTGATTTATCTTCCCGTCCCCAGCAAGGACAAAATCATCGGGTTGATAGGCTTTGAGCAAATCAGCCGGAGCAAAGCCTGGCGGATTGATGATTTTGAATTACTGAAAGTTCTTTCCAATATCCTGGCCGATGCCATTGCAAAAGTGGAAACAGAGAATGAAATGAACTATTTGGCTTATTACGATGCTCTGACCGGTTTACCCAACCGGGTTCTTTTCAGCAATCGTCTGGAACAGGCCATAAAATTGGCTAAACATAACGAGAAATACCTGGGAGTGATCTTTATTGACATCGATGGTTTCAAGGAGGTTAATGATGCACTGGGCCATGATTGGGGGGATTATTTACTCAAACATATTGGAAAGCGCCTAGCAGGTTGTATCCGAAAATACGACACCGTCGCACGGTTCGGCGGGGATGAGTTTTTGATCATGGTGCCCCAATTATCACAAAGAACAGATCTGGAAGATGTCACCAGAAAAATCATGACGGTTTTTCTGGAACCCATCACCGTAAATAACCAGGAATTTTATATCACCGCCAGCGGCGGCATAGCCGTTTTTCCCGAAGACGGAGAAAATGTGAACAGTCTCATAAAAAATGCAGATCTGGCCTTGTATGTCGCCAAGAAAAAGGGAAAGGGTCAGGTTGCTTTTTGTTCAGCGGAAATGAAAGATGAAGTATTGGAAAAATTGATCCTTACCAATAGCCTGTATCAGGCGCTGGAAAGGAACGAGCTGCATCTCGAGTATCAGCCCCAGGTCTGCATCAAAAGTCAATCGATTATTGGTTTCGAAGCATTACTGCGGTGGAACCACCCAAGACTGGGAGCTATTTCCCCGGCTGTTTTTATTCCCCTTGCAGAACAGACCGGACTCATTAACACCATTGGTGAATGGGTGCTCACGAGTGCCTGTGTCCAAAACAAGGCCTGGCAGGACCGCGGTTTTAAGCCGGTACGGATGGCGGTTAATCTGACGGTGGAACAGTTTCGCAGTAGCAATGTGGAAAAAATGGTTAAAGAATGTCTGGAAAAAACAGGACTGGAATCCCGATATTTGGAACTGGAAATAACCGAAAGCATTGCTATGAAAGAGTCCCGGTATGTTGAAAAAAGCCTGGAGGCTTTAAAAAAGTTGGGGGTATCCATCAGCATCGATGATTTCGGCACTGAGTATTCATCCCTGAGCCGTTTAAAAGACATGCCCGTGGATCGGCTAAAAATCGATATGCAGTTTATTCAACGCATCGGGGTCAGCGCCAAAGACGACTCCATCATTGCGGTCATGATCTATCTGGCCAAACGACTGGGGCTCAAAGTCATTGCCGAAGGCGTGGAGACCGTGGCCCAGCTTGACTTTCTGAGACTTGAAAACTGTGATGAAGTCCAGGGGTATTACTACTATAAGCCGCTGTCCATCGCCGAGATTGAAGAGATTATTTATACTGCGTGAAAAAAGAAAATAGCCATCGGAATAAGCAATTTTGATTGTTATATGCACAAAAGTTACTTGCTTTGTTGTCTGGTTTCATAAACAATTTTGTAACGTTTAGGCGAACAGTCCTAAGACTGTCCGCCGTAAAGTGGAAAAATTGTCTTATGTAACCAGATTGCAAAGCTCACCAAACTTTCGCAATCAGCCAAAACTACAGGAGGATAAATGATGCTGCAGAATATCGTTTCAATTTTATTTTATCTGACCTTTATCCTTTATATTTTTCAGGGGCTCTATTGTCTGACTCTTAATAGAGAAGCCCGATTAAATCAGGTTTTTTTCTTTATGTGCCTGAGCTTTTCAATTTGGGCGTTTGGACTGGCGCTGTCCAATTCATTAAATAATTATGAGGACGTGCTCATGTGGCGCCGGTTCGCTTCATTTGGCTGGGGTGTGGCCTTTAGTTTAATTCTGCATTTTACTTTAATTTTGACCAAAGAGGATCAGGTATTAAGGTCTAAATGGATTTATTTTGCCCTTTATTTACCGGCTGCGGTCACCGTTCTTGTTTTTGGACTTTACGGAAATCTAGCCAATCAGCAATACAATTTAATCCATTCTGCAGCGGGGTGGGGGAATATTTCGGTAAATAATTTTTGGGGCATGGTTTTTAATAGTTACTATATCAGCTTTTCCCTGCTGACACTTTTTCTAATTTTCAAATGGTATAAAACAGCCGATGAAAGGGATCAGAAAAAACAGGCCTTATGGCTGTTTTGGGGATTTGCTGTGGCTTTGATATTTGGGACACTGTCGGAAAAATTGGCGAACAGCTATCTGAGTATTAAAATCCCATCACTGGCCCCAATGATTATTTTAATTCCGGTACTGACATTTGCTTATAATATAAAAAAATATGGTCTGATGACAGCCGAAGCTTCAAAAAAAATATGGAGCTCCACCGAGATTCTAAGCGATTATTCACATCGAACATTCATTCGATATTGTGCCATCGTTTATTTCATTATGAGTATTGTTATCCTCTGCCAGTGTTTTTTTTATACCACCGAGCTCTGGACGGACATGTTGCTCAGCACCATCTATGTTTTAATGGGCCTCATTGTTTACAGCCTGCCATATATGAGCTTGTCAGTCCCACATCAGGATTGGGTATTGACATTGGTTCTGGTGGTTACCATTCCCATTAGCTTAAGCAGCTTTACCGGGACTCAAATGACTAATATTTTGTGGCCGATGCCCCTGATTTTTTTCATAATGACGATTATATTCAATCGTCCTAAAATGTTTGTGGTTATCGCAGTGGTGACAACACTTACCGGTATTTTTGTGTATATAAGTGAGCCAGAGCAGACGATTCATGTGGGGGCCCTGGATTATATGGCCAGACTTTGCATTTATACCATGGCCATTATGTTGGCAGCCTATATCAATAAAGTCTATATCGTCCGAATAAAAGAAAATGATCAACAAATCGGGTTCCAGAAGATGCTGTCAAGCATTTCCACCAGCTTTGTTGCCGTAACCAGTGCCAACTTTGATGAGAAAGTAACGGATATGCTGCGAATGAGCAGCACTCAGACCAATGCCGATCAGGGGTTTGTCTTCATGTTTTCCGACGATAAAAAAAGCATTGGTCTGACGCATCAGTGGCTGGGGGAAGGTGCAGAGCCAATTGTCGGGAATCCCGGAAAATTCCAGAGTTCATCCCTGACCTGGCTTATGAACCAGTTGCTTAACAACTGCATTGTATATATAAAGTCACCGGAGTGTCTGGGGCCCGAAGCCTTGATGGAAAGGGACCTGCTCATAACCCGAAACGTCCAGTCGCTGATTTGTATTCCCATTCGCAGCAAAGACAGCATCATCGGGTGTATTGGATTTGATCAGGTTATCAGCAGCAAGAACTGGCAGGTGGACGATCATGAATTATTGAAGGTGCTTTCCAATATTCTGGCTGAAGCCATTGCAAAAGTGGAAACCGAAAAAGAAATAAATTATCTGGCCTATTACGATGCCCTCACCGGCCTGCCCAACCGGGTTCTTTTTACCAACCGGCTGGAACAGGCTGTTGAATTAGCAAAACTCACCGGGAAATTTCTAGGCGTGATTTTTATTGATATCGACGGCCTCAAGGAAGTCAATGACACGCTAGGACATGATTGGGGAGACTATTTACTCAACGACATTGGAAAGCGACTATTGGGCTGTATTAGAAAAGACGACACCGCGGCACGGTTCGGTGGAGATGAGTTTCTGATCATGGTGCCCCAGCTATCCTCGAGAGCAGATCTGAAAAATATCGTCAAAAAAATCATGGGCGTCTTTCAGGAACCCGCCATCGTCGAAGACCAGGAATTTTATGTCACCGCCAGCGGAGGTATTGCCATTTATCCCGAAGACGGCGAAAATGTCAATGTGCTTATAAAAAATGCGGATCTGGCTATGTATGCTGCCAAGAAAAACGGCAAGGGTCAGGTCGCCTTCTGTTCAACGGAAATGAAAGATGAGGTGCTAAAGAAAATGACCCTTTCCAACTGCCTGCACCGGGCTCTGGAAAGAAATGAGCTGCATCTCAAATATCAGCCCCAGGTCTGTCTCAAAACGCAGTCAATTATCGGTTTTGAAGCATTGCTCCGGTGGAATCACCCGGATCTGGGGCCCATTTCTCCAGTCGAGTTTATTCCCATTGCAGAGCAGACTGGACTCATCAACACCATTGGTGAATGGGTGCTCCTAAACGCCTGTGCCCAAAATAAGGCCTGGCAGGACCGCGGGCTTAAGCCGGTGCAAATGGCGGTTAACCTGTCGGTGGAACAGTTTCGCAACGGCAATGTGCTTGAGATGGTTAAAGGCTGTCTGGAAAAAACAGGTATGGAACCCCGGTATCTGGAACTTGAAATCACCGAAGGTATCGCCATGAAAGAATCCGGTTATATAGTGGAAAGCCTTCATGCCCTGAAAAAGCTGGGGGTGTCCATCAGCATCGACGATTTCGGCACCGAATATTCATCCCTGAGCCGGTTAAAAGACCTGCCGGTGGATCGACTAAAAATCGATATGCAGTTTATTCAGCGCATTGGCGTCAGCCGCAAAGATGAATCCATCATTGCGGTAATGATTCACCTGGCTAAAAGACTGAGGCTTAAAATCATTGCCGAAGGGGTGGAAACCGAGGCGCAGCTAAAGTTTCTCAAAGATGAAGGCTGTGATGAAATCCAGGGATATTACTACTATAAACCACTGCCCGGGGATGAAATCGAGGCAAACAGTGAACAGATGCGTTTGCTTGAAACTGACGCTATTTCCCCATTTATGATCCCCTAGTGCCGGGAAACTTAATACAAAAATCAAAATACATCAAAGAAAGCAAACCCATAAATATTCCGGGATTGGCGAGGTAATACAAATGCTTAAAAAAATAGGGAAACCGATGATGCTGTTTTTTATCATCATTCTGTTTGTTGGACTCTTTGGCTTCCTGTTCGGCAGTGATAATGTGACCATTGGCATTAGCACCGTGCTGGCGGTGCTGATGTATCTGTCAAGAGATCTGACCGCCACTCCGGTCAAAACTACCATCAAACTGATCCTGTTTAATGTCATCATGGGGCTGGTTGCCTATGTATCCTCGCTCAATCTCTTTCTGGCCATCCCCATCAATTTCATCAGCCTGTTCACCATTGCTGCCGCCTTAAGCTATACCATCAGCTCACCGATCTCGACGCCCTTCAGTATGCAGTACGTCTTTCTGATTGTGTCTCCGGTCAGCTTAGAAGCCCTGCCGCTGCGGCTGGCGGCGCTGGTTACCGGGGCGGTCATCATCATGGTCATTCAATGGCGGGTCAATCGGAATCGGGTGGCAGTGCAGAGTCGAAAAATTTTTCTGGAGATTTTAAAAAACCTCGGTCTTAAAACTGCCGGCATCAAAAACGGGGAAGACACGAAACCCGTCGATGAGGCAATCAGGGCGGCCGTCAGTCAGCTCAAGTGGATCCTTTACGACGCCCGGATCGATCATTATTATTTCACCGGAGAAAGCGAAAAAAACCTCGATCTGGCCATCGCTTTTGAACAGATCAACGATCTCCTGCCCCAGCTTGCGGATGTTTCGGACAACGATGCCCTGCTGGATGAATTGGGCCTTTTACTGAAACAAATCGGTGCTTATTTTGAAGAAAAAAATCGACCGGACCCTGCCGATATCGGGTTCGCTGCTTTTTTTGAAAAATACGGGAACGAGTCAACCGCTGAACTGGCGGTTCTTGGTGTAATCAGCCAGCTGGAATTTGTAAAGGATGGCCTGGAGGCTTCCGGTCAGCCGGATCCCCAGGCAAAATACCGACTCGCCAAGAGCCGCGATCCAGCCAGTCATTATCAGGTCGTAAAAGGGTATCGGGTCAAGCTTTCAATCGATGCATTAAGCCTCTCCTATGCCTTCCGGCTGGCTTTTGCCATCACGATCTGCGCTTTTTTAGTCAGCTACTTTCAGCTCGCACACGGCAGCTGGCTGCTATTTACCATTTCGTCGCTAACCTATCCTTTTTATGAAATATCCCGCAAAAAAACCGGATTGCGGATCGTCGGCACCATAATCGGTGGCGCAATCGTGGTTGTGATCTTTTCGATCCTGCATCTACAGAATGCGGGCCTGCTCGTGATGATCATCTCGCTGTTTCTGACGATTGTCTTTATGAATCAGTACGTTTATTCAATGATCTTTACGACCATCACCGCCATCAGTTCACTGGCGTTAATCGACAATGCCACCAATCTAAGCTTTGATCGCATTGTTTATGTGATCATTGGGGGCATTCTGGTGATGCTGTTGAGCAAATTTGTGCTGCCCTACACTGAGAAAGATGCCCGAAAAGATCTGCTTGATATGTATGATGAGATCATCGTCAATTTCTTTGAAGATATCAAAAACTCGGCCAATTACACCGCTGCCTTCAAACTCAAGATTATGAATCTGATGCTGACCACCACCCTGATCGAAGACAAACTGATGGCTTCCGATGACCCTGACAGCGTTGATAACCTGCAGGCCTTTATCAGCACACACCACAGGTTGATCATCCATATCGATCTGGTTTACCAGTGGCTTCTAAAAAATAAAGACGGCATCGACGATTTTAAAGCGATCTCCCTTTTTCTTTATAAGAGTGGCGACGCGGTTCTACGGGAAACGGATGACGGACTGATTGCTGATATTAAAAGGGAACATCCCCGGATCAGTCGGGTAGTGATTGGGGAATGCCTTGTCGTTTTTAGGGCTATGCATCAATTGAAATTGATATGAATTAAACAAATGCTGCGTTTGTCAAAACCTAAAGTGCGCGGTTAAACTTCACCTGCTCAGATACGCTTTGGTAACCCAGGCGAGTGGGCGAACGCTTTAAAATTTAAGATAAATGAGGAGAAATGACAATGAAAAGAAATAAGCGAATTGTTCTTTTGGGATTATGTATAGTGGCTTTGGCATGTGCCCCGGCATTGGCCGGATGTGGTGCTAACACTGGTGAAGAAGAGGCCGGAGATACCGGCGAAAGTAAGCAGATAGAAAATACTGTAACCTCGGAAAGTCAGACCATCGGATTAACCGGGGTTGGCAACGCCCGTCAATTGGGCGGCTATGTAACAACTGACGGAAAAAAAATCAAAGATGGCGTTTTACTGAGGACGGGGAAATTATCAGGAGCGGTTACCGAAGATATTGCCAGATTAACTGAAACGTATCACCTGACGGAAATCATCGATTTGCGGACAACCGCTGAAATTAAAGGCGCTCTGGATCCTGTCATTGCCGGCACCACTGCGGAACAAATTTCCATTGTTAATGAGAGTAGTCCGGCCTATTTAACAACGATATCCTATGTGAGTACCGGCGATCCGATTGCTGATGCAATCGCAACGGCAGAAAATGGAATCTTCAGTGAGACCATGTACTCAGGGCTTGTAACGGATACTTACGGGCAAAAGGGATACCGCGAATTTTTCGAAAAATTACTCGCCCATGAAGACGGTGCGTTTCTGTTTCACTGTAATGGTGGCAAGGATCGTACCGGTGTCGCCGCCGTATTACTGCTTTCTGCTCTTGGTGTTGACCAGGCGACGATTATGGAAGATTTTGCTCTGACCAATGATTTTTATGCGAAAGACATTGATTATCTGATCAGTGAAACTAAAAAAAGAACCGCTGATGCCAATACCATTGAAGATGTTTATGCCCTGGTTGGTGTTAATTCAAGCTATATGGAAAAAATGTTCGATAGCGTCGATGAAAAATACGGATCAATGGACAGCTTCTTAAAAGATGCCATCGGACTGACTGATGACGACCTGACAGTATTGAAAGATCGGTATCTTGAATAATTACTGCTAATCAGTGAAGGAATAGGGAAAAAATATAAAATTTTCGTTTGTTTCATTTTAAATCATGTATTCAAGATTTTTCGTGCCGATTATCAATCGCCCGCAACCCTGGGACATACACAAAGGTCCACGGGAAAATGCCCGACTTATGCCAATTACCCAGAAAGTTTTTATCTACAACCCCAAAAGCAGCGACGCCAATGTCGCTGCTTTTTTTATTTAAAATCACGCATTGACAAATAAAAAAAACATGGTACTATATATCTAAAAGATACTAAAAATATTCAAAAGGAGAATCGAAAAATGAAAACAGCCATTATCTATTATTCGCTGGAAGGAAACATGGACAGCATTGCACAAAAAATTGGTAGTGCCCATACTGCCGATTTATACCGGCTCATTCCCCAAAAAGAGTACCCGACCGGCAGGATCAGCAAGTATTTTTGGGCCGGAAAAAGTGCCACCTTCGGGGAAAAACCAAAACTAGTCAATGAGACCATTGATTGGGAAAAATACGATACCCTGATCATCGGCGGCCCGGTCTGGGCCGGAACATTTGCACCACCCATTCATACATTTCTTAAGGATTACAGCATCAGAGGAAAACAGATTATTCTGATCGCCACCCATGCCGGCGGTGGAGCGGACAAATGTTTTGCCAAGATGAAGGAATATTTAAAGGATAATGTCATTGTGGAAACTTTTCAGTTTGTTAATCCCCTGACTGTGAAAGATCCAGGCACCGATAAAAGTATCGAAAAAATTCAAAAACTGATTGCCCGGGAAAGGTAAGCTAGCCAGAATGAAAAAAAAGACACGCTACGTCATCCTTGGTTTACTGAGAGATGAAGCCATGACCGGATATGAAATTAAAAACTGCATTGACAGGAGAATGTCATTTTTCTGGCAGGAAAGCTATGGACAGATTTATCCCGAACTGAATGCCATGCAAAATGATGGGCTTTTGGATGCCCGGGAGGATCAGCAGTCCGGTAATCGGGTCAAATTCAGATATACCATTACCGAAAAAGGCCGTCAGGTGTTTAATGACTGGATGACCGAGGAGTGCGAAAAAGACACGGTACGAAGCGAAGCCTTCCTTAAATTCTTTCTTGCCAATGACAGCAACCAAGCGGATGTCATCCATCATCTTGAGAAATTCCATCAGCAGAACCGAGAGCGGCTGGAATCCTATGAGATGTTTATGAAGTCGTTCCAGGGATTGGAAGACATGCATAATCACAAATATATACTAAAAATGCTTGAGCTTGGCATCCGGCAGCAGCACTTATATTGTGATTGGAGCAGCGATTATATTGATGAGTTGAAGAATAATGACTGAAAAAACTGAAAAAGAAGGAGCGCCATGATACTAAAGAATTATAAAATAGGCTTTTCGCTCGCCGGACTGATGGCCGTACTGCTGCCCATGCTGCCAAGTATTTTCTGGGCGGTCATGCCTCCGGTAACAACGACCCTTCAGGACAATGATGCGGCGATCCCTGTCATTGGTTTGCTTGGCAGCGTCTGCCAGGTTCTGATGATTGCCATGCTGATCATGCTGATTAATAAAGAAGCGAAAGCGTCACCACAGAAAAAATGGATTGGGGGAATAGCCGTGATCTGTTTCATCGGTTATCTGCTTTCCTGGGTTATTTATTTTTCCACCGCCATTACCCCAATGCTGCTGGTAGGCATGGCCGTTTTGCCCTCCATTTATTTCATCGGGGTGGGCCTGTATCTTGGAAATTATCCGGCGCTCATCCCAACTGTAATATTTGCCGTCATTCACATTGCAACGACGGCGCAAAACTATTTATGATAGGATGCAGTCGGTTAATACCCGCCCCGACGGGATTAAACTAACCTTTGCTTAAAATCATACGCTTGTTCCGGTTCGGGGCGATTATCAATCGCCCGCAACCTCGGGTTGTACACCCCACATCCTCGGGCAACCAGCCAACGCATGCCAATTGCCATGGACGGTTTTATCAACAAAATCCCGATCAATTTTCACTCCGGTTTCTCTACAATCGCAGCATAGCCCTCGGGATCCGTGTCACCCTCGGTGCTGAAAAGCAGAACTGTCGAAAACTGGTCAAGCTGCAGCTCCTGTTTCAGGGCGGCGAGATTTTCATCCTCACACAACGCCATCAGCAGCCCCAGCCCGACCGCCCCGGATTCTCCGGAGATGATTTTTGTATCGGTGCCCAGGGGTTTGCCAAGGGTTTGCATCCCCAGTTCGGTGATCCTATCCGGGCAGCTGGCATAAAAGGCGGCGAAGTCCCTTAAAATCGGCCAGGTCAGCGGGTTGGGCTCACCGCAGTTTAAGCCGGCCATAATGGTGACCGGGTTGCCGTCAATGGCTTGAGGCTGGCCATTGCCAATTGCCACGGATTGATAGATACAGGCCACGGTGGACGGTTCGACAATGACGGTGACGGGCGGATCGTGCGGATAATAATGACTCAGATAGCCGAGGACACCACCGGCCATAGAACCCACCCCAGCCTGGAGAAAAACATGGCTGGGTTTTTTTTTGCCAAAATCCGATAATTGGGAAAGGGCCTCCCAGACCATGGTGGTATAGCCCTGGGTGATATGGTTGGGCACATCTTCATAGCCAGCAAAGCCCGTGTCCTGGATCAGCTGATAGCCGTTTTTTTGGGCCGTCTCCCAGGCCAGGCGCACCGTGTCGTCATAGTTTAAATCGGTGATTTCGACCGGGGTGTGATTGACCGCCCGGATGGCCTCGGCCCGGCAGGCCCGGGAGCCCTGGGGCATGTAAACAATGGCCTGGCACCCGAAAATCGAGGCGGCCCAGGCCACCGCTTTGCCGTGGTTGCCGTCGGTGGCAGTGATAAAGACCAGCTCCCTGGTCTGATGCCGAACCGCATCCGCGGTGAGATCGGCAAAATTAAGCTGCTCGCCATCGGCATCAATAAGTCCCGCAATGATTTTGGCCATGGCATAGACGGCTCCCAGCGCTTTGAAAGCGTTGAGCCCAAAACGCCGGGATTCATCCTTGACAAAAACACCGCCGATCCCCAGTTTCTGCGCCAGACAGGGGAGGGCGATTAACGGGGTTTGCTCATACATCGGCAGGGATTGATGAAAGGCCAGCACCGCCTGGACCGCGTCCGGGGACAGATCCGGGGTTAAGGCATGGCTGAAGCTTTTTCCGGGAATGATTTTGATCTGAGACTCCATTGTAAAACTCCTTAGATTGATTGAAAAAATGAGGGTCTTTATATAATACTAAGCTCATTAAACCATAAAATGATGAGCTTTAGTGTAAATATTCCGAAAAAAATTACAAGTCATAAAAACAGAGCAGCGCACATTCGTGAGCTGCTCTGTTTTTTTTGAATGGAAAGTTAGCTTGACATGATTCGCGAATCATGATATCTTATTTATGGAAAGTGCACTTTCCATTCTTTTGATAGCGAGGTAATACTGTGAAAAACAAGCTGGAAGAAATACGCAAGCAACGGGGCATCAAGCAGGAAGAACTGGCAACCGCTTTGGAGGTATCCAGGCAAACGATTGGCTCTCTGGAAAACGGACGATATAATCCATCGATCCTGTTAGCCTTTAAAATTGCCCTCTTTTTTGATAAGACCATTGAAGAAATATTTATTTATGAGGAGGAAAAACCATGTTGAAAAATCGCTCGTTTTATATTGTTCTGCTGACTATTGGTATTTGCTGCATTGGCATCAGCATTATTTTTAATGATGCCATGATGAAGCCCGTCGTCGGCAGCTTACTCGGAATCGGTGCTGGTTTGATTGGGATGAGTTTAGCAAATCTGGTCATGAAGCAGCTGGAACTTAATAATCCCGCCCTTGAAAAGCAGTCTCAAATCGATTTTCACGATGAACGAAACACCATGATTCGTAATCGGGCAAAGGCTAAGGCCGGGGACATAACCCAGTGGTTGATTATGGCCATTGCCTATATCACCATTCTGATATCCGCACCGTTATGGGTTACCCTGGCAGTGGTTATCGTGTTTCTTATTTATCATTTCATTGGTATTTATTTAATAAACAAATATCAAAAGGAAATGTGATCAATCATGGCATTGAGGTAAGTAAATGCCAATGCTATGGTCGCTGGGTTTAATGCAGGCGATGGATATCGTCTTTAGGTTGCGAGCGGGTACTACCCGCCCCTTGTATGATGCTTGTTATTCTCAATTGGGTGCTTGTCGTTCTCTGTGAATTTTGGTTCAAGGGGCGATTATCAATCGCCAGCAACCCCGGGTTGTGCATCCGACTGCTGATATTACCATTGTCCCCGGGACGGTTCTGCACCAACAACGGCCGCCAGCAAATCAGGCTTCGCTGAAGCCAAAGGATTTAACCGCCAAAAACAGGGTGATCAGCAGGATCAGCAGCAGCACCCCAATGCTGGCCAGCCAGCCGGTTACATCCATTAAAAAGCCGGTGCGCAGGCCGTTTACAAACCATTGGAAGGGGTTGAACGCGCTGATGAGCTGGACCCATTGCGGAGCGCTCTCCAGGGAATAAAACGCCGAGCTGCAGAGCAGGAAGGGCAGGGTGATTAAATTCGTGGCGATGCTGGCCTGGGCTTCGGATTTGCATAAACCCGAGATAAAGAAACTTAAAAACACATAACCCCCGGCTCCTAAAACACAGACCATCCCCATCATCAGCACCGACAGGATAGAAAGACGGAAATCGAAGACAATCGAGCCGACAGCCAGAACCAGTCCCGCGCATAACAGCGAAACCAGGATCCAGGCCCCGGAAACACTGAGGATGTAACGCCACAACGGCATCGGCGTCACTCTTAAAAGCTTGTACACCCCACGTTTTCGCTGGGCCAGCACCGAAAAAACCGTGGTGGTAAAGGCATAGAATAAAATGCCCGTGGCCATCATCCCGGTGGTAATCTGTAAGGCATATCCCGGCTGATGAATCAGCATTCCCAGGCCGATGGTTCCGGCAATGGGCATGATAATCGACCAAAACAGCAGAAACGGTTCCCGGGCAGCGGACCGGAGCGACAGGTTAAAAACAGTATTCATTGGAGGCCTCCTTTAAATTGTGATGGGGTCAGTTTCAGATATAGGGCTTCCAGATTGCCGACGCCATGTTTTGCCATGAGCGTTTCCGGTTTGCCGGCATCGACGATACGGCCGTCATTCATGAAAATCAGGCGGTCCGCAATCTGTTCCACCTCATCCATGTCATGGGATGAAAACAAAACCGTCTGGCTGTTTTGGGCCATGGTTTGAATCATTTCTTTGATTTCATATCGGGCCCGGGGATCCAGACCCGCCGTAGGTTCGTCCAGCACCACCAATTCCGGGTGATGCACAATGGTTACACCAATGGCCAGCCGCTTCTGCTGACCCAGGGACAGCTTGATGGCCGGGGTTTTTCCGGCATCAGCTAAATGACAGCTTTCCAGTTTTTCCTGGATCTGCTCCCGGCTTAATCGGGTATGGTACAGGGCTCCGAACAGCTTGAGATTTTCGGCGGCGGAATAGCCCTCGAAAAAGGGGGTGGACTGTAGCTGAGCGCCCACAAAACTCCGGTAATCAGGCCGCCAGTAAGCAATGCTGCCATCATCCGGCGGTAAGATCCCCAGGATCATGGCAATGGCCGTGGATTTGCCCACCCCGTTTGGCCCGATCAGAGCCAGCACCTCACCCTGTTCAATGTCAAAATCGATTCCTTTAATCACCGGTCTTCCATGAAAATTCTTCACCAGACCTTGGGCAGAAATAAGTTTCATTTTAAATTCCTCCTTGCTTCCCGTTGTTTACACAACGTTGACTATATATTTATTTTTTTCTCCCCCGATTAAGAGGGAGAAAAAGTTTGGACTATTTCTCTGATTCCAGCAACTGGATCGCCTTTTCCACAAAGGACTGCTGCTGTTTGACAATGGCAAACATGTTTTCAAAAATCAGGTTGGTCATCGGCGGGATATGGTTGCTCATGGCTGCATTTTTCAAGCGCATGCCGTTATCAAGTTCCGCATATTCCCTTGCCAGGGCATCCCGCTGATGATATAGCGCCGTTAAGGCATCATCATTGGAAATTTTTTCGATAAAAGACAGGCCCGAATACAAGGTTGAGGGATAGCTGACCGAAGATGCTTCGAGGCATTCACCGACCAATTGCTGCAGATGAGCCTGGCCTTTTTTGGTGATTTTATAAATGGCCTTTTGGCGATGGCCGGTTTGTTCAATGCTGTCAACTGCCACCAAACCTTCTTTTTCCATTTTTTTCAGGGCGTGATAAATGGAACCGATGAGGACTCCGCCCCAGCGTTCAGCGTCGGACAGCCGCAGCACCTGCTGAATATCATAGCCGGACAGAGGTTGAACATCAAGCATGCCGAGAACAAGTACACGTGTCAAATATTGTCACCTCCGATACTCTACGTTGAGTATTTTGTATTGATTATTGTACAATGATTAAACAGCGCTGTCAAGTATTTTTAAAAATAATCCATCGCCCTGACAGAAATAAGTTGCAAAATAGTTATTGACATATGTTCGTAATGGATGTAAGATAGTTATGAACATATGTTATATATAAAATAGAGGAGGCGGATCAATGGCAGCTGTAGTTAATCAAGAAGAATGTATCGGTTGTGGTAAATGTGAGGACGTGTGCCCCGTTGAAGCCATAAAAGTTGTAGAAGGCAAGGCCGCAGTCAGCGATGATTGCATCGATTGCGGTGCGTGCGTCGATGAATGCCCTGTTGAAGCAATCAGTTTATAAAAAGGAGGATAAAAAATGCCAGGAAAAGATGGAACAGGACCAGTAGGCGATGGACCAGCTCGCGGCAGAGGCCGTCGAATAGGACCCGACGGGCTTGTGGCAGCATCCACCGGATATTGCCTTTGCCCTAATTGCGGAGAAAAAGTGAAACACGTTCCGGGATTGCCATGTACATCAGTTACATGCCCCAAGTGTCAAACGATGATGATACGAGAATAGCAGCTAATTAGGTAATTGCGAAACT
>NZ_LGYO01000034.1:0-17368 GCF_001263355.1 Acetobacterium bakii
AGTGGAAAAATTGTTTCGTGTAAACTGGCAGCGAAGCTAACGATAGTTTCGCAATTACCTATTAAAAAGCCCATAGAAATTGTATCATTTCTATGGGCTTTTATTAATTCTTATTTATTTTAATTTCATGGGAATGCCTGAAACGGTAAAGTAGGCTTCGTCGGCGCAGCTTGCCACAAGCTGATTCATGCGCCCGGCAATATCCCGGAAATAGCTGCCCAGCTTGTATGCCGGTACCAACCCAAGGCCAACTTCGTTGGAAACCACAATCAGTATCTTGTCTTTACAGACGTCCAAAAGGCTTTCCACCTCTATTTTTATGGCTTCTTCAATTTCTGCTACCTGATCCATTGAACAGTTGTCATAGTCCACCGGAAAATCCAGCATGTTATTGGTGGTCATCACTGTCAGACAGTCAAAAAGAACAATCTCGGCGTTTTTAAAAGCCGGTTCTTCTTTCATGGTTTCAAAGCCCTTGTACTGTTCAATGGTTTTCCAATTTCCAGGTCGTTGTTCCTTGTGTCTGGCAATCCGATCTTTCATGCCGTCATCAAAGGCAATAGCCGTGGCAATATAAACCACTGACTTTCCTGATCGTTTTGCCAATTTTTCTGCATAGGTGCTTTTCCCGCTGCGGGCACCTCCGGTAATAAATATTAAATAGCCCATTTTATCCTCTCCACTCCTTCAGACACGCCAAAAGCTGACAATTATTTTCTTCTTTTTTGATGGCAATCCGAAAATAGGATTCATTAAGCCCCATAAAATCCTCACAGGTCCGAATGTTTATACCCTGGGTTTCCAAATAACCTTGAAGGTCCTTTACCGTGCCTTTAATCAGTCGGCACAGATGAAAATCCGCGTCACTTTTATATACCTTTACCGTCTCTATTTTTATAAGTTCATTGTATACCCGCTGACGTTCCCGGTCAATATACTCCCTGGTTTTTTGTTTGAATCCCCGTTCATCATAAACCGCTGCCGCAGCAATTAGCCCCAGGGCGTTTATGGTCCAGGGTTCTTTGTAGACTTCCATGGCTTTGACAATGGACCTGTTTCCTACTCCATAACCGATGCGCAGGCCTGGAAGGGCATAAAATTTGGTCAGCGATCGCAATAAAAAAACCGGATGCTCCTGATTATCAATTAAAGAAAGCCCGTCCTCATTGGTGGTAAAATCCATAAAGGATTCATCTAAAAACCATAGCGTTCCGTTTGGCGACTTTTCTATTAATTCGGTTATAACCGTCCGGGAGTAAACCCTCCCGGTGGGATTATTGGGATTACATAAAAAAACCACTTTGGGTTTCATAATCTCAATAGTCTTTGAAAGCTCAGCTGGATTAATGGTAAAAGCAGTCTTTTCTGCCAGAATAAAATGTTCAACCTCCCAGCCATAGAGCTTCAATGCCCGTTCGTATTCATTAAAGGTGGGTTGGATAATCAGTGCTTTTCCCGGCTTATGACTCCGGGCAAATAAATAGATGAGCTCAATAGCACCGTTTCCTAAAATAATATTTTCAGGATTTGCCCCAATATCAGCTGCCAGTTTTTCAATGGTTGTTTTACCTGTTATTTCCGGATAAGTGACTAATCCATCAATGGCACCAATGAGCTGTTCTTTAATTCCCGCAGGAATTCCCAATGGGTTGATATTTACACTAAAGTCAAGCATTTCAGGATTTTCACCCCGGTAACCGCCATGTTTATTCATAAGGACCTCCGCTTTGATTGGATTAAAAAGAAAAAACTAAAATGGCCATAATCACGCTGAAAATAACCACCAATACTTCACTGCTGTACATAATACTGACGGTTTCACGAATATCAAAAACCACCAATGGATTTATGTGATCCCCGATGGTGGGTTTCTCTAAAACTTCTCCAAAGTATTGATTATTGCCACCCAGGCGAATGCCTAAAAGGCCCGCCACCACTGACTCCGGATGGGCAGAGTTGGGACTTTTATGGTTGTAACGATCCCGTTTATAAATCCGATAGCCTTCTTTGATATTTAAACCCAATACCATTCCACCCAGCAGCATAAAGATGCTGCCGATCCTCGCCGGGATAATATTTAAAAGATCATCAAACTTTGCAGAGGCGTAACCGAAATCCTTATAAGGCTCCTGGACATAACCGACCATGGAATCAAGGGTATTGGTGGCTTTATACAGCATCACCAGAACCCCGGGATTCAACCAGACCACCGGAATAAAAAGACCGATAAACATATAGAAAAGAGGTGCCAAAACCCCATCAATGGTATTTTCAGCGGTGGTTTCCACCGTAGCTCGAATAATTTCTTTTTCCGTCAGCTCGGTTGTGTCCCGGCCTACCAGGTAGCCAACCTGAACCCTGGCTTCTGCTAAATTGCCTGACATGAGGGCATTCTTGACCTTATGAACTTCCACTGCAAGGGTTTTTGCCGCAAGCGATGTGGAGACTAAGTAAAGATTGAAGATTAAATATAAGGCGATATGTACCTGGTACAGTAAGTATTGAATTGAAAATACAATTCCTCCGGTTAGGCCAAGAACTAAAAATAAAAGCAAGAACCCTTTTGCTTTTCTATGATTGCCGCGATTCAATTTTTCATTTAAAAAGCTAATGGTTTTTCCCATGGCTATAATGGGATGGGGCAGCCACCTGGGATCTCCAAATACCCAATCCAGGAGTACTCCGAGAAAAATGAGACAAAACCAAAAGCCCCCCCCTGCACCCAGGGGAAGTGCTTCATATATATTCAATGTGTTTACTCTCCGATGATTTCCATGATTTTTTTCATGTCCAGGCTGGATTCCACGGTTTCTGCCAAAAGATCATATTGTTCTTCTTTGAAGGCCTTGAAATCAAAAGCGGCGGGACCGGCTTCCAAATTCTTCTTAGCCCTTAATGCAGTAATGATTTTTTCCCGGAAATCATCGTTGTCAAAGATCCCATGGAGATAGGTTCCCATGATGGTGCCATCTTCGGAAATGACCCCATCCACGGTTCCGTCATCAAGGATCGCAAAGCTTCTGGCATTATCCAGGGCTTCGCTTTCACCCATATGAATTTCATAACCTTCAACCATGGTATCGACCAAATCCATACCCATGAAATTCCCCTGGATTTTTCCGGCTGCCCGTACGGTTCGTTTTTCCTCACCAATCGTTGTAACGATATTCAATAATCCCAATCCATCGATACTGCCTTTTGAGGATTCTACCCCGAACGGATCTCTGATTTCTTTTCCTAACAGCTGAAAACCGCCGCAAATGCCCACAATGGGAACACCACAATCGTGAATGCGTCGGATTTCACCGCCCATTTTGCTTTCGATCACATGGCAGGTGTCATCAATGGTATTTTTGCTCCCGGGAATTACCAGCAAATCCGGATTGGCCAGCTGCAGTTCGCGCTGATTCCGGTAATATTCGACTTTAACCTCCGGATGCATTTCAAAAGCGGTGCAATCGGTGAAATTAGAAAGATGCGGGAGATAAACCACCCCGATGGTTATGAGACCCTCGCTTTGGGTATCAAACCGCTCGCTAACGCTATCCTCATCATCAATCACAAACCGTTTATAGGGAACAACACCTAGACAGGGAATATTGATTAATGCTTCGATCATTTCAATGCCGGGCTTTAATAACTCAACGTCGCCCCGGAATTTATTAATGATAAAGCCTTTGATCCGTTTTTGTTCTTCCAGCTGCAGCAGCATAATGGTCCCATAGATAGAGGCAAAAACCCCGCCTTTGTCAATGTCCCCAATCAGCAGCACCGGGGCATCCACCAGTTCCGCAAGACCCATATTGACAATGTCGTTGTCCCGCAAATTGATTTCCGCCGGACTGCCGGCCCCTTCAATCACAATAACATCTTTTCCTTCGGCTAATGTGTTATAGGCTGAAACAACTATCTCCACCAGCTTCGGTTTATGGGCATGATAATCCATGGCGTCCATATTATATTCAGCCTTCCCCATGAGAATGACCTGGCAGCCCACATCCGAATTCGGTTTCAAAAGCACCGGGTTCATTTCCACCTGTGGTTCCATTCTGGCGCATTCCGCCTGCACCACCTGGGCCCGACCCATTTCTTTGCCATCCTTGGTAATGTAGGAATTCAGCGCCATATTCTGGGATTTATAGGGTGCAACCGTGTATCCCTTATTATTTAAAATTCGACACATGGCCGCAGTGAGAAGACTTTTCCCCACCGACGAACCGGTGCCCATGAACATAATATTTTTCGCCATAATTTCTCCTCTGTTTTCTAATAGCTATTTGTGAAATTCGAATCTCAAGTGCTTCACTGTTGGTTTATATAATCAATTTTGTAACGTCTTAGGCGGACATCTCGGAGAGTGTCCGACGTAGAGTGTAAAAATTGTTTTATATAAACCGACAGGGGAGCTCATCGCACTTTCTTTTTTTGACATTCTGGTTATTTTGCTTGCATGCCCCGGGCAACGGCGTCTTCCACGGTGGATACCACCTTGGGATAGGCCACCACCGGCCGGCGGATAAATAAGATTTTGGCTCCGGCCTTTCGTGCCGCCATGACCTTTTCCTTAACTCCGCCAATGTCACCGCTGTCTTTGGTTACCACAAACCCGATGTTATATTCCATCATGGTGGCATAGTTCATTTCCACCGAAAAAGGACCCTGCAAGCCAAGGATGTTCGAGGTTTTATATCCCAGGTTTTCACATTTTTTGAGTACCCCTGAAGTTGGCAGCACCCGGACATAAGTACGTTCCCGGGAAAGCCCTTCAAAAATTTCCAGTTGCCTGCTGCCAGTGGTTAATAAAACATTCTGATCGCTTTTTCCCAGGGATCCAATTAAATAATCCCTGGCACCTTCATAGGTATCATAGGCTAAAATGTCCTCTCCCTGATCAATATGAGAGGGTCTTTCCAAGCGAATGTAATCAACATTCATGGCTTCACAGGCCCAAATTGCATTTTCCGATATTTCACGGGCATAGGGATGGGTTGCATCGATGCAAAGGTTAATATTATAAACAGTCATGTTTTCCCGCAGCGTATTTCCGTCCAGCTGACCCGAAATTTTTGTTAATTTCGGATCTTCCTGAAATTTATCCGTGGCAATATTGGTAAGGGATGAGTAGCAAACTTCTTTTCCCTGGGCAAGTAATGCTTCGGTAATTTGTCGACTATCCAGGGTTCCCCCAAGTATGAGAATCACAGTACATATCCTCTTGGCGTAATCATTTTCAGATGATCTTCGGTGATATAGGTTTTTGAATTTCCAATGATAACCATTGAAAACATATCAATATCGGCATCTTTCATTTTATCAAGGCTTGTAATCACATAAGATTCGTCTTTTCTTTTGGCATTACGCACAATCCCGACCGGGGTTTCAGCGGCCTTGTACTTGAGCAGGATTTCCTGGGCAGCTTCAATGTTATGTGGACGACCCTTGCTTTTGGGGTTATAAAGAGCGATAATAAAATCCCCTTCGCCCGCGCAGTTCAGGCGTTTTTCAATAACAGCCCAATCGGTCAGCAGATCACTGAGGCTAATAACCACATAATCATGCATGAGAGGAGCACCCAACGTGGAAGCTGCAGCGTTAGCCGCTGAAATACCAGGGACAATCACAACCTCAACCGTGCTTTTCTTTGCTTCGGCAATTTCCAGCATGATTCCAGCCATTCCGTAAACACCGGCATCCCCACTGCTGACCAGACAAATAGTTTTACCTTCTTCTGCCAGTTCCAGGGCTTTCTCACAGCGGTCAATTTCCCGCCGCATGCCTGAAGACAGAACTTCCTTATCATTAATCAGGTCTTTAATAATATCGATATAGGTCTTATAACCAATAATAATATCGGCATCCGCGAGGCTTGCCTTTGCGGCTTCTGTCATATGTTCATATAGTCCCGGGCCAATCCCGGTAACATAAATTTTACTCATGTTGTACTCCTTTTTTTTATCCACAGGCTTTTATGCCTGTGCTTAGTTTTCTGCTCGCCAAACTGATAACGTAATGCCATTCATTTTCTGTTTTTCCAAAAGACATTCTCCAAAACCTGAGGCAACGTAACCGCAGGGCTCGGATACCGAGTACAAACCGATGGTTTGAAACACAAAATCCGATGCTTCAAAGCGGCTTTGAACCATTTGAACCATTTCGTTGGAAATGATTACTTTTTTAGCCTTAAAATAGTCGCAGGCTTCCTTGATTCCGATTTCATCTGCCTTTAAACCAATGGTAGCAAGGGATTTAAGGCCCTTTTCATTGAGGTTTAATGAATCCAGGGTTGCCTGGATGGCTTCGATGATGCGTTTCCCTGGGGTATCCCGGCGGCAGCCGATTCCCAGCACAATTTTTTTAGGGACCAGTTTAACCCATGAAAGTTGTATTTCAGGTTTTTGAGTATCCAGGGAAGTGATAATCACCCCGGCATATTTTTCAATATCGCTTTTATCTGCAACCAGCTCAATGTTTCCCGGTAGAGTTACGCCATCAAGATCACAGTTTTCCTCATTAATCAGGCCAATGGCTTCGTCATTTAAAATAAGCGCGGTGATATCTTTGGCATCGGTGAAATCATCAATGACACAGTGGATTTTTTCGGCCAGCACATCCACTGCCATGGTTCCCTTAACGTCGGTACCGGTAGTAATCACTGCGGTTGCATCGATTCGCTTGGCAATTAATCGGGCAGCGTCATTAGCGCCGCCAAGATGTCCCGATAACAGACTGATGACAAAATCGCCATGGGTATCCATAACCAGAATTCCCGGATCCGTGGACTTATGTCCAAGATAGGGGGCAATAGCTCTCACCACAATCCCAGTTGCCATAATACAGCACAAAACATCATATTCCCCCATGATCCTGCCCATAAAGCTGGTAATATCGGCATCAATTATTTTTGTTGTTTCTTTGGCATATTTTTCCTTGGTGTAAATATGGGTGTCCTTATCATCCAGACGTTTTTCAAGACGCTCTGCTAAATCCACCCCGTCTCCGGATAAAGTTATAATAGCCCATTTTTCCCTGGTCACCGTTATTTAAATTCCTTGTCGATATTCGTGGGTAAAGCTGGGATCGTAGAGCTTGGATAAGCTATACTCGTCACCCAGGAAATCACCAACTAAAATCTGGGCCGTTTTGGTAATCTTTTCGTCCTTCACCTTTTGGGCAATGGTTTCCAGGGTTCCCATAACGATTTTCTGATCTTCCCAGGTGGCCCGCTGAATAACAGCAATCGGGGTGGTTGGTTTGTAATGTTTCATTAAGCGCCCAACTACATCGTCAATCATCTGTACCGAAAGGAAAATCGCCATGGAGGCCTGATGGGCTGCCAGGCTTTCAAGTTTTTCCTTTTCAGGCACCGGGGTTCGGCCTTCGAGCCGGGTCAAAATAACGGTTTGGGATACATCCGGCAGGGTAAATTCTTTTTTAAGCGCCGCGGCTGATGCCACAAAGGAACTAACCCCGGGAATTACATCAAAGGGAATCCCCAAAGCATCCAAACGATCCATCTGCTCACGAATGGCACCGTAAATGGATGGGTCTCCGGTATGAACCCGGGCAATTTTTTTGCCTTCATCGGTTCCCCGTTTAATGACGGCAATGACGTCATCAAGGGTCATTGATGCGGAGTTGAATATTTCGGCATCCGGCTTGTGACCGGCAATGATGGCTTTATTTACCAGGGAACCGGCGTAAATAATAATATCGGCTTCGTTGACAATGCGTTGACCCTTGACGGTGATCAGCTCTGGATCTCCAGGACCGGCACCTACCATATATACTGTATTCATAAATAATTTCTCCTAAATTTTATAATATTTGTTCATTGCAAAATTTATACAAGACTATTTTGCTTTGGTGTTCGTTTATATAAACAATTTTGTAACGTCTTAGGCGGACAAGACAAGAAAATGTTGTCCGACCTAGTGGAGAAATTGTTTGATATAAACGAGCACCAAAGCCTATCCTATCGTCTTTTTGGAATGAACAATAATTTCTCTACATTCCTGTAACGGGTTGGGCCTTTTTTAAATGCTCTAAAAACATGTTTTGAATATCCGGGTATTCGCCCAGACCTTTAAGAATGCACTCCACCTTGAAGCGTTCATCTTCCAAAACAGTTTTCCAGGAATCCTCTTCATCGCTGGCCATGTCATTAATGGCATGGTCTCCGGCCACCAGCATAAAGGGTGCCAGGTAAATCTTCTTGTATTTTTTCTCCTGGAGCAGTGGAATAATGTTTTCCAGTTCCGGAAAACCTTCCACGGTTCCCACATACACATCCTCATAGCCCTTCATTTTAAACATATAGTCCAAACAGGGATAGGTGGCGTTGGCATGATGATCGGTGCCATGGCCCATATATACCAAGGCTTCACCTTTTTTGAGTTTGGGTATTTGCTTCATGACGATATCCACAGTTGCTTCGTAATCTTCCACCGTCGTCAGTAATGGCCGGCCAAGGGTCAGGGATTCAAAATTATTTTCAAAAGCCTTGATTTCTTTCAGGGTAATCTCATACTCATGACCGTTAATGATATGGGTGGTCTGACACTGAACATGAGTGTATCCGGCTGCCTTGAGCTTTTTCAGGACTTCAGCGGGTAAATCCACAATGATATTATCCCGTTTCTTGAGCTTATTAATGATCATGCGTGAGGTAAAGGCTCGGTAAAAATCGTGGTCTGGGTAAGCCTTCTGTAAGTGCTTTTCCGTCGCCCCGATGGTTTTTTCCCGGGTCTCAGCATAGGATGTTCCAAAGCTGATGACCAGTAATGCTTTTTTTTCCATAAACTGGTTCTCCTATTTTTTTTATTTATTTCAAGTTTTTCAAGGCCTGATAATTATCCTCAATGGTTTTTTCAATATCTTCTGTGGTGTGGGCCGTTGAAAGGAAGATGCCTTCGAACTGGGCCGGGGGCAGGAGATTTCCCGCATCCAGCATGGATTTGAAATATTGGGTGTAGGCCTGGGTATCCGAGGTCATTACCGCGGCATAGCCGTTTATCGGCTGGTCGGTAAAGAAAAGGCAGGTCATTGCCTTGAAACGGACCATCTGGGCTTTCACTCCGGTTTTTTCTATGTTGGCGTTAAAGCCCGCTTCCAGCAGCTTGGCTTTTGCTTCCATTTCCGCATAGACTTCGGGATGATCCCGCAAATAGGTCAGGGTATTCATGCCCATTTTCATGGCAATGGGATTACCGGACAGGGTTCCGGCCTGGTAAACGCCCCCAAGAGGTGCCACGGTTTCCATAATGTCCCGTCGTCCGCCGTAGGCTCCGACGGGCATGCCGCCGCCGATGATTTTTCCCAGGGTAGTCATGTCCGGGGTAATCCCCAATACTTCCTGGGCCCCGCCATAGGCCAGACGAAATCCGGTGATGACTTCATCAAAAATCAAAACCGTTCCTTCGGCAGCGGTAATTTCCCGAAGACCTTTCATAAAGTCCAGATCCGGAGGTACAACGCCCATATTACCGGCAACCGGTTCCACAATGATGGCGGCAATCTCGCCGGGGTTTTCTGCAAAAAGCGCTTTCACACTTTCAATATCGTTATAGGTTGCCACCAGGGTATCTTTGGCTGTTCCCGGGGTTACTCCAGAGCTTGTGGGCACTCCAAAAGTCAGTGTTCCGGACCCGGATTTTACCAGCAGTCCATCGGCATGACCGTGGTAACAGCCTTCAAATTTAATGATTTTATCCCGGCCGGTATAGCCTCTGGCGACCCGAAGGGCACTCATGGTGGCTTCGGTTCCCGAGCTGACCATCCGGACCATTTCCATGGAAGGATAGGCCTCGGTGATGAGCTTGGCCATGTCAACCTCGATGGCTGTGGGGGCTCCAAAGCTGGTGCCTTTTTCCAGGGCTTCCTGGAGGCCTTCAAAGTAAATGGGTGAGGCGTGCCCTAAAATAAGGGGACCCCAGGAACAAATATAATCCGTATATTCGTTTCCGTCCACATCATAAATCTTAGCCCCTTTCCCGCGGTCAATAAAAACCGGGGGCATGTCAACGGACTTAAAGGCCCGAACCGGACTGTTCACCCCACCGGGAATATATTTTTCTGCTTCTATAAATAATTTCTCTGATTTTTCTCGATTCATAAGATTCTCCCATTTTTAAATTGATATTTTAGCGCTCTGTGGAATGATCATATTTTTCGTCTGAATTCTTGATTTTCTTAGGATTAATTCAGACGAAAAATACGTTAGCTTTTATATCGGTCACACGCTCACGCTTTGTAACCTACCAAATTTAAAAAAAATTTGGGTAAAAGCGTCTATTGATAGTCTTTAAGCATGGCCTGGAGCTCTTTGGCGAAATAGGTAATGATAATGTCTGCTCCGGCACGCTTGATGCTGATAAGACTTTCAAAAATCACCCGGCGGTCCATAAGATCGGCATCCACGGCATTCTTGATCATGGCATATTCGCCACTGACTTGGTAAGCCGCCATGGGCAAATAAGACAGCTCCTTGCCCTGGGCAATGATATCCAGATAAGGCATGGCCGGTTTAACCATAACAATGTCGGCGCCTTCGTCAATATCCAGCATCATTTCTTTTAAGGCTTCTCTGGAATTGGCCGGATCCATCTGATAGCTGCGGCGATCCCCAAAGGCCGGAGCCGAGTTGGCCGCATCTCGGAAAGGTCCGTAAAAGCTGGAGGCAAACTTGGCGGAGTAGGCCATAATGGGAATGGATTCGTAACCTGCATCATTCAGGGTTTCTCGTATATGGCCAATCCGTCCGTCCATCATGTCCGATGGTGCCACCATATCGGCACCGGCCCGGGCATAACTTAAAGCGGTTTTACTGAGTGTTTTCAAAGTTTTTTCCCGCTGAATTTCGCCGTTTTCTTCGAAAAAGCAACAATGGCCATCACTTTTAAATTCACATAAACAGACATCGGTAATCACGTACATGTCCGGATCCGTTTTTTTTATGACCCGAATGGCTTCCTGAACCAACCCGGTATCAATAAAGGCCGGTGTCGCTTCGCTGTCTTTTACGTCCGGAACACCAAAGAGAATCACATAGCGGATTCCCAATTCCTTAAGCGCCA
Organism: Acetobacterium bakii; assembly: GCF_001263355.1. Classification (GTDB taxonomy): domain Bacteria; phylum Bacillota; class Clostridia; order Eubacteriales; family Eubacteriaceae; genus Acetobacterium; species Acetobacterium bakii. The sequence goes on from NZ_LGYO01000034.1 coordinate 11,073, forward strand.
AAGTTTCCGCTGCCACCATATCCAAAGACAGATGGTACTGTTCCTTCATGGAACTGATTTCCCTGCGAACGCCCTGTCCATCCACAATAAATAATGGATAAACCACGTCATTCATGGAAAGCTGGGTTTCTCTGATTAAATTTCGAACGGCGGTATTTTTTCTTAATCGTGTTGGCAACATATTGCTTCACTCCTTTATGAATTATTCTATAAGAAATTGCGTAATTCAAAACTACAAACAAGTTTGCTTTGCTGTCAGTTTATATAAACAATTATATAACGTATAGGCGAACAGTACAGTAAAATGTTGTACGGCCAAGTGGAAGAATTGTTTCATATAAACAGACAGCAAAGCTCACGGCAGTTTTGCATTAGTCTCCTACTTTTCGGTATCCTTTAAAATAGCATCCAGCATTCCCTGGATGGTGTATTGTTCGGCTTCAATATCCACGCCGATGCCTAATTCCAGGCATTTTTTCGAGGTTTGGGGGCCGATGGAAACGCATTTGGCGGCGTTAATGGCAGCCAGATGCTGGGCGCCGATTTTTTCCACAAAAAACTCGACGGTAGTGGAGCTGGTAAAGGTAATATAATCAATTTCTTTGTTTTTCAGCATTTCCAGGGGATCAACGGTGACATGATCTTCCCGGATGGTTTCATAGCTTTGGATCTCATCCACCGGACAAATCTTCGATAATTCCTGCACCACATAAATCCGGGCATTTTTAGACCGGGGAATCAGAACCCGTGAATCCTTGGTGAGCAGTGGCGCTAAACCGTTAACCAGTTCCTCGCCCACATACTTATCCGGCACAAAATCTGCGGTCAGCCCCCGGCTTAACAAAGAATTTTTAGTACCTTCGCCGATGGCGGTAATGTGCAGTTTACCAAAGGCTCTGGCATCTTTGCCGCTGCGTTTGAGGGAGTCAAAGAAGATTTCCACGCCATTGATGCTGGTGAAAACAATATGAGTGTATTTGTCAAGTTCCTTAACTTTTTCATCACAGGCCGCTTCGTTAATGGGAACAATTTTAATGGTGGGATATTCAATGGGATTGCCACCGAGCTCCACAATCTTTTCCGACATCTGGGAACTTTGTTCCCTTGAGCGGGTGACAATGATGGTTTTTCCAAATAAGGGTTTTTCATCAAAGAAGCGCAGTTTTTCGCGTTTGTTCACCACTTCACCCACCACAATCAGGCTGGGTGCGGTGATTTTCGCATCGGTAGCAATCTCATAAATGGTTTCGAGGTTACCCACCACCACCCGTTGGTAGGGGGTTGAGGCCCGATGGACAACCGCAACCGGCATTTGCGCATCCATGCCGTTTTTGACCAGCTCAGCGCAGATCTTTTTGAGGTTCTTAACCCCCATTAAAAAGACAATGGTGCCCTTGAGTTTCCCCAGAACCGGCCAATCCAAATCCGAGGAGCCGTCATAGGCATTGGATTTTAAATGCCCGGTGATCACATGAAACGAGGAAACACAATCCCGATGGGTAATGGGAATACCGGCATAGGCCAGGCCGCCAATCACCGAGGTAATTCCCGGGATCACTTCAAAAGGAACGTCAGCGTCATAAAGGTCTTCCCCTTCTTCGCCGCCTCGGCCGAAAACATAGGGATCTCCGCCTTTTAAGCGCAGCACTGTTTTTCCTTCCAGGCCTTTTTCTATAAGCAACGCATTGATATCTTCCTGGGGCATGGCGTGATTTCCGGCCCGTTTTCCAACGTAAACAATTTCCGCGCCTTCTTTGGCTTCATTTAAAAAGCTTTCATTCACCAGGGCATCGTAAACGATAACGTCAGCTCTTTTTAAAACGCCCATGGCTTTGACGGTTAATAATCCCGGATCGCCACAGCCGCCGCCGGCGAGATAAACCTTCCCGGGTTTTGTATGTACGGCCTTATAACATTCCAGTCCTAATTCTTTTCCCAACGCTTCCGCCTCCTCTGGTGGTCCTTCAATGGATCGTGTTACCACGCGACTCATATCTTCCAAGCCGTAAAGGCCATAGATTTTAATGCTTTCGTTCTTCATTTCAACATAGGCACCCACCGGAATATGACAGCTTCCGTTGAGGGTTTTAAGGAAACTCCGTTCCCCATTCATTTGGACGATGGTGTCGGGATCACTGATTGCTTTCATTAAATCCTTAACCAGTTCATTATCTGCTCTTATTTCCACCGCCAGGATTCCCTGAGCCGGTGCGGGGATAAAGGTCTTTTCCGGCAGCGCCACGGTTTCATAGGCATCATCCACAAAGCGGCCGATGCGCTTTAGTCCCGCTGCCGCAAGAATAATCCCATCCAGTTTCTGTTCCTGCATTTTTCGAATTCGGGTATCAATGTTCCCGCGGATCCCGACTATTTCAACATCGGGCCGTAGCTTCTTTAACTGAGAAATCCGCCGCTTACTGCCGGTGGCAACCACTGCGCCCTGGGGCAATGCCGCCAAAGAATCAATCTTATGAGGTGTGAGCAAAACATCTCTCGGGTCTTCCCGAACCGTCGGCAATGTTAGCATCAAGCCTTCGGGTAACTGGGATGGCATATCCTTCATGCTGTGGATGGCCATGTGAATTACTCCGGATAACAGAGCATCTTCCAATTCCTTGGTAAATAAGCCCTTGTCTCCGATTTTATCCAGGGGTTTATCCTGAACCAGGTCCCCTTTGGTTTTTATAATGACCATTTCAAATTTTATCTGGGGATGGGCCTTTGCCAAAACATCGATTAACCATTGGCTCTGAACCCTTGCCAGGGTGCTTCCCCGTGTTCCTACTTTTATATTCATGAAATATTCTCCCATTCATCTAGTGTCATATGCATCTATAATACCCTCTCATCTTTTGTGAGGTATTCTTTTAATTCTTCAATTGAGTACCGTGCCAGCTCTTTAAGACTTTGGCGACTTGCGCTCTTTTGGTTTTTATTTTCTAAAATTTTTTTCCGGCATTCCCGGAGCAGCGCGGTTCTTTCGGTATAACTTTCATCATAGCGTTGGGATAAATCATCCATAATGGCTTTGGTTAAAAAGGGACTGGCACCTTCGGTGCATACGGACAGGGTTAAATCGCCCCGGCGGATGACGCTGGGAAAAATAAAATCCGAATCCTCGGGGTTATCCACCCGGTTGCACCAGATCCGTCTGGCCTGGCAATCCAATTTTATTTGATCATTAATGATCTCCTGATTAGTTGCTGCAACCGCCAAATCCACGTCTTCTAAATAATTCGGCTTATAAATACCAAAGATCAAGGTAAGTTCGTTTTTTATATCCTGTGCCTTTTGCAGCCAGACGGAAAATACAGGGCTCACACAGAGGACCTGGGCGCCGCTTTCCAAAAGTGTAACCACCCGCCTTGTCGCAACCGTGCCCCCGCCAACAACCAGCACTTTTTTATTCTTTAAATTAAATAACAGCGGTGTCATCATTTTTCTGATCTCCCAGCACCAATTTCGCGGGTTTTTCAGGGAAGAGGTAGGTCACTGTTTTTTCAATGCCGATAATTGCCTCTTCATTATCCAGAGACTTTAATTGCTTGATCGGCGGCATGACCATTTCTCTGAATTTGGACCGGACAATTTTGGCAAGGTATTCCGCTTCTTTTTCCGAAAGCTCCAAATGTCCGCACAGGTTGGTGATTGTTTCATTGGCCAGCTGACGGGATTTTTCATTGAGATTTTTTACCATGTTATCGACCTTGGCATGAGTGACCCATGAGAGCAGTCCATCAATTTCAGACTGTATTTCAACTTCAATTATTTTTGCAATCTCCTGGCGGTACGCCATTTTCTCATCCATAATGTCTTTGAAATGGTCGATGGTCAAGAGCTCAATGCCATCAATGTTGCCGACTGCCTCTTCCACATCTCTTGGCAACGCCAGGTCAATAACGGTTAAGGGTTTATTTATCTGCGGCATGTTTTCGGCCTTTAGAATCACATGGGGGGATGCGGTGGCGGTGATGATCACATCCATTTCAGGGATGATGTCATAGCGGTTTTCATAGCGGACCACCTGAACATTCTCATGGATGGCTTCGCATTCGTCCATGTTGTGAAAGGTTCGGTTGGTCATGTAAGGATTTTGGAAGCCTTCGGCTTTCATATACCGCAAGGCCAGCACCCCCATTTTTCCCGATCCGATGATCAGGATTTTTTTATTGCCATAATCTTCGGGGTGCTGTCTTTTTATATGCTTAACCGCAGTTGAACTGAGGGACAACGGCGTTTCTGAAATTTTATAGTCGGTTTTAACTTTTTTAGTGAAGGTAATCGCTTCACGAAACATTTTTGTCAGATATTTACCGCAGCCATTAATATCATGGGATTTTTCCAGCGCATCCTTGGCCTGACCTAAAATCTGGTCTTCGCCTAAAATCATCGAGTCAAGTCCGGTGACCACCTCATACAGGTGAACCAGAGCGTCTCTTCCTTTTTTTACAAACAGAAAAGGTTCAAGCTCTTCAGACTTTTCAGTCATATAAAACTGCGACAAAATATCTGAGGCTTCACTCGGATTCCTGGTGGCAACATAAATTTCACTGCGATTACAGGTTGACAGAATAATAACCTCGGCAATGGCATCTTCCTTTAAAAGAGTTCGGATGCCTTCAATCAATGTTCGGTGAAGAAATGATCCCTTTTCCCTGATTTCAATGGGAGTATCGCGATGATTAATTCCTACTACTACCAGTTTCATTTGCCAGAACCTCCTTTCGTTGATTTTCAACGGCCGCTTCAAGTGCCGCAATGCTTCGGAATCCCTTGATGCCAAGGCTCCGCTCCAGCCGGGTCATGGTTGCTTCCTCCAGGCTTGCAGTTTCCAGGGCTTCTTTATTTTTAAAAACCAATGTGGTCTCACCTTCACACAGAACCTGGCCATGATGAAGTACATAGGTGTAATCACAAAATTCATAAATAAAATCCATATCATGGCTGGACAAAATAATTTTTATGCCGTTTTCCAGGGCTTCCCGGATGATGTTCTTCACACCGGCTTTGCTTTTGGGATCAAGCCCCAGGGTTGGTTCATCCATCAGGATAATTCCGGGTTTCATAGCCAGAACCCCGGCCATGGCGACCCGTTTTTTCTGCCCGTAGCTGAGGTAATGGACCGGTCGCTCAGCAATGTCGGTGATTCCGGTGTCTTTCATGGCGGCTTTGACCCGATTATCGATTTCATCTGCATCCATGCCCAGGTTTCTTAGGGCAAAGGCAATGTCATCATAAATCCCTGAGTAAAAAACCTGTTTATCCGATTCCTGGATCACCAGTCCGATATATTTTCTGAATGCATAAAGATCTTTCTTTTTATAGGATAGAGGTTCTCCCTTAAAGAAAACCCCACCTTCGCTTGGTTTAATGAGTCCGATCAGCGCTGACATCAGCGTCGACTTCCCGGCACCGTTTTCACCGATGAGAGCAATGCAATTTCCTCTATCTCCGTCCACTGAAACATTCTTTAAAGCCTTCGTTCCGTCAGGGTACTGATATGTTAAATTTTCTGTTTTAATCATGGGTGTGACCTTTCTTATAGCTTACATGAAAATCCCCTTGATATTGCTTTAATTCCAGGGTTCGGGTCATTTCCTCGTAACTTTTTATGGCCATGAGGAAGAGGTTGCTCAATATCATCGCAATGGATTGTACGGCGACCTTTATGTTACGATAGCCAAAACGCAATTGGATAGCTGTGGACATGAGTTTAATTTTATCCCAGTAATCGAAAATAAAACGATAGGTTAAGATGAATATCTCTAAAAATGTATTGCTGATATGCACTTTTTTCATCACACCGGCAATTTGCATCACCGGAGTTGTGTAAATCAAAAAAAGCATACATGATACTCCTGACATGGCCCGGCAGAAAACAAGGCCGGCAAGGGTAAGATTCGCTGCTGTGATGCCGATGGTAAACTGGAAAAAATCAAAAGAAAACAAGAACTCCCCATCACCCCTAGAGATGGTAAACAATAACGCCAGTGCTCCGGGAATGATAAATATCGAGTCGAAAATCAGGGTATGGAGATACACCCGTGCCGGAATTTTTGCCCACAAAAGGGTACAACCCACCATAACACCAAAAACCCCTGCCATATACAGGGGTTCATTGATGAAAAATACCGAAAGGAGCATCACCAATGAAACCACTACCTTTAGGGTAGGATTGGCTTTGCTGAGTCTGTTTGTATGTGCAAAACGATCAATCATGATGTCCTCCTTTTAAAAATGTTATATTAGTTAATTGCGAAACTGCCGTGAGCTTAGCTGCCAGTTTCGCACGAAAC
>NZ_LGYO01000034.1:17422-126959 GCF_001263355.1 Acetobacterium bakii
TGAGTTTCGCAATTACCTAATGTTATTTACTAAGCTGATTATCGACTTGTTCATTTTTCCTGGATTTTTTATATAAATAGCCAAAACATCCGATCAAACCAAAGACGCCCAATGCCTGTTGGAAACGGAAAAGATTTTCTTCCATATCGCCGGGGTCAAACAAACTTTCAAACCAGGGAACATAGCTCGGGTCGATTGATGTGATCGCTGCGCCGCCCTGATCGTCTGCTCCTGAAAATTCAGCATCAGGCAAGGCAATTTGCGGAATAATAATCAGTGCTCCAATAATCAAAACAAGTACAATTTTAGTTATCGCTGAGAGTTTCATTGGATATAAGCCCCTTTTCTTTATATTGATAAATGGCATTGACAACCAAAACGGTTAAAATGCCTTCGATAATTGCCAGCGGCACCTGGGTGATGGCAAAAATACTTAAAAACTTAATGAGTGAAGCTACAAAACCGCCAACCGGATCCGGAAAAGCCAGCGCCAACTGAACCGATGTTGTGACATAGGTCATGAGGTCGCCAATACAGGCGGCTAAAAAAATAGTTATCGGTTTGGGAACATTGAGTTTAGAAAGCCCCTTGTAAATTCCATATGCCACAAACGATCCGACAATGGCCATTGAAAATGCATTGGCTCCCAGGGTTGTCAGTCCGCCGTGGGCAAGCAACAACGCCTGAAATAAAAGGGCAATGGTTCCCACCACCACGGTGGCAAATGGGCCGAGGACAATGGCGCCCAGACCAATTCCGGTCATATGGGAAGAACTGCCGGTAACCGATGGCAGTTTAAAAGCCGACAGTGCAAATGTGAAAGCTGTTGCAATGGCCAACAATACCTTTTGTTCGGGTTTATCTTTGAATATTTTCCCCACCTGGTAAAGTCCAAAACCAATGAAAGGCAGTGCCATTACCCACCAGAAAACTGCCCAGCCAATGGGAAGAAATCCTTCCATAATATGCATGGCATTCACAGGCTGGGCTGCAAGGACTACCAGAAATACTAATATCCCAACCATTGTCAGGCTTTTTTTGAATTTTTTCATTTTTTCCTCCGAATATTTTTATATCATCCCATAAAACAAATCTCATCCCAGTATATTTTGCAGGTTTTCCCCGGCTCCCGGCCAGCCACTTTGTGAGTGTCATTGCGAAAAAAAACCTCTCCTTCCATATTGCTACAGAAAAAGAGGTTTTGCTATTATACTTATCCATTGGTTCCCACTATTAAGACGTTTCAGAACCAACTTTTGTTAATATTACTAATTTCCCTTTTCCCTGGAAGGATACTCTAGTACTTCAATTTAGTAGGTTTCCTGACTTATAGCTTATATTCCCCTTGCCTTCCCAGACATAATGTGCCCAGTGACATATTAAGGAGACATAACTAATTACAGTGACCGGATCGTTCTGGATTCTAACCAGATTCCCTCAATGAATTTGTTCATCCTAAATGAATTTTACATTTCTATTTAATTGTGCCTTTATTATAACACGGTTGATTTAAAAGTCCAGCGGTTTTTTGATTGCTTTGATCACGGCAAATATTTAAAGAATAACCCGCACGTTAAATTTTTCCTGGCACTTGGGACATTTTACCGTATTTTTTCCCCGTTTAATCGGAAGCTGCAATGTCTTTTTACAATTGGGGCATTTACGATAACGGTATACCCTGATTTCCTTAATTCTGCGAATGAATATTCGCACATTTCTTTTTACCGGATTCCAAATTTTCAGGAATTTTCCATTTTCTCTTGCCCGCTTGCTGATGTTTCTGGAAAAACTTCTGAGAATCATAAGGAGAATAATGCCATCTGATAAAATCATAAGTATGAGATTATCAACCTTCATATTAACCATCATTATCCCCAGCGCCAATAACAGCATGGCATAATAAAGCTGATCCATGCCATAACGGCCGGACATAAATTCCACTAACTTTTCTTTAAAACGTTTCATTTAGCTTTCTCCTAATTTATTTAAAACACATGATCTAAAATATTAATCTCAAAAATGAAAACAAAAATTGAAACGCATAAAACCCAAGAAACAATTTAAAAATAGTACCAATTGGGGAAAAAGCCGCTGGACGATTTCCAGATCCAGCTTTACCCCTTTCTATTTGACTCAGTAGGCTTTGATAATCATCATTATCCGGTTCCATTTCAACCGCCACTCGGGCGTGATTAATCGCACTCACCTGATTGCCAATGCCGTAGTTGGCTATTGCACTATAGTAATACCACTTCGCACTTCTGTCTGAAATATGATTCAAAACACTTAATGCTTCAGCATACCTGCCCATATTGATATAGCTTATCACTGTGTCAAAACTACTTTTCCGATTCTGATTGGCAGATGATCCAAAAATCCATTCAAAAGGATCAAAACCTTCAAATGAATCTGATTGTCGGGAATTTCCATAACCGTTAAACGGATCATAAGTCTGTCTTCTCTGATTTGCGCCGGTACCGTAGGCATTTTGATAGGCGTAATTTGCCTTGCCACTCTTTATCAAATCGTAGGCGGCATTGACCTCACTCATTTTTGCTGCTGATTCCCGATTACCAGGATTCAAATCCGGATGATATTTTTTCGCCAGGTTTTTATATGCTTTTTTGATTTCCTCATCACTGACATCCTGAGGAACTCCCAATACTTTATATGGGTCCAAATTCATTGTGTCTCCATCTCTTTGAAAATTGTTAATATTTTAATTGTAACTGTTTATTATTATATTTTGTTTAAACAATTATGTGGAATCAGTCTCAAAGCCAATGAAATTTATTTTATAAGATTGAAATATTGAACAATTCCAATATTGGTGAATTTTATGAAGCTAAATTTAAAAAGGCAGCGGTTATTTAAATAACCCCTACCCTTTTGGTTTCATCTTTTTAAAATAATAGTCAACTATAAAATTGCTAAATTAAGCCAGTTTTACAACTACCCTCTGGGCTGATGACATTTTTTCTCTTAATTTTCTGCAACGCTTTAACCCTAATTACCTTTGTCAGCTATTCCTGACAATTTCAAATGCGGTTTTTTTCAGCACACAATCCAAAGACTCATGCTCCCTGTTTTCCCCATTGATCAGCAATCGGGAAGGACATCCTCCAGGACAGATTGCAAAAAAGTCACAGGTTTTACAAGCTGCCGGTTCTGCTTTTTCAATGGCAATGCTTTTGAGGGATCGGGTTTTTACATTTCCCATAAAATATGCCGGATTATCAATCAGTGATCCACAGGGATAGACATCACCACTGGGCAGCACAACATAGGATCGACCGCAGGATGCATAACAGTATTCTTTGCTGCAGGCAGTCAGCTTTAACCGATGTCTGGCTTCATCAATCTCCCGGATGATGATCTTTTTTCCGGTAAGTTTATATAATTCCTGAGCTGTCTCAACCATACCGCTCAGAGCTTTCTTTAATTGCTCTGGTGTGGCTTTTTTGATGATTTCTCGATGGTCTTTTGCGCGTCCCGTATCCCGCAGCAGATCAAGACCAATTCCTCGCACATTACCCAGATAGTATGCAAAACTGACCAGCTCAGGAAGTTTTGCAACACTATGACTGGTCACCACGCTGTTTAAATTTATTGTGATCCCTTCATCTGCCAGACAATGAATCCCGGCAATGACTTCCCTGGTTTTTCCCCGGGAAAACTCATTCACCGCCGGTGGACCATCAAGGCTGACACCCAAAGCAATCTTCATTTTTTTCAGGCCGGCGGCAATTTCCGGGGTAATACAAGTGCCATTGGTCTGCATTTGGAAGCTGGCATCATATTTTTTCGATTTTACATAATCAACTACCTGACAGATCAATGGGTAGTTCAGAAGCGGCTCTCCACCGGCGAACTGAATTTTCATAGTATGATCGGAAAAAAGATCCAGTGACTGGGCCGCCGTCTCAAAATCCATATCCTCTCTTGAATGAGTTGAACCAGCATAGCAATATTTACAGGCCAGATTACACTGGCCGGTTGTCCAAAGTACAATTAACACTCTTTCTCCTAACACTCCTCTGCCGCTCCTTCCATCTCCAGATAAATGTTTTGAAGCCGGCTGACCATTTCATGATCTGCATGCCACAGATCCCGCTGAACGGCTTCCAGCAGACGCTCGGAAATATTCTGGAGGGCCCAGGGATTGACATCCCTTAACCAGTCGGAAAAATCCTGATCCAATACAAATTTCCGGGCCAATTCTTCGTAAAGTATATCATCCATCACCCGGGCAGTAGCGTCCCAGCCAAAAATATGATCAACAATCTGGGAGATATCGCCAGCCCCTTTATAGCCATGCTCTTTCATACTGTTGATCCACTTGGGATTAAACACCCGGGATCTCAGTTCAAATCGAGTTTCTTCACTGATAGTCCGGGTTTTGATGCGTTCCGGATTGGTGCTATCCCCAATTAATCCCATGGGGTCTGATCCCTTAAAGGCTCGAACCGAGGCAATCATGCCGCCGTGGAAGGAATAAAAATCGTCACTGTCGATCATTTCAAATTCCCGGGAATCCAGATTCATCACTGCCGCATCCATCACTGACAGTCTTTTTTTGAAAAGCTCTGGGGCCTTTTTACCGTAGCTGCTCTGGCTATAGGCATAGCCTCCCCAGGTGAGATAAATATCTGCCAGATCCCCATCAGTTTCCCATTGTTGGGTACCGATGATGTTGCAGACTCCTGCGCCATAGGCGCCAGGCTTACAGCCGAAGATTCGATAGCTGCTTTCCTCCCGGGCCTGATCAAAATCAATGCCTTTCTCCAATAACTCAGCCAGTTCCTGTTTGACATGCTTAGCGATGAAGTTCATCTCATCGGGTTCATCCAAATCAATGACAGCAAGCACCGCCCGATCGATCAGATCCACCAGATTGGGAAAGGTATCCCGAAACAGACCGCTGATCCGGGTGGTCACATCGATCCGGGGCCGCCCCAGTTTCTCCAGGGGAATAATCTCCAGATCTTTGACATAGGCATTCTGTTTTTGCCAGACCGGTTTTACCCCAAGCAGATATAGTATTTCGGCCTCATCTTCACCATTGGTTCGCATAGTGGAGGTTCCAAATACGACCATTCCGACGTTTTCCGGATATGTTCCATTTTCTTTTTTATATTTATCCAGCATATTCTCCGCAAGTTTTTTCCCTGCTTCCCATGCGGTTGGCGAAGGAACCGTCTGGGGATCGATGGAATAAAAATTTCTGCCCGTGGGCAGAATGTGAGCCATACCTCGGGTGGGACTGCCGGTGGGGCCCGGTTTGATGAATTTACCTTCCAGTCCATTTTTTACAGCTGCGAGTTCATCCCGACAAGCCTGAATCCGAGGCACCAGTGAGGTGCAGAGGTAGGCAGCAATTTCTATAAGCTCAGCATTCACAATACTGAGCGTTTCCATGCAGATTTTTATAATCTGATTTTCATCGAAATCCGTCTTCCATAGATTTTCCATAAATGCGTAGGTTTTGAAATATATTTCTTCCAGAATATCTACATTGGTTTTCCCGTCGGGATTGAGTCTCCCCCGGTTATCCAGCAGCTCGTCCAGATCATAGCCCAGAATCGAAGCCACCGTCCTCCTTAAGGATGCGGTCTCACCGTTTGGCAGCAAGGTCATGGCAATCAACAGTTCAATCAATTTAACGCCTTCCGGGGCTTCCCCCAAGGTGTGAAGTCCAGTTTTGATCTGGGTTTCTTTTAATTCGCCCAGGTAATCATGGAGCTGCTCCAACATCCCATCGAAATTTTCCGGCTGAATCGTTCCTAAATTCAAGTCCTTATTCAGGTTGATCTCCAACACCTTTTCCCAGATTATTTTTCTCAAATAACCCAGCTTCTCCGGATTCATTGCCTTACATTTATAGTAATCCTGCAATTGAGTTTCCAGTTCGGCGGTATCTTCATATAGTTCCGCCCGAGTCATGGCCGGAATCAAATGATCAATGATACAGCAATTGCTCCGCCGTTTGGCCTGGGTTCCCTCACCTGGATTATTGATGATATAAATGTATAAATGGGGCAGATCGCCAATGGCGATTTGGGGATAGCAGGACTCTGTTAAACCCAATGCTTTACCTGGTAACCATTCCAATGTACCATGCATCCCCACATGGATAATGGCATCGGCTTTAAAGGTATGTCGAATCCACTCGTAATAACCAAAATAGCTATGGGGCATGGGCAGATCCGGACTGTGATAAACACTTTCTGGATTAAGGGTATTTCCCCGGGAAGGCTGAATCCCTATGAATAAATTACCATTGATAACACCAGGCACCGCCAGTTCTCCCTGATGACTAAAAAACTCTCCCGGAGGCTGATCCCAGAATTCACACATTTCCCCCTGAACTTTTTCTGGAAGTTCCTTAAACCATCCCTCATAGGTCAATTGGGGGATAACATCCGCTGCCCGGTGATGGATTTCCGCAGAAGAAAGCCACCTCAGATCATTGGTGGTTTTTGACAGAATCTCATCGATAATCGCCCCGCCGTTTTCTGGTAAGTAATCAAGGGAATAACCGCTGTCTTTTAGAACATTGAGCATGTTGCAGACACTGTCCTTGGAGTCCAGGCCGAAGGCACTGCCAATAGTATCGTTTCTCGGGGGGTAGTTATGAAATAAAATGGCAACCCGCTTATCCGAATTGGCGATATGTTTGAGTTTTCCCCAATTCTCTGCCAAATCCGCAATTCGGCTAATCCCTTTTGCATCGGGTACATGAAGGACAATCCGCGCCCCGGTTAAGGGATCCAGAGTGGCTGAATCCGTAAATGCTGCAGCCAGAGTAATGATGTTGCCATCCATTTCCGGCATGGCTGCATTGACAATTACATCCACCGGGGACAATCCCTGGGTGGATGTTTCCCAATAATCCCTGTCTGCAAAAGCAATGATCCCTTTTAAAACGGGCACGCCAAACTTTGCCAGCACCTCATCCATGGTCTGGTCTCTGGCATCATTTTTGTAAGTCATCATGGAAGCCGAAAAGCTCATGAGATTGAGAATCACATCCACAATGGGTTCTCCCTCATGTTTAAAAAAATGATCCAATACCTCCTTTAACCCCATATTTCCCAGATCTTCTTCTTTTCGGGTTTTTCTGAAAACCGGAATAACATTGATGCTCCGGGTTTCAAATTCCCGGATAAAGGCATCCACATAGCTGGTATCTCCGTTTGACCAGTGTTCCCGATGAAACCAGATTCCTACACTTGTTCTTCCCGGAATAATTTTATGCTGGCAATAGGTGTCTAAATCGGGAACTGCTTCAAAATCCGGATGATAGATTCCCTCCCATGGCAATGGTTCGGGAGGATCATAATCACAACTATCTCTATTGGTTTGCTCCAATAGAGATAATAAACAGTTGCGGTAATTTTTTAGGCCGCTATAAGTCATGTATTGGTTCAGTAAAATATAATCTCCTCTTTCAATATTTGAATATTCCAGCGAATCCATGGCATCTAAAGGACTGGTAAAGTGGATATATATTTTTACCGTTGCCGGCATTGCCACTATGATTTCGTCAAAGCTCAAGCTTTTTTCTTTGCCGCCGTGGAGACTGATTATCAGATAATCTGCCCTTCCGGCAAAATCAATAAACGCTCTCAACGCCTCCGGATCTTTTAAAATTTTATTCTCCCGGGCCCATACATCTATTTCATATTTTTCACTGATCTTTTTTACGGCCTTGCTCAGAATAGCCAACTCGGTTCCGTTTGCACTGCAAAATGCCAATTTTAACATCCGTTCCTCCAATTTTATTTTCTTCATACTATAATGTAAATGCATATTCAGAACAGTCAACTCATCTGTACTCATCAGATCACAGTTAATAACTCCTCTGAATGTGCATCTGTATTCAGGCTGTAACAGACCAGCTCAATGGGAGTGTTCCCATTGAGCCGCTTCTGCTTATCGCCTGTCAAAAATACTTTTTATTGAACAGGTACCTTCACCATATATTTGATTTCGTGGTCTTTAAATGCATCCGGATGGACAATGGCTGCATAGTCTGCTACGATCTGATCCAGCTTGTCAACCGATTGAAACCAGTCTGGCTGGAAGGACCATACATTACCGGTTTTGACTGCCGGCATTTCCAAAAGCAGCGGTGATGTAGTATAAATTTCCCCGACATTCGCATAGGTTTTTTTCCCCATCGGTTCATTGAATACAATATCCGCGGTGCTGCCTTTGGCATAGAAATCTTCAAAGGTAACTTTAGAACTCCCCGGTTCAGCAGTATCCAGATCTTTGTACAGATAATCGGCACCAACGATATTATACATATCGCCAAAGTAAGATCCCCCTGTTCGCACAGATACCTGGCCATCATAAATCATGCCTCCCACAACCTTGGGTTGATCCAGACCTTCTACTGCTTTTTTGATTTCTTTCAGATTCTTGGCCGCATTATCAATCTGCTCATTGGCTGCTTCGGCATTTCCCATAAACGCGGCAAATAATTTAGTATATTCCATTCGGCCCAATACCGTTGTTTCCAGACCTGATGAATCGACAATATAAGGAATTCCCAATTCTTCTAATTTTTTCGCATTGGTGTCATAATCCGAATAGGAGATGAATGCCAGATCAACCCCTGCGGCCATCATGGCTTCGAAATCCAGAGCAGCATTTTTCCCGAAAAATTTAATGGTGCCAGCCTGCATTCTTGAATCGATCTGTTCGATTTGACCTTTTCCCACATCATAGGTCGATACCCCTGCAACCTTGTCAAACATATCATCGCCTAAAACACGAATGTAGGAACTATGGGTTGTGGATCCCAGGAAGATATGCTCTGCCGCACCGCTAATCACCTGAGCCTCTTCATAACCATCAGGTGCTTCTTTTCCTTCAGGCACAATCAGAGTCTGACGATCCTTTCCATCCGTTACTAGAACAATCCCATCATCCAAATATTCAATATTCATTTTCTGCGCATATTGAACTTCCATCTCACCCTTTTTCGTGCTGCCGGCTCCCGCCGCAGACGAACACCCCGCCAATACAAACACCGCTGACAACATAATTGCCAATGCCAAAACTGCTCTTTTTTTCATGATAAACTCCTCTTTTCTCTAAAATATATTTTTTTATTCTGTTGTTACCATTCTCTGCCCAGCTGATAAAGCATGGCATTAATAATAGCAGCAACCACCGGACTGCCGCCTTTTCTGCCATTGATACGAATACTGGGACTATCAATCCCGTCCAGTTCTATCTTTGCTTGGGCCGCCCCGACAAATCCGATCGGTGCCCCAATAATCAAGTCTGGTTTTGCCTCTCCGGCCTTAACTTTTTCAATCAGCGTATACAGAGCCGTGGGTGCATTGCCAATGGCATAAATTCCCACCGTTTTGTCTTTCAAAGCTTTTTCCATAGCCACCGTGGAGCGAGTAACCCCCCTCAGTTTTGCTTCTTTCGCCACATCTGGATCATGACTATAATTGACTATTTCAATGCCATGATCAGCCAGGGCTTTTTTATTGACGCCCACCTGAATCATCCGGGTATCGGCATAAATCTTCTTTCCCTGTTTAAGGGCTTCCATTCCGCTTTCATAACCATCGTTAGAAAATTCCAACAGGTCCGCATATTCAAAATCTGCGGTAGTGTGAATAATTCGTTTGACAATGGAGGCAATGTTTTCCGGAAAGACCCTGTCACCCAATTCTTCTGTAATAATTTCAAAACTGCGTTCTTCAATTTCTCTCGGATTGTTAATAAATTCCATGATTTCTCTCTTTCTCTTTCTATTTTTATTGATAACAGCAAAGGTACCACTAACTCTGCTGAACTTATACCACAAAGAGACGACCCTTTATTTTTATTCCCAGATTCTTATGACATCTTTTTCTCCGAGTCAAACAAGGCATCCATTCCCTGGATGGTTTTATTCCAGGCTGCCACATCCTGATGACGCACGATTTCGATGGAGCCGCCCTGATAATCGCCCTGGGATTCTTCCATCATCTCTTCCATATCGCCCTCAATCTTCATATAAATATTTGTTAAAATTTCCAATGCTTCCGGGCTGGGATTCCATTTTTTTCGCTGATGGAGCTCAAGAAATCGTCTTGACATCTCTTCAATGGCAAAGTTATTTTCTTCCCTGAGCCAACTGACCATTTCCGGATCTCCGAGGTAGGTTTGAACAATTTCATCAATGGCGGTGTCATCAATATTTTTAGTGGTGCACTTCCAGCTAAAAATCGTTTGAGCCTTTCGCATAATCTCGGCGGCACCGCTATAGCCTTTATCCATCACCGAGCGATTCCAGAGGGGATTAAAAAAAGTGCCTTCCATAATTCGTTTGAGTTCATCTTCGATTGTTGTAATGACCACCTTTTCTTTATGGTTGGAGGTGCCATGGTATTGTTTGAGTTCTTTCTGATAAAACTGATTTTTCACCATGTTGAAACCGCCGATCACCGACGCTGAATAGCCGGATGTGAGCAGGTCATACCGGTTGCTGACTGAAGTTTCAAAAACAACCTCGGCTGATTTGATGTTTTCCACAAATTCTTTATGGGAAACTGTTCCGTTTAAACCGTCACCATAGGCGTATCCTGAAAAAGAGGTAAACACTTTGGCCAGCTCACCTTCCGACTCCCAGGCGCTGGCTTTCAGAGCCAGATCCACCCCAGAGCCGTAGGTTCCCGGTTTGTCACCAAAAATACGCATAGTGGCACGTCTGAATGCCTCTGACTGGGAAAGTTCTCCCTGTGAAATCAGTTCCTTGACAGTTTTTCGGGTGTTCCGGCGGACAAAATTTTGAGTTTCCGGCTCTTTCAGGCGAGCTGCCATTTGCACCGCCTGATCCATCATGGCAATCAGATCTGGATATGAATCTCTTAAAACGCCGGAAATTCTTATAATAACATCAATTCTGGGCCGTCCCAGTTCTTCCAGCGGCCGGGCTTCAACATCCATAACAATCCCCGATTCGTTCCAGACCGGTCTTACCCCCAATAATGCCAAAACCTGGGAAAGCTGTTCCCCATTGGTCATGGAGATATCTGTGGAGATCATGTTCATGGCAACTTTTTCCGGAAATAGTCCGGTGTCTTTTTCATGCTGCCCGATTAACTGGTCTGCCATTTCCAAACCAACCGCGTATGCCGATTTGGTCGGAATTTTTTGGGTATCCATTAAATAGAAATTTCGGCCGGTTGGCATGATCCGATTGAGTCCATCCCGGGGTGAGCCAGACAGCCCGGGTTCCATATAATCCCCCCTTAAGGCTTTGGTTAATGCACTTGCTTCATTTTCAACGGTTAACAGACTGCGGCGGTTGTTATGAATATCATTGTCCAGCACCGCAGCTTCCAAACCAAAAATTGAATTTGATTGCGGCTTTTCTTCCTCCGTTTGATTAAGCGTCTTTGAAATCAGTTGCAGCATTTCCGAATGGTAGGTATAGTCATCGGCACAATCCTTTTTCACCAGTGAAGCATACAAGCTCGTTCCATCAATTGATTCTTTGATATAGGATACCTGATGGATTAATTTGGGGATCTCTCCCCAAATGTGATTTTCCTGTTCAAAGGACTGAACAATAGATTGTGTCAATATACTTTTGAGTTTTTGGATACCTTCAATAAAAGTCGCTTCTTTTTGAACAATTTTCAGGTATTCCGGTGTCTGATTGATTCTGGTTTCAATACTGAGTTGCATCAGTTCAACCTGCTGACTCTTGACGTCGACCGCCTCTAAAAAGCTGCCCAACTGATTGATAAAATCAATCCTGGTATAATCAGTATTGAGACAACTGGGAAGATAATCAAGCACAACTGCGTAATTACGGCGCTTTGTACCCATTCCTTCCACTCCGATACCGGCATTATAGCAATAGAAATTAGGCAGATTACCGATGACCACATCCGGCCAACAAAATTCTGACAGAGCATTGGTTTTTCCCGGCAAATGCTCCAGACTGCCTGCAGTTCCCACGTGAACCACGGCATGAGCCTTTAAGACCCGATCTATATAACGATAGGTTGCCAGATACTGGTGCGGTGGCGGACAGGATGGATCGTGAAGGATCTTGCAGACTTCGCCCGTGCATTTCGGACCATAGCAGCCCCGCTTTGGCTGGATCATCACCCACACATTACCAAAATTCAACCCCGTAATGATGATCTGGTTGTCGTGAACCATCCCTTCGCCAGGCGGTATACCCCAGGCATTTTCCATCTGCTCTCTAAGCATCGGATCCAGACTCTGATAAAATTGATGATAGCCCCCCTTGCCTTCTAACGGCATCCGGTAAATGTCACCGCCAGCCTTGACAATATTCTCCACCGTCGTCCAGCGAAAATCCTGATACGCTTTTTTATCCAGCATCATTTTTTTTAGTGCCAGTCCATCAGTGGGAATACCCGGTACCTTACAGCCTTCGCTTTTCATGGATTTCATCATCCGCACAACACTCTCAAAAACATCCAGCCCGGCCCCTGATCCCAGCGTCGCTTCTACGCCGGCACAGGGTGAACAGTGAAGCATCAGCACTATTTTTTTGTCAGCTGATGCTACCTTTTTTAATTCGATCCGCCGGATCATTCTGGCAACAAATCGCTTAATCCGTTCTGGAATAGGCGTCAACTTCAGCATATCATCGGTCTCTTTTCGGGTTCCGATAATAATGGGTTCGATCATTCCCAACATTTCACTGGTTGTAAAAGCCCATGATATTTCAGCGGAAAGACCAGTTAAATTAGCTTGCCATTGCTCCTGATTCTGAAGGCGACTGACAACCGGCCGAAAAACCGGGATATTCATCGCTTTAAAAACAGCCACACTTTGGGAAAACAAATCTCCGGATTGACTATTTCCTGTTGCTGCCTGCATTTGAAAATTAATAAGCCCATCAATCCTGAGCTTTCCATCGCTGGAAAAATAATCGCTGATAATTGTTTTAAACCCTTTTACTCCACTGTTTTCATCCGCTGACGAATAACTAAAAACCGGAATCACCCGGATCCCCTGATTTTCCAGTTCCTCAACCAGTGCTTCCTCCACCGCGGTTTTTTTCTTGTTCCAATTATCATAATGGGTTAAAATTCCCACTGTCATTTCAGCGTGATTTAAACGCCCATACCAATTTTCATAGGCTTCCAAGCTCGAAAAAACAGCTTCGCTGTCCGGATGAAAGATCCCGTCCAATCCAAGTTCAGTGGGCTTGTCAGGCCCATTAAGCATTATTTTATCTGCCTGCTCAACCGCTTTTCTTATTCTTTCGGTTTGTTTTTTAACCATCTGTCTGTTCACAAAATTACTCACTGCTTCCCCCTAGAATGATGACTCTTTGGAAAGATCCCGAACCGCTTCGGCCAATACATCCGCCTCCAGATCTTCAATCCGATAGTAACGGGCACACATGGCTGCAGCCAGTTTCTTTGCCAGACCCAGTTTAATAAAATCCACCTCGGTATCCACCACAATGGTCTGGATGCCCTCCCCGGCAATCCGTTTCCCCATCTCCATAGCTTCCGTAAACGGATCCCCCTCCATTAAGGCAGCATTGGTTCGGCCATCGGAAACCAGCACCATAATGGGCAAAATATCGTCGTTTTTGCGCTGTTCATTTTTGATCACTTCATAAGCTTTCAGGAGACCGGCAGCTAGCGGCGTTTTACCTCCTGTGGGCAGATCTTTCAAACATTTTTGGGCCATGTCAACACTTCGTGTAATATTCAGGAGTACCTCCGCTTCCTTTTTTCGAAACGAAACCAGACCAACCCGATCCCGTTTCTGGTAAGCATCGGTAAGCAGAGAAACCACTGCCCCCTTAACTGTTTCCATCCGTTTTTTTGCGCCCATGGAACCGCTGGCATCCACCACAAAAACGATGGTGCTGCCGGTTCGTTTTTCCCGGAGTTTTTCCCGCAAATCTTCTGTTTTAATGATCAGTGCCAGTCCGTTACTTTCCCGAACCCGCTGATAGGGTGCCGCCGCCCGTAAGGTGGCATCAAAGGCCAGGTCACTGATCGTATTCCGGGGCATGGCACTTTTGATATATTGACCCTTTTTGGTATCGGTTTTCGTCTTGATCCGTTTGCCTTCACCCTTTCTTTTTTTTCGGTCAATGGCTTTGATATCCAGATTTTTAACCATAAAGGTTCGCCCGACAGCATCAATCCGATCCATGATCTCATTAAGATCCGGCTGTTCCGACGACTCTGATTCTTCATTCTCCGGCTCATCGGCTTCGGTTTCATCTGTTTCCTGAGCTTGTGTATCCTCTGGCTGCGTTTGATCCTCGGGGCTTTCGGACGCATTCTCATCGTTTTCATCATCCGTCTCGTTCTGAGCATCATCCTGGTTTTCTTCCGGTTGTTCCTCAAACTCTTCATCGTTTTGATCATCCTGCTCCGGTTCCCGGGGTTCATTGGGCTTTTCCCGTTTTCGATGGGGCAGTACAAATTCGGCGGCTTCTTTGATATCATCAATATTGATATTCTGGCGTCCCGCCAGTGCGGCCAGCGCTCTGGCGGTTTCAATCATCACCAGTTCAGCCCGATTGCCGGCGCAATAGGCCTCATTGACAATATCGGCCGTCAGTTTAAAAACTGTTTCGGATATTTTTACGGTTTCCAGATTCTTTCTTGCTTCCACTATTTGATTTTTTTGAATCTCCGTATCACGTTCCCAGGTTTTAGCAAACCCAGCCGGATTTTGCTCAAAAGCCAATCGCCGCTTAACAACCTCTTTTCGCTCCACTAAGCTTTTCGACCCTTCAACCGCCACATAAATACCAAACCGATCCAGGAATTGGGATCGCAAAAAACCTTCTTCCGGATTCATCGTGCCGATGAGCACAAACCGGGAGGGATGCTCGAAGGAGATCCCTTCCCGTTCGATGTGATTTACGCCCGATGCGGCCACTTCCAGAATGCTGTTAACGATGTGCTCACTGAGCAGGTTTACCTCGTCAATATATAAGATATTCCCATGGGCTCTTTTCAGTATCCCGCTGCCAAATGATCGTTTGCCCTGAGCAATGGTCTTTTCAATATCAATGCTGCCAATAACCCGATCTTCGGTGGCATTTAAGGGTAAATCCACCACTTCCATGTTCGGAGCAATCTGACTGAGATTGCGTACCAGCGTGGACTTGGCGGTTCCCTTTTCGCCGGCAAGCAGCACCCCCCCGATTTGAGGATTAATGAGATTGAGGATCAGGGCTTTTTTAACCCTTTCCTGGCCAATGACGGCTGCAAAGGGAAATCGATAGGCAATTGTTTTATTGCGCTTATCCTGACTTTTGTTCTCCGACTTTTCTTTATTTAACTGATATCCTTTCACAGTCAGCGGGCATCTCCCGGAATCACTGCCCCATGGCTGATTATACGACTGCATTATGAGCACTCCCGACGTCATTGATAATTTGCTCAACCTTATCAAAATTAAAGATTCCTTCTTCAAATGGCGTCCGGCGCAACCGGTGGGGCAATACCAGCTCCGCCGCTTCCAGCATATCTGCCGGAGCGACCTCGGTCTGACCTTTAAAGGCGGCAATGGTCATCGCGGTTTTGATCATGGCAATATCGGCCCGATGGCCATCCACGTTCAATTCAATGCTGATTTTCACTGCCATCTCCAGCATCTCGTCGCTATAGCTGACCTTTTCCAATAGTTTCTTGGCTTTTAGAATCCGCTCTCGCAGATCCTGCTGGTCGTCAACAAACTGACCGGCAAATGCTTCCTTATCCTTTTCATAGGCCAGTCTGTTTTTGATGACATGAATTCGCTGTTCAGGATTGCGTTCGCCGATCACATCTACTACCATCCCAAACCGGTCCAGCAGCTGGGGTCTTAAATCCCCCTCTTCCGGGTTCATGGTGCCCACCAAAATAAAGCGAGAGGGATGATAAAAGGAAACGCCTTCCCGTTCGATGGTGTTCACGCCCATGGCAGCCGAATCCAGCAGCACATCAACAATATGATCATCCAGTAGATTTACCTCATCGACATAGAGAATATTCCGATTAGCCTGCGCCAGAATTCCCGGTTCAAATTTCTTTTCACCCTTTTTGATGGCGTATTCAATATCCAGGGTTCCCACCACTCGATCTTCGGTGGCACTGACCGGCAGATCCACCACCTTCATCCGTCCAAAAGCCTCCACAAAAGTCTTCTGATTTTCGTGTTTTTCCAGACACTCACTGCACATGTTGGCCGGTTCCCGGGGATCACAGCCAAAAGCACAGCCTTCCACCTGGCTTCGGGTCGGCAATAAATCAGCCAGGGCCCGGACTGCCGTCGATTTGGCGGTGCCCTTTTCCCCTCTGATCAAAACCCCACCAAGAAGGGGATTGATGATATTAAGAACCAAAGCCTTTTTCATCTTTTCCTGACCCACAATTCCGGTAAATGGATAGATAATATTTTTATTTTTCATTGTTTCCCTCTTTTTCTATTCAACTTTTTTGCAATGACGTGCTCCCAATACAAATAGTACAATTAAATAAGCGACCAGCACCCCTGCATGGAGAACCATTTGACCCGCTGTTTCTCCGGTTAGCCGCAGGGCGATATTGGTATGGGTCAAAGGCAGCAGGTAGATAAACCATCTTAGAATTTCCGGCATCTTATCGATGGGAAAAAAAGTGCCGCATAAAAATGACATCGGCGTAATCACAAAGCTGGTGAATTTTGCCATATCTGAATGTGAATTAACCAGCAGACCAATCAAAAAGCCCAGCGCTGAAAAAACAAAACAATTTAAAAGGGCAATGAGAATAAAGTAGGGCGTGATGATCAGATCTGTTGTAAAAACTGAAACCAGCACAATAATCAGGAATGCCGAATAAATCCCATAGAATGCACCCGCTATTATTTTACCCAAGGTGTATACTGTCATATTGATCGGGGAAATCATATAGTCTTCAAAGGTTTTGTAGAAAATTCTTGAAATATTAATGGTACTCGCGGTGTTATTAAAACTGGTCATCATGGTACTCATCCCAATAATCCCGGGGATAATAAACGCCATATAAGACCCCCCATCAATCTCAACACCGCTGCCCAGTCCCCAACCAAATGCCACCAGATAGAGAATCGGTGAAATTAAAAAGCTGATGCTTGTGGCCACAAATTTCCGTTTAAAGACAGCAAATTCCTGCCAGAGAATACCATATAATCCACTCATTATGATTCCACCCTTCTGTTTGTGAATTTCAAGAATACATCCTCAAGGTTTGATGGACGTATCCGAACGTCTCCTTCCAGGGATCCGGCGTATTCATTGGCTTTTTCTCGCGTCGGAAAAAATTCTTCATGGGTTTTTCCATCTGCAAAGTATTCCACCGTTATCTTACCGACCTCTTCAATTAAATTATTCGGGGTATCCAATCGCAGCAGTTTTCCCTTATCAATCAGCCCGACCCGATCACATAGCACTTCCGCTTCTTCAATATAATGCGTTGTCAGCAATACGGTTAATCCGTTTGATTTCAAACGCTTTAACAAATCCCACATTTTTCGACGGGCTGATGCATCTAACCCCACCGTCGGTTCATCCAGAAGCAATAGTTCCGGTTCATGAAGAAGCGCTCTGGCGATCATAAGTTTGCGCTTCATCCCACCGGAAAAATTCTTGGTCAGGTCATCTTTTCGGTCTGTCAATTCGGTGAATTCAAGCATTTCATCAATTTTTTGTCGTCGTTTTTCTTTTGGCATTTTGTACAGCATGCCGTGTACTTCCAAATTCTCCCAGGCCGACATTTCATTTTCCAGATTATTCTGCTGCGGTACCACCCCAATCTTCGCCTTAATCGATGTCAGATTCCGATCAATACTTTCTCCCCCGATCACAATATCTCCGCTTGTTTTTGGCGTG
This sequence comes from Acetobacterium bakii, assembly GCF_001263355.1. Classification (GTDB taxonomy): domain Bacteria; phylum Bacillota; class Clostridia; order Eubacteriales; family Eubacteriaceae; genus Acetobacterium; species Acetobacterium bakii. Next base: position 35,292 of record NZ_LGYO01000034.1, read on the forward strand.
AGAGTACTGATCATTCTTACCGTTGTAGTTTTGCCTGCTCCATTTGGGCCCAACAGACCAAAGAATTCACCATCTTTGATGGTCAGATTAAGCGCATCCACCGCCGTCAATTTTTTATATTTTTTTGTCAAATCAATTATTTCCAGCATTTTTTTCCTTTCCTCCTAATACTTTACAACCCCAAACCAACATTATTTTTTTCTCTTACTCACCTCCTTTACTCGCTGAAGGTTTCGATATCCCCTTCGATTTCCATATAGAACGACCGAAGTTTCTCCAGACTTTCATCATTTGCCTCCCACATCCCTCTTTGCGCTGCCTCCAAAAGACGCTCGGTCATATTTTGGATAGCCCAGGGATTGACACTCTTTATCCATTCCCGCCGTTCATCATTAAAGAGAAAATTTTCAGTAATTTTTTCATACATCCAATCTTCCACAATATCCGCTGTGGCATCCCAGCCAAAGACAAAATCCACCATTCCCGAAATTTCCTGGGCCCCTTTGTAACCATGTTCTTTCATGCCATCAAACCACTTGGGATTTAGGATCCGGGAGCGCATGATTTTGGCAGTCTGTTCTTTAACATTGTTTAATTGAACCCGGGAGGGATCACTGCTGTCCCCGCAATAAGACTGCGGTTTCTGACCTGATGCGGTGCGGACAGCCGCTATCAGGCCGCCATGATAATTATAGAAATCATCGCTTTCCAGCATATCGATTTCCATGGAGGATTCGTTCTTAATGGTAATCTGTGCCTTAGCCAATCGTCTGGCAAAGACCTCGGTAACCCGTTTGCCATGAACCTTTTTTCCGTAGGCATGGCCGCCCCAAAAGGTATAGATATTACCCAGATCGCTGTAATCTTCCCAGTTCTTACTGTTAATCAACTGGGTCACCCCGGCCCCATAGGTTCCCGGGGGATCGCTGAAGATCCGCATCCCGGCTTCTTCCTGAGCAGTTTCTATGCTGGCCCCGTTTTGAATCAACTCCCGAACCTCATTTTGAAAATTTCGTTTGATATAATTCATATCATCGCTTTCATCCAGACTAGCAACCAGGTTAACCGCCTCTTCCACCGATTCGATCAGATTGGGAAAGGTATCCCGGAACAGCCCGGAAATCCGCAGGGTCACATCGACCCTGGGCCGTCCCAGTTCCTCTACCGGAATCACTTCCAGCCCAATCACCCGGTCTGAATTTTCCAGCCATTTGGGCTTAACTCCCAACAGATAGTAAACTTCGGCAATGTCATCACCGGAGGTCTTCATGGTTTCTCCGGCATAGACCACAATCACCATGGTTTCCGGATAACACTTCTCGTCTTCCAGATAACGGTCGATCATTTTTTGGCCCAGTTGTTTACCAACCTCCCAGGCTGCCCGGGTGGGCACCGCTGCCGGATCAATGGCATAAAAGTTGCGACCGGTGGGGAGAATGCTCACTCTGCCCCGGGTTGGGGACCCCGATCCCCCGGGAGGAACAAACTCACCATTAACCCCCTTAACCAGATGGGACATTTCATCAGTGGTCGACTTAAGTTTTGGCATCAGGGTGTTTTTCATAAATTCGAAGACCGTCTTTAAATCAATCAGATCCGCCGGTTCAGCAGCTTTAAAATGGCTTTTGAGGTAGTCAATAAGGTCTGATTCGGCATTCTTTCGTAAGTAGTCTCTGACCAGATCCCGGCTTAAGGCTTCAATCTCATTAAATCTCATCAAGTTGGTAAACCCTTTTGCATCCGTATGCTGGGGGTCATTTTTCAGAAATTCATAATCCATCCCCATCGCTTTGGCAGTTGCCTGGGTTAATGAAGGGATCTTTCCATTTGATAACCGCAACAAGGCACAAACCAACTGATAGAGTCTTTCCTCTTCCGGAACTTTTCCAAAAATATGGAGTCCATCTTTAATCAGGGTATTCTTAATACCTTCCACCCAGGTATGAAGCTTTTCTGCAAAAACTGAAAAATCTGCCTCCATAGTTTCCCGGCTGATATTTAAGTCCATAAGATAATTTTGTTCAATCACAATGGTTTCAATGCTTTTCTGAATAAATTCAACCTTTCCCTGATCGGTACTTTTAGCCCGATAATATTGTTTGATTAAATCATCCAGCTCTTCCATCTCGTCATAACTGCCGCTCTGAACCATGGACGGAATCAGATGATCCAGGATGACTGCATAAGACCTCCGCTTGGCCTGAATACCTTCCCCTTCCACAGTAATACTGTAAGGATAGAGATTAGGCAGGTTTGAAATAGCAATATCCGGATAGCAGCCTGCCGACAGACCAATTTCTTTACCCGGCAACCATTCCAGCGTGCCATGGGTACCCACATGAATGACCACATCGGCCTTAAAGCTGTTTTTCAACCATTTATAAAAGGCAATATACTGGTGCGGCGGAACAATATCAGTGCTGTGATAGACTTCTTCCGCCTTGTCCTCATAGCCCCGGGCCGGCTGAAGCCCGATAAAAATATTACCATTGAGAATTCCCGGTACCGGCATCTGATCCTGATAAACCATATTTTCCCCGGGAGGATCGCCCCAATCTCGGACCAGCTCTTCCTGGGCTTTACTTTCCAGTTGATTAAACCAGGGCAGGTAGTCATTTTTATCAATCACTGCCACACTTCGCTTGATGGCCTGTTCGGCCGATAACCAGCGAGTATCGTTGCTGACGGCATTAATGATCTTTTGAATAATTGCGTCGCCACTGTCAAAGTCGTATTCTATTTCGATCCCCTCTGCCGCAAGCGCTTTAACCATATCAAAAACGCTTTGGGGCGAATCCAGACCAAAAGCACAGCCGATCATATCATTACGGGGCGGCATATTATGAAAGATGATAGCGACCTTCTTATCGGCATTCGCTTTTAGCCGCAGCTTCGCCCAATTGAGTGCCAGCTCGCAGACATTGCAAATGCGGTCTGGAATCGGTCGATTATTTGTTTTCTCGCCGATTTCATCTTTGACAAAAACCGAGTAGGCGACAGTAAAGGACATGATCTGACCGTCGAACTCCGGATAGTAAACACTTCCCGGAAAGGACATGGCATCGATTCCCCGCAAATTCTCAAGCCAGTTTTCGTAGCTCTGGAAGGTAGTCAGGGCTTTGATCACCGGCACATCAATGGACTGGTAAATGCTCTTTTCCACTGTTTTGGTGCCATCTCCGGGATCAGACAAAATACTCTGGGAATGGCTCATGGTGTTAATGATCACATCGACATTGTTTTTTCCATTGGTAGTAAAAATATGATCCACCACCCATTGAAAGCCCCGACAGCCAATGACCGGGTTGGGAACCGAAGAGGAAAAAACTGCCAGCGGATGTGCCCTCTGATTTTCAACTGCCTTAATTAAGGCATCGATATGCTCCAGATTTTTTTCCTGCACCAGCCGGGTATAAATCAGAATGCCTACTACCGGTTTGCCGCTGGTTCTAGCTTGTTCCAAGGCCGTTTCAATGCTCAGTTCTTTACCCGGATAGTAGATCCCTTCCCAGACGGAATGACGCGGTTCGCCATAGTCTATTGGAAGCTTGCCATAATAGGCCCCCAGGTATTTCATCAGATTGATACAGTTTTCAGTATTGGTATCCAGAGCGTATTTTTGGATCTCTCCATATTCCCAGGGAGAAATACCGGATTTTTTTAAAGCAATGACGTTTTCTTCATCACAACCGGACCAGATAAAAAAGCGTTTCTTGTTTTCAAACCGCTCCATAAGGGATGCAAAGCTCTTAAATTGGGTGAGTCCGGCATGAATAAAGATAAAAATAAAATCTGCGCTTTCCAGCGCTTTCATGGCCAGGCTCAATTCCTCGGCGGAGTTATCCAGTTGACTGCTGTTTAAAAAGTTTACTTCGATTTTAGTATCGGCCGTATGGGTTGCTGCTTCTTTGATATCGTAAACGTGATCCATGGGTGAATGAATAAATGTTATCCGATACATGCTCGCTCCTCCAATAAACCGACTAAGCAACCCACCATCTTCTGGGTCATTGCTTCAATGAATTCGTCTTTTGTCTTTTCTACTAAGTCTGAAACCATAACCGCTTGGATCTTCGGGTTCATGCGCTTTAATAAATGATCCGCTTCATAAGCTGTTTGTTCCATGGTGATCAGATCCCAATCCAACTGATCCATAAGGTGGGCATACAAGGAAGTCAACACCACCAGTTCGGGCTCTTTATCCAATTTTTCCAAACGGCAGACAAACTCCGGTTTGTAAAGCGCATTGTTCTCGTGAAAAGATTCCCAGATTTTTTCCATAGTCACTCCGAACCGCTGCAATCTTCTTAAAATACTAAACTGCAATTGGGGGCTGGCCCCGGTCTGTAAAAAGAGTGCTTCTTTAACTGCCGGTTTAACGGCTAAACCAATGAGTTCTCCTAATTTACTGTGTTTACCGGCAAACTGGTAATAGTCCGGGGATTCCCCATTACAGATCAATATCGACCCATCGGTTCCTGACCCGGTGGCCAGTCCTCTGGAATACATACTTCCCAGCATCAGTTCCTGAATAGCGGCTGTTTTTGCCTCGGTGCAGGTGACCAGTGCCCGGGTAAGCGTTTCCGGGGGCATATTGCCATCAATATAAAGCATAATATTAATGGTTCCCGGTTTGATTTCATGGTTTTTTCCATCAATTTCGTGCCAGCCTGTGGGGTCACCCACCCGGCCCCCATTGACTTCAATCCCCCCGGTTACAATGGCAGTAACACTTAAATTCTGATATTCAACTGTTTTAATGGCGACATTTTCCATTGACGCCGCCGTTGTGATACCTGCAGTGTAGTCGGGATCCAGACCGAGTTCTTCGGTGATGATCTTCATATGTTCCTGGTAGGTATCGGCCCGCAGGGTACACGCCATGCCGGCACCTGGTTTGGCATCATGATTAAATACCGCTTTCAGTTCTTCAGAATACCCACCATTTCGGTGCGCCGTTGATAGAACCTTTCTTTTTCCGCTAAATGGTATAACGATGCTCTTTTGATAGTAATAAACACCTTCACCCGTTGGTAGTGTAAAAATCTGCATACCTTTCTCCTCCAATATCATTATAAAATGTTCCCCAGTTTAACCGTTGGCATTTCTTCCGTATCTAAATGTTTTAAAAAGTCGCATGATTCATGACATTCAAGAATCTGTTTATCCCCAAAGTATTTACAAATCTCGTCTTTCTGACGAAAGGAGATCACTTTCTTGCCTTTTGAAATAGCATATCTAATTAGGTCCAGATTCTTCTCATTCATTTTCCGAACCGGAAATCCGGAATCAATAACCGTGTGAATTCTGTCAATCATTTTTTTTGCCCCCAGATAATTCACATCATCGATCGCTTCAAAGGCAAACTCACTTTTTATGGTAAGTCCCATGGTTCGTGCCACCTCGTAATCCACATCATTTTCGTGAATGATACCGGTCATCGCGCCAATGTTATGTTTGGACAACAACCGATAAATCGGAATTCCAGTTCCATTTCCGGCGACGACAAAGACTGATGGTTCGCCACTGTTTTCAATTTCGATGGAACCGAGAAGGTTGTTATAACCCGCATTTTTTATCCCATAGAGTTGACTGATGGTTTCTTCATTCACCATATCCTCCGGCGCACCATAACCGACAATGTGATTATCGCGAACGAGCAGAACCTTCTCACAGCTTTTTAAGGCCAGATCAATTTCATGAAGAGACAAAATCACGGTAATATTCTTTTCCTTGCTCAGGTTTTTGAGAATATCGATTAATTCCAATTGATGCCTGATATCCAAATGACTGGTTGGTTCATCAAGAATCATCACCTCCGGCTCCTGGACCAGCGCTCTTGCGACCATAACCTTTTGCTTTTCGCCGTCACTGAGCTCCTCAAAATTGCGGGTTGCCAAATAATCGGCATTCACGGTAATCAGGGCTTCCTGAATGAGTTGATGATCATGACTGGTCAATTTTCCCAGACGACTGGTGTAGGGATAACGTCCCATGGACACCACATCGTAGACCTTCATCATTCCAGCCGAGAATTTTGTTGTTAAGACCACCGACAATTCTTTGGCCAGATCTTTTTTCTTTTTATCCGGTAGTTTTTCCTGATTGACATAAACAACCCCGTCAATTGGATCCAACAGACCGGATAATGTTCTTAAAATCGTGCTTTTCCCGGCACCATTGGGGCCCAGCAGACAGAGCACCTGGCCTCGGAAGCCAGAAATGTCGACTGAATCAACGACCACTTTTTTACCATAACCGACTTTCAGTTTTTCTGTTTTTAAGGCAATCATAAACTAGTCCTTCTTTTCATTATTAAATAAATTACAATGGGGGCACCAATAAAGGCTGTTACCGCACTGATCGGCAGTTCAACCGGAGCCAGAATGGTTCTTGAAATCAAATCACAAAACGCCGTTACAATACCGCCCATTAAAATTGAACCCGGCACCAGTATGCGATTATCTGCCGTTTTAAATAAGAGCCTTGCCAGATGGGGGATCGCCAGACCGATAAAGCCCACCGGGCCGGCGAAAGCTGTAACCACTGCGGCTAGAATGCTGGTAATCGCCACCAGAAAAATTCGAAATCCTTTAATATTGACACCCATACTCATTGCATACTCCTCGCCCATGGAAAAAGCATTTAATGGTTTGACTAAAAAAATCAGTGAACCGAATATGGGAATACATAAAACTACAATAATCCGGACACTGGCCCAGGTAAATCCTGAAAAACTTCCCAATGTCCACACGACAAAGCCTTGTAGCGCTTCCTTTTCTGCAAAGGATTGTAAAATGCTGGTTACCGCACTGCAGATATAACCCATCATCAACCCGATCACCAATAGGGACACCACATCTTTTACCCGGGTAGCAAACACCAGCACAACGATCATAACAACCGACGAACCCAGTAATGCTGCCAGAAATAATCCCAAAGATGACACCGCCCCTAAACCCAGGCTAAGCCCACCCAGCATTACCAGCGCGACGCAGAGCACAGCGCCTGATGAAATACCTAATACAAAGGGTTCGACAATAGGATTTCTGAAGAAAACCTGGAGCATGATCCCGGCGACGGCCAACGCAGCGCCCCCCAGCAATGCTCCAATTGTTCGCGGAAAGCGAATATCCCAGACAATTTCACTCAAAACCGGGTCATAATCACCAAAACGAAAGATAATTTTAATCAATTCATCCAACCCTATTTTTAATGAGCCTAAGCCTACGCAAATTCCAAAGGTAAGGATCACCCCCAATACCAATAAGCCCATCAACAGCATGGATCGTCTGTTTAGTTTTTCTAATTCTTCCGTCATTTGATTATTAAAACTATCAGTTTTAATTTCTTTTAGCATTAGTACTTTTTAAAATGTGTGGTTGTGCCATCGCCATGGAAGATTGCGAACAGGTCGCTGATCACTTCATCGGTTTTATCGATTGACTGATAAAAATCTTTGCCTAGGCACCATACCTGACCATCCTGAACAGCCTTCAAATTCGCCAGAATAGGAGCTTGGGATACAACCGCGTCCAGAGTTGGTGCGTATTGTTCCAAGGATGAATAAATGAGTATATCCGCATCCTTGGCGGTTGCATAAAATTCTTCCAGGGTAATGCTGCCACTTCCTGCCGCCATGTCCTTAAATACATAATCTCCGCCGCTCATTTCGATCATTTTCCCCACATAGGAATCATTATCGGCAATATAAACCTTTCCACTGGATACCATGGCCCAGGCCACCTTGGGCTTTTCAGTTTTTTCGTTGGCATCTTTGATAGTGGTCTCAATATTTGTCACCGCCTGATTAAAAAAGGTGTTGGCCTGATCCTCTTTGTCAAAGAAAGCGGCATAGAATTTAACCCATTCCATTCTTCCTCTTGGATCATCTTCGGTGTATTCGTTGCATACTGCATATTTAATTCCCAGCTCATCAAATTTTGCCATTATGTCCTGTAAACCGTAATCGCCGGAATAAACAAATACCAGCCCGGGATTTAAAGATTTGATCATTTCATAGTCCGGTGCTTTATTATCCCCAACAAAGCTGATTGTTCCCGCCTTCATGGCGTCCGCAATTTCAGAAATAGTCCATGATTCCTGTTTGGTCGTCACCGCTTTAATGAGATCGACGGCATCCACTGCTCTCATCATGCACCCCTGGGTCGCTGAAGCCAGCATAACACTATCCAGTTCACCATCGATAATCACGTCGGCATCCTTATATTCGTCAGGCACCTTTTCACCGTCTGGAACCATCATAATGGTTCGACCGTCGGCATCGGTCATTTTTTTGATACCATCCTCCAGATATTCAACACTAAATGCCGTCGAATAATCCAGTTTCAGCATTTCATTGCCATTGTCACCGGTCACTTTTCCATTATCCGTACATCCTATTACCGATACTGTCAGCATTAATGCCAACATACCAATACCTAATTTCTTCAATAAATTATTTTTCATTCTCAAATTCTCTCCTTTTTTATTGTTTTCAAATTAACTGCACATGCTGATACTGATCTTTTCTCCTGATTCAAGCATTAATTTTTCGCAACTGATCATGGATCCAATATCATTAAAATATTGAATATTAGCTTTTGTTTTTTGAGGCTGTTTACGCAAACTCAAAATTGGTTTATTGGTATTGTAAGCAAGTTCCAAAAGCTGTCGATTCCGATTGGTCACGCCATCCAGATCAAATCCGGTATCGATGATGACCTTACAGTTCAGCATCGCTTTACAGGCTTGTTCATAAATCACATCACTGATGGGACGAAAGCTTTTTTCAAAAATTGTTTGTCTGGCAAGACTCATCGCCACCTGATAGTCCACGTCATTGTGGTACAAAACCCCGGTGCAAAAAGATATGCCTCTTTTATGAAGGGCCCGGTAACATCGTGTCCCGTATCCATCTCCTCCAAAAACGAACACCTTTGGTTCTGTCTGGCAGGTTTTTGGCAATTCCACACTTCCCATCAGCATGTTGAAGCTTCCGGCTTCAATGCCATAGAGTTTTTTGATGACCGTATCACTTAATACATCTTCCGGACAGCCAGAACCGTATACACTGTTATCCTTTACCAATATAATGGTGTCTGCAAGTTTTGCTGCCAGATCGACTTCATGAAGGGATAGAATGACGGTTACTTTTTGATTTACTGCCATTTTTCTAAGAATGCCCAATAATTCAATTTTATGTCGGATATCAAGATAGGAAGTTGGTTCATCCAAAATAATGATTTCCGGCTGCTGACAGATGGCCCGGGCTAACAGGACCCGTTGTTTTTGACCGTCGCTCAAATGACTAAATTCATTATCCATCAAATCCAATACGCTGACTGCTGCCATGGATTCTTCAATAATTCGATGATCTTCATCGGTCAGTTTTCCAAAATGATTGGTATAGGGATAACGGCCAGTTGCTACCACTTCTTCACAGGTCATTAATTCCGGTGCTACTTTTTCGGTTAACACCACTGACAAGCGTTTTGCAACCTCCACACTGTTCAGATTATTCATATCTTCTTTGGCAATAAAAACCGTCCCTGCTATTTTTTTTAAATGTCTTGATATACTTTTCAAGATGGTAGATTTCCCCGAACCATTGGGACCCAATAAACATAAAATTTTTCCTTTTTCAACCCCGATATTAATGTTTTTAATTAATGCCTTACCGCAGTAACCAACTGATAAATTATCTGTTTGAAAATACATATTAAGTTCGGGGCATAAAATCCACCCCAGTTCCTTTCATAATTAATGGGTATTTAGATATTGTTATCGATTTACTTTTTACGGCTAAGTAAAAGCCAGATCACAAAAGGTGCTCCGAAAAAGGCGGTTACCGTTCCAATTGACAATTCTATTGGGGCAAACATGGTTCGCGCCAGCAAATCGCAGAAAACACAGAAGACTGCTCCCGTTAAAAAGGTTGTTGGAATGATAATGATGGGCTTTGATGTGTTCATCAGCATTTTAGTGACCTGAGGAATGGCGATTCCCACAAAGGCAATGGGTCCGGCAAAGGCTGTTACCGTTGCTGATAAAAGACTGGAAAAGAGAACAATCAGAATTCGAAACACTCTTATGTTAATTCCCATGCTTTTGGCGTAACCCTCACCGAGTTGGTAAGCGCCAATGGGTTTTGAGAGCATCATAACCGCTGCCAGGGAGATAAAAACAACTATCGTTATCAATCGGATGTCTGCCCAGCCGATTCCGGAAAAACTTCCCATAGACCAGTTTGTCAGGTTTGCAATATCTCTTTCCTGAGCAAAATTGACAAACAAATCAGTGAATGCTGCACAGATATAACCAATCATGACCCCTACTACCAGCAACATGGCCATATCCTTTACTTTTCTTGCTGCCAGGATCACAAACCCCATCGAAATAAGCGATCCGATAAAGGCTGCCAGCATTATAACCCCCGGCGGCAATACATTAACATAATTCATAAGAACGATCATGGTAAAGGCCACAAACATTTTAGCCCCCGAAGAAATTCCCAGCACATAAGGGCCTGCAATGGGGTTTCTGAAAAAGGTTTGGAGTAAAAACCCGGCGACGGAAAGGGCCCCTCCTAAAACTCCGGCAGCAATCAGTCGGGGCAGCCGAATCTTCCAGATCACATTACTTTCCACAGAGCCTTCCTGGGCTTTTAGTACAATGATTTTAAATATCTCTGAAACTGATAAATCGACAGTCCCTGAGTTGACACTGACTATTACCGCTGCCAGTAAAGCGATAATTAATACAATGTAGATACACTGATACCGTGCTATTTTCCCCAATTTGCTTTTATTCAAATATAATGTTTTTTTTATACTCTCCATACAACTCCCTTATCCGTACCCGATAATACCAGACCTAAATGACCGTTTATTTTAATCGCGATCCTACCAATCCCTTCAACTTACCTTATCGTTCCTATTTTTTGTACAAAAAAACCTCATCGTCCTTAAATAAGACAATGAGGTCGCAAAAAATGCATAGTCAAAAAAACCTCCTCCATCTCTCGCAGAGTGTTAGCTGTCAAAACAGGCAGGTCTTCTGGCTCAAGCGTCATCATTACCTCCTACCTTCCCATATTTCTACAGTGGCATTCCTGGAGGAACTCTTCTCTTACAGCGGCGGGACCGCGGGGGATTTTCACCCCTCTTCCCTTTTAATCGGCCTGCAATACAGTGGATTGCAACCGACACCTGTTTTGTTTATATTTAATTAATTACTCTTTTAAAAAGTATTCCGGATTATTTTTTACTATCTTCTTTTTTCTTGCGTTCAACAAATCTGCCCATCACGAAAGCGATGATGCCAACGCCAATACCGGTTTGAATACAGAAGAATAAACTTTCCACTTCGCCTGGTATTTCGCCATTAATAGCTGTTTCCAGAACCGGTGTAAACCAGGGTACATATTCTGTTCCGGTAATCTCAGAAATAGCAACACTGCCAGCGTCATCAGAACCGCCAAATTCTGCCCCCTGTAAAACGAATAAAGGAACTGCGGCAATCAATACAATAATAAGCAATAGACCAATTACAGTTTTCTTTGTGCTTGTCATTAGTTTACACCTCCGGTAAGATATCCAAGATCTTTCAATTCAGGCTGGGCATAGGTTTCAAGTCCGATGATAATCACCACGGTCAGAATTCCTTCAATAATCGCCAGCGGAACTTGGGTGGGAGCGAACACGGCCAGAAATTTGACCGCGGATGCTGCAACCCCGCCACTCTCGGATGGATATGCCAATGCCAGCTGAAAGGCCGTGACACAATAGGTGAATAAATCACCAATTGCAGCAGCCAGGAATACAACCACATGCTTTTTGATTTTCACCTTCAGGCCTAACATGTAAATACCATATGCTACAAATGGGCCGGCAATCGCCATGGAGAAGGTATTGGCGCCTAGAGTGGTCAATCCTCCATGAGCAAGCAGGATAGCCTGAAACAGTAATACAATAATACCAAGAATGCTGACTGCAGCGGGTCCGAACAAAATGGCACCCAATCCTGTCCCGGTCATGTGTGAACAACTCCCTGTTACTGAGGGGATTTTCAAGGATGAGACAACGAAAATATAAGCCCCGGCCATTGCCAGCAGGGTAATGGTTTTAGGATTTTCTTTAAGCGTCTTCCTAATGGACATATAACCGGCCACTAAAAACGGAATACAGATCACGCCCCAGGCGATACTGAAACCGACGGGAAGATAACCTTCCATAATATGCATTGCATTTGCCACCGGAGTGAATCCGAATATTAATGCAATCACTGCCACAACAGCAATAAATCTTTTTTCTTTTACGTTCATTTTTTCTCCTCTTTGTTTTCAATCGACTGTTATTAAATATTTTGATTTAATTCATCGGTATTTATAAATTTTAAATAATAACCTTTAAAGCATTGCTTTTCATAACAGTTCTCTTAATGCCTGAGGACTGGTAGGAAAGTCATTGGTGTCTTTCAGCACTTCTTTTTCAACCAGCATCTCATATACATCCAGCATCGCCGGCCGTTTCAGATTTGCCTGTTCTAAAATTGCCTTGTTTCTAAAAATCTCCAATGGTGTTCCGTCAGCAACAATTTTCCCCTGGGCGAAGACAATGGCTCGTTCTGCCCATCGGTAGGCAAAATCTACATCATGGGTGGAAATCAGCATGGTTTTCCCCTCTGATCCTAGCTTGGCCAAAACGTCTTCAAGCATCTGGGCATTCAAGGGATCCAGGGCCGCAGTCGGTTCATCAAAGATGATAATGTCTGATTTCATGGCAATGATATCGGCGATGGTCACGCGTTTTTTTTCACCCCCGCTTAAATAGTGGGGAGGGCGATTTTTAAAATCCGATATATTCATATAAGCCAGTGCTTCTTCCACCCGCTCGATGACTTCTTTTTTGGGCAATTTTAAGTTCATCGGTCCGAAACTTACTTCCGCCATCACGGTGGAAGCAATGATCTGATTGTCGGCATCCTGAAAGACAATACCGATGTTTTTTCGCAGCTCTTTCACGTTCTTTTTGTTAATAAGCGTGTCCTGATAGCTAATTTCTCCATGGTCGGCTTTGAGTACGCCGTTGGCATTCAGAAAGAATGTGGATTTACCTGAGCCATTGGAACCGATGACGGCGATTTTTTCACCTGCATAGATATCCACGCTAACGCCGTCAAGTGCAGCATCCCCATTTCCATAACTATAGTATAGATCGCGAACTTTTAATATTGGTTTTGGCATAATCATCCCTTTCATATTGTAACGATCCAGAGCAAAATCAGAAAAACGATGAAGGCTGCCCCAAAGATAATCTGTACCTTGCTTACTTTTTTATCTTCCTCTAAAAACAGCAGATCCCCGTCATAGCATCTGGCTTCCATGGCACTATAATAGGCATTTGCCTTTTTCAATGAAACAACCAGCATGTTGCTGGCAACGCTGCCAAAGGTATAACAGGAAGTTTTAAAATCACAGTAACCCTGACGAGAATCTGCAGAATTTTTCATTTTAGCATAAACATCCAGCAAAATGAAAATATAGCGGTAAATGAGATTCATTAGTTCAATGATCAGCTTTGGCACGTGGGCTTTTCGAAGTACGCTGATAATCTCTGTGGAAGGTGTTGACAGGGTCATCATTTCCATGGCACTGATGGCTCCGAAAACCTTAAGCATTAGAAACACCATCGCCATCAACTTTGCCTGGGAAGTATACAGATAACCAAAACCAAGATACAGGTTATATTGACCCAGGGATTGGTTTGAAAAATCAACCCCGATGGTAATCGTACTCAAAAGAATGAATACCATCGGAATCATGAGTATCGATAAATATTCATGTAATGGTATGCCGCCTTTTACCACGGTAAGATAAGCCATCGCCAGAATCACTGCCACTGAGACATAAGGGCTGTTCAATATAATACAGAGAAGCAGGATCGTCACCGAGAAAGTAACCTTGAAAGCAGGATTCCAGTGCCTGATGTTAGAGATATAAGCATAAAAATCAATAGCAGAACCCTGGCCGTGTTTATGTCCAGCACGATGGTGACGATGGGTCTTATCACAGCTGTGTCCAGTCTGGTTTTTACTTTTGGGACGAATGATCGTCGTCCATTTATTCCATATATTTTCCACAGAACTTTCACCTCGCCTTCCAGCAGTTTCTCTCATATGCAGATTTTAATTTGCGTTGCTGCTCATAATACGATAAATTTAAATTGCTAGGACGTGTCATACTTAACTTGAATGTCCATAAAATTCATGTTTTACCTATCCCCCTTTCGTTTAAACATGATACAATCGGGATCCGCTGATATAAGTGTCCAATATTTTTATAGCCCACTGACAAATTTTATAATATCTTCAACGGAACTGGATTTGTTTGTGCACGCCTCTTCGAGTCGGTCAACGAGGATAATTTTCATTCCCAGTTTTGTGGCTGCATTTATTTTATCCACAACCCCACCCATATTGCCGCTTTCCTTAGTTACCAAAACAGCAGCCTGGCAATATTTAAAAAGTTCAACGTTCAATGACTCGTTATAAGGACCTTTAATGGCAATAATATTTTTCGGATTAAAACCCAGATTTTCGCATTTACACAAAACCTTCCAATCCGGAAGCACTCTTAGAAACACGCGCTTTTCAAAATCCGGTATTTTGGTGAATGCTTCAATTTTGTTGCTTCCCAGAGTTAATAAAATATTTCCTTCGCAGGTCAGCAATTCCTCGCAGGCCTCCCGATAGTTTTTAACTTTCACAATGTTCGGATCATCATAATTCATCTTTTCTCTTTCAAATCGGATATACGGAATTTCCTGAATTTTACAGACATTCATTGCATTTCGTGTAATCTCTCCTGAAAAAGGATTGGAAGCATCAATTAAACATCTTGGTTTTATCTTTTGCAGTAAATTGGTAATATGCTCTTTATTCATCTTCCCCTGATAAATATCAAGATCTTTAAATTCGTCAAGCATCCCACATCCCATCCGGGTGGTAACGGTGACGGCTGTTTCATAATTCATTTTAAGCAGTTTTTCAATCACTTCCTTCGCATCTGTTGTCCCTGCTATAACCAGTACTTTTGCCATGCTTCCTCCATGTTTGACCATTCTAATTTTCTGCACAAAAAATACCTCACTGTCTTCTTACAAGACAATGAGGCAACATTACAAAACATGCATGCTTTAATAAACCTCCTCTATCTCTCGTAGAGTAAACGTTATTAAAACAGGCAGGTCTTCTGGCTCGAGCATCAACATTACCTCCTGCCTTCCCAACTTAATGGTGGCATTCTTAGAGGAACTCTTCTCTTACAGCGGCGGGACCGCGTGGGATTCACACCCAACTTTCCTTTTCACCAGCTTATAATTCTTGGATTACAGCCGACACCTATTTTACTTATTTATTCACTTATTATTTTTATTAATATATCATAGATGTATTTTATTGTCACTACAATTTTTGTAATACTGCATACTATTTTACCATTCAGGGATCAAGAAAAAAAATGGCGCCGTAAATTTTCATATTGCGAATGATGTGCTAATTGTTTATATGAAAAGAAGCGTATCGAATTCAGATACGCTTCTTTTCGCTGTGCTCTAATTTTTGGCCAGAAAAATCAAAGCGGAGGAATAATTTCTATCAAAAATGTAAATTAATGAAAGCAATTTAAACCCGGGGAAGTCACACACCATCCCCGGTGAGGCATATTAAATAACTGACTTGGAGAATGTCCTGGGTATTCAAAGAGATTCCGCTGGTTAGGAGTTTTGAAAAAAAAATCCTTCTCCAAAGGAGAAGGATAACAGAATCATATTTAAATCAAAAATATAATGCTCTTACAATCCTCTAAATCGGAGGTTTTAAGAATTCACTACATACAGGTCTTCTGGCTCAACAATCAATTTTCTGTCTCCCTTCCCATTAATTTCTTAACAGTGGTCTCGAGACAGTCATCATGCATTACAGCTGCGATTACAGCAAAGGATTTACACCTTTTTCCCTTGAATATAGGACAAGTTCATTATTTAATTAACGTCATTATACTCCAATATTTTTTTGTTGTCAATGACAATTGTATTTTATTTCTTATCAAATTTTTCTAAACCTGTTTACTCTTTAACCATTGGGGTATAAAATAATTCGCTTGTATTTTATACCCGCTCTCCTCTTTTGATAATTTGCCGTCCTTCAGGCAAGAGGAATCACAATGCGTTGATTTTTATATTTTTCAACCGCCACTGAAACCTGATAAACTGCTCCAATATTCTCGGATGTCATCACATCAACGTCTCCATAACAGTAAATGGCATTGTCTTTTAAGAAAAGAAAACGATCACAGTAGCGTAATGCCATATTTAAATCATGAATTACAATCACCACCGCAATTTGTTTTTCTTTGGTGATATTCTGGATCAGTTTTAATACTTCCAATTGATTTTTTAGATCAAGGGAACTGGTCGGTTCATCAAGAAGCAATACTTTTGGTTCCTGGGCCAGGGCTCTTGCAATCATTACCTTTTGTAATTCCCCGCCGCTTAATTCGTCAATGTATCTTAATGATAGTGTTTCTAAATTCAAACTGGCGATGATGTTTTCCACAATATCGAAATCTTCTTTTTTGGGAGCCAATTTTATATATGGCTTTCTTCCCAATAAAATGGCATCAAAAACCGTAATCTGATTTCCTTCGTTCTTTTGGGCAACATAGGCTGTATTCTTGGCTATTTCCAGGCGATTCAGTTTAAGAATATCAACGTCGTCAATAACAACCCTTCCCCTCTGAGGTGAAATAATCTTATTCAGGCACTTTAACATAGTGCTTTTTCCTGCACCATTATTACCTAAAATAGCAACGCATTCTCCATTTGAAACATCAAATTTAATATCGTCCAGAATTTTTCCGCCTGCCCGATAACCAAATTCCAAAGCATCAATTTTCAGCATTACGACCAACTCCTTTAAATATGAGATACAAGAATAACGGGGCGCCCAGAAATGAGGTAATGGCACCAATAGGCAGTATAACCGGTGAAAGAATCAATCTGGCAAAGGTATCACTGATTAACAGCACCATCGCGCCCATTAGGGCTGAAGCAGGTAATAAAAATCGATAATCATTTCCGACGAAGCGGCGCATGATATGAGGTGCTATCAAACCAACAAAATTAATGATCCCCACAAAAGAAACAATGGTTGCGGCCGTCAGTGAAGCAAAGGTCATTCCCACCAGACGCACCCGGGAAACATTAACACCGAGTCCTGTTGCGGTATGTTCTCCACATTCCAACGCATTATAATTCCAACGATTGAACATAAAGTAAATAAATGACCCCCCGGCAACAAGGGCAGCCACACCAATACTTTTCATACTGGCCCGTCCCAAATCACCAAAGGTCCAAAAAACGATGGCCGCCATTTCTACATCAGTCGAAAGATACTGCAGCAATGCCGTCGCTCCGGCAAATAGAGAGCTGAGGGCAACACCAGCCAGAATCATTGTTTCCGGTGAGGCTTTGCGTGCCTTTGACAAACCCAGAATAATAAGGGTTACCAGCATCGATGCGGCAAACGCGCAAAAGCTTGTTAAATAGGGGTTATTAATCGTCACTGCATCAGCATTATTCCCCATGATGGTGCCTCCTCCTAAAAAGACAATGGCAATGGCAGCCCCAAATGAAGCCCCCTGGGAAATACCCAACGTTGATGCCGATGCCAGCGGATTTTTAAGAACACCCTGCATAACGCAGCCTGCCGATGCTAAACCGAACCCAGAAACAATGGCCATTAAAATCCGGGGCAGTCGGATATTTACTGTTACCATAACATTTTTTGCTGCCCCTAATCCAAATAACGCCTTTAAGACTTCGCTGACAGGAATATCAGCTGAACCCGCACATATGGCAAAAATAGCTGTCATAAACGTCATCACCACCAGAGCAACTATGATTAAAGCTTTACGGCGTACATATTGATCATAATTTCCTCCGCAAGCTGTCTTTTTTTTATTCATAGTTTTTTATTTGCCAATGGTCAATGGCCCAAAGCCTTGCCCGACTGCCACATATTTTGAATAAAGTTCTTCACCAAGTAAAAATTTAAAAATTTCATTGGTTTTCTTTTCTATGTTGATATCTTTAAATTTTTCCGGATAAATAATTGTCCCTGCATAATACGCATCGGCCAAAGCAATTTCGATGTTGGTATAATTATTATTGTACGCTAATTGTGAATACACTTTACCGCTGTTCACAGCTTTAAATGCCGTAAAATAATCCGGATTCTGTACATTTTGTTCATTTACAAGATCCATATTTTCCGGATTCAGAAAAATAATATCCGGATTCCAGGCCAGCACTTGTTCTAAATCAATAATAAAGGCGCCGCTCTGACCAGTTTGATCAACGACATTGTTGGCGTTAATTGCCACAAATGGGCCATATTTTGCACTGGTTCCATCAAATCCGTGTTTTCCTTTAAAATTCAATGCGCCATTATAAACAGTGGGTTTGCTTGCTTGCGCAATGTCTTTTGTCCGATCATTTAAGTCCTTTTGAGCGGCATCCATAAATGCGTTCACTTCTTTTGCCCGGTCTTGTTTTCCAAGAACTTCTCCGATAATATCCATAGAGGCACTCATTTTCCCGTCAAATAGACCAGGATTGGCAATTGCTACTACTGGAATCCCTGTTTTTGCGGATAATTCGTCTGCCTGGGCATAATCGGAAACAACAAAAATAACATCTGGAGCCAGCTTGGTAATCTCTTCGTCAAAAGGTACAATTCCCCCGGCGCCACCCTGACCAATTTGTTTTAATGCTGCAAAATTCGGATTCACCAGGGTATAGGGACGGGTTAATTCCTGAACATTATCCATGTCCGTTGCTCCGGTTACCAGGCTTTCCGCATCCATATAGGTTAACAGGCGCATCACGCCAAGCGAACCCACACTGTCGATTTGGGTGGGCACTTCCACCTGTCGCCCCAGACTATCTGTAATTACTTTTGTGGTCGTTGCACTTTCACTGCTTTTTGCCTGGGTGTTGCTGCATGCTGCGAAAGTTACCACCATCATTAAACTCAACAATACCGCTAATACTTTTTTCATTTCATTCTCCTGTTTTTCACACATATTAAATTTTACTTTTTCAAAACATCTCGTTCTGAACTGCTTTTTATGCCTTCCAGCAAATGGTGGTAATGGTCGTATCAACCTTCTCTTCGACAAGCCCATCCACAGAAATTGAAACTAAATAGTCTCTGATTTTATTTTCTTCTTCCGGGGTTAATTCGCGGTATGATTTCATCCGATTGGCATAGAGCTTATAAGCAGCCTCAATGGGTTTTTTCATATCCCAGACTTGCTCCTCATAATGTATTTCCGGCAGCATGCCCTGCAGCCATAAAATTTCCAATGCATATAGGACTTCCATATCTGCAGTCTCTTTTTTCTCACCAATGCCCAGCATTTCCCGGATGGCATCAGATACCGGATCAACCCGTTTGATCGGCTTTGTTAAAACACAGTAACCTCTGCTGGCTTCGTTCAGCTTTAAAAAGGTCTGGGTATTTCTGACTGCCGGAGTCATATTTGCAATAACTAAATCAAATTTACCTTTGTATCCCAGGCTCTCAAGATCCGAAGCATGCCAGTCATTTACAAAAAAATCGACATTTTCTTTTTCCAGTTCAGTTTTCTTTTCAGTTGCTTTTTCAATCATTTTAGGTGAAAGATCAAGTCCGGTTACGTGCTTGCACTCATCTGCAAGTGCAAATGAAAATTTACCTGCGCCACAGCCCACATCGAGGACAGAACCATCTTTATTGATCAGGTTTTTTTCCGCAATCAACTGCATTAAAAAGCTGTCTTCTATTGTAGGGATTTCAAAGTCTCCGAATTGCTCGGCCATGGAATCCCACATCTCCACACTTGCATCAACATCTCTTTCCTGGTAATTCCATTTCTTTTTAATTTCTTCTAATTTCAACCTATTTTTTCCTCCCCAAATTTTTAAATCTTAAAATTTTTGAGTGTTCCTTCACGCATTTCTTTCGTTAAAACCTTTTGAGTAAATGTTTAGAATCCTCGGGTATAGGGACTTGAACAATCCACACAGCATTTTTTTCCATTTTCAAGCCGGATCATGTGCTCAGCGGTTTTTTCTCCGCATACCTCACAGATAACACTCTGAAAAATCCGTGCTCTTTCTGGAAGCTCATAATTCGGTTTTTTGAAGTCAAAAACATTATTGGCATCGGGTTCGTGAAGAATATAAGCTTCCATTTCATCCCGTTCCATTTCCGGCAGGGCTTTTAAAACCAACCGCAGACTTTCCCCTGTTTTTCGGTTGAAGAATGAAAAAGCCTGTTTTCCTCGATTTCTAAAAATCAGGTTACCCTTACCAGCGCTGCATCCCAGAATCACCTGAACCCCATCCACTCCGCAGGCATCATTTTCAGTGATGCAAACAACATCTTCATCCTCAGAAAATTCAATATTAAGTGCCTTAATGGCTTCCTGGGAAGCGCGTACACCAATGGCCAAACCGGGACAATGATGTCCGTGGAATTCTACCGACTTTTTCCATAATTGTTCATTCATTTCATTTTTCTCCTTTAATTTTACAAAAAATAAAAGACCCACAAAAGTGAGTCTTCAGACACAAGGTTATTGATTAGATAATAGTTTCATACATTTTCATAACATTTTCAAAATGCAAGCCTTGTTTCATACAAGGTTATATGTTGATTGTATATACATGTATTTAATTAATTTTATTCTCTCATAATTATTTCTCTCTGTCAACTAAAATAATCGGTTTCATATGTTGGTATTATAGCGACAGTCTGTTTCCGGCTCTTCATACATACTCTGTTCTAAATTCATATTCGCGACAATAATCATCAATCATCGAGCCTTTTTGGCATCGTATAATAGTATCATTTTTATTTATAATCCAATCACCTACGCTATCCAGATCGTGAAAAATGTTGATATATTTAAGTTTGGCACAACCGTGAAAAACCCATTTCCCCATGTGTTTAACACTGCTGGGGATATCAACTTCAGTAAGATTTTTACATCGATAAAATGCCCCTTCGCCTATTTCACTCACACAATCCGGAATAACAAGTTTTCCTTCTAAACCAGAAAAGTAGAATGCTTCTTTGCCAATATATTTAAGATTTTCCGGAAATTGAAAATGCCTAAGGCTTTTTGAGCGATAAAAAGCTCGTTTCTCGATTCGCTTAATCATGGACGAAAGGATAATTGATTCTAAATGTTCACAACTTTCAAAAGCACTTTCACCAATTGTTTTCAGTTGACTGTCTTTTGACATCTCAATTTGACGCAGAGACAAACAGTTTTTAAAAGCCCTTGATGGAATTTCCTTTAATCCGCTTGGAATTTTAATCATTAAAAGATTGGTGCACCCCATACAAACGGCTTCTCCTATCTCTTTCACAGTACTTGGCATCCCAAGCATTCGGAGCGAGGCACACCCTTTGAACGCGCTTTTATCGATCTTTATTAACCCTTCAGGCAAAATTAATTTTTTAAGGCTTGTCTTGTTTTCAAAGGCTCCTGGTCCGATTACCTGATAATCCTCTTTAATTTTCATTTTACCCTGAACATAAGGTTTAACATTTCTTTTATCAAGCGTCTTTATCCTTGCCTTTTGGTCGCCAAGGTATTCTATTCTACTTTCCATTAGCCCTCATCCTACTTCCTAACTTGAAAAATATAAGGCGTCAAATCATTTCAATTCAATTTATACATACTTTGATCCGTATTCAAATTCTTGACAGTACTGATCAACCCGTGATCCTTGTTTACAATGCACGATAACATTATTCCGATTGAAAATCCAATCGCCTAAATATTCGGGATCATGACTAAACACTACTTTTACAAGCTTTGGACACCCATGAAAAGCCCATTTTTCGATGCGCTTTACGCTTCTTGGAATTTCAATTTCAGTCAAGTTTTTACACTTTAAAAAGGCGCTTTCATCAATCACCTCCAAATTCTCATTTAATTCAATTGTTGAAAATCCACAGTTGCAAAATGCTTCACGTCCAACTTTTTTTAATCCTCTGGGCAATTTTACTTCGATAAGATTCTTACAGCCATAAAATACCCTGAAATTAATTTCTTCCACTTTTTCCGGTACTTGAATTTTATCCAGCGCTTCACATTCTAAAAATGCACTGTCGCCAATATATTCGATGCCATTATGCAATATAATGTTATTTAATGACCGACACTTTTTAAAAGTTTTCTCTTCCACACGCTTCACTTTAAAGGGAATCTCCAAAAATTTCAATCGCAAGCATTCATAAAACGCACCTTTACCAATTCTCCACAATCGGTTGGGCATTTCGATGGTATTCAGCATAGTACAGCCTCGGAAGGCCTCATTACCAATGTAGTCCACGGTATCCGCCAGAATAATCCGCTTAACCTTTGTGATGTTTCTAAATGCTCCGAATCCAATTTTATTAAATGGCGCCTTTACCTCAATTTGTTTGCTTTTGATCTTTTTTGCTTCAATAGAACCGAAGATTTGTTTCTGCTCCGTATTCTGATTAGCGTGCCACACCAGTGTTTGAGGTTTTCCAACCGTCTTGCTATAATTTTCCATTTTGCCTTTTCTCCATTTTCATATCATCCATACTTTACACCACATCTAAAAGCACGCTTCTAATATGCTTTAGTATTTATTGCTACCATAAGCAATGTCAGCAGCAAACACGCTTAGTTACCCTGTTTCGATTTTCCCTAAACTGCTTTCGCAGTGTCGAAATTTTCTCTGCCCAATTATCATCGATATTATACTCTCCATCGAGTTCTTTAAATTGTTCATAATAAATAGGATGCTGCAAAAAATATTCGTATTTCTTAAACGACTCCGAAACAAAAATTGGCTTTGTTGAATCACTTATAGCCTCAAAATTAATTAATCCCGATTTTAAATCACACGAATCAAAAAATATTTTAGTAATTACCAGGGGCAACTTTTTATAAGCCCGTCCATTCGTAATATCCTGAAAAATGCAATGATCCAAATATGTGATAATTTTATCATTGAGATCCGCTCCAAAAATATGTATTTTTTCCAACATAGCAATGGGATCCGAAACAACCCGGATTCGATAATTGGGAAAATCGGTCAATACTTCTTTTATAATTTTCTCTTTATCAATATCTCCACAGTCCAGTAAGATCATGTATTCTTTTTCTGCATCTCTGTATTGCATTGAATAAATACTTCTAAACGTGTGTCCGCAATGTGGACATTTGAAGTCAAACATACTGCTGTTTTGAAATTTTTCTTTTAAATCAATATCCAATGTCCCATTACAAACTGCACATCCAGTTGCAACAAAGTATTCATTGCAGTTTTGGCATCGTTGCTTTATCACTTTAAGTATCCCCATTTATTTCTCCTCCTTATTTCAAAAATAAAAAAAGAACCCCTATCAAAGTCAAAAAATGACTTTTAACAGAAGTTCCAGAATATGCTGTAGAACTTTGCTTGACATGAATCCTCATTTGCGAAGGACTATGTCGGTCTATAAAAAATAAGTTCCCGACTTATGCCTTTTCAAGCAATTACGGTAGCGCATCTGTTCGGGAGTTTCACCCACATTCCTCTTAGGTAAACAACGACAAGGTCGCTTCTTCTGTTTACCAAGCCTAATAGAATCATTTAATCTGAAGCCCCTGATTCCCGGCAGTCTTTATAATTTAGCTAAATTGTCAACGAACGCTTTTTTAATTACCAGAAAAGCTTTGTTTTGATTCTATTGAATCGATTAATTGTTTTTAAATGAAAATTTTTCCTAAATGTAATTAATATGCTACAAATTATATCATCAAAAATTTGGAATCGCAATATCTTTTATCAATATTATTTGATCTAAAAATAAAGTGTAACACTAAAAACAACAACTGAAACAAAAAAGCTAATAAATAATCGTAACCTGATGTCTTTTGGGAGGAATCCGATTTGAATCCCTCATCCATCTGCTAGACAATTAAACTGTCTGGTTCAATTTCAACAAAGTCAAACCTTCGTCGCAAAGTGTTTTCGATAAACAAAAAAGAAGTCTTTGTTGTATTTATTGTACTGATAATATATAGATTTTCTGGAATAAAGAAATCCTTATCAAAATCCAAATTTCTTTTTTTATAAAAGGTGCCGCGTTTCATTCCTTCAATCAAAAGCAATAGTTCAGCAATAATTTTACTTAAATTACCACAATTGATTTCATCAATAACAAGATAATATTCATGGTCGCTGTCTTCAATGGCGCTTTTGCAAAAATCGACAAATGCGCTAGTCTTTAAATTGAATTTTCCTTCTTCCGTTTGCTGATAACCGAGTATAAAGTCTTCCGAAGCCATGATCTGATCACACTGGATCATCAAAACTTTGCTTTCATCTTTTTCTTTCAAAAGTGAAAATGCCAGCTTTTTCCCAAGAAAATTTTCATCTCTCCCAGGTATACTTTTTATTATTATCGCTCGCTTTCTTTTTAGCAGCACCACGATTTCATCATATTTTGAAGCACTCATATAAATATCGGAAAGAAACTGCGCCTTTGAATACAACTCTTTAATTTTTCCATGCGTGTTTTCCCGAAGACCCCAAATGCCACTGGAAAATGATTTTCTGTAGAACAGATCCTCCTCCTGTCTAAAAGACCTGGAATCGCTGCTATGCCATTGCAGGGTGCCTCTCACCAATGCGTACCAGTCCGGATCGTTATGAATGGCCTTTAATTTGTTTCTCTTCTGGATTTCTTCTTGTATGCATTCTAATTGAGCTTCCCCTCCCAACGCTGTTAATGCAGCAATAATCTCACTCTTATACGAAATCTTTTGCTTTGCCGTATAACGTTCTTTCCAATCCGGATCATTTTTAAATCGATTAATATCCTGTGGTTTACCATAAAAGGCAAATTCAATGAGTGCATTGTTCATCCAATTGTCTGTATCGCGTTCAACCTTCCAAATGTTCTTAATATGGGTGAAAAAATACCATTCTCTGGGTTCCTCATCTTTTATCCATTGAACATGGATCGTTTTACCATCGCCATCATTTCCTGTAACAATGCCAGTGGCTTTAACTTTCATGACGGATACAAGTTTGCCATGGGAATCAAAGGGTAGGTTCTTTTTTCGATTACTTTTTCTTTTAATAGCAATTCGATCCCCAGGTTGTATTGATTTGACCAGGTCATCATATTTATACGAATAGCCATTTTCCCAAATACTTTCTTCTAAAAACCGCGATGTCTGATCGCCATAATTATAATTTGCACCAACAAACCAGTAGTTTATATTCGCCATTATTTCTCGCCTCCCCAGCTTTCAAATTCTCTTGTATCTTGATTATTCAGCACTAAAAAAACCAACCTCAACTTTCATTGCTGCTGGTTTTTGATTCATCCGTTTATTCATTTATCTCTTTATTCCAGAAATAATATAAAGTTCATCCGTATCAACAAGAATGTCAATGTCGAAGGCCGCTTTAAAATAACTGGATTCGGTTGCCGCTTCCTTGAGTGACGAAGAGACTTTACGCACTTCATCTCCGGAATGCCTCCCGTTAATGGTTTCCTTGCTTTCGCTATGGGCAATCATAAAACGACCATTGGGATTCAGACTGTCAGAAAGCTTCCGGGCAAACGCCTCTTTATCAGAAAAGTGAGGATATGCGCTGTAAGCAATGGCAAAGTCAAAACCGGTCTGTTCAAACTCATAAAAATTGGCTGATTGAAATCGAACCCTGGGGTCGATATGATTTTTCCGCGCTTGGGCAATCATCAGTTCTGATAAGTCGATGGCAACAATTTCATCTGGCTCGTGCTTCAGCAAATGAGGGACCAGTATACCTGTTCCGGTGGCAATGTCCAGAATACGACTGTTGCTTTTTATATTCGCCAGGGTCAGAATCGCCGTTATTTTTTCTGGATTGTGATGACACATGGTATCCCATTTGCTCGCAATACTGTCAAAATATTCTTTGGTGGAATGTGAATGCTTCATTTTGTTCTCCTATGCACTTAATCTTACCGGTTGCGCGATAACTCGGCTTTTTTCCAAAGCAATGACCATCAGTGGAATAATGATAATTTGCAAAATAATACCAGGCAATGCTGTCACAAAAGCACCTGCTAGAAAGATTTGAAAACCGTATTCTTTTCCCGCCACACCATAAAAAATAGTTGATGCAATACCTGAAACAATGCGGCCTCCAAGCATTGAAACGATTAATGCAACATAAACATTCAAATTGATTTTTCGGTACAGCAGACCCGCTAAAGCTCCATAGGCCGCCAGTTCAAACATCATGGTTAAACCCACCGGAAAGATCGGCGGCATCCCGGTTAAAACTGAGGACATCAGCGGTGTCACAACACCACAGACCAAACCATATTGCCAGCCAAAACAAAGGCCGCATAGAATAACCGGAATATGCATCGGTAAAAACACAGATCCTGCTCCGATTGCATGAAAGAACTGTGGCAGCAATAACCCCAGGGCCATACAGAGACCTGTACCAACAAGATTTTTAATGTGAGAATGATTCATAACAATACCTCCAACAAATTTTTAAACAAAAAAAGTCAGCAAACACAACTCATTTCAACGAGTAAATGCCTCACTGGCTTATTATTTAATCATATTTAACTGAACACATTATATCTGCATTTAAAGCCTTTGTCAAGAAAGAAAATAAGGTCTCATCCTTCTTATGAGCCATTTATAATAATGTCCCCGTGTCCCACTGAAAAAGTCACTGACCAGATTTATAAAGCAGGTCAGCGACTTTTTTAATTGGTTGGTTTTTTAATTATAAAAAATCAGTACTTATACTAAATAGTATTTTCTCCAAATTATTCCTGAATATCGACAACATATAAGTCAGGTCTGAACGTTACATCTAATGCATAATTCTTCACCTTTTTATTTGTGGCATACAAGGTTATATCATCCCAAATTGGAATAATGTAATTTTTATCACTGACCAGTTTTTGAATTTGGCTGTAATAGTCCTTCCTTTTTTTCTCGTTTGGCTCTATTGCAACTTTTTGAATTAATCCATCAAGGTCAGCATCATTGATCCCATAATTTCTGGAAACATTATTGGAGCCGGTGCTGAGGGCATTTCGGACAAAGAAGAAATTCGGTTCTCCGGAAGACACCGTGAATGGTTGCGGTGCAATATCATAAGTCCCTTCTTTTAACCGCTGAGACCAGGTTGCCGAATCCACTGTTTCGATCGTAGCATCAATCCCAACCTCTTTTAGCTGCGCCTGAATCGCAATGGCGATGTCCTGATAAGGCCACCTGCCAAGTAGGGATGAATTCAACAGAATGATTGGGGTTGGAATTTCACCACCAACTGCCTCTGTTTTTAATTTTTTTGCTTCTTCAATATTAAATTCATATTTACAGTCAACGGTCCAGTCTTTTGTTGCTGAGCTTAATACGCTCATTGAAGGTTTACCATAGCCAAGCAGAATTTTATTGACAATGGTATTTCGATCGATGCTTAAGCTTAATGCATCCCGCAGCTTCTCATTACTAAATACCTTGCCTTCGCTTGTATTCATAAAGTAATAATGTACGGTACTCACCAATTGCTCTTCTAACACTAAATTTGAATCGCTTTCGATTTGTGCTGCCTGTTGAGGCAAAATTCCGCCAACATCGGATATGACATCAATTTCTCCGCTTTGCAAGGCGGCAAGTCGAGTTGTGGGATCCGCTATATTTTTAAATTCCACGGTATCCAATTTTGGTTCGCCCAAATGATAGTCCGCAAATTTTTCTAAATAAAGAACTTGAGTTTGTTCGTTGTATTCTTTGTATTTATACGGACCTGTCCCATAAGGAAATACAATTGCTTTATTTTCATTAAATGAACTCGGTGCAAACATTGCTCCATTTTCATAAACCAGACGTTCAATAAAATCCGGTATTGGTTCTGCATGGGTAACCGTAAATGTATGATCATCCACGACACTCATATTCGTAATTTTCCCAAACTCTCCCACCGACTCATAAGCTGGATCATAAGCTTTCTTAACCGTGTTGAAATGATACAATCGGTCCAGATTTAAAATTGCCACCTCTGAATTTAATGTGCTGCCATCATGAAATTTAATATCCTTCTTCAACTTGATTGTCCATGTCAATCCGTCATCTGATGGTGACATGGATTCAGCCAGACACATTATCGGATTCATTTCGTTATCAAAACGGACTAAAGACTCCCAGACATTACTGCTCCCATGTACATAGACGTTTGAACCCTCACCCAACCAGAATGTTCGCCCCGCGCCGATAATTAAATCCTTGGGCTCATCGGATCCTGTTTTGGCAGATGCGGAGCACCCTGTAAACAGCAGCAAAACCGACAACACCACAATAACCACACTTAATACTTTTCTCTTCATTTCTTCCTCCTTCAAAATGATCTATCTGAAATTAAGACCCATTCCCGGCCCAATTTAAGAACTACTTTCTTAGATATGTAATCTTGCCTGCAGCAACTTTTGGGTGTATGGATGATGGTTTTCCGGCGGCCCGAATTGTTTTACAATTTCCAGAATTTCCCCGTTTTTCATGATTGCCTTTCGATGGCAAAAATCATCCACAACTCCAATATCATGAGAAATAAACAGCATCATCATCTTGTATTTATCATTCAGTTTTTTTAATAAATCAATAATCTGCTTCGATGTAATAACATCGAGATTCGATGTGGCCTCATCCAATATAATAAAATCCGGTTTTAATGCCAGAGCCCGGGCGATGGAAACCCGTTGACGCTGTCCGCCACTTAATTGAGCCGGTTTGCGTAAGATCCAGGATGCGGACAGACCGACGTCTTCCAATAATTCTTCAGCGACACCCTGTTCCGGAAGATGAAAGTTTTTTAGCGGTTCTGTAATTATTTTCTTCAACGTCATTTGGGGATTAAGTGAAGAACTGCTATTCTGAAATACCGCCTGCATACGTTTTCTTATCGGTAAAAACTCTCGGTTTGATTTCAGTTTGGTGATGTCAACCGTATCAATAACAATTTCACCTCTATCCGGTTTGATTAAACCGAGCATAAGATTTACCAGTGTTGTTTTTCCGCAACCACTTTCGCCAATCAAACCAAAAATTTCTCCTCTAGCTATGGCAAAGCTGATGTCATCCACCGCGATATTATTCACGCTGTTTTTACGTAATCCCGGATTCGTTTTTTTATATATCTTGGTTACTTTATTCATTTTAACCAATGCTTCCATTGTTACTACCCTCCATTCTTAAACAACCGCGTCAATCAATTCAATGGTATATGGCTCTTTAGGGCAATTAAAAAGCGCTGCTGTTGCATTTTGTTCGATAATTTTACTGTCTTTCATAACAATGATTTCATCACAAATGCTTTTTAACTCCGCAAGATTATGAGAGATATAAATCATTGAGAGATTTTCACTGATTTTTAATCCTTTTAATTCCAAAATGATTTGCTTCTTTATTGACGCATCAATTGCCGATGTTGGCTCGTCTGCTATTAATATTCGTGGCGAAAGACAAAGGGCTGCTGCGATAACAATCCGTTGTTTCATCCCGCCGCTTAGTTCATGGGGGTATTTGTTCATCACTTCCAAAGCATCTTCAAGGTGTACAGATTCCAGTTTACTTACTATCATTTTATCTAAAACAGCCTTATCCTTTGCGACCCTTGCCAGAATATCGTAAAATTGGCGTTTAATAATTCTCACCGGGTTTAATGCGGTTGAGGGATCCTGAAAGACCATGGAAATTTCCCTTCCTCTTATTTTTTCCATTTCTTTCCGATTAAATGCCAATAAATTTTTCCCCTGAAAAATAATTTCGCCTTCAATCAAGGCATTATCCGGCAGGATACCAAGAATCCCCTTTGCGATTGTGCTTTTACCGGAGCCGCTCGCCCCGGCAATTCCCAGCACCTGGCCTTCTTCCAAAACAAAGTTCACCTCCGAAACAGCAACATAGGATACATCATCAATTTTATAGGATATGGAAAGATTCTTCACTTCCAGTAAACTCATTTTATAAACCCTCCAGTTCCTCATTTGAAGCCAGTGCATCTCCAATCAGATTAAACGCCAGTACAACAATAATAATGGTGACAATGGGATATAAAATCATTTGCGGTGATTTTATAATATACATTCGCGCCTCATTAATCATCATTCCCCACTCTGCCTCGGAGGCCTGAGCTCCCAATCCAATAAAAGATAAACCTGAAATTGTCAGAATCGTTGATCCAATATCCGTTACGATTAACGTACCAATGGTGTTTTTTATATTCGGCAGGATATGCCAGGTTATCATATGTAAATGATTGGTTCCAGCTACTCTGGCAGCTTTAACATAATCTGCATTTTTTGTCCCGATGACCAGCCCACGTATCACCCGAGCATACTTTGCCCATGAAACAATGGCAATGGCAATCATAATATTCAGCACTCCCGGTCCGAGCATTCCCGCAATGACAAGCGCGAAGAGAATTCCGGGGAATGCAAGCAATACCTCACACAATGCTGTAAACAGTTTATCAATAAGCCGGTCAGAAAAAATTCCAGATAGGGTCCCGACTAGGGTGCCTATGGTTATGGTGACAACCAGAACCATAGCTGTAACCGTTAATGATGTTCTTGCCCCGTATAATAATCGCGAGAAAATACACCGTCCCAGCTGATCCGTGCCTAAAGGGAATTCGCTTGATGACTGGTTCAAGCTATTCATTACATCGATTTTGTTTGGGTCATTCGGTGCCAGAATCGGTGCAAATATCGCCAGAACGATCATGATTGAGGCCAACAGAATCCCGACTATCAACTGTATCTTTTTTGTTTTCATTTTTATCTCCACTTAACCATTTCGTTGGTATTAAAATGCCATAGATAAAATCCACCAGAATATTAATCAGCATGTAAATACCGGCCATTATCAGTGCATAAGCTTGTATCACAGGATAATCTCGCCCATAAATTGCATCAACCAGAAACCCGCCCGCACCCGGCCATGCAAAAAGTGTCTCAATAATCGCTGAACCGCCCAATAATCCCCCGATCATTAATCCTATTGATGTTATAATCGGCGGCAGGGCATTCTTTAGCATATGATTCTTGACAATACGATAGTTACTGACGCCGAAAACTTTTGCCGCGGTGACATGATTCATTTTAATTACTGACAGCATTTGAATCCGTATGAGTCGGGCTAATCCCGCCCCTGCTATGATGCCAATTGATAGCGAGGGCAAAACAAGATGTTTGAAACCGCCCATTCCCATAACAGGCAATATCTTCAGATTTACTCCAAATACCAGAATCAGCAAAATTCCCAGGCAAAACGAAGGGATCGATATGGCAATTGTATTGCACAAAGAAATGCCGACATCCAATATTTTTCCCTTTTTAAGGGCTGACGCGATTCCAAGTGGAAAACCGATTAACAGCATAACAATTGTTGCTCCGCATGTTAACAGCAAGGTCGACGGCAGGCGAACCATAAATTCATGCAGAACCGGTTGATTTGTTTTATATGAATTTCCAAAATCGCCCTTTATAATATCTGCCGTCCAATTAAAATACTGCACCGTCCAGGGCTGGTTTAATCCCAGATATTCTTCTGCTTCTTGTCGTTCTTCCAAGGTAGGATTTTGTGAGTTTGAAAGCAGCGTATCCACCGGATCTCCCGGTGCAATCCGCCCCATCATAAAAGTCAATATTGATACACCTAATAACACTAAAAATGCATATAAAATTTTCTTGCTTATGTACTTAATCATATGTTTTCCCTTATCATTTCAACTTTGAATGATTTTACTGACAAAAAATGCCATGAATTTTTCATATATTCGTATTCATACCTTCATGGCAATATTGTTTTTATTTAATTAGACAAAACTTCAAGTGAATCGGTCGATTTAAAATAGCACAATTTCAAATATGGTTTGTTTTAATTAACACATGGTTCATAAATCGGTGTTATAAATTCATCTTCTATTATTTTTATGTCAACACCATAAACAGTTCGTATATGCTTTTTATTCAAAACCGACTTTGGCAAACCCGAAGCTTCAACCTCTCCTGATTTCAAAAGAATAACCTGATCCGAATAACGCATCGCCATGTTTAAATCATGGACCACCATAATGACCGCTTTTTTCTCTTTGACAACCATATTTCTGGCAAGTTCCATAATATCGATCTGATTCTTAATATCCAAAAAACTAATCGGTTCATCAAATAAATACAGCTCCGGCTTTTGCGCCAACGCCCTTGCAATTAGTATCTTCTGCTTCTGACCACCGGACAATTCCTGGAATTGTTCGTGTGCCAAATGATCAAGTTCAAGTTCCTGTAAAATCGATAGCACAATTTCAATGTCTTCCTCGGAAATTTTCCATTTGATATAGGGTCTTCTTCCCATCATCACAATATCCATGACTGACCCGCTAATATAGCTGTTGGTAAATTGCGGTACATAGCTTATGCATTGGGCCATTTCAAATGGCTGCATTTTCTGAACATTTTTTCCATCCAGCGATACTGTCCCGCTTTGGGGTTTTAAAATTTTATTAATGCATTTAACAATGGTTGTTTTTCCTGACCCATTGGGTCCAATCAAAGAAATCAACTGTCCTGATCGCGCTGAAAAGCTCACACCTTTCACCACTAAAGATTTCTTTGTATATCCGAATTTCATATCTTCAACATGCAGTTCCACTTTATTTTCCTCGCTTTCTTACAATGAGATATAGGAAGAATGGAACCCCGATCATTGAAGTGACAATCCCCACCGGCAGCTGAGTTGGGGCAATGATATTTCTCCCGATTGTATCGGCTATTAATAGTAACAGCGCTCCGATTAGTGATGATGCCGGCACCGAATAGCGATAGTCATTACCAATGAGCATCTTCGTTATATGGGGCGATACCAAACCAATAAAACCAATAACCCCGGTAAAAGAAACCGCAACCGCCGTTAATAGGGTCGAAATTCCAAAAGACAGCATTTTTATTCTTTTGTAATTGACGCCGATACTGATTGCTGTTTCTTCCCCTGCAGACATAATATTAAGATCCCAGGCAAAGCCCATCATGAGGATAATACTTCCTGCCAATGCAACGGCAATAATCGCAATGCCTTCCCAGGGCACTCCGGAAAGGCTTCCCATAGTCCAGAAAACAAGTTCCGGCAGATCTTTAACATCACTGACATATTTAATCAGCGAAACCAACGCCGAAAACAAATAACCGATGGCCACCCCTGCCAGTATCAGGGTACTCGAAGTGTTATTGGACATTTTGGCAACACCGTACACCATCATCATTGTCAGTACGGAAAATGCGAATGCAAAAACCGGCAGCAGAAACTCTCCGAAATTCAGGAACGCAAAGCTCGAACCAAAGATAATCGCCAACGATGCCCCAAAAGAGGCGCCATTTGATACCCCCAGGGTATAGGGACTTACCAGGGGATTTTGAAAAATCCCCTGCATTAATAACCCCGCATTGGACAAGGCCATGCCAACCAGAATGGCAGTGATAATCCTGGGCACGCGAATGCTGAATACAATATCCCGCTGCATATCGGTAATGCTTTCATTATGTACAAAAACATCGCCAAAAACTTGGATCACTGTTTTTAAATTAACTGAAGATGCACCGATGGCAATGGAAATTACTGCGGTGACAACCAAAGCAAGGGCTAAAAGTAAGATGAACAAAATTTTTCTTGATCGTTTGTTCATGTAGTTCAGTTTTGCCTGATCGATATTTTTTTCCATTTTTATTTTTTCTGTTTTGCTCATCTTCATTTTTTCATGAACCTATTACCTTTACTGATTTTGCTGAGCACCTTTAAATGATCATTCCCGGATTTCAGTTTTTAAATAATAAACCAACCCTCTCTTATTTTGAAGGATAAGCGAAAATTCCGACTAAATCTGTGCCAAAAAGGGTTTTCTGCAATTCTTCATGAACTTTCTGAACATCAATATCTTTGAATTGTTCGGGATACAGTGTTTTTGCGATATATAGTTCTCCAACAATGCTGCCGAATGCCGTTGTGGCCACTTCACTACTTAAGAGAATGACTTTATCGTCTTTTACAGCCTGTAAATTTCCCCAACTCGGTCTTGCAATCAAGGTGTTGTAAAAACTAGTAACAGCACCTTGATCTGTTAAATCGGTCCCCAGAATTTTTTTAGTGCTGCTAACCAGTTTCACAATGGCATCAGGATTTCTTTCCAATACCCATTCATCACTGATCTCAGGATATTTGGCGGTTTCGTCCGCAGCAATATTAATTCCACCGGCAGCAGTAATTAAGGCTTGTCCCCCGGCTTCTTTATTAACAGATTTATAGTCAGTGTAACCTTCGTAATAAATGGTAGCGCGATCTTCTTCTTTAATATTCTTTAGTTTCTTTTCAATGATTGCTTCGTATTTATCATGGAATTTTACAAAGGCTTCAGCCTTATCCTCTTTGCCAAATAATTTTCCCAGAGCCGTGACTTCCTCAGTTGATTTTGAAACATCGGTTAATTCCAGATAAATGCATTTTATGCCGGCATTTTCTAGGATTGTTTCATTGTCCGCAGTCATATTGGCGGCATAGGTGAAAACAGCATCCGGTTTTAATTCCATAATTGCTTCAATATTAGGTTCATTCCATTTTCCCACTGTGGGAACTTCCACGTTGAGAACTGGGTTTGGCACCGAATCGCCGCGGCCGATAATCGTCGCTTCGGAACCAAAAGATGTTAATACCTCACTCAGTCCGGAATTGTACGTCACAATTTTTTCCAGTGGTTTTTCAATGGTTATTTCCCTGCCCATGGTATCGGTAACGGTGATTCCCTTGGCACTGTCACTTTTTGTTTCTGCCTCAGTGGTGGAACAGGCTCCCAGGGTTATGACCATTGCCCCTAACATAATTAAACACAATAACCGTTTCAACATTTTCTTTCCATTCATTTCCATAGCTTCTTTTCTCCTCTTTTCTATTTTTTTCTTTTGTTCTCATGAATCTGCGACATCGTTTTGCGATACTCTTCAAATTCATCGGCTTTAATTATTTCAATGGCCGAACCCTGAAATTCGCCCACATCGGAGCCCATGTTTTCTTCGAGAAATCCTTCCAGTTCCAGATAAGAGTCCTGGATTTCTTCAATCATTCCATCCGCTGGTTTCCATAAACCTCTTTGATATGCTTCAAGTAAACGCCGTGACATTTCTTCCAAAGCCCAAGGATTGTTTTCCCTGAAAAATGCTCTGTTTTCGGCATCGATAATAAAGGTTTTGGTGATGTCATCAAAGATCCAGTCGTCCACCTCTTCAGTAGTGGCTTCCCAGCCATAAACCCGGCCAACCCGTTTGCTGATGTCGCCTGCTCCTTTATAGCCATGGCGCTTCTGACCTTCAATCCATTTCGGGTTAAGCAGTTTGCCTCGGACCACCCGGTTAATCTCTTCGGATAAGGTCCGTATTTCGACGTTCGTCACTTCTCTTGTATCCCCGTAGTAAGTTTTAATGTCTTTGTTGGATAATTCCCTGGCGGCGGCGGTCATCCCACCGTAATTGCCAAAATAACAGCAGCAACCCAACAAGTCATGCTCATCGGACATCACCTTGTCATAGGTAATATCAACGGTTTTTAAGCTGCTTTGAAGTTCTATGTAAGCCTTTTTCCCATAATTGTCTTTGCTGTAGGAATAACCATTATAATAGGTGAACAAATCGGCAATATCGGTTGTGTCTTCCCAGGCGGAGGCGTAAACCATCAGGTTAACCCCGGAAGTATAGGTGCCCGGTTGTACCCCGAAAATTCTTGTTGTAGCAGATTCCCATGAGATGTCCGGGTTTTCGGCGGTTGTTTCCAGGACGTGCTTGCGAATGAAATTTTCATCACCTTCTTCAGCTAAATTTGCAACGGTCTGAATGGCTTCATCCAGGAGTAAAACGCAGTTCTGAAAATTATCCCTGAGAATACCGGATATTTTTGCGGTGATGTCAATTCTCGGTCGTCCCAATTCTTTTAAAGGGATCACTTCAATCCCTTTTACCTTGCCATTTGCCAGCCATTTCGGTTTTACTCCCAGCATATAAAATAACTGGGCCATGCCTTCACCATCGGCCCACATCACATCAGCTGCCATCCAATAAATGGCCATGGTTTCCGGATAACGGCCCTCTTCATCAAAGAACTTTTGAATAACGGCGTTGGCCAATCGCTTGCCGATTTCCCAGGCGGCTTTTGTGGGTACGGTTTCCGGATCCAAAGTATAAAAATTTCGTCCGGTGGGCAGAATATCATCCCGTCCTCGGGTAATAATACCTGCCGGTCCGGGCTTGACATAGTTCCCGTTCATGGCTGCCAGCAAGGCATCAATCTCTTTTGATTCGTCAATCCTGTTATTGATATCAATGATCCGTTCTTTGAATGCATTGATTTCCATGAGTACCGCTGGATTTTTGATCTGATAAGGTCTTGGCAATGAGAATTCTTCAGTGATGCTATGATCATTTAGGAATTTGATAATGATACTTTTGCTGATGCCATCCATATCAAAGAGAATTTCGCCGTTATTTTTGCCAATCCTTTCAGAAAAAGCCTCGGTCTGGGTCAGTAGGGTTTTAAGCTCCAGCCCGATTAATTCACATACGGTTCCCCGGAGCGAGGCCTGATCAATGCCTTCAAACCGCACAATGGCATTGAGCATGTCAATTCGCCGATCCCCGATGGGAAGCTGGCCGAATATGTGCATGCCATCCTGAACCTGGGTGGTTTTAACAGTTGTCAGTATCTTATGGGCCTTATCGATAACCAGATCAAATTGATTATGGTAATCCGCTAGGTCAATCTCTTTCTCCAGATTGGCCTTTTGAATCTCTTCAATAATCAGATGTTCCAGCAAATGGGCCTGGGTTTTATCTGATACGCGAACCTTGTCGTACTGCTTCAAAAACGTGTCCAATTCTTCCAGGTCATCATAAAGATCTCCCTGGGTCATAACCGTTTGCATATGATCGATGATGGTTGCCAGCGCCCGTCTTTTGGCAATCGTTCCTTCCGGCGGATTATCGGCATTGTAAATATACAAATTCGGCAAGTTGCCAATGCAAATATCCGGGAAGCAGCTGTCTGAAAGCCCGGTGGCTTTTCCGGGCAAAAATTCCAGATTGCCGTGGGTGCCGACATGAATAATCACATCTGCCTCATAGATATGCTCAAAATACCGGTAACTTGCCAGGTATTGATGGGTTGGGGCAATATGGGGATCGTGGAGAATCTTACAGACTTTTCCATCACACTTCGATCCGCTGCAACCTCGTTTGGGTTGGACACAGACAATGGCATTTTTATAACTGACCCCGGTCACGATCATTTTATCCTCATAAACCATAGCCGGGGGAAGGCCTTCTTCGGTTTCGCCAAAGGGTTCGCCCCAGGCTTTTACCATATTCTCCCGGGCATCGTCGGTTAATGCCTGAAACCACACATCATATTGATCCCTGGTGATAAAATCCAGAACCCCGCCTTTGTGAACCATTTCTTTCACCGTGGTCCAGCGAAATTCTGAAATGGCCTTCCGGGCCATAATGGTTTTAATCAGAACGTCTCCATCCTCGGGAATGTCTTCCAGGTCATACCCCTGGATTTTCATGGTCTTTAAAATACGGGCAACACTTTCCAGCGTATCCAAGTTTGCCCCGCCCCCCACCGAAGCTTCTGTTGCTGTACAAGGGTTGTTGTTTAAAATAAAGACAACTTTTTTGTCCTGGTTCTGTTTTTTCTCCAGAGCAATCCATTTAATCAAGCGGCTGACCAGTTTATCACACCGGGAGCTCACCGGTTTTCGCAGTTCAACCCCAGTGCTTCTATCTTCGGCTCCGATAAAAATCGGTTCAATGACGCCTTCAAGCTCAGGAAGGGCAATGCTCCAGGGCAAGTCTGCCACCGTGCCATCCTTACTCTCTTGCCATTCTTCAATGGTCATGTGCGAGGAGCAGATAGGCTTGACAATAGGGCAGTTCAGGCGCTCCATAATACTGCTTGGCTTGCATTTGGCAGAGCTATTTCCTGCTTGGAGAAAAAAACCACTCATGCGAATCATGGCATCAATCACTGATTCGCCCTGATCATCAAAACAGAATTTTTCCACCGCATATTCGACGCCTTTTGCCCCAATTTCAGCGTCCGGCCAAGAATAGGTGTAAATGGGCAAAGCACTGAAGCCCCGGGCTTCGATTTTCTTAATCAGTTCTGTTTCAACCTCAATATCCTCGTTTAACCAGGTGGTCCGTGAGGCAATAACACCGATGACGCCCTTTGGCGATCTTTTTCGATACTTGAAATAATCCTGGGGATTCGTAAATACTTCCTCGGTATCGGGATGAAAAATACCTTCCCAGGGAATAAACAAGGGCTCTTTATAGGAATAGCTTTCTCCTAAAACCTCAGTGCTGAGATAATCAATCATATTAACCAGGTTTTCCTTGCCGCTATAGGTGTAATACTGATTACAGACAGCCGAATGGCGCATCGATTCTTTGCTTTTGATATGACTGGCGGCTTCCCCTCCCACATAAACGATGGGTGTTGTTTTCTTTGCCGCATACGCTTCAACCTCGCTCCAGATTGAATCCGATGAGGTCACATTAAAAAGAAATAAATCGGCCTGGTCCATGGCTTTGTATAAGCCATCAACATCTTCTCGGCCGTCACTTAATTGTGCAGCTGAATATATTTTTAAATTTACCCGGTCTTTAATATAGGGCGTGATCATTTCTAAGCGATTGGCTGATTTATGCCATAATATAGCAATAATGGTTTTCATTTGCTTGCCTTTCCTTCCCTTCCTGGGAGTCTATTCGGTTTCATCAATAATGGCATTGACCTTATCCATATTGAATTTTTTAGTTGTTTCAAAAGGCAATGACTTCAGGCGGTGGAGAAACACCATTTCAACCACTTTTCTGATATCTTCTTTTTCAACCTGCTCATGACCTTCAAAGGCAGCCATGGCCCGTGCGCCTTTCATCAGCGTCAAATCCCCGCGATGGCCGTCGACCTCCAGGGCAATGGCAATCTTGGCATTGATCAGCAGCAGTTCATCATCAATGGTCACCCTGGGAAGCATGTTCCGGGCCGTGACGATGCGATCACTCAATTCCATTTCCGCATCATGATATTCATGTAAAAAGCCATGGGGATCGGCTTCAAAGGCTCCTCTTCGCTTCACAATAGCAATTCGTTTTTCCGGATCTTTAATACCTTTAATGTCGACACTGAAGCCAAAGCGATCCAGCAGCTGGGGCCGCAATTCGCCTTCTTCGGGGTTCATGGTACCGACAAGAATAAACTGCGCCGGATGGGAAAAGGATATGCCTTCGCGCTCCACGGTATTCACGCCCATGGCTGCAGAATCCAATAATAAATCGACAATGTGGTCATCCAGTAAGTTAATCTCATCCACATATAAAATTCCCCGGTTAGCCTGGGCCAGTACCCCTAAATCGAATTTCTTCTTGCCATGTTGAATGGCTTCTTCGATGTCCAGGGACCCAACCACCCGGTCTTCAGTGGCCGAAACGGGCAGGTCAACCACTCGCATTTTATCTTTGCCAATCAATAATGTTTCGCCATCATTGATTTTGGTCCGACAGTTTTCGCACAAAGAACCCTGATCCCGGGGGTTACAGTGAAAGGGACATTCTTTTACCACATCGATTTCCGGCAATAAATTGGCGATTGCCCGAACCGCCGTTGATTTTCCTGTTCCTTTTTCCCCAAATACCAAAACGCCGCCTATTTTAGGATCAATAACATTTAAAATAAGTCCCAGTTTCATGGCTTCCTGGCCAATAATAGCGGTAAACGGATAGGTTATAT
The DNA here is from genome assembly GCF_001263355.1 of Acetobacterium bakii. GTDB lineage: Bacteria > Bacillota > Clostridia > Eubacteriales > Eubacteriaceae > Acetobacterium > Acetobacterium bakii. The sequence continues at coordinate 75,277 of NZ_LGYO01000034.1, forward strand.
TTTTTTTCGAATAATGTGTCACGATGGAACCCTCATACTTTCTACCATTTTTAATAGGCTGTCACTTTTTAACTCATCCATTGCCCGATACTCGGACTGCATCATTGTTGCCAGCTCTTTGGCAATGCCAAAGCGCATCATGCCTTGTTTTTCAATATCAATCACCATGGTATTGATCTGTTTGTATTCCCGGATTTTATCTCCGATTTCAAGGAGTTCGGCCTTTGGCTTTTTTTCATCATCCAAACTGACATTTCCTTTACCATCGGTGATTACGATCATCATCGGCATCAGATCCGGGGCTTTCTTAAGTTCCGTTTTAATGACCTGGACCCCTTTGCTGAGCCCCGCATTCAGCGGTGTCTTGCCGCCAATTTCCAGGCTTTCCAACAGTTTGTAACCCCGCTCCACACTTCTTGTCGGCGGCAGTAATACCTGGGCTTCCTGACCCCGAAACGAAATCAGGCAGATTTTGTCGCGTTTTACATAGGCGTCCTTTAGTAGAGACATAATGGCGCCCTTTGTTTCAACCATCCGCTGATTGGCCCCCATAGATCCACTGGCATCCACCACAAAAACCAGGAGATTGGCAATTTTTTTCTGTCTCACCTTTTCTCGAATATCCTGTTCATAAATAGTAATGGCCATACCATTGGATTTTCGTTCGCGTTGAAAGGGCGCCGCCGCGCGAATGGTGGCATCCAGAGCCAGATCCTTGTTTTTTCGCTGCATCGTGGTGAAAACGTACCGCCCTGATTTTGAGGCACTGCGGATTTTGGTTCGTTTCCCCTGCCCCCTTCTCACCTTACGGTCAGCTTTATAACCAAAGTCCTTGAGTTTGAAATCCTGGCCGATTGCAAAGCTTTCTGTTTGCGGCTTATTCGGTTTATTTTGTTGTTCCTGTTCTTCCTGGTTATCTTCAGTACTTTCCGGTTCTTCCTGTTGTTCTGGATTTTGCGGTTCTTCTTCAGAGGGCGTCTCTTCTTTATCCGGTTCCTGGTTTTCTTCCTGCTCTTCCTGATCTTCTTCCTGGGACTCCGAATTTTCTTCTTCCTGGGGCTGGGGTTCCAGTTCCCTTTTGCGATGCATCAATGCAAAAAATGCGGCTTCTTCAATATCCTGATCGGTAATCTCAACCCGGCCTTTTAAAGCGGCAATGGCTTTGGCGGTTTGCTCCATCACCAGATCGCCCCGGTGTCCCACCACATTGGCCTGTAAGCAAAGCGAAATTATTTTCTCTAAATTTTCAGCAGTGACATTCACACGCTCCATGCGTTTCTTGGCTGATTGAATCAGCTCTCTGAGTTCCGTTTCCCGGACTGAAAAGGCTTGACTGAAGCCTTGCGGATCGGCTTCATATTCAAGTCTGTGCTTAAGTATCCGGACCCGGGATAATGGGTCTTCTTCCCCTTTGATATTCACAAATAACCCAAAGCGGTCTGCAAAATGAGGTCTCAGTTCCCCTTCTTCCCGGTTCATGGTGCCCACTAATATAAAATCGCTTTCATGGCTAAAGGAAACACCTTCCCGTTCAATGCGGTTCATCCCGTTGGCACTGACATCCAACAAAATATCGATGATATAGTCCTGCAACAAATTAACCTCGTCCACATACAAGATGTTCTGGTGGGCCTTTTTTAACACCCCTTCTTCAAAATGAACCGAGCCGCTTGCTAAGGTTTTTTCCATATCGATGGACCCCACTAGTCGGTCTTCTGAAACAGACAGAGGCAGTTCTACAATTTTTTTATCAATCAATGGCGACAATGCTCTTACCGCAGTGGATTTAGCGGTACCTTTTTCGCCATTAATCAACACGCCACCGATTTTTGGATTGACCACATTGAGTATCAAGGCTTTCTTCATTAATTCCTGGCCAATTATCGCACTAAAGGGATAATTATTTTGATTCATAACAATGCCTCCTTTCCCATTTCCGAAAATTTTGATCCTGATGTTGCAGCCATACAACCAGAAGCCGGCGTAACCTGACTGCTATAATTATTCAACATTTTTACAAACACGGGCTTCCAGAACAAATAAAACAATGAAATATGCAAGCAGTACCCCGGCGTGAAGCATCATCTGTACAGCAGTCTCGCCGGCACTCCTAAGTGCCAGATTGGTATGGGTTAACGGCAGCAAATAGATAAAACCTCTTAACAGCTCCGGCATTTTAGCGATGGGGAAAAAAGTGCCGCACAAAAATGACATGGGGGTAATGACAAAGCTTGAAAATTTTGCCATATCTGAATGTGAATTAATCATTAGGCCCACAAAAAAACCAGCTGCGGAAAACACGAAACAATTTAACACCGCAATCATTATAAAATACGGTGTTAAAACGAGATCTGAGGTAAACAGCGAAACCACTATGATAATTAAAGCCGCTGAATAAGCGCCATAGAGTGCCCCCGCGATAATTTTTCCAAGAGTATAAACCGTCATGTTAATGGGTGAAACCATGTACTCTTCAAAAGTTTTATAGTACAACCGGGAAATATTAATGGAATTTGCGGTGCTGTTAAAGCTTACCATCATGGTATTCATCGCAATGATACCCGGAATGATAAAGGCCATATAGGACATGCCATCAATTTCAAGGCTATTCCCCAGTCCCCAACCAAATGCAATGAGATATAAAATAGGTGAAATCAAAGCTCCGATGGTTACCGTAAAAAATTTCCGTTTAAAGACAACAAACTCCTGCCAGAGTAATCCATATAATCCAATCATTAGGATTCCACCCGTCTGTTTGTCATTTTTAAAAACACATCTTCAAGATTGGCAGGCCTAATCTGGACAATTCCCTCTAGATCTGCCGCATAATCGATGGCTTCCTCCCGGGTATCAAAAAATTCTTCGGTTGTTTTTCCATCCTTAAAGCACTCAACTGTAAATTCCCCCACATCTTCAATGAGATTTTTGGGTGTATCAATCCGGATCATTTTCCCATTATTAATAAGCCCCACCCGATCACACAGTGCTTCAGCTTCCTCAATATAGTGGGTGGTCAGAAGCACGGTCAGGCCGCCGGATTTCAGTTGTTTCATTAAATCCCATATCTTTCGTCTCGCCCCGGCATCCAATCCCACCGTTGGTTCATCCAGAAGCAAAATTTCTGGCTCGTGCAGCAGGGCCCTGGCAATCATAAGCTTTCGCTTCATTCCTCCGGAAAAGGTATTCACCAGGTGATCTTTTCGCTCGGTGAGTTCAGTGAATTCAAGCATCTCCTCGATTTTTTGCCGTCGTTTTACTTTGGGCATGCGATAAAGAATGCCGTGAACCTCTAAATTTTCCCAGGCAGTCATTTCTTTTTCAAGGTTGTTATGTTGAGGTACCACGCCAATTTTTATTTTTAGCACCGTTAAATTGCGATTGATACTTTCACCATTAATCACAATATCACCCGCGGTCTTCGGGGTGATGGTACTAATCATTCTCACGGTGGTGGTTTTTCCTGCGCCATTTGGGCCTAAAAGCCCAAAAACCTCACCATCATAAATGGTAAAATTAACGCCATTGACTGCCGTAATATTCTTATACTTTTTTGTTAAATCGATGATGTCTAACATTTTCCCTCTCTTTATTCTCAAAATAAAAAAGCCATGCAAAGAAAAGACGGTTTACAAACCGCAATTAGCCTTCATGACTTTGTATGCCTATTCACTTAATATTATTTATAGCGCAATCTCTTCTGAGCTTATACCTTCAATTTCTAATCAACTATCCCAATGATTAAAAAATCTGTGCAGATTTCCCATATACCCCTTTTTATCTTTCCTACTAATACAAAAAAGCCATGAAGCTCTGAATCGGTCTACGAACCGAAACAAGCCTTCATGACTTTGTATATACAAGTATTGAATTGAATTTATTTTCTCATAGTCTAGTCACTGTGTCAACTAGAATTCTTATTATAACGCATCTTTTGTGACCCATTTATGATTATTTCCTGTTGCTCTCAAGTTTTTCTATCTTCACCTTAATCTATTTCATAAAACGATCAATCGTTTTTTGTAACTCTTCAATGGCTTTTAATCCTGTCTTTCACCGCCTCAATAATGTAAAGTTCGATGTGATCCTGAAGAATAATCTTTCCGGTGTTAATAATCTCCGCTTAACTTCAGATGACTCGATCAATATTTCAGTGCAGTCTTTACCGGATTACACCATTTTTCATAACAATTCCAAATGACCTCTAACATTTGTGTTTTCAAAACACAATTCTTACTTATTATTCATTTTAACTATTTGATTTTATAGAATCATACCTGTGTACACTCATTGTGTCAAGTTTTTTGAAGACTTTAATTTTCTTTTTTTATATATTCTAAGTTTTTGAAATTAAATTTCCGATTTTATTACCGATAAACGTTTAAATTCACCCATCCAATTGCCTTGCCAATAATAAATGGCCATGCATAAAGCCGTAGAAGTCCAGGTAATGGGATAGGTAATGGCAATTCCCTGAATATCCTGAGATGAAGACATCGTCACAAATAAAAGAATGGTCCTTAATACACAAATATTGGTAAGAATAATCGCCATGGGCGGAACCGCCTTACCGGCACCCCGGATGGTTCCCCCAAGTACTTCCAGAATAAGGTAAATCCAATAAAAAGGCAGGGTGATGCTGATAATCTGAATGCCATAGTCTACGACGGAAGGATCACTGTTAATCACCCCAAATGCCTGTCTGCCCAAAATTAGAACAAAGGTGCTCATCAAAGCAGTAATGCCAATGCCCATAAGAAGGCAAACTCTGGTTCCTTTCTTTACTCGATCATAATTCTCTGCTCCGATATTTTGGCTGGTAAAGGTTGTAATCGCCTGACCAATAGCTAGAATCGGCAGATAAATCATGAGTTCAACCTTAAAGTATGCCGTAAATGCAGTGATGGCATCCACCCCAAGGCTATTGACATGATACTGAACAAAAACATTGGAAATGGTGATCACCAGAGCTTGAACTCCGGCGGGAACACCGATTTTCAGTATTTTGTAAAAATATGCTTTGGCTATGCTGATTTTTGTCAGGTCTAATTTAAATTCGCTGTCAACATGCATCAGATAGTGTAACACCAATACGGCCGCAACGGTTTGTGAAAACAGGGTTGCCCAGGCGACTCCCACTACGCCAAAGTTAAATACCACGATAAACACACCATCCATGATAACATTGATGACCCCGCCAATGAGTTGAATATACATGGGCGTTTTTGAGTTACCCAGGGCTCTGATGATACCGGAACCCATGTTATAGGTGACCACGGATACAATACTGATAAAATAAACCCGAATATAAGATACCGCCAATCCCATGATCTCATCCGGGGTATTAATTAATTCTAAAAAATACGGGGCGCCGATCAGACCAATGAACATGATGATGATCCCGCAGATAAAACCCAGTCCAATGGCCGTGTGAACCACATTTTTTAATTCCTTCTTATCGCCGGTTCCGAAAACATACGATGCCACCACACTGGAACCCACTGACATCCCAGAAAAAAACCCAACCAGACAGGTTACAAACAAGGAGCTGGCACCAACTGCGGCGGCGGCTTCTTTTCCTAAAAAATTACCGACATAGATTAAATCGACGGTATTGTATAATTGCTGTATAAAGCTTGTCCCCAGCAAAGGCAATGCAAAAAATAACAAATTTTTCCATATGACCCCTTCTGTTAAACTGTTATTTTTCATTTTTTCTCCTCATGCACTTGGTTCGAGTTTATTTCCTTTGGGATTTCCATCTTTGCGACCTTTTCCACGCTATCTTTTACACCTCAAAAGGAATAACCGACGCCAATAGCTCTCTGGCATAATGACTTTCGGCTTTGGCCAATTGGCCACTTTTCAGCTCCTCCACTACCTTTCCCTGATACAAAAATAAAATTTTATTGCACAAATGGGACACCGCCTGCAAATCATGGGAGACAAAAAGGTAGGTGATATTCATTTCTACCCGTAATTGATGAAGGAGCTTGAGAATCTGAGATTGGACCGAAACGTCCAGCGAACTGATTGCTTCATCCAGTACAATAAGCCTGGGATTTGTGGCGATAGCCCGGGCAATGCATACCCGCTGAAGCTGCCCGCCACTGAGTTCATGAGGGTAACGATCTTTTATCGCCGACTCTAATCCCACCTTTGCCAACAGAGCTTCAATTCTATGATTCAGATCCACCTTTTCACCAGCTGCCTGGAGGGGTTCAGCGATGGCTTCTTTTACCGTATAACGGGGATTCACCGAAGATGTGTAGTCCTGAAAAACCACACTCATTTTCCCTTTATTGTTCTTTATCCATTGCTTCACCGGCTGACCTTCCAAAAGAATGGTACCCTTGCCTTGATCCGGCTTTTCCAGCCCCATGATCAATCGCGCCAGGGTGCTTTTTCCGCTGCCGCTTTCTCCTACCAGGCCCACGCATGAACCCTCTTCAATATTAAAAGTCAGTCCATTCAAAACCTTAACCCGGGAGCCCCCAAAGTTAACACCTACCTTTAAATAACTTTTTTCGATGTTCCTTATTTCAACCAGATTAGCCATTGGCAGCTCCTTTTTTCATTGCTTTTCTAAAGGACTCGGTCAGTTCAAGTCGGGTATCAATCAGATATTTTGTGTAGATATGCTGTGGATTTTTAAAAATGGTCTCGGCATTTCCATATTCCACAGCACAGCCATCCTTCATCACCAGAAGATCATCGGATAAGTGCTTAACTACCCCCAGGTCATGGGAAATAAAAATTAGCGCCGTTCCAAACGCTTTTCTGATGATTTTAAACTCTTCCACCACCTGACCCTGATTGATGGAATCCAGGGCTGTGGTGGGTTCATCTGCCACAATAATATCCGGTTCCATGGCCAATGCAGTGGCAATCATACACCGCTGGAGCATCCCGCCGGAAAGCTGATGGGGATATTTTTTAATTACCTGATCGGGTTCATGCATGTTCATCACCTTAAGGGCATCCTGGGCCAGCTTTAGCCCCTGTTTTTTTGACAGATTTTTGTTTTCCACAAAGGTTTCTGCCATCTGCTCGCCGATTTTTCCCAGCGGATCAAACGCCGACATGGCATCCTGCAAAATCATGCAGATATGCTTTCCCCGAATAGCTCTCATCTTATTTTTGTCCTGATTCAGCAAATTAAGCCCTTGGCCTTTAGTGCTAAATGAGGCTTCTCCCTGACTTTTGAGCCAGGGATGGTTAAGTCCCAGCAAGGCCTTTGCAATCATTGATTTTCCGCTGCCGCTTTCACCAACAATACCCAGACAGGAATTTTCTTCCAGTGAAAAGCTCACATCATGGATGATCTCCTCCTGATTCCGTTCGTCCGTCACCCTTAAGTTTTCAACTTCAAGTAAAACGCTCATGTAGTTACCGCCTTTTTTCGACTGAATATTGATCGCTGTTTTTGTTTAAACCCTTTGCTGATTCTGGGATTAAGAGCCTCTTGAATGCTGTCGCCCAGAAAATTAAAGGCTGCAACCACGAGGAAAATAGCAAACCCGGGTGCCAGCATCTGACCCGGGTTAATGGTCATCACATTTTTGGCTTCGTTTAACATCATGCCCCATTCCGCTGTCGGTGGTTGAACACCCAGTCCCAAAAAGGAAAGCGCTGAAATATTCAGGATGATACTTGCGGTATCCAGGGTGGCTAGAACCGCTATTTCTCCGCTGGCCCCATGGATTAAGTGTTTCTTGATGATACTCGCGGTACTGCAACCGGATACCTTGGCAAAACGGATGTAGTTGCTATCCATAAACTGTATTACAATGGACCGAATCATCCGGACGTACCAGGCCCATTTTGCAATCACCGTTGCCAGCACAATATTGAAAATCCCAGTCCCTAAAATACCCACAATGGCTAAAATCAGAACTTCACTGGGAAAAGACAGCATGATATCACAGATCCGCATAATCACATCATCCACCCATCCTCTGAAATAACCAGAGATAACCCCCAGAATCGTTCCGATAAAAATGGTAATCATCATGGTTAGAATCGATACCAGTACGGTCACCCGTCCCCCAAATAAAATCCGGGAAAAGACATCACGACCCAATTGATCGGTTCCAAACCAATGGGCCAGTGAGGGTCCCTGAAATTTTTCCATAATATTCTGGGCGGTGGGATCATAAGGCGCAATCAGCGGCGCAAAAATCGCCATTAAAATCACAAGGCCCAGAAAAACACTGACTCCCATAGCCAGACGATCAGCTCTGAACCGTTTCCAAAATCCTGCCATTTTATGCCTCCCTTCGCATTCTTGGATCAACTGCCACCGAACCAATATCCACCAGTAAATTACAAACCACAAACAAAATTGCCATAATCAGCACATAGGCCTGAATCATTGGAAAATCGCGATTGAATATAGCCGTGACACACAGCCTGCCGATGCCGGGCCAGGCAAAAATATTTTCAATCACGACCGTTCCGGCAATCAATTTTGGTATCGACATGCCAAGCGCCGTTAATGACGTCTGCAGCGAATTTTTAAACACATGTCTGGTGATGGTCCGCTCCGACAACCCTCGGACCCGTCCATATAAGACATAGTTCTCCCGTTTATTCTGAATCATATTATTACGAATCAATCTGACATAGGTTGAAATATACCCCAGCGACAGGGTCACCGCCGGTAAAACAACCGATCCCGGGGTGGTCATCCCACTGGTGGGAAAAACATGCAGTTTGACCGAAAAGAGCCACATCAGTAGAATACCTGCCCAAAAACTGGGAACGGCAGTCCCTATAAAAACAATTCCCCGCATGATCTTGTCGGTCATCGTATCTTCCTTGACCGCACATAAAACCCCTACCCCCACCGAAACAATCACGGTAATCACCAGGGAAATTCCTGCCAGATAGAGCGTCGGGGGCAAGGCCTTGGCTATTTCTTCTCCCACCGGTTTATTATTCGCATAGCTGTTGCCAAAATCCCCGTGCAGGGCATTTCCCAGCCAGGTAAGGTATCGGGTCATAAATGGATCATCCAGTCCCAGCTGTTCCCGCATTTGGGCAATGTTTTCAGCCGTTGGCGTAACCTCATTCACCCGGATGGCAACCTCGGCGGGATCGCTGGGGCTCATGTTGATCAGGATAAAGGCAAAAAAGGAGATTCCGATTAATATCGGAATCATCCATAGGAGCCTTTTGACGATGTAATTTTTCATTGTCCTACTCCATTGCTGTTTTTTTCATTCATGTTTAATTTGAGAAATACATTTTTTCAAAAGGTATTTCGTATTGGGAATCGTTAAAGGTTACTCCTTTTAGTCCGGTAATGGCTACGGCTTTGGTTTTTGAATAGGAGATTGGCACATAAACATACTGATCATTTATATAGGTCAATACTTCTTTATACATATCCGCACGTTTTGTTTCATCAGCTTCAATCATGATTTTGGTAATGGTTTCATCCAGCCATTGTTTTTTCTCAAGACCGACCTGGGCCTGATAATCGCCATGGGCTGGTATTCGCCAGGAAGAAACATAGGATTGCGGATCGTAGGGTGTTCCCCATGACAGTGAATACTGCAGATCAAAATCGCCTGTTTTCTGACGGTCAAGGAAGGCCTGTTTTTCTTCACCCAGAATATTCATCGTAATTCCAATGACTGCCAGGTCCGCTTGGATTGATTCGGCAATGGTGCCTTCCTGGGCATTTTTGGAATTATAAGAGAATATGATTTCCAGTTTTTGCCCGTCTTTTTCCCGAACACCCTCAGAACCAACTTTCCAGCCGGCTTCTTCCAATAATTGAATGGCTTTTTCCTGATTATAGGAAATAGTCTTTAACTCAATATCACAATAGGGCACATCCCTGGACAATAAGGTGTCCGCCTGATCTTCAGAGCCGTTTAAAATTCCCTGAATGATATTTTCCTTATTGACTGCATATTCAATGGCTTCCCGAACCTTAATATCCTTGGTGATGGGTGTGTTGGTATTGATAAGTATTGCCCTGGAAGCAATCGGCTCGCTTATATAGGTTTCGTAGGCGCCTTCTTCTTCCAGTTTTTTATAGGAATCCAAATCGACCTGATCCCCGTCGGCACCGAACAGAAGATCCACTTCGTTATTTTGCAAAGCCAGCAGAATGGTTTGGGAATCCGGCATCACCTTCCAGTTGATTTTTTTTATTTTGGTTTTTTCGCCCCAATAATCTGCGTTTTGGGTGAAGGTTGCGTATTGATTATCGACATGTTCGGATAATACCCATGGTCCGGTTCCAATATAGCCGTTCACCCCATCTTTGGTTGTGCCGTTGACAAAACAGTTTGGCGAGATAAATCGAAAGGGACGGGTTAGACCCAGCTCAACCAGGGTAGGGTAGTAAGGGTGTTTTAATACCAGTTTAAAGGTATGTTCATCAACCACCACATTTTCTTTGATTTCATTGACCATGTCCAACCAGGCATGGCGTTCCAGATTTCCCACAATAGCATCCATATTAAGTTTGACTGCTTCGGCATTAAAGGGTGCGCCATCGGTAAAGGTGACATTTTCTCTTAGATGGAAGGTGTATTCCAAACCGTCATCGGAAATTTCCCAGCTTTCGGCAAGGGCTGGTTTGACTTCGCCACCTTCATTTTTTGTGAGTCCTTCAAAAACCATGTTTTGAGCCGACATTTCTCCGGAATACAGATGGGGATTAATATCCCTGATATCTTTGGTACAGGCATAATTAAGCGCTTCTTTTGTGGAAACATCGGTGTTTGCCGCTGTACCTGCGCAACCTGAAAAGATACCGACACACAAAACGGCCGTCATCACCACCACTAAACCTTTTTTAAAATTCATTTTCTTCTCTCCTCTTTGATAATTCTATTTGATAAGCTTCCAGGTTTTAGAATACATGTTTTATGCAATTTATTTTCAGGTACCTGGGAGAAAAATCATAAATTAATATCCTTTGGGTTGTGGACATGTGTATGAAGATCAACAGGGAGTTTTTAAATAAAAAACTCCCTGTCTCAAAAAAGACAAGGAGTCGTAGTCGCAATAGGGCAGAATTTTGCCATTATTAGCTTCTTAACATCCATCTACCCATCCTTCTCGTAGGTCAACAACGAATCACATTACAAGTAGGTCTTCTGGCTTACGGATCATCATCTTAATTTCGCCTTCCCAGTATCATACGGATACCAGTGACATCATGAAATCAGACTCCTCGATTACAGCTGCGGGACAGCATGGGATTTTAACCCATTTTCCTGTTATCTGTTGAATTTCTATTCAACAGCGCTTGTAATAACTTATTCAATTTAGTTATGCATACCATTTCAATGGCTTCGCAAAAATACTTTGTAAAAACAAAATATGAGTAATTCATCTTGAATTACTCATTCTTTCTGTTTGCCATTTTATCATCGAAAAGTCTCTTTTGCAACCCAAACAGGTGTTATTAGCTATGCCAATTTAGCATAGCTATCCATTCCATCGTTGCTTTTACCAGAATCAACTTTCCATATTTTTAATGATGTAGTCGATAAATGTATTCCCCCAATCACTGAGCTCTTCTGATCGCCTGCGAATATAACCAAACATAACCACATTCTCTTTTTCATATAGCGGAATACCGTTGAGATCTTTTTCATCAACTTGATCCGTGATATAGCCGCTGCTGATATTGGCTAAATCTGTGGTTTGCAAAAGCTGCAGCAGCACAGCTTCACTGTTGGTAATCACTGCATTTTCAAATATTGGTATGTTTTTTCCCTTTGCGTTAGTTATCTTCCAGTAATTATTCAAATCAAACTCATCCTCGTAACACTGAACCAGTTTTATTTTTTTTAATTCATCTTCACCAATTTCATTTGCCTGAAATAAGGGATGCTTACTTCCAAGATAGAGGACCACCTGGGTTTTTTTTAATTCAATAAATTCCAGGTGATTTCTTGACAAAACATATTGGAAGGCTGTATTCTGACTGCTCATGACATAAACAAACCCTAATTCATCCTGATAGGCCGCTACCCGTCTGATGATTTCCTCCACACTGGCAGAATACATTTGGAAATGCAGCCGGTCTATATTAAAATGATTATAAAAATCCGCAAAAATCCTGGCCATCCATGCACTGGGATTGCTGGATATCTGCAGTGGTTCAATGTGATCTGCCTGGGAGAAGGAGGATAGCATTTCAATATTTTCAATTGCCTTACATGCATACTCATACACATGCTTTCCCTTGGTGGATAGCAAAACACCCCGGCTTTTTCTCTGGAATAAATCAAAACCCAAGTGATCTTCCAGCACTTTAATAGCCTTGCTCACATTAGGTTGGGTTGTGTACAATATTTCTGCGGCCTTGCTGAACGAACCCACGTCGGCACATACAATAAAATATTTTAATTGTTTTAATTCGATCATATCACAAACCTTTTTAAATCGATTTTCTTTCATATTAAGCTTCTCTTTCTGGTGTAATAACAGTTGCTGAATACCTTAACCGCATCGTCAACCCTATTTTTTTCAATACTTACTGGTTTTATTAAAGCGCTATAAAAAAAAAGGGCTTCTTTTTTTCAAAAGAAACCCTTCCCATTTATAGGCCTTCACGTCGCAAAAATACATTTCCCCAGCATTCTACTTTAATTAAGGCAGGTCTACTGGCTTATAGATCATTCTCGTTCTAACCTTCCCAAGCTCAGCTCAGTGGTATTTAAGAATTCGTCACTATATACAGTGGTGGGTCCGCGCTTTTCAGCTTCCCTATTCTCCAATTTTAATATTGGCACCTTTATTATTTTATTCAATTTTTATTGATCTAAATATTAGCATAGTATAACATACTAAACAATGTTTTTCCTCTCATTCCATCAAATTAAATTAATTGATCCAACATTTTAAAGCGCACTGTAAATCAAGGTTGGAAGACTGTCTATCTTTCCTGTTTCACCAGTTTATAATAAGCCTTCGCTGTCAGCATAAAAATCAAGGCATAAAATAGCGCAAACACCAATGCGGTGGCTAAGGTACACAGAATTATCAGTGTAGTATCAGTCAATCGAAACACCGCCAGCATTTTTGTAATGACCGGCATTGCAAAGCCAACGTGAATGACCGCCACTGCAAGAGGCAGGAAGAATACCATCAGGATTTGTTTGCCGATGGTTTTTTTGACTTCTTTTTTATCCATGCCAACTTTTTGCATAATCTCAAAGCGGTCCCGGTCTTCATATCCTTCGGATATCTGTTTGAAATAGATGATCAGCACCGTTGCCATCATAAACAGCGCCCCTAAAAATACTCCTAGGAATAAAAAGCCCCCAAAGATGGCATACCATTCGGAAATGGACAAATAAAGGTTATCCATATAAAAATCAGGATTCAGTTGTGTCAGTGAAGCCTTCAGATTTTCTGAGAAAAGCATTTTGTGCGCTTCTGTGCCATTCAAATTAAACAACGTCGCCGCCAATACGGTATTGGGCTGATCCTTAACTTCCATGGACTGGAGAATGGTTGTCATGGTTTGTTCATCATTAACAATGAGATAGTATTTGTCCATGAAATTTTCTTTCTTTTTGCTGTCTATGGGAATGAATTCCAGTTCTTCTTTAACGGTGTAATCATTATTACCAAAGGCTATGGCCTTTTCATTATAATTTTCACCAACCGAGAACACCATCACTTCATTTTCAGCCAGGGTTTTATGCGTTTGAGCCATTTGATTGTAGTCACTTAACGAAATAATAGAAAAATCACTGACCTCGTCATAGTATGCCATATCATCGCCATTGCTCTCCTCATAGGTATCCGGTAAAAAATGACTACCTTCCTGCATTGCCGTAAATTGACTGTAATTGAAGTTAAGCTTATCCACCACTTCCACATTTCCCTTTGTCTGGGCCTCTTCAATGATCCTTTCGATGGCTGAGGGATCGACCATGGCCGCCTCACCGGTAATGCCGACATCCAGATGGAACAGATCCCGCATCATGCTTTCCTGGCCGATGTACAGGGATATTGTGGTTGAAATAGTCACCAGCACCATGGTACACAGAATACAAATGCTGGCCAGGCCAACGGCATTTTGCTTCATGCGGTAGATCATTCCAGAAACAGAAATAAAGTTTCGTGATTGATAATAGAAGGGCTTATTCTTTTTCAACATTTTCAGCAGGGCAATGCTCCCTGAGGTAAACAACGCATAGGTTCCCACAATGACAAACAATACTGCCACTAAGAACAGCAGCAATGCCTCAAGCGGAGATTTCACCGTAAAAGCAATGGCATAGCCGATTCCCAGAGAAATGAGCCCAATCACTGTCATAATCCAGGAAGCTTTTGGTTCTTTCTCGCCTTGTTCCCCGCCTTTTAAAAGATCAATGGGATTTGCCAGCTTTACCTGCAGAAAATTTGTCAGCAGGGTCAGCAGAAAAACAAGGAAGAACACCGCCGCGGTTATGAAAAGCCCTCGAACATCCACATAAAAAGCAATGGGCGTTTGAAAACGAATCATGTTGAGCAGTAAAAGAAAGAGCAGCTTCCCAATCAGGATGCCTCCCAGCAGCCCCAACACCAGACTAATTGCGGCAGTATACAAGGTTTCATAAAACAATACCCTGGCAATGTGTTTCTTTTCCAGCCCTAAAATGCTGTACAGGCCCAGTTCCTTTTTTCGTCGCTTAATTAAGAAACTGTTGGTATAAAAGAGAAAAATCACTGCGAAGATGCCAATAAAAATAGTTCCCAGAAAAAGAATCATTTTGAGATTTCCAGAACCCGGCATGCTATCCAGACCCTCGTTTCCGTAAATGGAGATCATCGTATAAAAAGTAATGATTGAACCAATGCAGGTTAAGATATAGGGAATATACGTATTGGCATTTTTCTTAAGATTTAACAGCGCCAGCTTGGGGTAAAACAACCTATTCAATGTCGTTACCTCCTGATGCCAGCAAAGCCAGGGTGAATGATATTTTCTGATACATGTCATCATTGCTCATGGATCCGCGATAGATTTGATTAAAGATCTCGCCATCTTTAATAAACAAAACCCGATTGGCATGACTGGCCGCGGCCACGCTATGGGTCACCATTAGAATCGTCTGACCTAAATCATTAATGCTTGAAAAGATTTTCAGTAAATTCAAAGCTGACTTGGAATCCAGGGCCCCAGTGGGTTCGTCAGCCAGCACCAGCTTGGGATTGGTAATCAATGCCCGGGCCACGGCTGCCCGTTGTTTTTGCCCTCCGGAAACCTCATAGGGAAACTTCGTGAGGATCTCATCAATCCGCAGCTTTTCAGCAATGGGTTTGATCCGGCTATTCATCTCGTTATAGCCTTTCTGTGCCAATACCAGGGGCAGGAAAATATTGTCCTGGATGGAAAAGGTGTCCAGCAGGTTAAAATCCTGAAAAACAAAACCCAGATTATCCCGGCGAAAAGCCGATATTTCACAGTCCTTTATGCTTACAATGTTCCTGCCGTCCAAAAACACTTCCCCGCTGGTAGGCTTGTCCAGCGATGCCAAAATATTAAGCAGGGTGGTTTTTCCGGAACCGGACTCACCCATGATGGCCACATATTCCCCCTGTTCAACAGAAAAAGTCACATTTGACAATGCCTGAACCTGATTTCCTCCAAATCGCGTGGTGTATATTTTTTTTAAACTGTTAACTTCCAATAATCGCATCTTGTTCTCCCTTTTGTTTGAAATTCCATCGAAAAGTACGGTGTTTTTTGACGTCCGTTTATATAAACGGACGTCAAAATATAAAGATCTTGTTTTTACACTTTTCAACTAACTAAAGTATATTAAAAAAGAAACTGTTCGGCCATCGTTTTGGCTTACGTTTTCCTTTTTAACCTTACACTTTTGTAAGGTTGCCTTATAATGCTTCAAACTCCCGGGCGGATAAATCGATACTGACTTTGGTTCCCGCTCCCAGTATTGATGTTACGGTAATGGCATGGGACAGTTTATTGAGGACCTGTTTGCATAAATAAAGGCCGATTCCGGTGGATTTCTTATCCATCCGACCGTTGTATCCCGTAAAGCCGCGGTCAAAAATACGCTGGATGTCTTCGCCCCGAATACCGACTCCGGTGTCCTCGATGATCAGGGTTTTCGGTTTTTTTGCATCCATATAAATGGTGATTTTTCCCTGATGGGTATATTTGAGGGCATTTGATATAATCTGTTCCAACACAAAAACCAGCCATTTTTCATCGGTGATGACCTGACACTCCATTTCTTCCAAATCCAAGGTAATCTTTTTATTGATAAAGATCATGCTGTATTTTTTAACTGCCTGCCTCACTGCATCCAATAAATCATATTCTTTTAAGATCAAATCCGCGGACATGCTTTCAAGTCTAAGGTACTGGAGCACCATCTCAACATACTGTTCGATTTTAAACAATTCCTGCTGATATCCTTTGGTTTGCTGACTGCTGCCTGCTTCGGTTTGAAGCAATAATCCCATGGCTGATATGGGGGTTTTGATCTGATGGGCCCAAAGGGTATAATAGTCAAGCATTTCAGTCCGTTTGTTATCAAAGTTAAAAATCAGATCTGCCTGCTTGTCTGCCAGGCCAATGATCAGATTCTGATAATCCTGCTCCAGCAGATTTTTGGGATAGGGCAGCTGATGACTATTGGTTGCAATGGAATCCGACAGCAGCACAAGTCTTTGATGCCGCCCATAAAATCCGTAAAAATCCATGCAACCCAAAATCAGCCCTAATACCGCCACTAATTCAATACTGTAGGCAATAGGCTCCAGGGGCAAATGATACAGCGCATAAACAATGGTAAAAATAATGCCAAATAGAACAAATGCCGCCATCTGCTTTAATCGGCATTTTACATACGACCCAAGAACGAAGCTGAATTTGCTTTTCATATCAATCCCCTATCAAATAGCCAATGCCTTTTTTGGTGGCAATAAAATCGGTGAGTCCGGCTTCGTCCAATTTTTTTCGCAGCCGGGTAATGTTAACCGTTAGGGTATTGTCATCCACAAAGCAGTCACTGTCCCAAAGACCTTTCATGAGAATATCCCGGGATACTGCCTTGCCCTTGTTTTCCAAAAGAATATGCAGGGTTTTCAGTTCATTTTTACTGAGCTCCACCTTTTGATTCTCATAGGTAATACTGGCATCACCAAGGTTCAGAATGGCACCCTTGTGTTCTAAAAGATTCATCTGTCCCTGGAAGGAATAGGTCCGTCTGAGCAGAGCCTGAATCTTGGCAACCACCACGCTTAAATCAAAGGGCTTGGCAATAAAGTCATCCCCGCCCATATTCATGGCCATGACAATGTTCATGTTGTCGCTGGTTGATGAAATGAATATGATGGGTACCTTTGAAATTTTTCGGATTTCACTGCACCAATGATACCCATTGAAAAAGGGCAGTGAAATATCCATTAAAACAAGCTGAGGATCAGCGGCCACGAACTCATTGATAACCTGGTGAAAATCCAGAATTTCTACTGCTTCAAAGCCCCATTTGCACAAGTGATCTTTTAAAGATTTTGATATAACACCATCGTCTTCGACGATTAATATTTTATACATACTGCACCTCTTCCCCGGTTTTAGGTCATAATTTCGATTTTATGGTTTTATTATCATATCATATTCTTTTATCCCATTTTTATATTTTGAATTTTTTTCGTGAAAAAGCCACTGAAATTTTAAATTCCAGCGGCTTTGAGTAATGATGTCGGTGCCGGGGAAATAAGACTGCGCTGCTGATACTCCTGAATAGAACCGACCTCAAGTAATTCATAGGGCTCAATCATTCTCTGGGATTCACCCAAAAGGTGTTCGTTAACCTAGTTGTCGTCAATGTACTTTGCAATGTCTGAAAAAAGTTTTTCACTGAGCATAAAGGCTTTCTTATCATAAACAACCAGATTAACAGTCATTTCATGGTGCAGCAAAAATTCGCCGATGGCCGCAACCGCAATCTCGAGGGCCTGGTCTTTGGGATATCCATAAATTCCCGAAGAGATCAGGGGAAAGGCCATGGTTTTGCATCCATGTTTCAGCCCAAGCTTAAGGGCATTGCTATAGCAGTTGTGTAAAAGCTCTGCTTCATGTGAATCGCCGCCCTGCCAGATGGGACCAACCGCATGAATAATGTGCTTGGCCGGAAGGGCATAGCCCCGGGTGATCACAGCTTCGCCAACATTGCATTTGCCAATGCCATCGCATTCGGCCTGGAGCTGTGCCGCACCGGCGGCAGCAAAAATCGCACCGCAAACACCATCCCCCATTTTCAGCCTAGTATTCGCAGCGTTAACAATGGCATCAACCTTCATTTTTGTAATATCATTTCGGATTATTATCAGTGGCATAGTCACTATCCTTTCGCATGGTATATTTCAATGTTTATGCTTTTTCAATTATTATCTCATCCATTTTGATTTGATTAAGCCCGGTCTGCCAAAGTCTCAGCGAAATTCCTTTTGAATAAGAACAATTTCAGCCTCGGTCTCATTTTCGACAAAATTCAGTATATGATCCATCACCCGGTCACCCTGGGCCCTGTGATGAGCGATAATAGCCACGGCGATGACAATGGTCTGGTGGATATCCTGATCTTCGATTTCGACTACGGCGACATTAAAACGATTCCGAATTTTTGCAATCAGACCTTTGACGATGCTGCGTTTTTCCTTCAGGGAATGAACCCAGGGCGCATACAGACTGAAGGTAAGCGTTGCGATAATCATAACGATACTCCTCCGTATTTCATAGAATCCGTTAAAACTCAACAGAATTTATATCATATGTTTACCCGAATTTCATCCACACCCGCATTGTTCATAAAATAATCCTTGTTTTATCCACAATAAATACCTTTTGTGGATAGATTTTGTTAATCTTTTCAAAACTATTCCTCTTTTTAGGTAAATTCAGGACTCAGATGCTGCCATCCTCGTCCATGATTTTAACCATATTGAGAAATTGATCCATCCATTGATTATCCTGAAGCATAAATTCGGGATGAGATCGGACCTCTTCCGGAGACTGAACAAAGGTATCTTTAATCATTTCTTCTCCGCAATTTTCAATCAGGGCTTCAATAATAGGCCATGTATTTTCCAGATGAAACTGAAAACCAAAGACTCTCTTTTTATAAATAAAGGCCTGGTTTTTGCAGGCCCTGCTTGCGGCGATGACAATGGCGTCCTTCGGTAAATCTGCAAATGTATCGCCGTGCCATTGAAATACCACCGGATTTTCCGGAAAAAATGAAAACAGCGGCGATGCTTTGACTGCGCTGCTGAATGAAACAGGGAACCATCCGATTTCTTTCTGATTATTCGAAACGACTTTTCCGCCGATGACATCGGCAATCAATTGGCTGCCAAGGCACAAACCAATCACCAGCTTGCCCCTGTCAATGGCATCCTTAATCAGTTGCTTTTCTTTAATCAGCCAAGGATATTTTTTGTGTTCATAAATATTCATGGGCCCACCCATAACTACCAGCCAGTCAAAGGCTGAAAGCTTTGGCAATGCTTCGCCTTCATACAAATGGGTAGCGGTTACTGTACAGTGATGCTCCTTTGCCCATTCCAAAATCCGACCGGGGGTTTCAAAGGGTACATGCTGTAAATAATGAATTTTCATAGGATACCTTTCTGTTCACGCATACGCGATTCTTTTTTATGAGTATACCATTTTGGATTCAGCTCATGATGTTTTTTTTGTGAAACACCTCCTAAATTTTATCATTCCAATTAAAAAAGCGCACCAAATATTTGATACGCTCGACTAAGTACAAAATAGAAACTTAATTCTCCCGGTAGGTTCGGTCTTCGATCATGGCATCGTAAGCATCAGCAAATGCCAGAATCCGTTCTGTGACATTCCGACTTAAACCGACAATTTCGATTTCGCCCTCAGTATTGTAACGATATTTTTTCGAAAGCTCAACCCAAATAATATCACCGTTTTTACAGTATTGCTGTATCTCACTAATGTAATTTTTAGAATTTTCCGGATCTTGCATAAACTCCTGGAGGGTTTCTGCTAAAACTTCACTTTCAGATATTCGCGACTCCGGAGTAAGACTGGACTCATTGTTTTCCTGCATTGCTTCTTTTACTGTCAATCCTCTTAACTGAAATATGGAAGGGCTGATATAAGTATATTGACCCTTTTTTATATTATATACTGAAATAACATCCGTTACATTTTCAGTGATCAATCGGTATTTTTCTTCACTGGCACGCAATAAATTTTCGGTATTCTTGCGCTCGGTGATATCGTTGATCACCACTCGGTATACGGGTTTGCCCTCTGCATCCTGGGTTGCTGTGCCTACAAGGTGCGCCCAAAAGATGGTTTCATCTTTTTTCACCATCCGCAACTCCCATTCCTGGGGGTCACCGGTCTCCAAAAGCAGTTTGCGATGGAGATAGAAAATATCCTGGTCATCATGATGAATAAAGCTTTCAATTTTTTGGCCTGACAGGGCATTGCGCGTTGTTCCTAAAAGGGTTGCTAGGGTAAGGTTTGCCTCCAGAATTCCCCCATCCTGGCTGATGGTACAATAGCCCACCGGGGCCAGATCATAGAGATCGAAGTAGCGCGCCCGCACAAGTTCCAGTTCTGCCTGGGCTCTTCTCAGCTCTTCATTCTGTATCTCCAGTTCAATTTGATGCACATCCAATTCATGGAGTGCATGGCGCATTTCCTCCAACGACATAACTTCAAGGTCTTCCTGTGATAATCGCTTCTTTCCTTTAGTCATAGTTTCCGCTTGCCGGCGTAATTTCTGACTGTCAGTTGCGGTAAAACCCGATTGTTCTGATCGTTCAACCTTCTTTTCCATCGTACACCTCCAAGTTTTGATTATTTTCCAATTCCACTGATCGTTCGGTTGTCGCTATTGCATACATGTCGCCATCTTCATTTACCAAAGCCGTGGAAGTCATCCAGATTTCAACAGCTTTGCCATCCTTGGTCATTCGCTGGGTTCGGTAGGGTTCCAGAATTTCCGCCTGGGTCAGTTGCCGGATAGCATTTAATTCATCGGTCATCAGATCTTTGGGAATAAGATCACTAACATTCATTCCCAGGGCCTCGGATTCACTAAATCCATATATCTTCACTGCTGCGGGATTCCAGGCCAGGATATGACCATCCAGGTCCTGGACTGTAATCGCATCGTGTGAATCTCTGACGATTACAGCCAAACGCAGCAACTCATTGTTGGCTTTCTTAAGCGCTTCTCTAGTCGCCACATTTGCCGTAATATCAATAAAGTTAATAACTACCCCTTCAATCACGTTATTCTGGGTACGATAAGGAAGAATCCGCATGGTATAGAAATTCCCCTGGATTGTCTTCACTTCGATTTCTTTGGGGATAAGGGTATCTAAAACCGACTTTAAATCCTGGACGAGCTGGTTGTAATCCACAAAGTTTGGAACGATATGCCCAATGGGTCTTCCGATATCCCCCTGAATCAGGTTGATGATTTGTGTAGCGGCCGGGGTAAATCGCAGGATCTCCAATTTATGATTCAAAAAAACGGTTGCAATTTCCGTTCCCGCCAGCAAGTTATTCATGTCATTATTGGCCTGGGACAGATCATCCACCTTAACCTGAAGCTCGCCATTAACCGTTGCCAGTTCCTCATTTACGGATTGTAACTCTTCCTTGGATGTTTCTAATTCTTCATTGATAGATTGCATTTCTTCGTTAATGGATTGCATTTCTTCATTCGTCGATTTCAAGTCTTCGTTTGATGTTTCCAGTTCTTCTTTGACGGTCTGGAGATACTCATCCTTGGCTTGAAGTTCCTGTTTAAGGGCGATGATCATTTCACCGGAGTCGGTATCACTATCTTCCCGGGCTGAAATAGCCTCAGTGAGCAAAGCTTCTTCGGGTTCATCTGGGAATGTTTTTATTTCCTCAAAAACCACCAGATATAAATATGACTCAGGTATCTGTTCCAATCGAACCGGCACCCGACGAACCGTCAGATTAACACCTGTAAAATGACCGTTAGTTTTAACCAGAAGGCCCGGATATTCAACGATTTCTTTTTTCACTACGGCTCGCTGAAGTGCCATGGCGAGTTTGTGTCGCAGCCCTTCTCGCACCATTCTCAGGATATTGTTGACGCCCGCTTCACCCGGGGCTGGTTCCAGATATCTGCCGGTGCGGCCATGGAGAAAGAGTATATCGCCCCTGGCGTTGACCAGGGCAGCGACGATGCCAAGCTGTTGCAAAAGGGCTTGTTCCGTAAGCTCACGAAGTGGCATTTTTTTTACAATATCAGCCTTTCTGGCGGCCCGTGGGTACAAGCTGCCCATTGTTGTAAAACTCGGCATAAATTCAGCTCGTGTGGTACGCTGCTCGCCGAACGCAATTTCCTTTCGTTGATACAGCTTTGATTTGGCGTCCAGTGTTTTAAAAAGATCGCCATATTCGCCGATGGTCTCTGACGAACCCAGGAATAGAACTCCATCGGGTTTGAGGGCGTAATGAAATAATGGAATTAACTTCTTCTGGAGTTCACCACTCATATAAATCAAAAGGTTACGACAGCTGATCAGGTCCAGGTTTGAAAAGGGCGGGTCTTTAATGACATCCTGTTCCGAAAAAATCAGCATGTCCCGGATTCTTTTATGAATCCGATAACCGGAACCGTCCGGTTCTTCTGTGAAAAAACGACCCAACCGTTCCGGGGACATATCAGCAGCAATGCTGCCTGAGTAAAGCCCAGCCCTGGCTGTGGCAATGGCCTGACTGTCAATATCAGTACCAAACACCTTCACTGTGTAATTTTCTTTCAGCAAATCCATATGTTCCTGAATGAGAATGGCAATGGAATAGGCCTCTTCTCCGGTGGAACAGCCGGTTGACCACACCCGGATCTGAGCATCTGGGGTCTTGTCAATAAACAGGATCGGGATGACCTCTTCCTCAAGTACCTGAAATGCCTTGGGATCGCGAAAAAAATTGGTTACACCGATTAATATATCCCGAAAAAGCTCCTCCACCTCAAATGGTGTCTGCTGAAGAAATTTAAGATATTCGTCCTTGGAATCGATTAAATGCACTGCCATGCGGCGCTCAATACGTCTCAGAATCGTACTGGTTTTATATTGTGAGAAATCATGACCGGTTTGGGCCCGCAGCAGAACGCATATTTTTTTGAGCATACTCTCAATTTTAGGCTGAGTTTCCTTTAAGCATGGGAGTTTCACAAAAGCATGCTCCGCATAGGCCATCAGCTGGGCCGCCATCTCAATGGGCGGCAGGATAAAATCCATCAATCCCGTGGCAATGGCACTACTGGGCATGCCATCATACTCAGCGGAATCAGGACTCTGGGCCATGACCATTCCCCCTGCTTCCTTAATAGCTCTTAAGCCCACTGTTCCATCACTGCCAGTGCCAGAGAGCACAATACCAATGGCCCGATCTTCCTGATCCTGGGCCAGAGATTTAAAGAAAAAGTCAATAGGCAATCGTTGCCCTCGGGGTTCAGAAGGTTTGAGCAATTGCAGGGTACCATTTAAAAAAGCCATATCCATGCCTGGAGGGATGATATAAACGCAATTCGACTGTACCACTACCCCGTCTTCCACCTCAAAGACTTCCATCCGAGTGTAGCGTTGAATCAGCTCCGTAAGCATACTCTTGTGATTCGGGGCCAGATGCTGAACCAATACAAAAGCCATACCCGGGTCCATCTCAACCGGCATTCCAGAGAAAAAGGATTCAAATGCCGCCAGCCCTCCTGCAGAAGCGCCAATTCCGACGATTGGGAAATTACTCGCAGTATTTTGCGGAACCTTCTGTGAATCGATACCATTCTCACTGGAATTTTGATCTTTGCTATTAGACTCTGCTTCCAGCGTTTTCTGTTCATGGTTTTTCACTGTCATTCCAGTAACCTCCTCCTTTGCAATAAACGTTGCATATCTTCTCTATTTTAAATGACTTATAAATATCGCTTGGTCTGAACACTATCTATTTCATCCATTATAATCGTTTTCGTTTATAAATCCTACCTTAATTTCAAAACCTGAAAATTTTCAATGCTATTTCATGACGCATCTTGTCATTTTTTCTTACACTTAACCTGGATTTCAGCCATAAAAAAAAAAGAGTTTCCCCTTCCCCGACTATAGACGCAACAAAAAAGTAAGTCCTGGGGTCAATCGTAACATCAGTTGTGTGCATCAAGGCGAACAGGCCCTAGCCTGTACGATCTTTCAGCACACAACGATTTACCATTGTCCCCGGGACGAGTTTGCCGAAAAGCCCAGAAGATGATTCCCCTTCTTCTTTTAAACCACATCGCCGGTAATAATGAAAATTGGGTTGGCGGCTTTTAACATGGTCAATCCGCCAATGCCTTCGCCGCGGCTGATGCCAACCTGGATCAGTTCCACATTTTCAAAATAGTTATTCATCAAGGTGGTGGCTTGGGCGGCATTTTCCAAAGTGACAAAATTAGCAATCACCCGACCGCCGACACGGATTTGCTTCTTGCACCAGATAAAAAGACCTTCCATATTGCCGCCGGAACCCCCAATAATGACCCGATCCACCGGCTCAGTGATTTCTGTGAGAGCCTCTGGGGCTTTTCCCTGAATGATCGAGACGTTGTCAGCCTTAAAATGCTCTTTATTCTGGGCCACCAGTGCCAGTGCCGATTCCTTGGCTTCCACTGCATAAACTCTTCCCGGGGTGGCTGCATAGGCGGCTTCCATGGTTATCCCACCAGTGCCGGCGCCAATATCCACCACCACATTTCCGGACTCAATTCCCAGCAATGAAATGGTCAGGATCCGAATCTCCCGTTTGGTCATCGGAGCCTTTCCCCGGATATAGGCCTCATCTTTGTATCCTGCGATATTACTCATTCACAATCACCACCACTGCCAGTCCTTCCTCTTGATAGTCTAAGGCTTCCGTCAGGGTGAGCCTGGTAATTTTTTCGTTGGAGTAAGACAGTTCTTCCCCCACATAAATAATGCGGTTCTCCAGCCCCGCGGATAGCAGGGTTTGGGCAATAAATGCCGTATTGTTTGTTTTATCGGTTAACAGTCCCAGCTTTTCATTTTCTTCCACTTCCGTAATAAAATCCGGATCGCGACCGTGCAGGCTCATCAGCTTGGCATCTTCCCAGGTTAAATTTAGCTTGGCAAAAAAATATTGCAGCGAGCTGATTCCCGGAATACAGACAATATGCTTGATCGGAATCACTTTTTTGGCATAAGACAGCAGGCTGTGAAAGCCGCAATCTCCGGATACCACCAAAGCGGTTTTTTTCTTAGGATAAATCAGGGCGATTTCTTCCATCAGCTCACTTAAAGAGGTCCCTTTACCGATGTAGAGCATTTCTTTGCCGGTGGTATCAAAGCTTTCCGCATGTCGGACCCCACAGAGGATGACCTCGGCGTCCTGAATTTCTTTTTTGGCAATGGGTAAAATAAAGTCGGGATGTCCTGGTCCCAAACCAATGATTTTTAATGGATACATACGCATTCCCTCATCTTTTCTGCTTTTTTGCTTTCTCCCAGATGACCGTGGATTTTTGAAAAAAGAATAACCTCGATGTCAATAGTTCCATACACCCGGTCGCCTGCTTTTTTCTTTACAACCTCGGCCAAATGATTAAAATAATCCGGGATATTTTCTGCTAAAATAATGTCTGTGGCTTCGTCGGTTGTTTTGGAAGCCATAATTTTTTCCATGGTGGCCTGGGAGGCTCCTAAAATTCCGGCATGGGCGGTAAGAATTTCCATTCGTCCGTCAGCGACGTTGCTATGGGTATTGAAAATTCCCCCGGCCACCTTGACCAGCTTGCCTAAATGGCCCACCATCAGTATTTTTTCAAAACCCATCCGTTCGGCTTCATCCAGCATAAAGCCCAAAAAATTGCTGGTTTTGATCAGGACATCCAAATTCAAACCCAGTTCCTCGGAAAAATCTTTGCCGTAGTTACCAGGTGCAAAAATAATTTCCGTATGTCCCTTTGCTTTTAGAACCGACAGTTCCAATTTCATTGTCGCTTTCAGCGCATCCTCGCTCATGGGCTCAACAATCCCCGAGGTGCCGATTACCGACAAACCGCCGGCAATTCCCAGTTTGGGGTTAAAGGTGCGTTTGGCCAGTTCTTCGCCCTGGGGAATGGAAATTTCAACGATCCAGCCCTTGGGGAAATCACTTTTTCCCTTTAATCGCTGGCTTTCCAACACCTTCGCAATCTCCTGGGCCATGGTTTTCCGGGGGACCGGGTTAATGGCCGGCTCTCCGATTGGGATACTCAGTCCCACTGAGGTAACGGTGCCAACACCGATACCGCCGACAAACGCAATGCCCTCATTATCGGAGGGCTTGATTTTCGAAAAAATTTTAATCCCGTTGGTCACATCGGGGTCATCCCCGGCATCTTTAATCACCGCGCACGAAGCCCCGGCTGCCGAAAATTCCTGGTCATGCAAAACCAGATCCAGGGGCCAGCCTTTGGGGGTATCAATTTTTACGGTTTCGCATTTTTCCTGGGTCAGGTACATTTCCAAGGCAGCTTTGGTTGCCGCAGTGGCACAGGACCCGGTAGTATAGCCGTAGCGCAGCACTTTCCCGTTTTTTTCAATGGTTTTATTAAACATATTGTCTCCCTGCATTAATCAATGGGATAATTCTTTTTAATTAACAGTGTCGATAGATAGGGGATTTTCCCTTTTAAAACCGCGATATCCCGGACCACCTTCTGTGTTTCCATGCCGATATTGGATACCAGCACAAAGGATTTTTCCAATCCCCGTTTTTCAAGTTCTTCAGCCATCAGCGCATTGTTGGCGGATATTTTCATGACTACAATATTCTGGTGAGCATCCAAGATCGCCCGAATTTCCTCGATGGGCTGAGTCATGGCAACCACCCCCAGGGATTCTTCACCCTGGGTCAAAGGAATATTAAGCTGGGCTCCCAGATTGCAAAAAGAAGGTACGCCCGACAGGGTGATGACTTCGATATTGCGTTTTAATAAAAACTCCATCACATAGGAATAGGTGCTGAATACCATGGGATCGCCGAGGGTAATAAAGGCCACATCTTTGCCTTCGTTTAGGAGGACTTCGATTTCATCAGCATTTTCTTCCCATTGTTTTTTAAGGACTTCCCGTTCTTCACTGAGTGAAATCATCGGGAAGTTCATTTCCAGTACCTTGGAAAGATCCGGGATATGGGTTTTTACAATATTAAAGGCGATGCTGGGGCTTCCCATTTTCTTAGTGGGCGTAATCACCAGATCCGCAGCGGCTAATATTTTAGCGGCCTTAATAGTAATGAGGTCCGGATCTCCCGGCCCGACACCGATGCCATAAAAAATTCCTTTTTTAACTGCTGCCATGGTGCCTACCATTCTCTTCCCAATTGATATAGCATCGCATTAAGAATCGCCGCAACCACAGGGCTGCCGCCTTTGCGTCCGTTAATGCGAATAATCGGGCTGTCAATTTGATCCAGAGCTTGCTTGGATTCAGCCGCGCCCACAAAACCGATGGGTGCGCCGATAATCAAGGCTGGTTTGGCGGCGCCTATTTTAACCTTTTCAATCAGGGTATACAAAGCCGTCGGGGCATTCCCAATGGCAAAAATGCCCACGCTGTCATCTTTCAGCGCTTTTTCCATGCTGACGGTGGAACGGGTAACGCCGCGTTCCTTAGCCTCTTTTGCCACATCGTCGTCATGGACGTAGTTGACAATTTCAATACCATGATCAGCCAATGCTTTTTTATTCACCGCCACCTGAATCATCCGGGTATCTGCATAGATTTTCTTTCCCTGTTTCAGGGCTTCCATTCCGCTTTCGTACCCGCCGTTGAGGATTTCCAGTAAATCCGCGTATTCAAAATCAGCGGTGGTATGAATGATCCGCTTCACCATTGGGGCAATGGTCTCCGGGAAGACGTGGTCCCCTAATTCCTCGGTAATAATTTCAAAACTGCGCTCTTCAATTTCTTGTGGATTATTTATATATTGCATGCTGTCCTCGCTTTCTTTCCTTCTATTCAGAAAATGTTTATCGAATTTAATTTCTCTCTATGGTAACTTTAATTCCACCGGGAATTAAATGATTCTGGTAAATGTCTGCATAAGCGGTAACGGGAATGTATTTTCTCAGGTCTTTTAAAAATTCATTCCCCTGAAAATCCTTCTCCTGATACATAATCCCAATGACGGTACCGCTGTGACCGATGATGGTTCCCAATCCCCCATAGTTTTGAGACATTGCGGTCAGCAATTCCAGATACGGTTTCTGCAGCCTTCCCTGATTAAGAAAGGCGCTCCTCGTACAGGCTTCCCCGACATATTTTAAGTTTTTTTCGTTGATACCTTGTTCAAACTGATACACAATCTCCGCAAAGCTTTCCAGGTCTTTTTTTGTATAATCATCCTGGCTTTCATTAAAACTCAGAGTATCAATCCCGCCATGAAAGTCAATAATCAGAATCTCGGATTCAATAGAACCCTTGAAGCTTTTCAGGATCTTCCCATTAATATGATTAAAGAGATTAAGCTTTGGAAACATCAGGTTGTCTGAGGGTTCGATGCTGACACACAGCGCTCCGATTTCACCTGGAGTTAATCTTAAATCAAAAAAATGGGAAAGTCCGGCGGCCATGCCGGCAATGTCCGCGGTGCTGCTGGCCATGCCCTTTTCCAGCGGAATTTCCGTTTCCATTGAAAAATGAAGATGGTCGATTTCCCGCCTGGCAATTTCATAACGCCGGCAGATTTCTGCAACCATTTTCGCGGTTTTTGGTTTTAAAGACTTACAGTTTCCCGGCCCTTCTTTAATGATAATGGTGGAATAGCGGTCAATGGGACAGGACACCAGACAGGGATTGTCTTCAAACCAGCCCTGGATGTATTCGCCGCAGGTGCCCGGGGTTTTAACGGTGACCCGTCTCATTCCCGGCCTTCTTTAATACTCAGGGCTTCGGTTAGCAGGGCTTTTAAAAAATTAGGATTGCTGTAAAAATGAATGTGTGGATACCCTGCCAGCACATTTTTTTTCCGATAACCACAGGTCCATGTCCGGTTCATCTTGGAAATCACATAGGCTGTGGGTATCAGCTGCTGGGTTTCTACCACGCTGTGGTGAAATTCATGGCCCCGTATCTCAATGGATTTCCCGCCGAGGTACGCGCAGATATTCACGTACCCAAAGCGTTGGAGACGTTTGGTCATCTGGGCATTTCCGTCAATAAAGCCAACCCCTTCGTTGGTTTGCCCATCCAAAAGGATCATGGCGTTGGCGAGGTACATCAACCCCCCACATTCGGCGTAACAGGGAAGACCTTCTTCCAGTTGGTTTTTAATATCCGCCAGCATGGTTTTGTTTTCTGCCAGCTCGGCTCCGAATACTTCCGGAAAGCCCCCGCCTATGTACAGGCCATCAAGATTTTCCGGCAAATTCTTGTCGCCAAGCGGACTGAAGCTTACAATCTCAACCCCGGCTTTTTCCAATGCCATAAAGTTATCATCATAGTAAAAATTAAAGGCTCTGTCCTTGGGCACGCCAATGCGCAGGCCATGATATTTTTGATGCCACCCCTCAAAAGGGTCTCGGTAGGTTTTCGCTCTCTTGGGATGAGCGCTGATTTCCAGCAGCTTATCCAGATCAATGTGGGCTTCTGCCAATTCTCCGGCCCGGTCAACCTTTTCTCGAAAATCCAAAACCTCTTCCACCGGAACCAATCCCAGATGACGGCTGTCCATAACAATATCCGGATTGTTTGGAAAATACCCCAAACAGGTCACATCGTTATAGGCTTCAATCATTTCTTTTAGCAACTGGTAATGGGATTCCGAAGATATTCGATTGATGATGACTCCGGCAATTTTTGTGCTCCGGTCAAAATCAATATAGCCTTTTACCAATGCCGCCGCACTTTTTGCCATTCCCCGGCCATCAATAATCAGAATCACCGGAGCGCCAATGGTTTTTGCAAGATAGGCGCTGCTGCCGATATCCGATTCCAGGCTATGTCCATCATACAATCCCATAACGCCTTCCAGAATCCCCAGGTCATTGTCCTCAAGCCGACGATCGAACAATCCTCTGATGGTATTCTCATCCAGCATCCAAGTATCCAGATTAATGGATTTTTCACCGGTGACAAAACTATGAAACATCGGGTCGATGTAATCCGGGCCTGTCTTAAAGGGTTTAACATGAACCCCGCGTCTTTTAAAGGCTGCCATGACCCCCATGGTGACGGTTGTTTTTCCAACGTTGCTACTGGTGCCTGCCAGCATAAAATAATTCATAATTCTGCCTCCTCCTAAAATGACTGCTAATTTATTTTTTATTCTTTATTTTCATCGATTCGGGTTAATGCTTTGATAATTTCCACAAACTCCTCGTGACTGCTGATTTCCGTCACTGTTTTTTTTGCTTTGATCTGCTCAAGGTATTGGGTTAAAGTTCCGTCGGTAAAATCATTGTTCAAACAGTTTGTATGGAAATATATGGTCCCCTTAAGATCTTCCAGACCTTTAAGATTGTTGACATTGCCATGACCAAAGGGCAGATCTGAAATCAAAATCACGTCACAGTCTTTCATTAATTCCATATTTTTGGCCTGATTTTCATTGCTGATGACGGTAAAAGGACGCTCCTCAATCATGGGAATACCCAGAGCATCGCAAACCATCCAATCATCACTTCCCTGATTGACCACGCCGGCCGTCACCCGGTGACCCATGGCCTCGAGCTCTTCTAAAATTTGCGAGGCATTATTTCCGCCGCAAATCACATGAACCCGGAGGCTGTGATAAAATTCTGCTTCTTTAATCACCCTGAGAGGAATAATTTCCGGCTTTCCAAAAAGCTTGTTTTCCTGAATAAACATTTTCATATCATACACTTTTTTCAGGTTTTCCTCGGTAATCACCTGTTCCGGAGTCCCATCCACAATAACACTGCCATTTTTCATAAGCACCAGACGATTGCAGTAGCGGGAGGCCAGATTAATGTCATGAAGCACTGCCACCACGGTCATTGATTTTTTCAAGTTGAGATTGCGGATCAATTCCATTATTTCAATCTGATGATGGATATCCAGCGCCGATGTGGGTTCATCCAGCAGGATAATATCCGGTTCCTGGGCAATGGCACGGGCAATAATAACCCGTTGTTTTTCCCCGCCGCTGAGAGTGTTAAACAAGCGTTTGCGAAACTGCAATGTTTTAGTGGCATGCATCGCTTCAGTGACAACATCATAATCGTACTGGCTTTCTTTGACCTTAAAGCTCAAATACGGATTTCTGCCCATCAGCACAATATCTTCCACTGAAAAATCATAGTCGATATCAAAGGACTGGGGCACTACCGCCACCATCTGGGCCCGTTGCCGTTGCGAATAGGTGGTATTGTCTTTTCCTTCCAGAATAATCTCCCCTGACTTCAGGGGCAATAAACCGGATAAACATTTTAATAAGGTCGATTTCCCAGCGCCGTTGGGACCAATGAGTCCCACAAATTCACCCTGGCAGACAACCGCATTAAAACGGGAAAGGATATCAGCATCCCCATAACCGGCCACAACATTCCTAAAGTTCAACATGATTCTAGGCATTAAGCGTTCCATTTTACATGCCTCCTTTTTTTCGTTTTCTCAGGAGGTAAACAAAGAAGGGTCCGCCAAAAGCCGCGGTTATAATACCAACCGGTATTTCCTGGCCGGCAACGGTCCTGGCAATGGTGTCACAGAGAATTAAAAAGGCACCGCCGAATAAAAATGAGAAGGGCACCAGGGTACGATGCTTGGGGCCGGTAACCATCCGTACAATATGAGGAATAATAAGCCCCACAAAACCAATAATCCCGGTAACCGATACCACCGCGGCCGTAATTAATGATGACGAAAACAAAATCTTCTTTTTCAGACTTTCGGTATCCACACCCAGCTGAGTTGCGGTTTCTTCACCAAGCAGCATAATATCCAATTCGCGAACCGAGGTCAGCATCATGACACAACCGAAAACCACATAGGGCAGCACTGCAATCACCTGATTCCAGCCCTTGCCATTGAGACTCCCCATGGTCCAAAACATAATGTGTGATAGATCATCCTGATTGAAAATCATCAGCAAGGACATTAGTGCTCCCAGTGATTGACCAATGGCAATGCCACTAAGCAAAAGCGTTGCAACCGGCACCTTCCGACCAACTCTGGAAATATTATAGACAACCAGAATAGTTAGAAACGAACCAATGAAAGCTAATAGTGCCACGCCATTCAGACCCAGAAAGCTACTGGAAAAGTTCATCACAATCCCGATGGATGCCCCTAATGCTGCCCCTGAGGAGACCCCTAAAATATAAGGATCCGCCATCGGGTTTTTAAAAATCCCCTGATAGGCTGCACCGCAAATTGCCAGGGCGCCGCCGGTTACAAACGCAAGGATGATCCGGGGTAACCGAACATTCCAGATAATGGCAATGGCACCTTCGCTGATGTCTTCCATGCCAAAATTAATATGAAATATTTGATCCAATAAAATTTTATTGGCATCTAAAAAAGAGATGGAAGCCACTCCCATTAACGTGCACAAATAAATAATGACAATACAAATGACAATGGATATAAACATGGCATATTTTTTTATGTTACTTTTCATTATTGCTCCAGTTAATTTCATTTTTATCTGTTCACCCCTGGATTCACTCCTATCATAATAAGAAAACCCAGGGGCGAACAGCATTCGCCCCAATTTAAATTATTTAGTAAATACTTCCGGATAAATGCCATTGGCGATTAAAGCCATGCCCTCAATAATACGGGGACCTGGTCGCTGAATCATATCACTGTCCGGTGTGAGATATTCAAAGTAGACAATTTGGTCATTTACGATTGCATTGATCGTATCAAAACCAGGCGTCGCTTTTACTTCCTCTGGTTTGGTATAGAGGGAAATATAAACATCCGGGTTATCCGCAATTATTTCTTCTGTACTTAATTGCGCCCATTGAGTTGTTGCATCAGCAGCAATGTTTTTAGCATTAAGATCAGTCAGCATGGAGTCCAGCATGGAGCCAGGCCCGGCACTGTAAAATTTACCGATATCGAAAAAAACTGATTTTTGCTTGGTTACAGTTGCTGCCTTATCTTTGAGTTCCTGTCGCTGTTCTTCCATGGCATCAACCACTTTTTTTGCGGCATCATTGGCATTGGTAATTTCTCCGGCTTGAATAATATTAATTAAAACCCCATCAATACTATCCGGATCAAAAACAACAACCTTGGTGCCGATAGCCTGCAATTGCTGATTCATTTCATCTGACACTAAATCCGAAGACACCACAACATCCGGTGCCAGTTCAATAATCTTTTCAAGATTTGGTGCGTTGAAACTGCCGATACTGGCTACCGCCAAAGCTTCTTCGGGATAATCGCAATAATCGGTTCGTCCCACAAGCTTGCTTCCGGCACCGACAGCAAATACTATTTCAGTGGCGGATGGCGACAAGGATACTATTTTTTGTGGCTCTTTCTCAATGGTCACCGAGGCACCTGAATCATCGGTTATGGTTAAGGGGTAGGTCGTCGCCCCACTTTTTGTTTCGACTCCACTTGAACTCACTGTACCCGTGGTTTGCTGGCAGCCGGCAAACAATAACCCCAAAGCCGCAATAATGAAAATTGCCAATAATGAACGCATTTTTCTGTTTTTCATTTTCTTTCCTCTTTCCAAATTATAAAATTTTGCAAAAAATAAATCCAGCTTCCTGTGGAGGCTGGATAACAAACAAAAGGTTTAATCCTGTTCTTCCCACCGAAGAAATCTAATAAAAGTTGAGTGTCCTGACTTTTGCTTCATCCGCCATCCTCCCTTCCCGTCCTTAGGACAGTGGTTTTGAGAATCTTGTTGGCAATTACAGTAGCGGGGGCTGTAGGGGTCTTCCACCCCTTTCCTCATTACTTGTACTATTTTATTAGTCGAAGTGTATCACAAATTTCCTGACATTTCAAATGATTATTTCTCTTGCCTGGGAATCAAATAAATCATTTTATTAAAAAAGGTAGTTTATTTTCGTAATACGAAAATAAACTACCTATAAACTCAAAATTTTGCCCATAGCTTAATCACGATCAGCGTTCGATGAGGCCATACTTTTTCTTGATCCGCTCAAGCTTTTCAATCATGGGTTTAGATGCAACAAATAAAAAAAATACGGTTGCACTTGCGTGAATTAAATCAAATGGGGCCCCGGTGATATAGACTGCCAATACTGACTTCCAGGTAATGATGCTTGACCACATCAGTAATGAAGACATGTTCATAATGCCGCCATAGATAAAAAATGTTGCCAGAAAACCATAAACACAGAGTTGTGGCTTTGAGCTTTTTAACAAGCCCTTTCGAAAAAGAATTCCGGCCAGAAAACCGATAATTCCAAATGAAAACATCTGCCAGGGGGTCCATGGTCCCTGACCAAAAAAGAAATTGGACACAAAACCGACCATTGCACCAACCAGAAATCCGGACTCTGCGCCAAAACAAACGCCAGCAATGATAACAACGGCAACCACAGGTTTAAACTGCGGAAGCATAAAAAATGCTGCCCGTCCCGCAACCCCAATTGCTGCTAAAATGGCAATGATGATAAGTTCTCGGGCCTGGGGTTTTCTTCCTTCAAAAACCATCAAAAAAGGCACAAAGGTATAAACAATAATGCCCATACTAATAAAATAGTATTTTCGATCACCCATAAAACGGATGCCAAACCATATGGTCAGGGGAATTATCACAAGAATCATAACTATTGCCACCCAGGTGCGTTTACTCAGTTTTTTTTTCGCGATTGGTTCTTTCATGTCTTTATGAACCATAGCAACCGCGGCCAAATTATCGGTGTTTATCGGTATGGCCGGGGTTGGCCAACGTTTTTTTTCTGGTTTCTGGTGGCCTTTTTCCCCTAAAAACGCATCCAGAAAATCATCTAAAGATTCATCCTGCAGCATGTAATCACATCCTTTACCGTAATTGCATTCTCAAAAACATGACGTGACATTCGATTTGCAGCTGTCGTGTAAAAACTGTTGCCTGAAAAAAAAGCCCGGGGGGTATTGCTGGTCACAATATTACCGTCAAAGAATAAACCGCAGACGTCGCCAAACAATGCGCAAAACTCAATGTCATGGGACACCATGATAATGGTCACCCCATGTTCCTGAAGTTTTCTCAGGATGCCCCCAAGCTCACGCTTAAAATGGTTATCCAATCCCTTTGTCGGTTCATCCAGTAAAAGAATCGTCGGTTTCAGCATCATTATTTTTGCCAATGCCAGTCGCTGCTGTTCCCCGCCACTAAGATCATAGGGATGTTGTGCAAAGAGATGCTCAATATGCAGCAGCTGGGCAATTTTATCAACCGCTGTTTTCTTTTCGATGTCGCTGTCATATACGCTGTTTTTTTTCTCTTTCGTGCCACCGATCATCTCGTACAAATCAAGTTCAACCGTCTTTTTGACAAAAAGACTCTGGGGATTTTGGGGTAATATCCCCAGCATCCCATGAAACAGTTCTTTGTCCGACAACTTCCGAACATCTTTACCGTTAATCAGAACCTTTCCCCGATAGGGTTTGTTTAGCCCGGAAATTAGGGATAACGAAGTGGTTTTTCCGGTTCCGTTGCCTCCTACCAGACAATAGAATTCGCCCTTTTTCACCCGGAGTGACAAATCTTTTACTACATCCGGGAAGTTTTTATCATAGCGAAACCACACGTCTTTCAGTTCCACCACTGTTTCGTCTGATTCGATCTCCGGTTTTTCAAGTGGGATCTTAGTTTTTTTTACATCATTTCCCTGCAGATACGCACTCATCCACTTTCGTCCTTCTCTTACGGTTAATGGACAAGCCAGATCCGACTCCACCCCGGCAAAAATCTGCATAGGCGCCGGCATCGATAAAAACATGTCGTGCCCCAGTCCGCGCAGCTGTTTGCCAATCTCCCGGGGTGTTCCGCCGGCGATAATTTCGCCCTCATCCATTACCATTACCCTATCCGCAACCGGAAGAATATCCTCTAAACGATGTTCCGTCATAATGATGGTCGTTCCCAAATCCCGGTTGATTTTTTTTACCGTTTCAAGAAAGTCCGAAGCGGCAATGGGATCCAACTGGGAAGTTGGTTCATCCAATATGAGTACCGACGGATGCATGGCCATGATTGAAGCGAGATTTAATAATTGCTTCTGGCCTCCGGACAATTCCGTCACATTTCGTTTGAACCAGGCCTGGATCCCGAAGTATGAGGCCATTTCCGCCACTCGCAGGCGAATTGTCGGAGTATCATAACCCAGGCTTTCGAGACCGAAGGCCAATTCATGCCAGACCTTGTCTGTTACAATTTGATTTTCCGGACTTTGGAGCACATAGCCGATTTCCTGACTCTGAGTTCTTAAATCAGCCTCTTCCAAGGGTTTATCATTGAACAATATCTCTCCTGATCGCTTGCCATGAGGGGTCAGCACTGATTTAAAATGGCGGAGCAGGGTGCTTTTACCACACCCACTTTTTCCGCAAATCACCACAAAATCCCCTTCAGCAATTGATAAGCTGATATCTTTTAATGCCATCTTCTCCATTTCCGGATATGCAAAACACAGGTTGTTGATTTTTATTAACCCCATTTTTTATTCAGCGATTGAAATCAATCGCCGCGGCCTCCTTCTTAAGTAATCATTAGGTACCAAAACTGCCGTGGCTTTGCTGCTAGTTTATACGAAACAATTTTTACACTGCACGGCGAACAGTACGATGAACTGTACGCCTACACGTTACAAAATCATTTGTGAAAACTGACATCAAAGCAATCATTGTGCTTCGATCCCAACTCTGATTTCTGCGCACTTTGTTTTTTCCGGTATCACTTCTTTCATTTTTTGCCATTTCATGGCCGAAAATCCATCCACAGCCACAGGGATCAGGCAGAAGACCAGAAAAATGAAATAGGTGAAAAAGCTTGACAAGCTCATCGGAACAATTCCGTTAATGATAATAATCGGATTATATTGCACAAATGTATTTCCCATAGATACGCCGATGATGAAGATCACGAGCAAAATCAGCATGACACCGAACATGCCCTTATCCCGATTATCAAAGCGATACAGGGAAAATGCGGTTCTCCCCTTTAAACCATAGCCCCTTGCTTTCATACTGTCAGCGGTTTCGATGGCATTTTCCAGGGCCCAGGTAACCATAATCGATAAAATCGTAACCCCGTGCCTGGCCCGCATTAAAATATTTCCGTTTGTAATATCTCTGCCGATGCATTTCTGACCATTGCTGATAACTTTCAGCTGGGCCTTAAACTTGGGGACAAATCGCAACACCATTGAAAAAATCAGCGAAAGTGCGGGAATGATCCGGCCGAACAGATAAATAAATTTGTCCGAGGTCATAATGATGTTGTAACAGGAGAACCAGATTATCACCTGGATCAGCATTACCGACATCACAAGCCCATAGATAATCGATTCCAGGGTAATTGGATTCCCATTGTCAAGATAAAATAGGATAGTCACACCAGAGTGATTAAACAAAGGATTAATCAGCGCCACAATAATCAGCATCGGCAGCATAAACAATAAATTAAATTTCAGGGCCTTCTTCCATCCCTGCAGCACCACAGCATACAATATTGCGGAAATCAGCGAGATTCCCAAAATCATCGGATGATTAAAAAACATGCTGATGATTAATATGACTGAAAAGTAAAAGAAATTAATAATCGGATGATAGGTCGAAAAAGAATCTTCCACTGGCACGCTCCTTAATATTTGAGTAGTTAAATTATTTCGTGTAAACGGACAGTATAGCTCACTTTTTTTCGTTTACCACATACTGTTATCGCCGACATCTTTACCAAGGTCGCAGGTGTATACCCAATTAATCGCATCGCCGTTTTTCAGCGTATACTGACTGCATCCATAATTCGGAAACCAGCCGTTGACATTGTACATCCAGCCGGAAAGCTCACCGCCGTCAAATTCGTACAGCTGGTTAATCCCTTCCACATAAGCCGAGTTGTACGCCGGGGTAAAACTGGATTCCATGTGAATGCCATTTTCCCGGCACACCCGCTGAAGCACATCATGAACCGTTTCGCCCTCGGTGAAAGGAACCTGGGTCGAATATAAAATCCATCCATTGGCTGGTACAAAGCCCGCTTTACCCGCAGGCAAAACATCCATATGATTTAGCAGCGTTGCGCAATTAATGGAAAGTGTGCACGTATTTCCGACAGCGCCGCTGACCGTCCCGCCATCACTGGTTATTGTACTTCCGTTTGAGGCGGTTGTTGCCTCTGTTCCGGTGCCAGTGCCGGCACTCTGGATCGGAGCGATCGTCTTACCTGCTACAACAAAATAATCATCCCCGGTTTCAATCACCTTGAATGACAGCCTTGTTGTTTCTGCTAGATTGTCAAAGGTCGCAGTGCTCATTTTGGCAATGCTCCCGGCGCTTATTTTACACAGGGCCGCACTGTCTGCATCCCATTTTTCCGAAAGCGTTACGGTTAACGTGGGCACTGTTATCAGCCCGTTATTCCCGGCAATCTTCATGCCAAACCCATAAGGGGCGTTTCCGGCACCTGCCTTAACGCTGTTTAGGGTATCGCCCTGGGTTGTAAAATCAATTTTCAGATTCTGATCCGCCGGGTTCTTGATATCCTGCCCATTAAACGACCACACATAATTAATTCCGTTCCCGCTGGTGCCTGAAAATGTGACCGTTCTGTCCTGCCCGGCAATTGATCTGAATTGCGCCGCTGTAATAATTCCGTCTTCGGGAATCGGAGTATCCTCTGCCAACTCCACCACATCCTGAGACTCTGTATCTCCTGCCACTGCTGCCGAAATGTTGCTGCATCCAATTGTTGTTAATGCCATCAATATCAGCATGATCAACAGCAAAAACTGCTTCTTTTGAAATCCCTTCTTCATTTTCTTTTCTCCTCAACCATAAGTTTATTCCTCATTTTCACAGAACCATTATCACCGATAAAGTCCGAATTTTATTTTTACCCGTTCCAATTTTTCAATCATCACTGGGCCTAACACCACACAAAAGAAACAGGTGCCCAATGCATGAACAGCATCGTAGGGCACTCCGGAAATATACAATAATTTCATGGAACTCCAGTCCATTTCCATTCCCGAACCGGAAACGCCGACCGCCATGACCAGTGCGGCAATGTTCATAATTCCGCCATAGATAATAAATGTTGTCAAAAAACCAAATACGCCTAGGGTTACCCGATCAGCGGGCAACCGCTTTTGTTGCAACAGCAGTCCAGTCAATAAGCCAAATGCCCCATAAACATATAGCTGCCAGCCAATAAACGTCCCGGTCAAATGAAAAACACGATGAATCATAAACCCAATAAGAATGGATATACACACACAGATAACCGGTCCAACTACAATTTTAAAATCTATTTCTTTTTTTGAAAATTCCAAATCCCGGTTAAAGCAAAGCCCGGCTAAAAATCCCAGCAGTCCCCAGCAAAACATTTGCCAGGGTGTCCAGGGTCCCTGGCCGGCAAACATGTTCACAACAAGCCTTGCCATGGCGCCGGTTAAGAATCCCTGCTCCGGCCCTAAACAAATTCCTGCAATAATGATGAGCGCCCCTCCGGCCTGGAAGGGCGTAATCATAAAAAACGCCAGATTGCCACAGGCGGCAATGGCTGCCATGGCCGCGATCAGAACCAGTTCCCGGGCCTCGGGTTTTCGATTTTCAAAAGACAGACAAAAGGGAATAAAACTGTAGAAAATAATCAACAAACTGATAAACAAGTATTTTCGATCACCCAAATAGGTGATACCTACCCAAATGGTCACCGGGATCAGCAGAAACACAATCAAAGATGCAACAAGGGTGCGCTGTTTGGCACCCTCATTCACTCTGCCGGTTTTTTCGATTTCATTATTCGTATTCATGCGTTCTTAATTCTTTTTTTCTTCGCACGATAAATCAAACTCCCGGCAGCTCCGGCCAAAATAATTCCCGCCCCGCCGATAATGAAAGGCATCTTTGTTTGGCTGCTGCTGTTAGCCCCAGCTCCCTCAGCCGCATCAGATTTTAAACTTGGGGTGTACGTGCCGGTAAACGACCAGGGCGTAAAGGCCTCAGCCGCAGTTCCGCCCTTAGACGCCGCTGTTGCAGCAACGGCGGTATTCCCGGCGGCGGCTACCGTGCCTGATGTGCTGCCTCCGGCTGCCACTGAAACGGTTCCCCCCTGTTTGGTTGTACCATACCGGTTTTCATATTCCTTTTGAATATCATCCAGCTTTACCTCCTTATTGATAACCGGCTTAAAGCCATCCGTTATCCCAAAAATCCAGGATTGTCCACTTTTCATCCGATTGTATGAAATCATCGCCTGCATCGCCTGATAGGAAGCCATTCCGTTTAATGCGCCGGGGGCTGCGCCGCCATTGCCTGTCTCTCCGGCCTTAACATGCATAAAACCGCCGCCATCAATATAATAGGTCATTAAATCCGACAATACCCAATTATCACCCTTAATAAAGCGGGAATCAATGGCCGGATCGATGCCCAGTGCCGTTAAGGCAAGAACAACCTGGGATGTACTTTCCGATGTTTCCGGTGCGCCAAAAGTTCCATAACTGCCATCACTATTCTGCAACCCTGATAAGACACTTAATGCCCGTTCAATAACCGGTTTCACATCTGCCCTGTCTTTGTACTTTGCCAGAGCTTGAAGAGTCATTGCGGTAACATCGGTATCCGGTGAGGCGTTTGCACTATCGGAGTACAATGAAAATCCACCCCGGACACCTTTACTTGTTACCACTTCACGCTCCAGAATGGTTTGAACCAATAGTTCCCGGGTCGTTTGGGTTCCTGCTGTGGTTAACGGTATTTCGTAATTATTGGAATCCAGGGCAATGAGAGCCCAGACATAGGCCATCATTCCACCCCGTTTGATCTGGGTGAAATTTGATAATTTACCCAGCACATTATACCCCCCAACATTGGTGGGATCTTTGCCAATGGCCGTCAGCGCCAATATTGTTTTTGAATAGTCGGTATTGGTGCGATCTCCTGAAATGGAACCCTGGCCCTCCTGGAACTCCTTAACAATATTTTGATAAAAGAGATCGTAGTAGCCTTCCGGCACCGCATAGCCACTTCTGGCAAAACACACCGTTTCCCACAAACCACTTTGGATGGTGGGATTCGCCGCTGCTACCAGCATATAGTTTGAGGTCTTAGCCACTGCGGTTTTGATTTCCGGCTCCAACATATTGACACTGTTCACCCCAATCGTTGCCGCGGCTATTTTTTCCGGTGCTTTTTCTCCCAGCAAACCCACCAGCGTTATATTTGCTGCCCTGAATATAATCCGGTTTTCCGAAATGCTAT
Source organism: Acetobacterium bakii (assembly GCF_001263355.1). Classification (GTDB taxonomy): domain Bacteria; phylum Bacillota; class Clostridia; order Eubacteriales; family Eubacteriaceae; genus Acetobacterium; species Acetobacterium bakii. The sequence goes on from NZ_LGYO01000034.1 coordinate 116,722, forward strand.
ACTGATCTTTATTAATCACCTTTATTGTTCCATCCGCAGCCTGTGTTACAACACTTAGTTTTTCCCAGGCCTGATCTTCACTGCTCAGCGGCAAAGACACGGTTACCGCATCATCTGCTTCCGATACGTAATCCATATTGTAATTACTCAAATCGGTTAGTGACAGTTTGTAAAGCTTGAGTAAGCTCGTATTTTCAGAACTGATTTTTTCTTTGGCCATCATCTGGATGAACTTTTTATAAGTGGCTTCATTTTCTTTGATGAGTTTTCCCTGAAGCGCCACATACCACGGAGCATCCACGGTTATGTCATTATTTGTCCCGTTGATTGCTTTTAACGTTGCCTGGATTCTTAGCAGCTTGTCTTTTGTTTCGCCGTCCAGACGATTTTTTTCGCTATCAGTCATTCCGTCGTAGGCCTTACCCACATCCAAAAATTGTTTCATCTTGGATGAGTTTGCGGTTATGGTTTTTTCATCTATTCCGGCGATCCTAATTTTTATCAGGTCGATTATTTTTATTTCAGCATTGCTTAAAAAATCAAGGTTTTTAATAAGGCTCTGCTGATCCGTCGTTAAAGTTTCAAAGGCCTTACGAACATTGGATACCTGTTTTGCATCAGCCAATGTCATCGCCGAGGCTTGGGGCAGATCGGAAATAGAGGCCATAACCTCTTGTGCTGAATGTTCGTTTTCTTTTCTAATCTCCAGGATCCTTTTTTCGCAGTTTTCCAATTGATCCAGCAGTTCACTTTGAATCAAGGTCTGCTGTTCCCGGTTCAATCCTGTTTCATAGGCATTTCTTGCCGATTTTATGTCTTCCTCATCCTGTAGGGTTACACTTTCCGCCGGTGGCAGTAAGCCAATGGCTTCCATCACCTTATTTGCCAATTCCTGGTTGCTTTCCAGTTCGTCCATCCGCTTGATCAGGGCATTTAATTTTTCAATAACAGAGGATGTCACCTGATTCTTCGCATTTTCCGGACTGGCATCATACTCTGCCCTGACTGCTTCCAAAGCCGCCTTATCCGCCAGGCGCAGTGCCCCGACCTTTGGCAGCCCATTAATTTTTTCGGTTATTTCCCCGGCCAGTTCCGCGGCTGTTGCAACGGTTACCTGGCATGCCCCAGTGATGCCGCCTGGGGTTTGTGCAGTAATTGTGGCCGTTCCCTTTCCCGCGGCGGTCACCAAACCGGATGACGATACAACTGCCACAGCGGTATCGGAGCTAAACCACTCCACGGCCTTTGCATCCGTGGTATTTTCTGGAAAATAAAAGACACACAGTTGATAAGAGCCGTTGTTTTCCAGAGCCAGTCCGCTAATATTCATTTGAATTTCCGTTATGGGGATGGCTTTTACGTTGACATTGCAACTCGTACTCAATCCTCCGGTTGTTGTCAATGCGGTGATTGTTGCAGATCCCGGGGCCACACCGGTAACCACACCGTTTCCGTCAACTTCTACCACATCAGGATTTGAAGACTGCCATGAAACGTCTCTGCCAATTGTTGCATTCTCAGGTAAAATGCTAATTTCAAATCCAAATGATTGATTCACATCCATTTCCAAGGTTCCCATTGGCAGTGAAATCGACTTTGTAGGAATCGGTAACAATGTGTTTAATTCATTACAAACAGCATCCACCGAATTCTGGGATGCCTGGAGATTCTCTGCGATTGATACGGCCTGACTGTAAGTGCTGCTAAATGTATTGTCTGTCATAAATTCACTGAAATACGGGCTGGCGTTAATACTGCCTAATGTGCTTATCAGTAGATCTTTATCCGCCGTATAAATGGCCGGAACGCCGCCACTCAGTGTTTGTCCTAAATCTCCACCGTCTCCCCACAGTGAAAACTGCAGCCGCACCACATCGCCCTGTGCTGGCACATAGCCAGCTATGGAGTTGCCCCGTAATTCATTGTTGATTGAACATCGCCAGCCCGACATCGAACTGTAGTCATGCTCGCCCAATCGATCCCCTGATTTCAAGCCAATTTCCATGATACTCTTTAGGGTAGGAGCCAGTTCGCCATTGTCATTCACACCCATCGCCGAGATACAGCCGGGAACCGAAACATTTCCCGATTGAGCGCCAATAATCCCATCCAGAGAGTTACCATTCCAAACCAAATAACTCCCCAATACCCGGTTTAGCACATTGCCCAGCGTTTCCCCCTGGTTTAATGCAACCTGGGTGGGTTTGACTACAAACCCGCCCGCTAAAGTAAATGTTTCCACCGTTATCGTTATGCTTTCATTTGCTTCACTAGCCAGTGCTTCAGATTTCCCTGTCGCAAAACAAGTCAGGTTGGATGTAAACAATAGGGTTACAATCAACATAAAGCTCAGGATATTTTTTGCTAAATTGTTTTTCATTTTTTCACATCACTTTCATTTCATCTGAATAATTTTTGAAACCACACTGGCCTATGCAAATAGCATCGATACCGGTTTCCAATTGTTAAATATGCCAAGCTGACATTGCTAATTATTGCTCACGAAAGCGCTCTCGCTTGACCCCGGTGCGGCGGCATCTTTGGGAACCACAACGATGCGAATCCCTTCCAAGCGATAGCCAAAGCCTTCGGTTCCAGCGCTGGCGCCATTTTTAGCCCAGCCCATCCAGCCGATATTTTCGGCGTGAACCTGATAATAAATATCACACAGGTCAGCATCGGCTCCGGTCAGACTGATCCGGATGCCTTCCAGGCGTTTGGATTCACCCTCGGTTCCACTCATGACTCCATTGGTCCGAAACTCCTGCCATCCGATATCCTGAATATGGGTCTGATAGCTGATACCCACATCATAGCCGGCATTATCCACATTAATTTTGATGCCTTCCAGTCTTAGCGACTTACCGGATGTTCCGCTCATGGCGCCGTCTTTTTTCAGTTCCTGCCAGCCGATATTTTCAACATGGGTCTGATAGTTGAGGTGAATGTTTCCGGTCACAAAGGGACGGTTCGTTTTCCCCGGTGCTGCCGCATCTTTTTGTACCACTTTCACTTCAATTCCTTCCAGTCGCAAGCCAAAACCTTCGGTTCCGGCACTAGCTCCATTTTTAGCCCAATCCAGCCAACCGTAATCCTGAGCATGGACCCGATAATAGATGTCGTACTTATCAGCATCGGTTCCGGTCAGGCGAATCTGGATACCTTCCAATCTCAGACACTTGCCTTCGGTTCCACTAAGATCGCCATTGCCTTTAAAACCCTGCCATCCTAAATTTTCAACATGGGTCTGATATTCCACGCCCAGATCTTTCCCCGGAGCATCGATATTGATCTTAATGCCCTCCAGGCGCAGGGATTCGCCGAAGGTACCGCTGGTTTCGCCATTGCTTTTCACTGCCTGCCAGCCCACATTTTCGATTTGGGTCTGATAGGTGCAGCTGACAGATTCAGTCACTGCTGGAATTCCAGCTTTTAGCTGATCATAGATATTCTGAACCTGTTTATTGGTTGCTTCCAGATTTTCCATGATTCCATTGGCCTGATCGTATAAAGCCTTAAACTGAGCATCCTTCAGATACTGGCTCTTGTTCGGGCTACTATTGATTTCTCCTAACAGTCGTGTTAATTCAGTCTTGTCGGTTTCGTTGATGGGTGTCATCCCGCCCTGAAAATCCTGGCCCAGATCAGCGCCATATCCCCATAAGGTAAACTGCAGCCGAAATACATCACCGTCTGACGGGGTATAGCCATCGAGCCCATACCCCGGGAAATCATTATCAACCGAATACATCCATCCCGACATCGGACTGTAATCTTTTTCGGATAATCGATTTGGATAAGTCAAGCCTTCCGCCAAAGCAGTTGCCGTTGTCGGCGCTTCTCCAAAATCAGTATGGGATTCCATTTTAGAAATACAATCCGGAACATTCACTTCTCCCGCCTGAGCTCCGATAATCCCAACTAAATAATTGCTTTTCCAGACAATGTTTCCACTGTCCAAAAATCGGTTCAGCACCGTTATACCGGTATCCCCACTGTAGTAGGGTATTTCTATCGGTTCAACATAGTAACCCTCCCCAAGAGTGAATTTTTCCACCGCTATTGTAATAGTACCCAGCGGGTCATTTGTTTGCGTCTCAATAGTATCCGCAGCCATGGCAGGGATGCTATACGAAAAGAACACTGCTAAAGTCAAAATCATACTCATAAATTGTTTTATTTTACTCATTTTTTTCACCTTCCGCTCGCTTTCTTTATACAAATTATTTTCTTCCAGCTCTTTTAAGAACAAAAAAAGAACCCCTATCGCAGTCAAAAAATGACCTGCGACAGAAGTTCCAGAATATGCTGTAGAACTTTGTTTGGCATTAAATCCTTAATTGCGAAGGATTATGCCTGTATATAATGAATAGGTTCCCGGCTTATGCTTTTAGCAATCACGGTAGCGCATCTGTTCAGGATTTTCACCTGTATTCCCCTGTGGCAAACGGCAACAAGGTTGCATATACGTTTGCCAAGCCTAATAGAATCTGATGATTTGTAAACCCACGATTCCCGGCATTCTTTATAACACTAGTTAAATTATCAAAAACCACGTTGTTCTGAGCAATTATTCATTTCACTGCTCAGTTTAAATTAAATCATTCCGGTTATCAACCGCATTTAATCGATATCTAAAATTTTACCATCAGAAATTTGAAATTGCAACAGTTTTTTGGTATTTATTGTATCCGCTGTCAAACTCTGCCGATGGCCTTGTTTTGAATGGAAATATAGTCTTCAAGCTGATCTCTGTTTTTTGAGAGCAATTCAAAAACCACGTAATGGGGATCGATGGCATCGATGATGTTTTTTACCAATGGATGATCGAATGGCACATGCCAGTCAATTTTTTTAATATGATTGATGGTTTTAATATATTTTTCAACCTGGTCAGTCGTCTCCAAAATGACCTCGTATTGAGAGGAATGATCCTGAATCATATACTCCCCGGGTAATGATAAATTTACATGGATGCCTTTTATCCAATCTTTTAAATCCCCCATGTTTTCGATGCACTCCAGAATATACTCGGCGGCTTCCCCTGATGTTTTAAGCTTGGGATTTGTAATCATCAAGTGGCTCAAATCCAACATGATCCCTTTGTTTTCATAGTTAATGCCATCAAGAAACCGCTTGGCTTTATCCTTATCTAAAAGCGTCAATCCCGGCCACCATAAATTCTCAAAGAGCAGCATGATATCACTGTTGGTATCAAATGATTTATTAACCAGATCCACCGTGGCTGCCAATACATCATCGTCGGTATAGTCAAATGCCCCTGTGAATGAATGCTCAGTGGTCACATGGGAAACATGGTAAACCATATATTCCACGCCAAATTCCAAGGCCGTCTGGTATTCATGCCGAAATGCATCCACCAGGGCATCTGGATGGGTTCCACCATAATATTGGCGAACCCCCTCTATTCCACCAAACATATCACACGTTTTTTTTAGATCATTTTTATAGAATTCTAACCAGGTTGGAAAATATTTCAAGTGGAGGCCTTTCAAAATAGATCGAGGCAGCGTATCAAGGTAGTCATCCTGGTAACAGATCAGTTCCACACCATCCAATTGATGTTTTTTTAAAAATTGCTCAACATTTTTCCAGTCCCCCTGAAATTTATCCAGATCACCGGAACAATTCGAAATATTCATCAGATACATTTCTCTGTGCCATCCTTTCATTTCGTTTCTTATATGAATTATAGCCCAATTTTGATTAATTTCCTATACCCAGAAGTTTATTTCATAATAAACTTCGTATCTGACAACAGCTTATACAAAATTTGGCAAAACACAGGTCCACTAAACCTGTGTTTTGCATTATCAGGGTTATGCCAGTGGATGCCAACATTCTTTACTGTTTGACTTAATTGTTCTTGACAAAAGTTTGATCATTGGTTCCGAATTCTACTGCAGGTGGTGCTTCGCCCTTGGGTACCACCACAATTTTAATGCCTTCCAATCGATATGCAAAGCCTGCTGTTCCTGCGCTTTCACCATTTTTCGCCCAGTTAAGCCACCCAAAATTCTGAGCATGAACCTGATAATAAACATCAAATTTATCGGCATCGGCACCGGTGAGCTCAATCTGAATCGCTTCCAGTCTCAAAGATTTTCCTGTGGTGCCACTCATGAGACCATTGGTTTTCCAGGTGTCTTCCCAGCCAATATTTTCAATATGGGTCTTGTACTGAATTCCTAAATCATAACCAGAGTTACCATCCAGCTTAACTTCTATTCCTTCCAGTCTCAAGGATTGACCAAAGGTTCCACTTATGTTCCCGTCGGTTTTCCAAACTTCTTCCCATCCGATGTCTTGAATATGGGTGTGGTACCGACAGTTTATCCCGGGGTCTATAACGGTTCCTTCCACCTTCGCCTTAACCGCATTGTATCGAGACATATCAATGCTGTTCTTCTGACTTTGGGTTAAATTCAGTCCTGCCAGAACCGCATCCACATTGGCCAAACCTTCCTGAGCAGCAGCCTTGTTGGCTTCATTAACAGAAGCGGCTTCCGGCAAAGCTAGAATGGCATTATTTACCTTAACGGTGGAATTGATCACATCCGTACAGTCAAAGAGTTTGGTTTCGCCCCGATATGATCGGACAAGGGCTTCATAACCTCTTGCAATCTGGCCTTCGTCGGCTGAAAATGACTTGTTTTTATCAGGCAGAATATTTAGCATAGAATAGCCGTTTTTGATAAAGGCCGTCTGGAAAAAATTCACGTCTCCGGTGCCCAGCATGATAAAGCTCTGGGCATTGGACCAGGGATTGTCATAATCGATTCCGCTGTAGAAGAGGCCGGTATAACCCTGAACTCTTGAAAAATAAGGCATGAGTACCGTCTCCATTGCCTGTTTTACATCATAAAATTCATCTCCTGCTTTTGCATCGGGATCATAAAAAGCTGCAATTGGCTGGAATTCCATGACATACATATCAATCAAAGGGTCACTGTGTGTCACTGAACCCGCCAGCGCATTGGCCGCCAGTTCATGAATATAAGCATGATCCCGGTTTGGCAGATAATTATAGGAATCAATGGCAAATTCACTGACCTGTTTAACAAAATATCCGTTGGACGGATTTTTTCCATTGGTCAGCATTTCGATGAGATCGTATCCCCCCACATTTCTGGCATCATAACCCATGGCCGTGATTGCCAGGGCATCCTTGGCTACCTCGTTGGCATCAAAGCCTTCGTTCACGGGGTTTCCCTGGCTATCATTTTTGCCGGAATCCGTGTATTTTTCAACAAAGGCATCATAAGCTTCTGCATAAAAGCCGGCATGGGGGGTGTATTCAGCTCTGGCTGCGGTAAAAATCAGCCACGAACCGTAGGCGTTTCCATTTGTTCCAAACACCGCATCGCGCCCGGAAACCGCCGCCGGAAGACGATACACTAAACAATCCTGAATAAATGTTTCAGTATCACTGATTAAAGCTTCCTGTTGATCGACACTGGGCACAGCAGCGTTATCATTATAGGCAAACGACGGCTTATTAGACTCAAAATCCGTTCCCGCCAGTGGCGATCTTTCTTCTTCATACCAATAGGTCAGTTTATATTTGCCCGCCAATGCTTCATCATATTTAATCACATACTGATTCAATAAGCGTGGTATGGCCTCATCAAAGCTGTAAGCTGCAGATTCCAGTCCACTAAACACCAAAGGATTCTGGATGTTTTTGTCGGGATACATTTGCACCAGTTTCGCCTGGGATTTGTCAATAATCGCCTGGCTTACTTCGGTTCCATCAGCGGCTACCAGCTTTGTTGTATAGGCAGCCTTAAGAAACTCATCATAGTTTTCATTAATGCCCTGAAGTGGCACAACCTTGTTTTCAATGGTGTATACTACTTTCACGGCGACGGCAGTCTTATTTTCTTCTGCTTTAACCGGGGTTAAACCCATCATCATCACAATCGTGGTCAGGATGAACAAACAGGCTGTCATCAGCCATGTTTTTTTTTTGATTTCCGCTAAATATTTCATTTTTCCCCTACCTTCTCTTTATTGACTTATAAAAGCGTTCCCTGCTGTCCCATTTGCGGATGTCGGTGCCGGCGCGCCTTTCGGTACTACTTGAATTTTAATGCCTTCCAGTCGGGAACTCAATCCTGCGGTACCCGCACTTTCTCCATTTTTAGCAAATCCCATCCACCCAATATCTTGAGCATGGACCTGGTAGTAAATGTCAAATTTATCGGCATCCGCTCCGGTGAGTTCAATGTTAATGGCTTCCAATCGTAAGCACCGACCTTCGGTTCCACTCAACAAGCCATTGCTTTTCCAGGAGTCTTCCCAGCCAAGATTCTGTATATGCGTTTTGTACTGAACGCCTAAATCATACGCTGTATTTTCATCTAGATTGATCTTAATCCCTTCCAGTCTCAGGGATCTGCCAAAGGTTCCGCTTATTTCACCATTGCTTCGAAATGTCTGCCAGCCATCATTTTCCACATGGGTTTGATAATTACAGGTGATGCTGAATGCATCGATTGCATTATTTAATGCCACGGCAGCCGTGTCAATGTCACTTTGTAACGCCACCATATTTCCTGAAACAGCGATGGCATTGTCATAGGCCATTTTTATTCCGGCATTGTTTAAATAACTTTCTTTCGTCTCTGTATTCACTCTGGCAATTCCTTTAACCAACTCGTCCTTGTTGCCGATGACAACCTTGGGATCCGGAGAGCCCCATTCATAACCGGTTAAATCCGCACCGTATCCCCAATAGCTAAACGCAATCCGGATAACATCACCATCTTTGACAACATAATCTCCCATTCCCACGTCAGGGCTCAGGTTGTTAACCAAAAACATCCAACCGCCCTGTTGGCTGTATGATGCGGTTCCCAATGCGCTGTCCGTTCCCGCATTACCGAACGCCTTAGCCGCGGCCGTGTCGCCTCCGCCTAATTTTTCAACAATATAGTCTGGTATTTCCACGGTGTCAACACCGGCATCGGTTCCTTTAATGCCATTGATATAAACAGCGCTGCCGATGATATTTTCAGCCCCGGCCAACCTGGAAACCAGGTCAAAAACGGTTTCACCTTTTGTGAAATTCATCCTTACCGGTTCTTTATAGAACCCCTGACCAATGGTAAACCGCTCCATATCCATGACAACCGTCCTCCCGGTTTTATCCGTTTCCGGCTCACTGGTTTCTGCCAAAACCGATAATGGTGTGATCAGGCCCAAAACCAGTAAAAATGTTAAAACGCCACTTAGTTGTTTGAAAATTCTCTTCTCCATTTGCTCTTTCTCCTTCTGATTTGAAATTTTTGCGTATCTTTATTCATCATTTTTTCTTGTTTGTTTCAGTTTCTTCCTCCTTCATTCCGCCATTGAAATCATCATGTTTTACAGCAACCACTTCACTCTAATTGTGGCTTATCAATAATCATAACTTTTTTCCTCCTTTATCCCCTAATCGCAAAAATCAACAAAAAAAACTCCCGTCAAAGTCAAAAAAGACTTGTGACAGAAGTTCCAGAATATGCTGTAGAACTTTGTTTGGCATGAAATCCACAATTGCGTAGGATTCTGCACATTTATAAAGAATAGGTTCCCGGCTTTTGCCTGTTGGCAATTACGGTAGCGCATCTGTTCGGGATTTTCACCCGGATTCCCCTAAGGTAAACCGCAACAATGTCGCTTGTTAAGTTTACCAAGCCTAATAGAATTCTATGATCTGTTAACACGATTCCCGGCATTCTCTATAATTTTAATTACATTTCAGATATTAAACAAAGCTTATCACCTGAAATTAAAAATTGCAATATCTTTTCGCATTATTATTGTTTTTCTTACCAGATTTTTAAAAAAAGCAACGGCGCAGGTGAATTTTCCCTGTGCCGTTGCCGGACTTCTGTTTTATTTCCTTCCCGGCTGAAGGCATTCCTTCAGCCTCATAGTGCTGTCTCTTTTGCTCTTTCTTTTTTTAGTTATTGCTCACAAAGGCGCTCTCGGTTGGCCCGGGGGCGGCGGCACCTTTGGGAACCACCACGATGCGGATCCCTTCCAGGCGATAGCTGAAGCCTTCGGTTCCGGCACTGGCGCCATTTTTGGCCCAGCCCATCCAGCCGATATTTTCGGCGTGCACCTGATAATAAATATCACACAGCTCGGCGTCGGCTCCGGTCAGGCTGATGCGGATGCCTTCCAGGCGTTTTGATTCGCCCTCGGTGCCGCTCATGGCGCCGTTGGTC
>NZ_LGYO01000035.1 GCF_001263355.1 Acetobacterium bakii
TGTCTCAATCTGACCATTTTTAAGTCTAACTAAATCCATTATTTGATCTTTCTGTCCCATAACGCACCTCCGTACTAGCACACTTCTATTCTATCATTTCGAAGTTCATACGTACAGGTTTATCGAAATTTTTCACTTATTCTTTCTACCTGTGAAATACCAATTATTAATTCTGGAAACATCCATATAAATGGCCAGCTGGAAAAGCGTAATTCCTCCCTTGAGAAACAGAAAAAACTCAGAAATGCCAAAAATCATTGCCGGAATGAGTATTCCAATCTGATAGTGGTTCTTCCTTATATTTGAGTAAATTCCTTGTTCAACTGAACATAATTCTGGAATTGTCATGCTTTTAATATGTGTGATTTATTGAATATTCAAAATAGTGGAAGATGAACCGATTAATCCTGACCATGTGTCAGTCGAATCATATGTTCAACATATTTATCTGATTCAATGGTATACCACCAAGAATTAAGCAATAGTAATAAATCGTATGCTTACGAATTGGGAATGTTTCAAGTTTTGTGTAAACTCTCAAAACTGATATAGTGGGATTTAATCTTAATGAATAAATGGCGACAAACCACAATTTGTCCCTTAATTGCATTATACATCGATTTTCCGGCAAGTCAATAAAAAGGATACAATTAGTTTACACTGCCCATCACTGCCTTTTCTTGAATTAATTTCAAAATAAATTAGCCAATAAAACCGTACTTATTATCCGAGAAACTTTTTTATATATAAGAAAATTCCGATATTTTCTAGAGATTATTGGGATAATTCAGATTCCTCGTCGGCGGGAACACCCTTGCCCATGGTTATGCACTTGACCCATGTTCGGAACTTTCACCCGTTCGATTACGCCTATGCTCACACCTAGAAAAAGACCACTTTTTCAGTGGCCTTTAATTCTTTCCTTGGTTTTATTCATTAAAATTAATGTGTATAATCAATGATTCTAATTGATCCTCCAGCCTTCTTTTCTATTGCAGCTATCATCTGTTCTGCATTCGGACACGGAAACCTAATGGGATTGCCCTTTGTGATACATGAAACAATAACAATCGTGTCCGCACCTCTTTTAATCATTTCAGCAGCTCTTGTAACAGCGTTTTCCCTGGGCATCCACCACAGGTATTCATTCTGGCAACTTCGTTATCTTCCTCAATTCCTTCAAAAGCCAGCTTCTTAGTATTAATTACTTTAAAACACGTTGTTGCCGGGCACATATCTTCCGTCTGCATACATCTGATTAATCCGATCTTCATAAATAGACCCTCTCTCTGTGGTAGCTGATATTTAGTTTCAGTACTCGTGTCATAGACCGTTACACTTTGATCTTCACTGAGTGCAGCAACCGGAACTAGCTCTGGCACTGATACAGATTGAGATATTGCACTTCGGCGGGCTCAGAGGACATACCATTGTGACTCCCAGGATCAGTATTGAATGTCACCTCATTTCCATTGCTGGTAGCGACAATGGTTCTATTCACATAGGTTCTGTAAACCAGTATACCTCTGGCTTGAAGTCTATTCATCACTTTCTGTGTCGTATGACCATAGTTATTCCCTTTGCACGCTTATAACAACAACCTTATGATTGACCTTATCCTGGAATCTGTCACCTGTGGATGCTCGACTGCCATGATACCCGACTTTTAGGACAGTTACCGTTAAATCTGAACCGTTTGATACTGTCTGCCTTTCTGAGACCGCTTCTGCATCTCCTGTTAATAAGAGTGATGTATTCTCATAGGTTGCTTTTACAACGATCGAGTAATCATTTGCATCGTCATATCTGGTTCCTTTAGGAGCTAAGATGGTCTTTTTGCTTTTTCCAGATGTCATGACTAATTTATACATTTTGTGAAGTCATTCTTTTCTTATCTAATAACAATTATCTGCGTACTTGTCAAGTTAGTTTATCGGTAGTATCATTGTATCAGGTATTAAAAATGTATTACTACCAAATTTAAATGAAAGGATTGATGAATGCGGTATTAAATTTCCAAAAAGGAACTTTTACAAAATAACTATTATGAAAGAAGGGATAAAATGGTTTTTGTTGCATGTGCCATTCTGGCAGAAGAAATAAAGTGTGCCATGAAAGAATTGGGAATACAAGATGAGGTCATTTTTATTGATCCAGCCTTGCATATTGATGATAAGCTATTAGAAGCAGCATTGATTGAGAAACTAAATGAAGCACAAAGCAGAAATGATAAAATCGGATTGTTAATTGGTACGAGCTGCCATCCTAAGATGATGGAAATCGCGAAAAAATATGAGGCAAAAATAGCCCCAAAAGCAAACTGCACGGATCTTCTACTTGGTGATAAGATGAAAGAGCTGGATTCAGAGTGTAACAGTTTTTACGTTTCATGCGGATGGCTTGAGAATTGGCGAAATATTTTTGTTGATGGGTTGAAATGGGATGCCTGCGATGCCCGCCAGAATTTTGGGTCATATGAAAGAGTAGTCTTTGTGGATACTGGAATTGGTGAAGTTTCGGATGAAGATCAATTTGACTTTTTTGAGTATACACAAGTACCGATTGAACCATATGAAACTTCACTTGATCATTTCAAAGCACAAATCATGTCTTTATACAAAAAATAAAATACACCCACCAAGATAAGAAATCTCATTTTCAAAAATATAAGAAAATGAGATTTCTTTATCTGGAATCGTAGTAACCATTTTTTCAATGCACTTATGATTATTTTGTTATATGTACTTGAGCTCCCCAATGTGCGAGTTGATTAAGAATCGGCATCAAATCACGACAATCGTCAGTCAAAGAATATTCGACCCGCAATGGCATTTCCATAAATTGTTCCCGGGATATAAGCCCCTCTTCTTCCAGCTCTTTTAATGAACTTGCCAACATAGTATTTGTTATCCCTCTGATCTTGCGTTTCAGCTCATTAAATCTCGTTGTTCCGTCCTGAAAAAGAGCACATAAAATGGGTATCTTCCATTTTCCGCCAATTAGACTTAACGCACTTCCTAATGGACAATAGTCCATGCACGGACAATTGTCTTTACAAGGGCTATTATTTTGATCGTCAATTAAAGTCATTTTTTTCTCACCTACTCATAATATTCTGCGTACTTGAAATATCAAATATTCCGTAGTATTATTATACCAGGTAGTAAAACCAAAGTATATGACTATCTAAAAAAAATATTAAGGAGATGGCGAAATGGTTATTAGTAAGGAAATAAAAGCAGTTATTGAGGGCTCAGCATTCCTCTCTCTTGTCACACTGGGTGCAGATGGCACTCCCCACCCAATTATTGCAGGCAAAGGTGAAGTTATCGATGATGCAGTGGTCTTTGGCATTTACAAAATGGAAACAACACAGAAGAATTTGGAGACTAACATAAACGCATGGGTTGTAGGAGCCACAATGAATGACGGTCCTGAAGGTTATCGTCTCACTGGCACAGCTACAGTCAAAGATAAGCAGCTTATTTTTACCCCGATAAAAGTGGACGCTCTGATATAAGCCGTCAATTTAACCGGCTCCAGATATGATCTTGACACTGGAAAAGTAGAATATTACCCAGAAGTATAGGTGTTTAAAAATATCTCTGTTATAATGTGCGTTCAAACTATAACTCTGGAGGTTAATATTAAAAAGATACTATGTATCAGTGGATCACCGATTAAGAATAGCAACACTGATCGAATGCTTAAAACCATTGCCGATCAAACCGGTTTTGAATATGATTTTATTAAACTAAGTGATTGGGTTGTCCGCCCGTGTTTGGCTTGTAAAGCCTGTGTTACAACCAATCGATGTGTTCAGAAAGATGATTTTGAGGAAATAAGCAATCTTATTTTAGGGGCAGAGGTCGTTATTTTTGGCGTGTACACACCCTATGGCATGATTGATGCTTTTTCAAAAGCGCTGCTTGAAAGATTATGGTCAATGCGGCATATCAATAGCCTGAACAGCGGCAAGTTTGCCATTACCGTGGTAACATCTGCTAATAAAAATACCGCTGAACAAGTCAACCAGCAGATCATGATGGAAATGGTCATGGAAAAATTCATCCTACTCGATCAGCTCGTTATTAATGGCACCATTCCCTGCTTTACCTGTGGTAAGGGAGACATCTGTGGCAATTCTGCCGCCCCTATGCAGGTAGGTGAAAATGGGATCGTATCCGATTCCAATTGTTTTGATGTTGAAACTCAAAGCGTCTTTGAAAAAGGAAAGAAACTTGGAAAATTATTAGGCGATTACCTTAGAAATGATCCTGCCTTTGATAAAGAAGGATACCAAAAGAATATTAACAAAATGATGGGACAGATCATGCCCGTGATGGATCAGGGTATGCGACAGTGGCGAGAAGATGAACTGAAAAAAGTCAATATGCAAATAAAAAAGAATTAGCAGTTTGTAGTTTATTCATCCTGTATAATTTTAGAAAAGGTCCAGTCCCAGCTATGAACCTATATGGTTCTGTTGGGATTGGGCCTTTTCTTAATTTGCGCAACTGTCTGGAAATCAGGAAAAATTAAGCAACATATTTCTATTTTCAATGATGCCTGAAATGGTTTTTGCTGATCCATTAGCACATAATGTATAGGATAAACTAACAAACGAGGTTCTTGATGCCACTAAAGGATGGATTCTTAAATGACATCGTTATGTATCCTCTGCTGTATTTGATTCTGTGTCTATTTTACCAAAAATTCACACCTCAGTTGGCGAGAATTATCAATGAGGTTGAAAATACTTTTGACACACTAACCAAACATAAAAAAAATGGCTTTAAAAAGCCATTTTCGATAGATCTTACTGGAGCTAGCGGGCGGAATCGAACCGCCGACCTACTGATTACGAAACAGTAGGTAAATGGCATATTAAAGCCTTAAAACTAAAATTAATATACATATTGCTAAAAATGATGCTATACGCAATAAATGAAGTTGTTGTCATAA
>NZ_LGYO01000036.1 GCF_001263355.1 Acetobacterium bakii
GTTTCGTGTAAACTGGCAGCGAAGCTCACGGTAGTTTCGCAATTACCTAGATAATTGATTTAAATCAGTTTGCGTTCAATCAGGGCGAAGGCGATTTGTACAGCATTGGATGCTGCGCCTTTACGGATGTTATCGGCAACAACCCAAAGATTAACACCGTTGTCCAGACTGAAATCCCGGCGAATGCGTCCCACGAAAACCTCATCTTTGTTTTCAGCATTGATGGCCATGGGATAAATGTTGTTTTGAGGATCATCCTCAAGAACAATTCCCGGGGCTTTGCGGTAAAGGGTTTTGACATCATCGACGTTAAATTCATTTTTTAGTTCAACATTAATGCTTTCACTGTGGGCGTAATAAACAGGAACGCGAACAGTGGTGGCAGTAATGCGCAAGCTGTTGTCATGCAAAATCTTTTGGGTTTCGTTGACCATTTTTATTTCTTCTTTGGTATAGCCATTGTCCATAAAGGAATCAATGTGGGGCAAACAATTATAGGCAATGGGGTGGGGATAGAAGGTGTTTTCTTCGCCTTTGATCCCTCGTTCCAGATCCGCATAGCCTTTGACTCCCGAGCCGGAAACGGCCTGGTAGGTTGAGTAGACAATGCGCTTGATGCCAAAAGCATCGTATAAGGGTTTTAAAGCAACCACCGCCTGAATGGTGGAACAATTAGGGTTGGCAATGATGTTTTTATGCCAGTCCAAATCTTCGGGATTTACCTCGGGAACAACCAATGGCACGGTTGGATCCATTCGAAAAGCACTGCTGTTATCAATGACAATCACACCCTTTGCTGCAGCAATCGGTGAAAAACGTTCGCTGGTATCGCCTCCGGCTGAAAATAGGGCGATGTCAATATCCTGATCAAACGCATCATCACAAAGTTCCTGAACCACATAGCTTTTTTTGTTAAATAAAATTTCTTTTCCTGCCGAACGTTTGGATGCCATGGGATAAAGGTTGGCAATCGGAAATTTTAATTCAGCAAGAACCTCAAGCATTTTTTGACCAACCATTCCCG
The DNA here is from genome assembly GCF_001263355.1 of Acetobacterium bakii. GTDB lineage: Bacteria > Bacillota > Clostridia > Eubacteriales > Eubacteriaceae > Acetobacterium > Acetobacterium bakii. The sequence continues at coordinate 1,025 of NZ_LGYO01000036.1, forward strand.
TGGCGCCAACAACAGCAACATTATATGATTTCATAATTCCTCCATAAAATTTAATAAATTAAAAAAAAGCCAGTAAAGTACCAGCTAAAATAATAACAGAACATCTCAATTAAGACGCCATTATTTTCTTAGATAGCACTCCATCAAATGAATGATGACAGTTTTATTGCTGTTTGCAATAAACCCAGGAAGTTGGTGGCAATTCAAAATCCTTCGGCGAACTTTCCTTTCATGACGCTTCATTCCATTAGCCATGGCAAGCGTAATTAATCATAAAGACCGCACCTCTATCGAGACCCTATTCAATTTCCATCTATTATAACAATTATAATCAGGTTTTTCAAGTGTTAATTAAAATTGTTCCTTAATATAAAATAGAAACGCATATTTTAAAAGATATGCGTTTCTAAAGTAAAGCGCTTTATCTTTACTTTTTTGTAAGATCAACCGCATCCAGAGCATCATTAATGGATCTAATTAATGCGTCAGTATCGATACCATGGGCAATGGCCCCTTGTTCAATGCTTTCAAAACGTGCTGCCATACAACCAAAACAATGCATTCCGTAGGCCTGGAATACATTGACTGAATCCGGATATGCTTTTACAGCATCTAAAATTCCCATATCTTTGGTAACTTTCATTTTTTCACCTCCAAAAAGAGTGTAGTACTCAATTTAATTATGATACATTCTAAAACTTAAAAAAATTATATAAGAAAAAAGAAAAAAAGTCAATAACTTGCTAAATTTCCTTTTAAGCGCTATAATAGTAGAATAGGGGAATTTTATTGTAAAGGGGTGGATTAATGTGATAATTCAAAAGGTAGTCGTTAGCAACAAAGCGGGACTACATGCAAAACCGGCCTCCCTTTTTGTTCAAAGAGCCAATGATTTCAAAAGTGAAATCTATATTAAAAAAGAATCGACACGGGTCAATGCAAAAAGCATCATGGGCGTAATGATTTTGGCGGTACAAAAAGGCGACGAGATTGAGATTGAGGCATCAGGCGATGATGAAAAAAGAGCTGTTGAACAATTGAAATTATTAATTGAAAATAAATTTGATTTTGCCGACGAAGTTTAGGAAATAAAGTATGAATGCAAATTCATGCTTTATTTTTATTAGTATGATTTTATTGGCTTGATACTTAAAAATACTGGAGAAAAAATGCGAAAATTGTTAATTGCCATTTCATTTTTTACACGAATACCCATAAAAATAAACAATGTGACAAATGAAGAGTTTTATGACAGCATGATTTTAATTCCCATTGTGGGACTTTTTATTGGTTTGATACTATATGGGGTTTCACTGCTGGTATCTTTGATTCATTTTATGGGATTACAAGCACTGTTAATGATTATTATTTATATCTGGCTCACCGGAGGTCTTCACCTTGACGGTTTCGCCGATACCACTGACGCCTTGTTCAGTGCCAGGGATCGGGAAAAAATGATGGAAATTATGAAAGACAGCCGTTTAGGGGCTTTTGGTGCCATTGGTTTAATTCTATTAATTATGACCTATTGGATGAGTTTCACTGTGGTACTGCCGGAGTACAGCATGGTGCTTTTAATCATGCCTGTGTTTGGACGGGTGGCCGCTATTATGTCAACCTGTTTTTCAACCTATGCACCAGGCGGTGGCGGACTTGGTAAACGCTTTGTTGAAATGACGAAGCTTCACCATTTCGTCATTTATCTCGTGGCAGTTCTGGTTTATGCAACGGTTATTTTAGGTTATGTAGGGTTTATTGCGGTTGTTTTAAGTTCTATTCCCGGACTATTGCTAATGCTGAATCTGCAAAAAAAAATTGGCGGTATGACCGGAGATACTATCGGTATGACTATTGAGCTTAATCAGGTGTTTTTTCTGGTGATATTCAGTGTAATGATCATAAACTTTCCAGCACCAATGCTTCTTATTCCCGGAACACTTTTCGGATAATAGCTTTCACCTTGATTTTTAAGAAAGGAATTGAATGAAAAAAACAACAAATCAACTAAATGACCGGCCGGAACAAGCGTCGAGCAAGGATTTTTTGCCCATGTCCAAAGCTGAAATGAAGGAGCAGGGGATTGATCAGTGTGATTTTATTCTTATCACCGGCGATGCTTATGTGGATCACCCTTCTTTTGGAGCCGCCATTATCGGACGGGTTCTGGAATCAAAAGGTTTTAGAGTTGGGATTATTGCTCAACCGGATTGGCGTGGGGATGAGGATTTTAAAAAACTGGGACAACCAAGACTTGGTTTTTTGGTAACCTCAGGTAACCTTGATTCCATGGTTAATCATTTTTCAGTGAATAAGAAGCGTAGGCGAGAAGACGTGTATTCACCTGGGGGCGAAGCTGGCCTCAGACCGGATCGCGCAACCATTGTCTACTGTGGAAAAGTTCGTGAGCTTTTCGCTGATACGCCTCTGATTATTGGTGGTATCGAGGCCAGCTTGCGGCGTTTTGCCCATTACGACTACTGGCAGGATAAGGTAAGACGACCCATTCTTTTTGACTCAAGGGCAGATATTCTGGTTTATGGCATGGGCGAAAAGGCGATTATTGAAGTCGCTGAGGGTTTGGATGCCGGGATTTCCGTGGAATTACTGACCTATATTAAAGGAACGGCCGTTATTGTGAAAGAACCGGAGTTGGAAGACGCCATTGTATTACCGTCAGTGGAAGAGGTTATTGAAGATAAAAACAAATACGTTGAGGCGACAGCACTTATTTATCATAGTAACAATGCCTTTGAGCCCTGGGCTTATTTCCAAAAGAGCGGGAACCGATATTTCAAACAAAATCCGCCGCAAATGCCTTTAAGTCAGAACGAATTTGATGCACTTTATGACCTGCCTTTTACTTATCAGAGCCATCCATCCTACAAGGCAAAAGGTGATATACCGGGCTTGGCCGAAGTCAAGTTCAGCATCACCGCCAACCGCGGGTGTTTTGGGAACTGCAATTTTTGTGCCCTGGCCATTCATCAGGGGAAATATGTTCAAATGCGCAGCAAGGGCTCCATTGTAAAAGAAGCCCGGCGGATGATGCATGACCCGGATTTTAAAGGGTATATTCATGACATTGGCGGGCCAACCGCGAATTTTAGTCATATGGCCTGTAAAAAGCAGGAAACTCATGGGTACTGTAAAAACAAAGAGTGTCTTTCTCCTGAACCCTGTGATAAAATAGATAGTCGTCATGGTCCCTATTTAGAAACCCTGAGGGCCGTGCGGAAAATACCGGGTATCAAAAAAGTATTTATCCGTTCAGGCATTCGCTATGATTATTTAGCTTTGGAAAAGGATACAACCTTTCTTCAGGAACTGGTTGAATATCATGTGAGCGGGCAGTTAAGGGTGGCTCCGGAGCATGTGTCAGAAACAGTGCTTCGGCATATGGGTAAACCTTCATTTAAGGTTTATGAAACTTTCGTCAAGGATTTTAAGAAAATTGATGCGCGGCTTGGGAAAAATCAATATGTTCTGCCTTATTTTATTACCGGACATCCCGGGTGTAAACTTGAAGATGCCATAAAGCTGGCTGAATATATCCGCGATATGGGATTTTTTCCAGAGCAGGTACAGGATTTTTATCCAACACCCGGAAGTGTGGCAACTGCAATGTATTATACCGGCGTGAATCCTCTGACCAAGGAAACTGTTTATGTACCGATGGGTCGGGAAAAGAATATGCAGCGGGCCCTGGTACAATATAATAAGCGAGAAAACTATATACTGGTTCATGAAGCCCTGACAAAAGCCTATCGGGAAGATCTCATCGGGTCTGATAAAAAGGCGTTAATTCATGAAAAAACAGTAAGTCATAAGAAAACGGATACTAAAGGTAAAACCCCCAATGCTCAGAAAAGTGGAGGAAAAAGAAAACAAAAAAATGGAAAAAAAATTAAGTGAATCCATTGAGGATTATATCGAAACCATCTACCTGGAGTATGAAAAGAATAAAAAAGGTGTTCGGGTCACAGATCTTGCATTGAAAATGAATGTGAGTAAAGCCAGCGCCAATGATGCGGTAAGAAAACTCAAAGCCCTTGGATACGTTGATCATGAGCGTTACGGACAAATATTCTTAACGGATTCCGGGATGAATACTGCCTGTACTATTTATGAAAAACACCGTTTTATCAGCCAGTTTCTGGTCACTATCCTTGGGGTATCTTCAAAAATTGCAGAAGAAGATGCCTGCGCCATTGAGCATATTATCAGTGATGAAACTTTTGAAAAAATAAAAGCATGTTTAAAAAACAGTAAAAAATAAAAAGTCGAAAAATAAATTTATTAAGGATAAAATAATGAACGAAAACAATAAAATAATTGCAAATGGTGAAAAATACACCATGAAATTGATTGATATCACCCACAGCGGTGAAGGACTTGGACGGATTGAAAACATGATCGTTTTTGTTGAAGGAGGTCTTCCGGGAGATACGGTGGAAGTCGAAATCAAAAATGTGAAAAAGACCTATGCCCAGGGAAGACTCCTGAACATCATCGAAAATGCACCGGAGCGTGTTGTACCTGCATGTAAATATTTTGAACAATGTGGGGGCTGTCAGCTTTTACACATGAGTTATGAGGGGCAGCTTCGAGTGAAATCAAAAATGGTCGGGGATGCGCTGGAAAGAATCGGGGGCCTGAAGGATATTGCAGTTAATCCAATCATCGGCATGGAAGATCCAACCCGTTATCGGAATAAAGCTCAGTTCAAAGTCGACAAAAACGGAATGGGATTCTATGCCAAACAATCCCATAACCTAGTTCATATTGATGATTGCCTGAATCAACCGGAAAGTGCGGCTGACGTGATTCGTACCATGAACGCTATGATCAGTGATTTGAACCTCAGTATTTATGATGAACGAACTCATAAGGGATACATTAGAGGTATTTTACATCGAACCAACCTTGAAGGTGAAAACATGATCACCATTATCATTAATGGGCGAGATCTTAGCCAAAGACCCGCCATTGTGGATGCGATCCTCGCAGGAATACCCAATGTTAAAAGTATTTTTGTGAATATCAATCGCGAAAAGGGCAATGTAATTCTTGGCAGAAAAAGCCTTTGTATCCATGGTGTTCCCAGAATCGTTGAAAAAATAGGCGATCTCATGTTTTCAATTTCGCCGAATTCATTCTTTCAGGTGAATTCAAAACAAACGGTGAAACTCTACGACGTCATTAAGAAAATGGCGGCATTAAAAGGAACGGAAACAGTTTTTGACCTTTATTGCGGTACCGGAACCATCGGTCTTTATATTGCAGATAAAGCAAAGGAAGTCATTGGAATTGAAAGCGTTGGGGATGCGGTTCTAGATGCCCGGGAAAATGCCGGACTTAATCAGATTGACAATGCAGTGTTTCTTCACGGTAAAGCGGATGAAGAAATGGCCCGTATTGCCAAGGATGAAAACATTAAGCCAGATTTGATCGTTCTGGATCCACCACGAAAAGGCTGTGAAGAAACACTTTTAAATGCCATTGGTGATCTGAAGACTCCACGGGTTATTTATGTATCCTGTAATCCATCTACCCTGGCCCGGGATTTAAAAATCATGATCACTTTGGGTTATGGAATTTTAGAAGTACAGCCGGTGGATCTCTTCCCAGGCACCGGACATGTTGAGACAGTAGTATTGATGTCACGAGAAAAATAAAGAATGTGAAGCCCAGTAATACTGGGCTTTTTGTTTTTTGTGATATAATTTTATTATGTAAAAACAGATCAATTATTGCTTTGTGGGAATCGGTCAAAAGGGTCGATTTTGGCCCGTGCAATGCTTATTTTATTCGCCCAATGATTTTCTCAAAGCTGTAACATAAGTTTCTTGTTGCTTTTTAAGATATGACTTTACAAATAAATTCATATATAAAAATTAAAAACCACTCACCGTTTATTTGTAAGGATATTCTGGAGTGTAGTGGGTATGTAATAATGTTAATTCAATATAGTTTTCACGCTCAACTTTAGGTGTTTGACCACAGCGGCAGACTGCTTTCAAAATTTACATTAATTTTCCCCGTATCCTTTAGCCACGCGAGATAAGAACGAACTGTGCTGCCCACTAAGACATATTGCTCAAAATTCATCGTGAGACCGTACTCGTTAAACAGCTTTTGCAGGATATGTTCAAAACAGAGCGGCTTCCTGCAGAGCAGCAGAATCTTTTCCGCTATCTCATGTACCTTATCAATGTTGAGCTGGGCGAGCAGTGAGATATCGTTTGTGGCTTCCGCGTGGGCAGGAACAAACATGGAGGCTTCCAGCGTCTTTACCATTTCCAGTGTATTGAGATAGGCCGCAACATCATAAATAAAACCGATCTGATATTTTTTCAGCGTTTCTTTGCTAGACAGGCAGTCCGCCAGATAGACCACATCGTCCGCATCCCGGTATCCAACCATATCGAAAAAATGCCCCGGCAAGGGGAGCATGGTCATACCATCCGGCAGCACCTCCGCATTTAGATATTCCGCGTCGCTCTCCTGGGCCATCAGAAATTTATGCCGCAAATCCTTGGGCGGATAGCCTCCATACAGAAAGGACGGTTCCAACAGAGGATGGCGCGTAAAGTCGCAGTCGATTCCCGGTGCGTAGATTTTACAGCCTGTCTGATGTTGCAAATATCTATTCCCCCCAATATGGTCAGCATTGGAATGGGTATTCAGAATCGCTTTCAGGTACCAGTTGTTCTTCTCCAGGATCTGACGTACTTTTCTTCCCGCATCCTTGTCGCTTCCGCTGTCTACCAGATAGACCTCATTATCATGATCCACATAAAGCCCGATTTTCGCGGGGCAATTAATATAATAGCTATTGCTTCCGATCTTTACCAGTTCATACATTGCTGTAACCTCCTTATCAGTATGGATAGAAAATCATATTGTAGACCGTGCAAATTTCTTCAAAGGGATTGCTGTAGGCATGCGGCGTGTCTGCACTAAAACGAAGCGCCTGCTTTTCCTCAACCGAGATGGTTTTTCCGTTCAAGTCAAGCTCCATCTTGCCTTTTAGAACTAAAATGTATTCCTCAACACCGTCCAGATGCTTCTCTGAGCAGTGATTGCAGCCAGGATCAAACTCAATATAGAATGTTTCCACATTTCTTACAGGATCGTAGGCGAATAGCGAATATGCCCTCATACGCCCGTTATCCTCAACAATAACGTCTTTCGCCTGCAAAGTTGCGACGGCATATTCCGCCTGCTTGTTTCGTAAAAACGAAGATAAAGGAACCTTCAACCCTGTTGCGATCTTCCAGAGCGTATTGACAGTCGGGTACGACTGCCCTCGCTCAATTTGTCCCAGCATCGGCTTGCTGACAGTAGTGATCTTCGCCACTTCATCCAGAGTAAGATTTTGGCTGGTACGTATTTTCTTCAGGTTTTCTCCTATGCTTGGAATGGGTGTAGTCATTATATCCCTCCTTAAATATGTTATATTATTATAATTGATTATTATAGCATATTCAATAGATACTGCAAGTGATGCCCGGATATTTTTAATAATTTTTTTGATTAAGAAAAATAACAATCAAAACTTGTTCACCGGTCGGAATATACAGTCCTTATGCAAGTATTGGCGGGCAGGTTTTTGAGATGTAAAATTTAAGCGGACAAGTTTTTAAACCTGTCCGGTTAAATTTATTTATTGTTCGTCAAAAAAGCCTAAGTTTAAATATTTTCTTATGAACTTTCCTTTAACAAATTAGTTTTTATCTAGACTTCCAATTTCACTATCAAATAAAGACTTTTTTCATTTGATTTAACATTTCAACAATTTTTTCGTTTTCTTTATCATAAGAATTTTCACTGAGATATTTTTCAATACGAGCAGTGAGTGTATTGGCATAGAAACTGATAGAAGTAGCTGTAGTATTCGTTCTCTTTTCTCATTTTATAGCTGGCGGGCATAGGTATCATACCTATTTTATTTCCTTGAAGTGCAAAATGATTAAATGTAACAGCTAGAGGATTTACTAAGAACTTACTTATAATTGTGTCTTTTTGGTTGTTTTTAATGATTCATTCTGATATGATTTCGCTATAGGAATAGTAAATATACCAGTGAAAGTTCAATTTATCGTGCAAAAGTACTTTCTTCGCTGGGAAATACAAAATACAAATTGGGATAAGTGGTTTCAATGCATTGCCAACCGGAGAAACCTGAAAACTGTTATTGCAGGGAATCGTTCCGGTACATTGAACACTGTGCTCTTTGGAATTCTTGGTGTGATGATGGAAATTATAGGATTTAATTTAGTTTAATACATTCCAGGAAAATAAAGAATACGAAAGGAGTTGTATTTTTGAATATACTAATTAACAAATTCAAAGAAGTTTTAGCGTCGGTACTGCCAATTACACTAATTGTGGTGGTTCTTCATTTTACTATTGTTCCCCTTGAATCATATATTCTGTATCGCTTTCTTTTAGGAGCCCTGTTTATTGTAGTTGGGTTGACTATCTTTCTCTTTGGGGTTGATCTGGGAATTTCACCCATCGGAAGTCTTATGGGAAACGCCATTGCAAAAAGCAATAAAATCTGGGTTGTTGGCGTTTCAGGGATCATATTGGGGTTCTTCATTTCAGTAGCCGAACCGGACCTTCATATTTTGGCAGGACAGGTGGCGGCGGTAACCACGGGCCTGATTTCCAAAACCAGTATTGTGGTGGTAGTATCCATGGGAATTGCCCTATTATTGACCCTTGGATTCTTCAGAATTATTTATAATAAGCCATTAAATAAGCTGTTTACAGGTCTTTACATCATAATCTTTGTCTTGGCATTATTCACATCCCCGGAATTTCTGGCAATATCTTTCGACGCATCAGGAGCAACTACCGGGGCAATGACGGTTCCGTTTATACTGGCACTGGCATTGGGAATATCGGCACTTAAAAAAGGGACCGCCTCGGAAGAAGATAGTTTTGGTCTTGTTGGCATTGCATCAACCGGCGCGATTCTTGCCGTGATGGTCATGAGCATTTTAAAGGGAACGAAAAACATATCCGGAAACCTTGCCGCAGATGCTTCACAATCTTCTTCGGTATTGGCTCCATTTTTGGAAAAACTACCAGTCATGCTCTATGAGGTTTTCATTGCATTGATCCCTATCCTAGTGATCTTTCTCGTTTTTCAGTTGATATCATTTAAGCTGAAGAAACGGTCTTTGAGAAGGATACTCAAGGGTCTGCTGTATACGCTTCTGGGTTTGGTGCTCTTTCTCACAGGGGTAAATGCAGGTTTCATGGACGTGGGCACAGTTGTGGGATACAAAATTGGAAGTATGGACAACAAGTTCATTCTTGTAGCTATTGGGTCGCTGCTTGGCCTAGTGGTGATTCTTGCAGAGCCGGCAGTTTACGTTCTCACAAAGCAAATTGAGGACGTGACAAGTGGCTATATTCAACGAAAGGTAGTTCTTGGGACGTTTGCCATTGCCGTATCAATGGCCGTGGGATTATCGATGTTAAGAATTGTGGTGCCGGAAATACAACTCTGGCATTATTTGCTACCTGGATATCTTTTATCCATTATCCTTAGCTATCTTGTTCCAACGCTCTTTGTAGGTATGGCATTTGACTCAGGAGGCGTGGCCTCAGGGCCAATGACTGCAACATTTATTCTGGCATTCGCACAAGGGGCGGCGGAATCCATTGAAGGGGCCAATGTTCTTATTGATGGCTTTGGAGTGATTGCTATGGTTGCATTAATGCCGATTATCGCTTTGCAAATCATGGGATTGATTTTTAAAATAAAATCGGTCAAGGGAGGAATCGACAAAAATGGAGAATAATATAGAGGAAAGAACCTACGAAATGCTGCTTGCAATGGTAAACTTCGGTATTGGTTCAAAGGTTTTACATCTGGCAAAAAAATATGGCATATCCGGGGGTACTATTTTTCTGGGTAAAGGAACTGCCCATTGCCGCATATCGGATTTTTTAGATATTTGCGATGAAAGAACGGAGCTGGTGCTTATGATTGCCCAGGAAAATAAAATAAAAACAGTTGCTGAAGTGATCAGCGAGAAATTCAAATTTCACAAACCCAATCATGGGATTGCAATCACAACATCGCTGAATAATTTTCTTGGTGTAAGGAACTGTAAGTACAACAAAGCTTATGAAACGAGAGGAGTTGAGAGAACAATGTATGAAGGCATTTTTGTAGTTGTTGACAGAGGCATGGGAGAAACTGTTGTTAGTGCAGCAGAAAATGGAGGTGCAAATGGTGCTACCATCATCAATGCAAGGGGATCGGGAATCCATGAGTACAGAAAGATTTTCGCTATGGATATAGAGCCTGAAAAAGAGATCGTGATGGTGATTACTGAGACGAAGAAAACCGAATCCATTGTAAATTCCATTCTTAGTGAAATAAAATTGGATGAACCAGGGAAAGGAATTATTTTCACGATTGGAATTAATAATACTTATGGATTATTTGAAGAATCAAAAGAAGGCAAAAGACAAGGACTATAAAATTCAAAAGATAAGATGGATGGCAATATTCTTTTACCTGGTCAATACTAAGAAAATATGCTTCCTTTTATGTCAAATATCCTTCAGGTTAAAAATTTTATTTAAATCACACTAATTTTGAGACGAAAAAAGTAGAAGGTTAGGCATGGAAATGTTACAATATAGAAAGTGTTGCTTGATTCTTATAAAATAAGGTTAAATCGAAGGTGAATTTAATTTGGCATGGATGTGGAATTAAATTAGTTTTGGGAGGAAAGAGTCTTAGTGAAGAATAACAATAAAACAATTAATATCAAAACAATGAATGAAGATAATCGACAAAGAAAAAACGATCATTTTTTTGAAGAGTGTATTTCAACTTTATCAGAAAAATTGGAACTTGCAAATAGTCTTTTAACGACAATCCTTGAAACAACTCATGAATTTATGATTTTTGGCTTGGATACTGAATATCGCTATTTAAGCTTTAACAATCGCCACAAAGACATGGCAAAAGCTCAATGGGGTAAAAATATTGCCATTGGGATGAAAATTCTTGATTTGATTGAGGATAATGAAGAATGGGCAAATATGAAGAGCTTTTTTGATCGTGTTTTATCAGGTGAACAGTTTTCGTCAATTGAAGAATATGACGAAAACAATACAACCATTGTTCTTGGAAAGAATCATTGGGCTCCAATAAAAAAAAGCAATGGGGAAATTACTGGTTTAGTTTGTTTTATTCAGGATATCTCAGAAAAGAAGCAATTTTTAAAAGAATTACTTGAAGAAAGAAAAAACCAGGATACGATTGAGTCGCTGACATTTTGTGATCAGCTTACCGGCGTATACAATCGTAAGTTCTATGAAAAAGAATTAACCCGGCTTGATGAGAAATCCTATTATCCATTGTCAATTATCTTAGTAAATGTTAATAATATGGATTTAGTAAATAGTCAGTATGGACAGGCAGTGGGAGATAGTTATATTAAGAAGAGCGTTCAGATTCTTAATAATGGATGTAGAGGGGATGACGTGGTTGCTCGTTTGGAAGGAGACGAATTTGTTATTCTTATGCCTAGAACAGAAGGTGCCAAAGTTGAACGGGCGATTGATCGAATTAAAAGAAGCTTGGATCAAGAGAAGATCAGATCCATAAAACTATCTGTATCTTTTGGATTTTCCACAAAATATGAAGAGTCGGAATCTATTGGTGATATCTTTAATATGGCAAAAAAATACTTGATTCGAAATAAAGAATTAAATGATAGTTGATCGATTAAAGTAATTGGAAGAGAAAATTTGAATATAAAGAGATTATAATTTGGATACATAGTAAAATATGTTTAATTTAAAGGGGAATAAATGATAAAAAATTACATGGAAGACGTTATAGATAATTATTTACCTCACCTAATTGAGAGTTATCCTGATATTTGCACCTGTCAAATGTGCATTGAAGATATAAAAGCAATCGCATTAAACCATCTCACCCCGACATATTTTGTTACACGTGAGGGATTACTTTATTCAAAAGTTGAAGAAATGACATTTCAATATAAAGCAGATCTGGCAAATGAACTGACCAAGGCCATTGAGATTGTCTCACATAATCCAAGACATGACTCATAAGGCATTGCTGCTTTGAGTACATATGAAAAAGCTCCTGAAAATGCCCTGAAATGGCATTTTCAGGAGCTTTTTTTATAAAAAAGCAAAAAAAAGTTGCATCCCATTTTAGTTTTTGGTGACAGCAATTGTTTTTGGGTAATAATCAATTAATAATACCTATGATTTGGGTCTGATTTTGATAGAATTATTCAAAATTAATTTCATAATTATTTGAGAAGGAAGGTATGATGATGCGACGATACATTTATTTAGCGGCTGTCGTTACGGTGATTGTTCTGGTATTCTATTTTGGCAGCATGAATGATTGGTTCTCAATAAATAACAATAATAATGCATCAGTTGATTCGGTTACTGAAGCAACCGAAAACCGCTATAAAGAAATGGAAATAAGGGAGTACAATGGAATTCGACTCGATCCTTCGGTTGGCCCCCGAGATAATTCCATTTCCGGAATTCAACAGGTCGATGTGAATGACTATCAATTAAAAGTCACGGGACTGGTTAATAATCCTGTGACTTTCAGCTACGATCAGGTATTGGAAAAAGAAAGTTTCGAGCGATTAATTATACTCTATTGTGTGGAGGGTTGGAATGCCAGGGTTCTCTGGAAGGGCGTCAGGATTATGGATCTCATCGACGATGCAGGAATCAGTGAGGATGCAAAGGTGGTCATTTTTCACTGCGCAGACGGTTATACAACGTCTATTCCATTGGAAACCATTGAAAACAAGGATATGTTGTTGGCTTATTCGTCCAATGGAATCACATTGCCAGAATCAATGGGCTTTCCGTTTATTGTAGTAGCGGAGGAAAAACTTGGTTATAAATGGGCCCGTTGGGTTAACGAAATTGAGCTCTCGAATGATGTGCAATACAAAGGTTACTGGGAGAATTTAGGATATCCCAATGACGCAAATATTGGTAATAATTAGCGTTCGATAAATGGCTAAAAAATGATAGGGAAAGGAAGATAGTGAAGATAGTGAAGAGAAAGCATGAAAATTTTCTGGTTATTTTAACGCTGTTGTTACCATTTTTTTTGTCGGGCTGTGTTTTTAGTTTTATGAGCGTTAAACCGCCTTCCTATTCAATTAAAGAAGGCATATATACAGCAGCTGTTACAGTGGCAATCAACGATCCGGAAGCGAATAATATTACTGTCTATTATACTACAGACGGCAGCCAGCCGGACACTCAGTCAACAGTGTATATATTACCCATAATTATTGATGAAACAACCACATTAAAAAGCATTGCAGTAGACGGATCTGGAAAAAAATCGAAAGTTGAAACCGCAGTTTATACTATTGACTCTGAAACAAGCACTTATATTCCAGATAAGGCCAATCCGGGAAATGGTGAAACAGCAGATGTTTATGACCAATTCATGGGAGTGATTGCAGGCATGTGGGTTACACAGTTTCCTGATAATTCGACGGGCGTTTTTTCATTTTATCCCATCAATTCGATAACAGGCTCCATGACTTATACAGAAATAAGTCCTGAAGGTTATGGTGATGCATATACTGCCTACTATTCGATCTATCCTGAAAACGGGGGTTATGCCGGTTATATTTATTTAACCGGTATAGAATCCGGAGGAATATCACCTAAGAGTACAACACTTTATATGGAAGTTAATCCGAATAATCTTTCTCAAAGCTATATTGAGGGATTTTACTATATCAATAATGATTTAAATGAAGATTCTGATGATGAGATCCATGATTTTCTGAATAATGTTTACTAAAAACTGCCTATGGCACTAAAATGGTTTGTTTGATGTTTGCTCCTTCAGAACAAAGAAAGACATATAAAAAGACCTGTAATTTTAATGATTACAGGTCTCAAATCATATTTACAAACCGCGATGCTTGATTTCTTCAATGCATTCAGCAATCCGTTCAGTGACAGTCTGGGCTTCAGTATCAAAATCTGCCATTTGTGCAGCTATCTTGGAACTGGATACATGCATACCGGACTGCTTGAATAGAAAACTGCGTTCGTTCTCAATATCTTTCAGTTCTTCTACTAAATTCTCTAATTTCTTTTTAAGTTCCAAATCATTTAAATCATCAAGTTTGCTCATAATTCTATCTCCTCTTAGTTATTACTACCAAGGTCAGGTTAGCCCGACTTTGGTAGTATAACATGGCTGGAGGTTGAATGTAAAGAGATAGAACTTCAAGAGTAATAAGGTGAAATTAATAGGCTGTCTAGCTCAGTTTTTATTCCTTTTCCCAAGCTTCAAAATCTTCCATAACTTTGTCATAGGTTAATTGTGATATTTCAGGGAGTTCTCCACCAAATGCTTCTTTTGCTTTTTCAAACCCCTCTTTAAAAGCACTTCGCAAAAGATCAATTTTACTTTTATCGCCTCCGGATATAGTTTTTGCAAAATCTATAATCCGACCGGCTGTGCTGGTGACACCCCAATACCCTTGATCGGAAACAGCTTCCTGTGCAGCAGCTTGTGTTTCAGAATCGACTGTGATAGTAGCTTCTTTTCCTTCACTTAAGTTTTTAAGAATTTCATTTGTTTTTGAACCTTGCTTTTCAAGCATAAGTCGAACCATTTTTTTAAATGATTCAGTATTTTTCGTAAAATCCTGCTTGATTTCATTGAGCTTTTTTCGATCAATTGTATATGTCCCGGTGTCTTCTTTTTGGGAATTCCCAAGTTCAAGTGTATCAACCCTTGTTTGTTGGTCCTTGAGATTTTCAGTCCCTTTAGTGTTTTCTGAAACGTCATTGGTTTGAGATGAACCTTTTGTTTGAGCTTTTTGAGTGATAATGGTGTTATTATCCATTGGTTTGATATTCATGAGATCCTCCTCTAATCATTTTAAGATACAATTACAGCAAATGTTTTATATCCTTGATCATAATATCGACAAAAACAATGAAAACCATTAGAAATATTGATAGGATAGAGATATTAAATTACAATAAATTGGGCTAACGTGTGTTTGTCAACTGAAAAG
>NZ_LGYO01000037.1 GCF_001263355.1 Acetobacterium bakii
TGTATATTGTATCGTCATTTCCCGATGTTGTCAAGTTGTTTCTGAAAGTTTGTTTTTATGTTTTTTTGGAGGCGCCACCCAGATTTGAACTGGGGATGAAGGTGTTGCAGACCTGTGCCTTACCACTTGGCTATGGCGCCTTATAAATTGGAGCGAAAGACGAGATTTGAACTCGCGACCCTCGCCTTGGCAAGGCGATGCTCTACCACTGAGCTACTTTCGCTGATGGTGGTGCCCAAAGGCGGAATTGAACCACCGACACGAGGATTTTCAGTCCTCTGCTCTACCGACTGAGCTATTTGGGCATAAAATAATAATTTCTTTATTGTCTTCAACCGATTGTAATTACCCACACTTTGCCTAACTAAGTGATTCACACCAAATTAAAAATTTGGGTTCTCTACTTGGCGACTGAGCAACAAAAGATATTTTCATTAACAATTGTGTGTTTTGCATCTTTTTTTCTTTAGTGAAAAATGGCGACCTGGAAGGGACTCGGACCCTCGACCTCCAGCGTGACAGGCTGGCATTCTAACCAACTGAACTACCAGGCCTCCTAAGAAAAAATGGTGGTCGCAATAGGGCTCGAACCTATGACCCCCTGCTTGTAAGGCAGGTGCTCTCCCAGCTGAGCTATGCGACCATCACTTAAGATACAAGCGTTATTATACGGCAGGAAAGTATAATTGTCAATCACTTTCTTAAGTTTTCTTATTTTTTCTCTGCAATGATTTGTATTCGCTCGCCTTCGTTACTGCCTGGGTTGTAGGATCCAAAATCGAAAAATTTGATTTTATGAAATCCAATGTTTAATAAACATCGATTAATTTCATCGATAGTATACATATATTGGGTCTGTGTCTCCTCATATCGATTGTAGGTTTCATTGGGATTTTTAGAAAAAAATGTCAGATTAAAATGCATTTCACCTTTTGTAAAATCCGGTTCATTTTCCCACACACAAAATACGTCGTCAGTATCATAAACATAGGTGTTATCCATAATAGTTTTTTTATATTTGGTCACGGTATTTATGTCAAATAAAAGCAATCCTTTGCTTTTTAAACTATCATGGCTGCAAACCAAAAAACTCTGGATGGCTTCCAGAGTTGGCAGGTAATTAACACTGTCACAACATGAGATCACCGCATCATAATTTTTATCAATTTTGAAATTGCTCATGTCTCCGAGATAAAACTGAATGTTCTTTAAATCCATTGCATCTGCTTTTTCATCAGCAATGGTTAACATTGCTTCGGATATATCAACCGCAGTCATCTCAAAGCCTTTTTTAGCCAAATTACAGGTGATATTTCCGGTGCCGCAGCCAAATTCCAAAACTGATTTTATTTCACGATTCGCATTCAAAAAAAGCCGTTGCAAGTATTCGGACCATTGAGAATAGTCGATTTCTTTCATAAGTTCATCATAAACCTGTGCAAATTCCTGGTACATAAATTGAAGCCTCCTGGATTAATATTTTTTTTTATAATTTATAAATTTCAGTGACATTTCCAGCCCTTTGATCAATACCTTTTCATCAAAATCAAATCGTGATGAGTGTAAATTTTCATCAAATCCTTTGCTGGCGTTGCCGGTTCCAATCCCGATAAACAACCCAGGAATTTCTTTTTGATAATAGGAAAAATCCTCTGCGAGCATGACCTTTCGAAAAACTACTCGATCTTTGGGCTCACAAAGCTTTAAATAAATATCATAGAGTGATGCATCATTAATAACTGACGGATACATATCCACAAATTCCAAATCAATGGTACAGCCATGGATGAGTTCAACCCCTTTGGCTACCTCTCCCATGCGGTTTTGTAGCATAAGATGGGTTTCTTCACTAAAGGAACGCATGGTTCCCCCTATTTTAACTTCTTCTGCGACCACATTTATGCGTGTTCCCCCGTTTAGTAATCCAATGGCAATAACGACGCTTTTCATGGGGTTGACGTTGCGGCTGACAATGCTTTGAATTCCGGTAATAAGAGATGCACTTGCCACTATAGCATCAACACTGCGTTGCGGTTGGGCAGCATGTCCACTTTTCCCATGGACGGTAAAATAAAACCCACTGTTTTGTCCCATCATGGGTCCTGAGGTTGTGCTTAGCATGCCTTCCTTTATAAAGGGAAAGAGATGATATCCGAAAATAGCTTTGACATCATACTTTTTTAAAATACCCGTCTTAACAATGGGCTCTGCCCCTCCCGGACCTTCTTCTCCTGCTTGAAAAATCAGCAGTACACTTCTTTTTTTTTCTTCGGGGTGATCTGCCAGATATTTAGCCAATAGTAAATTCATAGTCATATGCCCATCATGACCACAGGCATGCATCCATCCCGGATAAATTGATGCAAACCCATGCTCTGTTTCTTCAGTGACGCATAGGGCATCCATATCAGCTCGGAATGCAATTGAATTATCTTTATCTTCTCCTTGAATATGCAAATTAATCCCGGCATTGCAAATCATTTCCGGTTGATAACCTAAATTTTCTAAATAGTTAATAATATATTTCTTGGTTTTGGGCAAATTAAGTCCTTCTTCCGGAATTTGATGAAGCTCCTGGCGAATTCGTATTGCCTCATCAAGATATGTATTTAACAACTCTATCTTTTGCATTTTTTCCCTTCCTTTTTTTAATTCAACAAAACCATTTTGAATGTATATTAATCATATCCGAAATATCCTCAAAATTCAATCCAATACACATGGATTTATTCCGCCACTGTCAGTGTATATGTGGTTCCATAGTTTGCTTTATCAAAAACAAAGGAATCTTTAAGGCCTTTGGTTACAATCATTTGATTATCACTGGTAATAAAAATCGCGTCCACACCAGGCGTCTTTTCAACCAGATCCAGCCCCTTATCAAGCCCCAAAAGAAAAAGGGTTGTGGATAAACAATCCGCATCGACCGATGATTCGGCAACAACGGTTACCTGAATCAGTCCTGATTCAGAAGGATATCCGGTAAAAGGATCAAGAATATGGTGATAGCGTCGTCCTGCGGCATCGGTAAAATAACGTTGATAGTCCCCAGAAGTTACAATGGATCCATCCTCTAAAGAAATGACTCCCAGATATCCATCTCCGGGATTCCTTGGGTCTTCAACCCCAACTCCATAAGCACTGCTATCGGCTTTACCTCCCATAACTAAAACATTCCCACCTAAATTAACAAGAGCATGTTTTATGCCTTCTTCTCTAAGGGATTCCATTACAACGTCTGCGATATAGCCCTTGGCGATGGCACCGAGATTGATTGACATCCCCGGATCTGTTAAATAGACCGTGTTATCCGAGGAATTTAAAACAATTTTTGTGTAATCAATTTTTTCCCGAACATTCAAGATGGATTCAAGAGGTGGCGCTTCTTTGACTTCCGGAGCATTAATGCTCCATAAATCAATAAGCGGACCAGTGGTAACATCAAAATAGCCAGAGGAAATCTTTGAATACTTAATACTTTTTTCAATAATCTGAAAGGTATCCTCTGAAACAGCCACCGGTTGAACCCCGGCATTTTGTTTAATCAAGTCAAGTTCACTGCCGGATGCAAAAGCTGTGAGACTACTATTGAGTTCTCTGATTTTATCAAACGGTTTTTCCAATAAGGTTGAATCTGACTCGCCATAAAGGGTAATACTCACAAAAGTATCAAGCAGAAAATCACTTTCTGTCACTGTTTTTCCCTGATCACATCCCGCAAATATCATCATAACGAGACTTATTGCCAGGATCAAACTAATTGTTCGAATTTTATTTTTTATTATTTTCATAACAATCTCAACCTTCTTGGAATTCTTTCTAAGTTTTAATATTATACCAAATTTTTAAAAAAAACACAAAAAAAGATGGTAATGACTTTACCATCTTTCGTTTATCATATAGAATATCTTCATAAGTTATTTCAAGTGATCAACTTAAAATTCAATCTAAAGAGGCATTTAATGAAGAAAAAAGAAATAATCACAATTATAATTCTATTGGCAATCGCCCTGGCCGGCATCGGACTTTTCTATGGTCTCAATGCCACAGAAGAACCGCTTTCAGTGCGTGTAAGTCATCAGGGCGAGGTTGTGGCAGTTCTCCCGCTTTCAGTCGATTGTACCGAAACATTCAGTGATGCCTCCGGATACAACACCCTTGAAATTTCTAATGGTCAGGCAAAAATTTTAGAATCTGATTGTTCAGAACAGATCTGTGTCCATACCCACAGCATATCAAACCCAGGAGAAACCATTGTGTGCCTGCCTCATAAATTAATTGTTGAAATCATCACCGGTGAAAACTAATGAATTCAAAATCCTATCGTTTGGTAATCCTTGGTCTTTACGTTGCCTTGGCACTTATTCTCAGCTATGTTGAAAGCTTTATACCATTGCCTCTTCCAGTCCCAGGAGCGAAGATTGGCTTACCCAATATTGTCACTCTGGTATCTCTGCTTACCATCGGCTGGCCCCTTACCATATTGGTTGTTGTTGCCCGCATTTTCTTAACCGGTTTTATGTTTGGAACACTATTTTCGATTATCTACAGTTTAGGTGGTGGACTCTTAAGTCTCTTAATCATGGGACTGCTGCTTCGCTTTGCCAAGGAGGGATATTCCCTTATCCTCATCAGCATTTTTGGTGCCATTGCCCACAACCTTGGCCAGCTTCTGGTTGCCGGAATTGTCCTTCAAAATGCAAACCTGGTTCTCTACTATTTTCCATTCTTAATGCTCATTGCCATTCCCACCGGTTTCTTTGTTGGTATTGTTGCCCGAGAACTCATGCGGCTGCTTAATAAAACAACCATTTTCAAGCGTCTTAATCCCTAATTTTCGGTAAGTGGACAGTAAACACCGTTCCCGTTCCCGGAATACTGTTAACTTCAATACTGCCATGATTGTTATATATGATGTGTTTTACAATGGCGAGGCCCAAACCGGTGCCTCCTTTTTCTTTAGAACGGCTTTTATCGACTCGATAAAAACGCTCAAAAATTCTGGAAACATCCTTTTCCGGAATCCCATAACCATGATCTTTCACATCAATTTTAATTTCTTCTTTATCCTGGCTTATCTTTACCAAAACACTTTGATTGATTTCCGAATATTTGATGGCATTATCAATAAGATTAATCATCATCTGGCGAAACTCATCAGGATTAAAGGTATGAACGATCTGCTCCTTTGAATCTAGTTTGAGAGTCATGCCTTTTGCCTCGGCGCTCAGTTTTAAAATATCAAAAATCTGACTGATTTCACGGTTAAGATCAAGTGATTCAGACTTTTCATTAAGGCCGCCCTTGTTTTCAAGATGGGACAATACCAGAATGTCATTTACCAGTCGGCTGAGGCGATCGCTTTCTTCGGAAATAATCCCATAAAAACGTTTGAGTGTCTTTTCATCCTTAATATTATTTTCCTGGATGGTTTCAATAAATCCTTTGATTGATGTAATCGGGGTCTTTAGTTCATGGGATACATTTGCTATAAAATCACGCCGCATCTTTTCCAGGCTTTTAATAAATGTTATATCTTCCAAAACAATGATATGTCCTTTTGCGATATTGTTGTTTTCAACAATGCGATTAATATAGATTCTAAGAAACTGATTGCCATTAATCCGGGATTCAAAACTCATTTTTGGGTTTTCTTCATTTTCCAGATGGAGCATCAATTCAAAAATAAACGATTCTCGATAAATTTCCAATATGTTTTTTCCAATAACTTTCTGATTCAAAGGTATTTTCAAAACTTTCCGAGCCGCTTCATTAAGATGAATAATATGGTTTTCATTATCAATTGCAATGACGCCATGGTTCATACTTGATAAAATAGATGTCAGTTCATCATTTTTTTTATCCATTTCTGTAAAAGAATCATTTAATTGAGACGACATCTGATTAAGTGATTCAACAAGTTCTCCTACTTTATCTTCCCGAATCATGGTAAGTTTTTCACCATATTTACCGGATGCAATTTTTCGCGCAAAGATGGATGCGTCATCAAGTGGTTTCAGTTCACGATTAATAAAATAGGCCACCAGCAGAATCGTTGCTAAAATACTAACCAGGATAATAAAAACAAGATTCTCGATCATTTGAAACATGGCGTCATCCATAGCATTGAGAGGCAAGGCAATTCTTAACACTGCCTCAAGATTGTTGTTATTGTAGTATGGGGCGGCAAAATAGATCATTTGATCTTTGATGGTTTTTGAATACCGAATCTCAGAGGTGGGTTTCCCTTCAAGAGCTCCAATAATCTCAGGTCGACTTTTATGATTTTCAATGGCATCCAACCCTTGTACGGATTCGTAAATAACTTCCCCTGAAGTATCTATCACAGTTAGACGCAATTCTGTACTGTCTGCAAAATTACTTAAATTTTCTGAATTTCCAGTCTCCATAAATGCCGGCAGCAAATAATTCATGATATAATGACTGTTTTTTTCGAGATTCCTCTCAGCATCTGCAAAATAGCTTTGTCGATAACTAAGGGTTGTAAACACACCACAGAAAACAATGCTTATAATGATGATAATAACGAATGCAATAGAAAGACGTTTTTTCATTGCTAGTCCTCTAGTTTTTCAACAAATCGATAGCCAACCCCGCGAACTGTTTCAATGAATTTTCGGCCACGCAGGGATTGATCTTCAATTTTTTTTCTTAAATACCGGATATGCACATCCACGGTTCTTGTTTCTCCATAATAATCAAAACCCCAAATCTGATCCAGCAACTGATCCCTGGTTAAAACCTGACCCGGATGGCTTGCAAGAAAAACCAGTAATTCATATTCTTTTAAGGTCAATGCAAGCTTTTTTCCATCAAGATAAACTTCGAATGCCTTAGGTTCAATGTAAAGTTCGCCGATCTTAATGGAATCTTCATCTTTTGATGCCAATAATTCTGTTCTTCGTAAAACTGCTTTTACCCTGGCACATAGTTCTTTGGTTCCAAAGGGCTTTGTCATATAATCATCAGCGCCAATTTCCAAGCCTAAAACTTTATCAAACTCCTCACTTTTAGCTGTAAGCATAATAATGGGAGTAAAAGAAATGTCCGGATTCGTCCGCACTTCCCTACAGATCGCAATCCCATCTTTTCCGGGAAGCATGAGATCTAAAATGATTAGATTCGGCTTATAGGCTAAAATTTTTTCAATGGCCAATGCGCCATCCTGAACGCCATCCACAGCAAATCCATGGGTTTCCAGATTATACTTTATTAATTCATATATATTCAATTCATCTTCAATTACAAGAATTTTTTTCATAGCATCTCCTTTTATTTCTTATGAATAAAATTATAACATATTCCATGTTAAGGCCTTGTAAATTTTTGAATTTAAGTGTAATCCTTTTACATAAAACTGAAAACGTTATATGTAAAATAATCATTGTATTCTATTGCGACACTCCATATAATGAACTTATCACATATAATCCTTTATTCCTAAGTGAATTACTCCCCTTTTTCATTTAGAAAAAGAGAACTGTTTCTATTCGAAGCAGTTCTTTTTTTATGCAAATTTAGCCATTTTGACATTCAACCAAACGGGTACTTTTTATTTTAAATTCTTCGCATCTGTGAAATCCTTGGATATTAGCCTTGAAAGTATTATTCAGGATGGGTTTATCAACAAAAAACAGTGACACGGATAATCCCGCGGCACTGTTTTTGCATTTAACTCACTATTCGTTTTTCTTGTTCAAATTTTTCTTAGCAGTCCCCATCATCAATTTTATGCGATTGAGTTGATTGACTTCGCTTGCCCCGGGATCATAATCAATGGGCGCAATATTTGACATGGGATACTTTTGGCGAATGGGTTTAATCATACCCTTTCCCATGACATGATTTGGCAGGCACGCAAAAGGCTGTACGCAAACAATATTTTCAATTCCATCTTCAATGAGTTCCATCATTTCCGCAGTTAAAAACCAGCCTTCACCACCTTGATTGCCAAGGGAAATGAGTTCTTGTGCCTTGGCAGCTTTTTTTTCAATGGTTGAGGGGGCATGGAAGTGAGTGCTTTCTTTTAATGCAATTTTCATATTTTTTCGTGCAAACTCCAAAAATTTTATCAGCAGTTTTGCCGTTTTCATTGATCGTCGGAGGCCCGAAAGTTCTTCATATTTATAAACCTGATTATAACAGCAATATAAAAAGAAATCCATAAGATCCGGCATGATAACCTCGGCGCCTTCATCTTCCAGAACCTTTTGGAGGTTGTTATTGGCGGTGGGATGGTATTTCACCAGAATCTCTCCGACAATGGCCACCTTTGGCAGTTTTTTATTGTTACGGGGCAATTCATCAAAATCTTTTACAATTTCCCGAACATTTTGCTTGAACACACGCAAACTGCCATCCTTCATGTTTTCTTTAACTTTTTTTCGCCAGTACTGATACAGAACCTCAGTTGAATCCGGATGCAGTTCATAGGGCCGGGTTGCGCTGACTACCCGCTGTAGCAGATCTCCATAAACAATCCCCATGAGCAATCTTGAAATCAATGGAAGTTTTAATTTGAAACCCGGGTTTTTTTCCAGACCAATTGCACTCAGAGAAATAACCGGAATCTGAGACATGCCCGCTGATTCCAATGCTTTTCGAATAAAAGCAACATAATTTGATGCCCGGCAGGGACCCCCGGTTTGGGTCATCAGCACCGAAACATTATCCAAATCATATTTTCCTGATTTCAGGGCTGCCATAATCTGACCGGTGGTAATGATGGTTGGGTAACAGGCATCATTATTCACATAGGTCAGGCCCTCTTCGATGGCTGCATTATCAACACTGGGCATGATCTCCAGATTAAATCCGTGACTTTCCATAGCTTCCTGAATAAAGTCAAAATGAATCGGCGACATCTGAGGTGCCAGAATGGTATGTTTCTTTTTCATGGCTTTGGTGAAAACCACACGCTGTGGCAAGGTTGTTGGAGGGATAACAATGTGATTGCGTTCTCTTTCTATCATGGCCGCCTTAAGCGACCGGATACGGATCCGAATCGCCCCGAGATTATTGACCTCGTCAATTTTAATCATGGTGTAAATATTTCCATTGCTTTCCAGAATTTCCTGGGTTTGCTCTGAAGTTACCGCATCAAGTCCGCAGCCGAAGGATGTCAATTGGACCAATTCCAGAAAATCGTGTTGATTAACCACATTGGCGGCCTTATAAAGACGACTGTGATATTTCCACTGGTCAAGAACCCGAAACTGTTCATCTTCTTTATTATCATAAAGATGAGCAATCGAATCTTCTGTGAGTACTGCCATGTCCAGTCCGGTAATAATATTATCCAGGCCATGGTTTACCTCTGGGTCCACATGGTAAGGACGCCCGGCTAAGACAATTCCCTTTTGTCCGGTTTTTTTCAAATAGGCAAGGGTTTCCTCACCTTTTTTTTGGATATCTTCTCTGAACACATCTTTCTCAGTTAGAGCTTCTTTCACAGCAACTGCAATTTCTTTTTTTGTGATCCCAAAGACATCAAATACTTCACACAACCGTTCTTCCAATCGTTTGTTATTATCAAAGGGAATAAACGGATTTAAAAAGGTGATGTTTTCCTTTTGAATATCCTCCTGATTATGCTTGATGGTCTCAGGATAGGAAACCACAATGGGACAGTTGTACCAGTTGTCAACCTTTTCGAACTCCTGTTCTTCATAAGGAATACAGGGATAAAATATGGTTTCGATGCCTTGATCAAGCAGGCTTTGAATGTGACCATGAGCCAGCTTTGCGGGATAGCAAACAGATTCCGAGGGAATGCTTTCCATTCCTTTTTCATATATTTTGCGATTTGACTCCGGGGAAAGCACAACCCGATATCCCAGGCTGGTAAAAAAGGTATGCCAAAACGGATAATTTTCATATAAGTTCAAAACCCTGGGAATGCCAATTTCTCCCCGGGGTGCGCTTTCAATGGGTAGAGACGCGTAATTAAAAACACGCTGATAGCGATATTGATAGAGATTGGGTAATCCCTGTTTGTTTTTGGGACTGCCTTCCCCAATCTCGCATCGATTACCGGTAATGTGTCGGCTGCCATCGTTGAATCGATTAATGGTTAACAGACAATTGTTACTACAACCGCCGCACCGTTTATGACCCACTTTAACTTCAAAATCATCCAGGGCATCCAGACTCAACACCCCGCTGCGTTCTCCGGGTTCATGATTTTCACGGGCAACAAGAGCCGCCCCAAAAGCACCCATTAAACCCGCAATATCAGGACGAATTACTTCTTTTTCGGTAATTTTTTCAAAGGTGCGCAACACTGCCTGGTTGTTAAAGGTACCACCCTGAACAATGATGTGTTCCCCTAATTCCCGGGGATTATGGATTTTAATGACCTTTTGAAGGGCATTTTTTATCACCGAGTAGGATAAGCCGGCTGAAATATCGCCAACTTCAGCCCCTTCCTTCTGGGCTTGCTTAACCTTGGAATTCATAAAGACCGTACAACGAGTTCCCAGATCCACAGGATTTTTTGCCAATAATGCGGAATCCACAAATTCTTTCATGGTTAAATCAAGGGATTTGGCAAAGGTTTCTAAAAAGGAACCGCAGCCTGAGGAACAGGCTTCATTTAAAATAATACTGTCAATGGTGCCATTTTTTATTTTCATGCATTTCATATCC
Source organism: Acetobacterium bakii (assembly GCF_001263355.1). Classification (GTDB taxonomy): domain Bacteria; phylum Bacillota; class Clostridia; order Eubacteriales; family Eubacteriaceae; genus Acetobacterium; species Acetobacterium bakii. The sequence goes on from NZ_LGYO01000037.1 coordinate 10,669, forward strand.
TGGCCGCCGATATCCAGGATAAAATCAACTTCAGGTCTGAAATAACGGGCACCCTTATAGTGGGCGATGGTTTCGATTTCTCCAATATCCACTTTTAGGGCTTTCTTAATCAAACTTTCACCGTATCCGGTAACCGTTGATTTTCCAATATAAACATCATTGGGTAAGATCTTATAAATTTCTTTTAAAATTTTAATGGATTGAGCTAGGGGGCTCCCTTCATTTCCGCCGTAATAACTGAAGAGTAATTCCCCATCTTCGCTAATGAGCACCGCCTTGGTGGTGGTGGAGCCCACATCAACACCTAAAAAGCAACACCCACTATAATTATTGAGGTCCCGCTTCTTTACCTGGTTTTTATTATGGCGTTCCCTGAATTTTTCAAGTTCAGCTTCATTTTTAAATAAGGGTTCCAGATGTCCCACTTCATTTTCTAAAACAGAATCCAAATCACTGACTGCGGTCACCAGATCCTCCATCAGAATAAAATCTTCCTTTTCAGCTGAGTAGGCAGCTCCAATGGCCACAAAAAGATTGGATTTATCCGGAAAAATAATTTGGTCTTTGGTTAATTTGAGCGTTTCAATAAACCGTTCCCGTAACTCGGACAAAAAGTAAAGTGGTCCTCCCAGAAAGGCCACATTTCCCCGAATGGGATGTCCGCAGGCAAGCCCGCTGATGGTTTGATTCACCACCGCCTGGAAAATGGATGCGGCAATATCGGATTTCTCAGCTCCATCATTAATGAGTGGCTGAATGTCCGTCTTTGCAAAAACACCACACCGGGAAGCAATGGGATAAATCATGGTATGATTTTTTGACAGTTCATTCAATCCCTGAGCATCGGTTTTAAGAAGGGTGGACATTTGATCTATAAATGCACCTGTTCCACCGGCACAGGTGCCATTCATCCGTTGTTCAATGGCGCCCTTGAAAAAAGTGATTTTTGCATCTTCACCCCCAAGTTCAATGGCTACCTCAGTTTTAGGAATGCATCGTTCAACTGCCAAAGTCCCTGCCACAACCTCCTGAACAAACGGAATTTTCAACCACTGGGAAATCATCAGACCTCCGGATCCGGTGACACATACTCTTAAATTTAAATTACCCAATTTTTCGTAGGTTTCTTTTAACAAATTAACGATTGTTATTTTAATATTGGATAAATGTCTCCGATATTCTTCATATATAATTTCGTTTTTATTATTGATCACCACCACCTTGATTGTGGTCGAACCAATATCAATACCCATTTTTAAATTATTTTTCATTGAGCTTTATGACCTCTTCTCTGTTCATGTCAGTAAAATATTTTTCATTCTATATCTTTTTATACAAGGGCTTTAAACGCCTGTATAATCGTTTATATATCTTATTATAAATTTCTGTATATTTTTGTGCCTGTATGGCATCAGGTTTAAATGTTTTAGATTTCCTGACCATACAGTCTCCTGCGTCTTTAACGCTTTGAAATCTGCCTAAACCCACAAAAGTAGCCATAGCCCCGCCTAGTCCTGTAGTTTCATTGGTTTGTACCCGATGCACCGGGCGGTTGAATATATCCGCCATAATCTGGGCCACGCCATCACTCCGGGATCCACCGCCCGTAAGGCCGATGGATTCAATGGGTGTATTGGTTTTTGATTCAATGCGTTCAATACCTTCCAGTAAACCAAACCCCAAACCTTCGATAATTGCTCGATAAATGTGCTTTTTATTATGACCCTCTCTGAAACCAACCAAAGACCCCCGGGCTTCAGGACGATAGGCTTCCCGTCCCCAATAGGGTTGGTGGATTAAACCGTCTGCCCCTGTTTTTGTATCAATGAGGTAATCCTCCAGCAAAGAAAAAATAAGACCTGGATCCAGATGTCCCAGGAACTCGTCAATATACCAATCGACCATCCAAAACCCGTGGTAAATTGTAATCTCCGGATTATAGGAGTCTCCCTGGACCGCCGGGAAAGCCGGATAAAACGGAAAAAGTTCCACATATTTTGTGGTTGTAACCTGGACGGTTGCCTGTGTCCCCAGCGAAACCCCGGCGGTGTTAGGTGTAATTGCTCCTACGCCCAGTGTTTCGCACCCTTTATCGCTTCCCGATGAAACCACCGGAAGCCCAACCGGAAGTCCGGTTAGCGCTGCTGCGCTTGCCGTTAAATGACCAATAATTTCACAGGATCCAACCAACTCATAACGTTTTTCCGGTTCAATTTGAAGAACTATCGATTTAACATCGTAGCGGCCGCACCATTCTTTCCGTTTGTAGTCAAACGGAACATGTCCGGTGGTGGCTGAGCGGCTATCCATGATTTTTCCGGTAAGTTTAGTTAATAGATAGGTTGAAAGGAATACCAGCTTATCGGCTTTTTCCCAAATTTCCGGCTCATAAACCTTGATCCAATGGGCATGGGCATTTACACTGAAAGATTTTGCAAAATCGCTAAAACCAACGGCTTTAAATAACAACTCATAGGGCCAGGGATGTTTAAGTGGTTTTTCCAGGGTTCTTCGATCCAGCCAGCTGATAAAATCCCGGAGGGGTTCGCCTGTTTCATCCACCACCGTAATAATATCACGCTGACAGGCTATGTTCATTCCCTGGATTTTATTAAAAAGCTTTGGATAGTTTTCCCTGATTTTCTGGATTACCCCAACGAGACCGTTCCAAAACATTAATGGGGGAGCTTCTTTCCAATGCTGATTTTTCGAATAATAGCCATCATAGATTATTTCGCTTTTTCCCAATTCATTCCCATAGTCATCAAAGAGAATTCCGCGAATTCCTTTTGTTCCACAGTCAATGGTTATTACTATATTGTCAATTACTTTTTCTCCCAAGACCCAGTTCTCCAATTGTTTGTTGATTTTAGACTATTATATCAAATACTGGAAAATATGCAAAAAAAAAAGCACTATAAAAAAGATTTTACCCCTTAAATAACGCTTTTCTTTAATTTATTGCAATATTTTACAGATTTGAGACTAAATTGTGATTTTCTTAAAATCTTTTACTTGTTTTGTAATGGCAATTTCCGTTGGCAGGCGTTCAATGCTTGATGCACCGAAGAAGCCGCAAACACCGGTGGTTCGATCCAACACATATTTTGCATCTTCAGGTTCTGCCACCGGTCCTCCGTGTACAATAACCATTATATCCGGATTAACGGCTTTCCCGGCATCACATATTTCCTGGGTAAGCTTAACGCAATCGTCCAATGTTTTGGCAGAGGATGCTCCAATGCTTCCCTTAGTTGTTAAACCCATATGGGCCACTAAAACATCTGCCCCGGCCTTCGCCATTTTTTGGGCCTCTTCAACATTAAAGACATAAGGAGTAGTGACTAAATCAAGCTCGTGTGCCTTTTTAATCATATCAACTTCCAAATCGTAGCCCATGTTAGTTTCTTCAAGATTTTGCCGGAACACTCCATCAATCAGGCCAACGGTTGGAAAGTTCTGAACCCCTGAAAATCCAGCCTCTTTAACTTGTTTTAAGAACATTTCCATATCTCTAAAGGGGTCAGTGCCGCACACACCTGCTAAAACCGGGGTGTCCTTTACAATGGTAACCACTTCTCTGGCCATGTCCATAACAATGGCGTTCGCATCGCCATAAGACAATAAGCCTGCCAGTGATCCCCGTCCGGCCATACGGTAACGCCCAGAATTATAAATAATAATTAGGTCAACCCCTCCGGCTTCTGCACATTTTGCAGAAATCCCGGTACCGGCGCCGGCGCCGACAACAGAAATCCCTTTTTCGCCCTGTTCTCTTAATCTCCTTAATACTTCATCTCTTTTAATTGCCATTATTTTTCTCCTTAATTTTTATTTTATAATTAATTACGGAACTGCCGTGAGCTTCGCTGC
>NZ_LGYO01000038.1 GCF_001263355.1 Acetobacterium bakii
CACCATTTTAGTATTTTAACCGCATAGTAATGCGGTTTTTTTCTTTTTTAAAATAAGTAATTGGATTAAACCATAAACGATGAAAAGCCGGATCCAATTGGATCCGGCTTTTCACCGTTTTAACGGTAGTATTTATCCAATACAAGCATGATTTCATCGATTTTATCTTCACCCTGTCCTTCTTCAAAGGCGGTTTTAACGCAGTGATTCATATGCTTTTTCAGTATTTCAAGATTTGTTTTTTTGAGGAGCGCCTGAACAGCTAAAACCTGTTTTGAAATATCAATACAATAGCGATCATCATCAATCATCTTGATAATCCCATCAATCTGGCCGCGAGCAGTCTTCAATAGATTGAGTTCAGTACTTCGATCTTTCTTTTCCATTGTTTAGGCCTAGAGAAATGCTGCTGGATAGCCGCTATCAGTGAGGGCAGCAATGACAACCTTATCATCAACGGAATTTGTGGCCTCATAGGTCACTTCGCCTTTTTCCAAAGATACAAGCACAGAATCGATGCCTTCGATGGCATTAAGGGTATCCTCCACGCGTTTAACGCAATGTTGACAAGACATTTGATCGACTTTTAATACTTTTTTCATTTTATTTCCTGCTTTCTTATTGTTTTCAATATTTTCATCACTTCTATTCAAAGAAAAATTTATTTCTGAAATTGCATCATTATCTTTTACGGTATATTTTTGGTTAAGCTTTGGCTTAAATGCTTTTAAAGATAATGCATTCAGCACCACAGAAACGGAGCTGAAACTCATAGCGGCAGCTGCAAACATGGGATTGAGTTTTAAACCAAAGGGAATAAATAGGAGCCCGGCTGCTAAAGGGATACCAATAACGTTATAGATAAAGGCCCAAAACAGATTTTGTTTGATATTCCGTAAAGTGGCTTTACTAAGCTGAATAGCTGATACAATGTTTAATAAGTCATTTTGCATCAGGATAATATCAGCAGATTCAATGGCAACATCGGTGCCATTGCCAATGGCGATTCCAACATTGCTCTGTGCCAATGCAGGGGCATCATTGATGCCATCACCTACCATTATAACCTGGCGGCCCTGAAGCTGAAGGTTTTTAATGTGATGCGATTTTTCGTGGGGGAGTACATTGGCAACAACGTTATCAATGCCTACCGTTTTACCAATTGCCATGGCGGTACGTTCATTGTCACCGGTAAGCATATGGACGTTTAATCCCATGGCTTTAAGCTGTGTAATAGCTTGAAGGCTATTTTCTTTAATGGTGTCCGCAACCCCAATAATTCCTTTCAATTCTTGATTCCAGGCAATTATCAGTGGGGTTTTTCCCATATCCGACAGACGATTATAATCTTCAGTAATACTGCCTAAAGCAATGTTTTCCTGTTCCATGAGTTTTGGATTTCCGGCAAAAATCATAAGATCGCCTATTTTACCCTGAATACCCATGCCTGGAAAGGCATTGAATTCAGTGGCATCAACCAATTCAAGATTGTTATGCAAGGCTTTATTAACAATGGCTTCACTTAAGGGATGCTCTGATTTTTGCTCTAGTGAAGCAGTGAGGGTTAAAAGTTTCTGGGGACTAATGGAATCATCATACAAAATTACATCTGTTACCGAAGGGGCTCCAACAGTAAGTGTTCCAGTTTTATCAAACACAATCGTATCAGATTTTCCCAGAATTTCCAGGGACGGTCCATTTTTAAAAAGGATTCCTTTTTCGGCGCCTTTGCCTGTGCCGACCATAATGGCGGTAGGTGTGGCAAGTCCGAGAGCACAGGGACATGAAATGACTAAAACCGAAATCCCTATGGAAAGAGAAAAGGAAAGACCGTAACCCAGGAACATCCAAACGCTAAACGAAAGGAGGGAAATGCCCATAACAATGGGGACAAAGTATCGGCTGATTTGATCGGCAATTTTTGCAATGGGAGCCTTGGATGACTGAGCTTCTTCAACCAATTGAATTATTTTACTCAAGGTCGTGTCATTACCTATTTTTGTAGCCCTAAATTCAAATGCCCCGGTTTTATTGATACTTCCGCAAATTACAGAATCACCAATTTTCTTTTCAATCGGAATGCTTTCACCGGTGAGCAGGGATTCATCAACGCTGGAATGACCAGAAAGAATTTCGCCATCTACGGGAATTCGGTCGCCTGGGCGAATGATAACCCGATCATCTAACTGAACATCTTCAATGGGAATTTCAACCTCTTGGTTGTCCCGAATAACACGGGCACTTTCAGGAGCCAGTGCAATGAGCTTTTCAATGGCTTGGGATGTTTTACCCTTGGCTTTCGTTTCAAAATATTTACCTAAGGTAATCAATACAAGTATCACAGCTGCGGACTCAAAGTAAAGCTCGTGTGAATAATGATGGATTAAATCCATGTTATCATAGGAAAAGCCATAGGCAAGAATAAAAAGTACAACGACTCCATAAATAAGCGAAGCACTGGTTCCAACGGCTACCAGCGAGTCCATATTTGGTATGCGTTTTGCCAGAGCCTTAAAGCCATTATAATAAAAATGACGGCATAGATAAATAACCGGCAGCGTTAAAAATAATTGTGTCAGAGCATTGATGAGGAGATTCTGCGGTCCAGCCAAAAAAGAAGGGACCGGCAAACCAATCATCGTTCCCATGGCAAGATAAAACAAAGGAATCGTGAAGATTAGTGATATAATAAGTCGATTTCGTATTTCCAAAATTTGTTTTTGATACTCGGGCTGACCTTTTGATCTGGGTTTATTAGGAGCAGGGGATTCATCAATAGGAGCAGCGCCATAGCCAAGGGATTCGATGGCTTTTACAATTATTTCCGAACTGACAAGCTCTTTTTGAAAAGTCACTACTAGGTTCTCGGTTGAAAAATTTATGACTGCGGATGCTACGCCGTCAATCTGGTTAACCTTACGTTCAATGGCTGCAGCACATGCGGTGCAAGTCATTCCACTAATTTTAAACTGAACTTTTTTCATAATTAATTCCTTTCTAAGAAGTACACCCCCTATGGGGGAGGGTATTATAATTAATTTTAATACTATTTTCAGAAAAAGTCAAGTCCAATTATTAATAATGTAATTATTATAAAGCGGAAATATGGAAACGTTTGACGATAAAAATAGAGGTTGCTAACATATTTTAAAGTGCTATAATTAAGATTATGATTAAAGGGTATATTAATAAGAAGAAACTTAGTGTCAACTGTTGTTTGAAAGGAGACTGGTATGCTGAATAGTGAAGATGCGGATATTAACAAAGTCATCCAACAAGTGATTGATCTGGATAAAAAAGCAGTGCGCATTAAAAAAAATGTTGCACAACGGGCAGAGCGAATTCTGGATCGTTCAAAAAAAGGAATAAAAGACAGAGAAAAAGCTGAATTGGATAGTGTTCAAGAGCTGGCAAAAGAAAATTATCAAAATGAAATCGACAAAGCAAAGGGTGAACGGCAAGCAATAATTAATTCGATGGAACAAGAACTTATGAAAATTCGTTGCAGATACGATGAAAAAAAAGATGAAAAAGCAGCGGAAATACTTGAAAAATTGTTTAGAATGTAATATTTGAGTTCCTGTCTAAATTATAGAGAAAAGGGTGGGATGTCAATGTCTAAAAGTAAACATGCAGCTATAAATACAAAAGCGCTTGCTATGAAAGCTCGAAAAATCAGTGATCAGGATTATCGTGAGCTAATTAAGGCAAAAGACTTAAAAGAAGTATTTCAATATCTACGTGACAATACATATTATGGTGAATTTTTGCAGGGGTTGAATCCTGAAAATCTTCACAGAACTGAGTTTGAGGCCCATCTTAATGATTTGAAAATTCGCGAGACAGAAAAACTGATGCACTATTTATTAGGGGAAGAAAAAATATTTTTCCAGACATTTTTAGTTCATTTGGAAGTGGAGTCTTTGAGAATTTTAATTCGGGGAATTGCCAGGAAAGATGACCTGGAATCACTAAGAGGACTTCTTGTGTATTCACAAAACAATTCGAAGGTGCCTTTTGAACGATTAATGCGAGTAAAGGACTGGGAAGAGTTTAAAAAACTTCTTGTGGATACTGACTATTATCGAATTTTAGAAATTTATAAAGATATTAGTGCAGAGCAGGATTTAATCATGGTTGAAAAGAACCTTGATCGATATTATTACGATTTACTTAAAAATCGATTGCAAAAATTAAATAAAAAAGAGAATCAGGATTTAATCGACGCTCAGCGACGCAATATTGATTTGCTGAATTTAATCTGGATCTATCGCGGTAAAAAGTTTTATGATTTGTCAAGAGAAGAGCTAATCGCCTATTCGTTAAGAGGTGGGCTGGAAATCACTGAAAGAAAACTGCTGGATTTGGTGTATACAAAAGATTTAGTGGAAATGAAGGAATTACTTAAAAATTCTGAATATGCTTTTCTTTTTAATCATACGAAAACCATTGACTTATTTATGGAGCGCCGTCGTGAACGCTATCTTCACTATATGTATTTGAAACTATTTAATAAAGCGGATAGCGGTTTGGGACGGGTGGTTGCTTATATTCGGCTGTTGGATTTCGAAATTGAAGATATTACATCAATTATTGAAAGCAAGCGGTATCGAATGGGGCAGGAAGAAACAAAAAATTATTTAATCAGACCCATTGATTAGGGTGTGAAAGGAAGTATTCTATGGCAATTGAAAATGTGATTATGATGAATGTGGTCGGAAAAATCAACTATGTTGATAAATTTGCCAAAGACATTTTTCTTTTCAATGATATACAAATTGTAGATGCCATGCAGGAAATCGATTCCGGTCGATTTATTCTTCCAATTCGCGAAGAAAATATCGGTGAATTACTGGGATTTGCACAACTTGTATCGGGCGAATCCATGATGGATGAAAAGAAATTTGTTAAAACGGTAAAAAAATTAAATGAACTCTACAAAGGTTCGCTCAAGCTGGATATGATTTCGTTGGCCAAGGGTGACAGTGACCTTGGGAAAGCCTTATCCAAAGCCAGAGAATTTGAAGGGAATCTTGAGGTTGAGTATGGTCAACTCAAAGAAATAAATGATCGAATTGAAGCGCTTAATAAAAGCAGAGCCGCATATTCATATTTGGATGAACTGAATATACAAATGAGTGAACTTGATAACATGGAAAATTTTTCCTATAGTTTAGGTTCAGTCACCAGGGATAATGCGGCACGCTTAAAAAGCATTTATAACAGTGTTACCTCCATCGTTTTTCATGTGGGAAATCAGGAAGATAATGAAGAAGTTTTCATGATTATTTCACCAAAGGATTTGGAAATTGAGTCTCAGCGAATTCTGAAGGCACTAAATTTCAAACCCATAGAAGGTTTCAATAAAGAATACACTAAATCGCCAAAAGAAAACCTGCAACTGATTAATGCCGAAATAATCACTTTAACAGAACAGCACATCGATTTAATGAAAGCTCTGGTTGTTCATTTAGAAGAAAACCGTGAAGAAGCAACGGACAGTTTTAATACCCTCAGTCTTTACAGCAATCTGAGTATTATCAAAAAAAATATGGCCTTCAGTGAAAATAACTTTTATTTTTCAGGTTGGATTTCGAAAAAAGATAAAAGCAGAATGGAAGCCATTGCTGCTAAGTATCCGGATATCATTGTGATGTTTTCCAGTCCCAACGAGCGTGGCGGTAAACCACCCACAAAAATGAAAAATAATTGGCTTTTTCGGCCATTTGAAGCTTTGGTAAAAATGTATGGGGTTCCCTCATACAATGAGCTGGACCCAACCCCTTTTTTAAGCATTACTTATATGTTCTGTTTTGGATTTATGTTCGGTGACGTCGGCCAGGGACTGGTCCTTGCACTGGCCGGATTTATTCTGGGTAAAAAGGGAGTGGAGCTTGGGAACGTGCTCTTTCGCTTAGGAATATGCTCTACATTCTTTGGTTTTATGTATGGAAGCTTTTTCGGATTTGAAGAAATAATCCAGCCGATCTGGGTCAGACCTTTCGAAGAAGTCAATACCATACTTCTCACGGCGGTGTTTGTTGGAATTGGTATGCTTTTTGCAGCCTATGTTTACAGTATTATCAATAAGCTTAAAAAAAAGGAAATTAAAGAAGGGGTTTTTGGTAAAAACGGAATCTGTGGTTTTATCCTCTATGCTTCATTTCTTGGTCTTGTTGGCATAAATTTGAGTGGTTTTGGTACAGCGCAGCTATTGAACCCCATATTAATTGGACTTGCAATTCTTATGATATTGATTGTACTTGTCAGAGAACCGCTGGCCAATTATTTAATGAAGCATAGCCCGCTTTATGAAGAAAGCGCTTCCGATTACTATGTTGAAAGCGGATTTGAGCTTTTTGAAATGCTGCTGGCGATGTTTAGCAACACCCTTTCTTTTATCAGAATTGGGGCTTTTGCTCTGACCCATGTTGGTTTATTCATGGCTTTTCAAACGCTGTCGTTGATGGCGCAAAATGGGATAATCAGTGTTGGAATTTTTATTTTTGCAAATGTACTGATTATTGTACTTGAAGGCCTTATCGTATCGATTCAAGCACTCAGATTACAATTCTACGAATTATTCAGTAAATATTATACAGGCGACGGGGTTGAATTCAAACCAGTTGACCTGCAAATCAATTTATTTTAAGGAGAACACAAAATGAATGTATTAACTCTGATCACTATTGGCGCTGCTTTACTTGTTTTAGGAACCATCGCAGTAGGTGTTTACTTTGTTTATAACGATTGTGATGAAAAACGCACTAAGATGAAAAAGTTTTTGCGTATTAATTTAACCACCTTTATCCCAATTTTGGGTGCAGCCCTGGTCGTTATGGCACCCAGCCTGGTTTCTGCTGCAACTACCGCTACTACCAGCGGCATCACGGATGCCGGACTTGGTTACATTGCAGCTGCATTATCCACCGGTCTTGCCTGTGCCGGTGCCGGTTATGCTGTTGGTGTTGTTGGTTCAGCAGCTTTGGGAGCGGTTTCCGAAGATCAAAAAATTCTTGGTAAAACATTGATCTATGTTGGTTTGGCTGAAGGTGTGGCCATTTATGGTTTAATTATTTCAATCTTGATTATTGGAAGTTTATAGGAATGAAGTCTTATGTGATCAGTGAGAACCGCGATTCTTTTTTAGGAATGCAGCTGGCTGGCATCGAAGGTGTTTATTTAAAGACCAAAAACGAAATTGAGAATGCATTTCTGGATGCATTGAAGAATAAAGATATTGGAATTATCTTTCTAACTGAAAAAGCCTATCTGATGATGGAAGAATTGGTATTGGAATCAAAGAGTAAATATTTTTCGCCTTTGATCACAGTAATTCCTGACAGATATGGTTATCAGAGAAATGAAGGCATGATTACTCGTTATATTAAAGAATCTGTGGGATTGTAAGGATGTGATGAAATGATTTCAGTTGAAGAAAAACTCCGGGTATTTACCCAATACCTTTTAAAAAAGGAACGGACATGGGGAAAAAATATTATCAACAAAGCAAAAGATGAACAACGGCAGCTTAAGGAAAACTCTCAATTGAAGATAAAAAAAGAAAAACATGCCATTGAAGAACGTGGTAAACATATGATTTTCAGAGATAAAAATAAAATTATTGCTGAGGGGAAAAATAAGGCTAAGACATTGGAGTTGGAAGAGAAGAATCGCATACTCATGGATTTTAATCAGATGATTCGTGAAAAGGCTAAAGAATACATTACCAGCGATCTTTACAGTAACTATCTCAGCCGGTGCATTGACAATATTCCCGAGGTATTTAAAGAAAAAAAAGATCTCATTATATTTTCCAACGAACATGAGCAAGCTATGATAAAAAAACTTGCGGAAGAAAAATTGTCTGATTATTCCATTGAGTATCGAATCCAATCAAAAGAGATCATTGGCGGCATAATTGTTGAAGATGCGGATAGTCGAATTCACAGCGATTTTACAGTTGATAATCTTATTAAAACCAATTATAAGCTCATTGGGATGACACTTAATGGGTTTATGGAAAAGCAGGTGAGTTAGATGGCGGAAATCGAAGAAAATAAAGTAAGAGGAATTATTTCTGCCATTAATGGCCCAGTTATTAAAGGAACAAACATGACCACCTTTAAAATGCGTGAAATGGTTATGGTCGGGAAAAATCGGCTGATTGGAGAAGTCATCGTCTTAGAAGGAGATGTCGGAACCATTCAAGTATACGAAGAAACCGAGGGGTTAAAAACCGGCGAGGAAATAACACCCACTGGCCGTCCCCTGAGTCTAAAATTAGGGCCGGGCATGCTTAAGAATATGTTTGACGGCATTCAGCGGCCACTGGAGAAAATCCAGGAAATTTCGCCGATCTTTATTCCTGAAGGCATCGGTCTTCTATCCATTGATGAAGAAAAGCTTTGGGATGTAACCATTACAGCAAAGCCCGGTGATGTTTTGCTGGCTGGGAGTATTTTCGGTTCGGTCCAGGAAACAAAGGTTATTGAAAACCGATTGCTGGTTCCCCCCAATATATCGGGAACGGTAATTGAAGTTAGTGCTAATGGCAGTTATACTATTATAGACACCTTGGTCAAAATACAGGATGGAAAAAATGAAATTCATGAATTGAAAATGGCTCATGATTGGCCGGTACGAACTCCAAGACCATCGGCGTATCGTCGGGAAACATTGGTACCGCTGATTACCGGACAACGGGTTATTGATATCTTCTTTCCCATTGCAAAGGGGGGGACAGCGGCTATTCCAGGAGGATTTGGTACCGGGAAAACAATGACCCAGCATCAGTTGGCAAAATGGTCGGATGCCGATATTATTGTTTATATTGGATGCGGTGAACGTGGTAATGAAATGACTGAGGTTATTGAAGACTTTCCCAAGCTCATCGATCCGAGGTCAGGAGAATCCATAATGGAGCGAACGGTGCTGATTGCCAATACTTCCAATATGCCTGTTGCCGCTCGTGAAGCCAGTATTTATACTGGGATTACCATCGCCGAATACTATCGGGATATGGGCTATGCGGTTGCGATGATGGCTGATTCCACCTCCCGCTGGGCAGAAGCCTTACGGGAAATTTCCGGTCGTTTGGAGGAAATGCCAGCCGAAGAAGGCTATCCCGCATACCTGCCTTCTCGTATTGCAGAATTTTATGAACGGGCCGGAAGTGTCGAAACCCTTGGCGGAGATGATGGTTCTATTACCATTATTGGTGCCGTTTCACCGGCCGGTGGGGATTTCTCAGAACCTGTAACTGAAAATACCAAGCGTTTTGTCAATGTCTTTTTAGCCCTGGATAAAAGTCTGGCCTATGGTCGGCATTATCCAGCCATTAATTGGCTTGAAAGCTATAGCGGATATATCAAAATCTTATCGGATTGGTACGAAGATAACGTAGCTGAAGACTGTATTGATTTAAGAAACAAAATGCTGGAACTTTTATATGAAGAGAACAAACTCCAGGAAATGGTCATGTTGGTCGGCGAAGACGTACTTCCCGATGACCAGCGCTGGGTATTGGAAATTGCAAAAATCATTAAAGTCGGTTATCTGCAGCAAAATGCGTATAACAAAGATGATACCTATGTGCCATTGGAAAAACAATATGCCATGCTAAAATCCATAGAATATCTTTATGAAAAAGGCCGTTCCGGTTTAAAACTGGGGATTCCAACGTCACAGCTTAAAGATGCAGATATTTTTGGACAGTTTATTAAAATGAAATACACTATTCCCAATGATGACCTCAGCGGTATTGATCGATTAAAAGATACCATTGACACTTATTATGATGCACTCTTTAAAAAATATGAGAATTAAGGGGGAAGACAATGAAAAGAGATTATTTAAAAATTGACAAGGTTGTTGGTCCCCTCATTCAAGTATCCGATGTGGATGACGTATTTTATGGAGAGGTTGTTGATATTGTAGAAAATAGTACCGGCAATGTGAAAAAAGGAAAAGTCATTAAAATTGATGGAAAAAATGTGGTGATCCAGGTTTTTCAAAACACCGCAGGGTTAGCAGCAGGGAACAGCACCATTAAATTTACCGGGGAAGCCTTTAATTTGCCCATGTCACTGGATTTACAGGGTCGTATATTCAATGGCATTGGTGAACCCATCGATAGCGGCAGCGATATTTTCAGCATGGTTGAAGCCAACATTAACGGCAGACCCATCAATCCCATGGCCAGAGAATACCCGCGAAACTTTATTCAAACCGGCATTTCCTCAATTGATACGCTGGCCACCTTGATCCGCGGTCAAAAACTTCCAATTTTTTCAGGAAATGGATTACCTCATAATGAACTGGCCGCCCAGATCGTCAGACAGGCCCAATTAGGGGATGATGTGGATGAAGCCTTTGGTGTGGTTTTTGCCGCCATTGGGGTTAAGCATGACGATGAAAAGTTTTTTAGAAAAAGTTTTGATGAGGCCAATGTTATGGATCGTGTGGTGATGTTTGTCAACTACGCCGATGACCCTATTGCTGAACGAATCACAACCCCACGGTGTGCGTTAACCGCGGCCGAATATCTTGCTTTTGAAAAAAACATGCATATTCTGGTTGTTATGACCGATATTACCAGTTATTGTGAGGCCCTTCGGGAAATTTCATCAGCCCGAGAAGAGGTGCCCAGTCGAAAAGGCTATCCGGGGTATATGTACTCAGATTTAGCATCTCTTTATGAACGGGCGGGAATGCTGCATGACCGTAAGGGATCCATTACATTTTTGCCGATTCTGACCATGCCAAATGATGATATTACTCATCCCATTGCGGATTTAACCGGATATATCACCGAGGGACAGATTGTCCTGGGCCGTGATCTATTTCAACGCAGTATTTATCCTCCGGTCGCTGTGCTGCCGTCACTGTCAAGGCTGATGAAAGATGGGATCGGTGAGGGTTTTACCCGTGAAGATCATGCTGAAGTAGCAAATCAGCTTTTTGCTTCATATTCGAGAGTTCAGGAAGTCCGGGATTTATCCCAGATTATTGGAGAAGAGGATTTAAGCCAAACCGATAAGAAATTTATGACTTTTGGTCGAGCCTTTGAGGCTGAGTTTTTAAATCAGGGATTTGATGAAAGTCGAAATATCATCGAGAGTCTTGATTTGGGATGGAAGCTGTTAGCGCTTTTACCGCTGGCTGAACTTGATCGCTTAACCCCTGAAATGATTGAAAAATATCTCCCCCAAGATGAGTAGGTGATGGGATGGCCATTAAAACAACCCCTACCAAAGCAAATTTAATTAAAACAAAAGCGCGCCTGAACTTTTCCGAAAAAGGGTATGATCTTTTGGATAAAAAAAGAACCATATTAATTCAGGAGATTATGCAACTTGTTAAAGAAGCGGAAATCATTGAAAGTGAAATCGGACGGCTTTTTCAGGAGGCTTACGAGGCGCTGAAACAGACTTCAATCAGTATGGGACTTAACCATCTAGAAGAATTTGCTTTATCCGTAAACTCCGAGATCCCTTTTGATATTCGTACAAAAGGCGTTATGGGTGTGGATATTCCTGAAGTGATTTATACCGAGGCATCAGATCAGATTTTGCCCTACGGCTTTTATGAGAACAACCCGGCACTCGATATTACCATCAAAAAATTTACCGATGTTAAATATTTGTCCTACCAATTGGCGCAAATTGAAACAACAGCCTATAAGCTGTCATTGGAAATAAAAAAGACCCAGAAAAGTGCCAACGCCTTGGATAAAATCCAAATCCCCAAACTAAAAGACGAAATAAAATACATTCAGGATACCATTGAAGAAAAAGAACGGGAAGAGTTTTTCAGACTCAAGAAAATCAAGAGCAAGCGATAGAATTAAAAAAAGATAGTTTATAATGATAAAAAGTAAGCCTAATTAAGATCTGGCTTGAGACAGTAGACAAAGCAGAAAAGTATAGTCCTGGGGACAATCGTAACATCAGTTGTCGGCATCATGGCGAACAGGCGACAGCCTGTCCGATCATGCAGCCGACAACGATTTACCATTGTCCCCAGGACGGGTTTGCCGATAAACTAAAGCCAGAACTCGATGAGGTCTGGCTTTTTATTTTGAGGATTTTTTTAGCTGGGGTTATAAATCTCTTCTTTGGGGATCACAATTATACCGGATTTTGTTAAAACATCGATGGCTTTTTCCTGGTCATCCACTTTTAGAATGATCAGAGGTGCGCCGGTGTTATTGGGCATCACAAACGAATATACGTATTCAATATTAAGGTCATTTTCAAAAAGAACATTGAAGACATCGTGGAAACTACCAACCTTATCGGATGGCTCAACGGCCAAGACAAAACTTTGTTTGACCACGTGTCCGGCATTTTTAAGGGCGGCAACGCCTTCATCCGGTTTGTCAACTACCATCCGCAGGATCCCAAATTCGGCACTGTCAAATACCGAAATAGCGCGAATATCAACTGAGGCATCTTTTAAAACTTTTGTAATTTTACTCAGATGGCCTTTTTTATTTTCAATAAAAACAGATAATTGATTAATTAACATGATAAACCTCCTATAAGTTTTCAGATCTTAGATCAATAACACGTTTTGCTTTACCTTCAGATCGGGCAAGGCTTTTGGGGTCAACCAAGTGAATTCCGGCATGAATTCCGAGAATTGTATGTAGCTTTGTTTCAATTTCTTTATAAAGACGATCCAGAAATGTGACAGA
This sequence comes from Acetobacterium bakii, assembly GCF_001263355.1. GTDB lineage: Bacteria > Bacillota > Clostridia > Eubacteriales > Eubacteriaceae > Acetobacterium > Acetobacterium bakii. The sequence goes on from NZ_LGYO01000038.1 coordinate 12,701, forward strand.
ATCAAGGAGATTGTGGTCACTGATCTCAACATCGATTTCAATGCGGTCCAGATAACCTTTTTTAAGCACTCGAATTTGGTAGTTTGATCCAATACCTTTGATGCCAAGAAGGACACCCTCAATTTGGGATGGGAAAACATTGACCCCGCCGATGATGAGCATATCATCAGTACGACCGGTTATTTTTGCCATCCGGGCAGATGTCCTGCCACAGTCGCAGGGAGTGTAGTCAATCCTTGTAATGTCCTTGGTTCGGTATCGTATCAAAGGAAGCGCTTCTTTGGTAATAGGTGTGATAACCAGTTCACCGGTGGATCCGGCCGGGAGGACTTCCAGGGTTTCCGGATCGATAATCTCAGCAATAAAGTGATCTTCACAAATATGCATGCCTTTAAGGGCCCGACATTCACCGGAAACACCAGGACCGATGAGTTCACTCATGCCGTAGTTTTCGGTTGAAAAAATCCCCCAAGCTTCGTTGAGCTTTGCCCGCATTTCTTCGGTGGAGCCTTCACCGCCAAAGAGACCGTATTTTAGAAAAAGATCTTTTCTAGGGTCAATTCCCATTTCAGCGGCAGCTTCGGCAAGATGTAAAGCATAGGAAGGGGTGGCAATAAGGGCCGTGGTCTGAAAATCCTGCATGATCATGATCTGTTTTTGGGTGTTGCCACTGGACATTGGGATTACCCCGGCGCCAACTTCTTCAAGTCCCTGCTGGAGACCAAAGGCTCCGGTAAAAAGACCGAATCCAAAAGAAATCTGAGCGGTATCTGCATTGGTAACACCTCCCATGGTGACAATTCTGGCAATCAGCTCTGTCCAGACCTTCATATCATTTTTTGTGTAGCCGACAACCGTCGGCTTTCCGGTGGTGCCCGATGACGCGTGATACCGGACAATCTCATTTTTAGGTTTGGCAAAAAGACCGAAAGGATAGGTTTCCCGAAGGTCTTCTTTTGTTGTAAAGGGAAGAAGACGAAGATCTTCGAGGCAACGAATGTCCTTGGGTTTAATCCCGGCGGCTTTAAATTTATTTTGATAATGGGGTACATTTTCATAAACATGGGTTAAGGTTTTGGACAAACGTTCAAATTGTAATTTTTGGATTTCCTCCCGGGACAAGGTTTCTTGATCAGACCAGATTTTCATAAAAATTCCTCTAATTCCTGGACACAATGTTGCCCATAATATTTATTTAATGATTATTTCCCAGGTTTCCAGGAACTTTTCAGGGAGACGATTTGGTTAAAAACAGGTGCCTCCAATGTCGAATATTTCGAATCAACTGAGAAAAATCCATTGCGAATAAACTGGAATTTGTCAAAGGCCTTTGCTTTCATCACTTCAGGTTCTGCATAGGCTTCAATAATTTTAAGGGAGTTTGGATTAATGCGATCCAGAAAATTATCCTTAGTCAGACCATCATCATCGACGATGAGATGATCATACAGATGAATTTCCACTTTTTTAGAAAGGTTGGCATCCACCCAATGGATGGTACCCTTAACTTTACGTTCGGCAAAGCCGCTGCCAGAGCGTGTGGCGGGATCGTAGGTGCATTTGAGTTCAATGATTTTACCATCGGCATCCTTGATCACTTCATTACAGGTCACAAAATAGGCTCCGCGAAGACGTACTTCATTCCCTGGGAAAAGCCGATAAAACTTTTTAGGTGGTGTTTCCAGGAAATCGGACCGTTCCACAAAAATTTCACGGCTGAAAGGGGTGGAATATTCGCCTATTTCAGGATCTTCCTGATTTAAGGGAAGATCTACCCATTCGATCTGTTCTTCTGGATAATTGGTAATGGTTATTTTTAAGGGGTCAAGAACTACCATCAGACGAGGTGCCTTGAACTTCAGGTCATCCCGAATAAAGTGTTCAAGCATGGCAATGTCAACGGTACTGTTTGTTTTAGCAGTCCCAATGGCTTCGCAGAATGCTTGAATCGCTTCAGGGGTGTACCCTCTTCGACGTAAACCGGATAAGGTTGCCAGCCTCGGGTCATCCCATCCATCAACAATTTGCTCATCCACCAATTGTTTTAAATAGCGTTTCCCGACAATGGTATTGGTAAGATTTAACTTGGCAAATTCAATTTGACGGGGTGCTTCTTCCTGAAAATTATCAAGGTTTGACAGTACCCAGTCGTAAAATGGACGGTGGTCTTCAAATTCCAGGGTACACAGTGAGTGGGTTATGCCTTCAATGGCATCCTCAATGGGATGTGCATAGTCGTACATCGGAAAAATAAACCATTCGGCATCAGTTGCATGGTGTTTAGTATGAAGAATTCTGTAAATAGTAGGGTCCCGCATATTCATGTTAGGGCTGGTCATATCGATTTTAGCGCGTAAAACCCGGGAGCCTTCTGGTAATTTACCGGCCTTCATCTGTAGAAAAAGATCTAAGTTCTCTTGTATGTTCCGGGAACGATAGGGGCTCTCTTTACCGGGTTCGTTAAGATTTCCACGGTATTCCCGCATTTCATCAGCGGTAAGATCGTCAACAAAGGCAAGGCCTTTTTTTATTAATTCAACTGCATAATCTGCCATTTTTTCAAAATAACTGGATGCGAAAAAAAGACGGTCCTCCCAGTCGATACCCAGCCAGGTAAGGTCCTCTTTAATGGACTTTACATACTCCATATCTTCTTTAATCGGGTTAGTATCATCAAATCTAAGATTGAACTTCCCATTGTATTCCTGAGCAATGCGGTAATTCAACAGAGATGCCTTGGCATGACCTATATGTAAATAACCATTTGGTTCTGGTGGGAATCGGGTATGTACGCGGTCGTTTTTATAGACCTTATTTGCGATATCATGATCGATTGCATTGGTAATAAAATTTGTCTTTTTTTCAGTGTTCTCCATTAAAATCCTCCTGTTTTCATATCTGCCAATAATACCATAAACAGGGCATTATTACAATACACAGGGCTTGAATAACCCTTTTCTTTATTTAGAAAAATGCCCGGTTTTGCAGACTATCAAATGATAATCGCGAAACCGGGCATTTAAGCTGGTTTTCAATTACGAATTATTGATTTTTTAAAAAATGGCCATCCTTATAAAAAAGCTCACCATCCGCATATATTTCACCGCCATTTTTCATATCGCAGAGCATATCCCAATGAAGAAGGGAGTCATTTACCGGGCCACATTGTGGATAGGAACTCCCTAGGGCAAGATGAATGGTACCCCCGATTTTTTCATCAAAAAGCATGTTTTTTGTAAACTTTTTTATGCCATAGTTGGTACCAATAGCAAATTCACCGGCGAAATGGGAGCCTTCGTCGGTTTCAATAAGAGCTCTTAGAAGATCCTCTCCCCGTTTGGCCGTAGCCTTTGTCACCCGACCATTTTCAAAGGTAAGCTGGATATCTTCGATTTCCTGACCACTGTAAATACCGGGAAAGCTGAACCGGATGGTTCCGTTAACGCTTTCTTTTACCGGAGCAGTAAACACCTCGCCACTAGGGAAATTGTGATGGCCATCTGAGTTAATCCAGGTGCGGCTCTCGGTGCTTAGGGTCAGGTTTGTGTCGTTGGCGATTATTTGATAATCAGTTCTTTTATTTAAATAGTCAACCATCGATTGTTGATCATCGTGGATTTTTTTCCAGGATGCCACAGGATCTGGGGTGTCAAGGAGGCATCCGGAAAAAACGAAGTTTTCATAGTCATCCAGTGACATACCGGCTTCCTGGGCCCCACTGTGGGTGGGGTAAAGACACAGGGTCCAATCCATTTGCTCCTGGGCAACCCGATCGTGAAAAATTTTTGTGACCGGTGCCCCAGCTCTGCGCTGTAGGGTGATACGTTCGCTGGGAATACCAGTAAGCGACTTAAGGTTATGATCCCCAAGGATAGTGAGTATCTTATCAGCCTTGGAGTAGGCTTCCATCATCACTGGAGAATTAAAACTTAGCTGATCGTCACTGCCTTCTTTCAGCATTATTTCTGAAATACCCTCAGGGATCAGGAGTATCGAAGGGTGGGCTCCTGCTTTCAGGATTTCTCGGAAGCATTCTTTAATCAGCGGCATGGCCAGTTCAGAACCGCGAATGACAACCCATTCGTTTTCTTTCACATAGAGTGAGTAATTTACCAGGGTATGGGCATATTTAATAAGGCGTTGATCTCTCATTGTTTATCTCCTTATAATTGAATTGATATTATTAAATATAAACCATAAACGAATTAAACTCAATAAATAATTTAAAAAATAGGTGACAAAACTTAAGGATTCATGTATAATGCCAATAGTATAGTAATGATTAAAGTTAGTAAATGGGAACCACGTTAAGACAAAATTGTCCATGCTCCATTTAAAAGAGAATAATCAGATCCTGTACATAAAATTAGATGGAGGTAACTCATGGAAGAAAAAACATTAATCTGTCAAGACTGTGGCGAAGAATTTGTATTCACAATTGGTGAACAAGAATTCTACCAAGAAAAAGGCTTTGATAACGAACCAAAAAGATGTCGCGAATGCCGTACTAAAAGAAAACAAACTAGACGACCAAGAAACAGCAGTTTCTAGGATCGCTTAAAAAAAGCAATTAAGATCCCTTTTAGGGATCTTTTTTTTTTATAAATACTTGAGAATCAAAAATTTAATGAAAGAATAACAGAGAAAGCAAACAAATGATGGACATAGCTTATGTTTATATCGTAAAATGTAGTGATGATACCTTATATACTGGATGGACAATAAATATTGAGGCCCGGCTTAAGGTTCATAATTCAGGTCAGGGGGCTAAATACACCCGTTCCCGTTTGCCGGTGGCGTTGGTGCACTGGGAAGGCTTTGGAACAAAGTCGGAGGCCCTTAAAAGAGAAGCTTTTATTAAAAAACTCAAGCGAAAACAAAAACTGAAACTGATTGATGATAAAAACAAATAGCAAAAGTTAAAGGAGGATCCCATGGGAGAGATTATAAATGAATTTCCATCTTATCAGAATCTGGCCAATGGAAACACCATCATTATTTTTTATGATTGTTTTATTCTGCTTCTTTTTATTTTTGAGTTGTTCCTTTTTTATAATAAAGATCGATACGCAAAAGAAATAAAGCTACATGAGAAGCAAAAAATAAAGCCCCTAAGACGATTTTTTGTGAAAATAGCAGTTGCGTATCAATACCAGGGGGTCCTAACTGTAACGGCTATTTTGCTGGTGATTTCTTTGCTGGTTGTTTCCAGTCACCACCGTATACTCTTGAGCGAATTAATTACAATTTTCGGAAGCTTTATTGTCTTCCTCATCATTGTATTTTTAGTGCAGCGTCTCTTTATGCGATTAGATCAGTTTCAGGATGATATTGTTTCACGTTATGTGGATTTGATATACTATATAATCCTTGGACATTGGTTTGTACTGTATGCTGATTTTATTTCCCCGCCCAGCCTGCCGCTTGGTCTGGTTGGTCTGGCATTTGCCTTGTTTTTGTGTTTTTCAGTGATGATCCGGGCCATCGCCAATCCCAGTTCGATTCGCAGTTCCGTCTCAAAACGCAGAAAATATCAGGAAACCGCAAGTATTTTAAAAGGGATGATCGTCCTGGTTTTTAGCGAACTGGGGATATTGTATCTGATGGTTTATAATTGCTTTAAAATAAGCCCAGACTTTTATCTCACAAGTGCCAGCCGAACCCTCGATGCATTTGATATGTTTTATTATCTGATAATATCTTTTGCAACTATTGGTTATGGGGACATCCATCCGGTTCGGCTGGATGGCATGATTTACAGCGAACTGGTGGCAATGATCATTGGTTTGGCCAGCATGTTCAGTACCGCCATCTTTGTTGGCGCAGTTGTTGGCGGAGCCGCGCAAATGAGCCGGAACCAAAATGAAGAAGGCAGTGAAGATAAGGATACTGAGGAACTGGAAATGTTTCCGGTAATCAGAGAAAAATTAAAGAATAGAGATATCTAGAAAAAGAGAGGCAACACATAATGAAATTTTATTTTGCGCTGTGGTATGCAAAAATACTGGGCCTAGCCATAAATTTAGTCAGTAAAGACCGGGGGACTAATCTTCCCGGCGAGAAAGCTTTAAAAATTGATCCCGATTTTGTGAAGAATTTTAAAAACATTGATTATTCAAAGGTGCTTTTTGTAACCGGCACCAATGGAAAGTCAACCACCACCAATCTCATTGATCATATTTTAAAAGAAAACGGAAAAAAGATTATTACGAATATCCAGGGTGCAAATCTCCTGGGAGGGATTGCCAGCATATTGGCAAAGGAAGCCTCTATGACCGGCAAATTAAATGCAGATTATTATATATTTGAAACAGATGAGCGTTATCTGCCATTGATTTATGCGCAATTACCCGCAAAAAATATGATTATCACCAACTTGCAAAAGGATCAGGTCCAAAGAAATGGCGATCCGGATTTTATTTATCGCAAATTAGCAGGCTTCATTCATCCGGGCATGCGGTTGTTTTTAAACAATGAGGAGCCGCGATCCAAGTCTTTGGAACATATAACAGAGGATTGTATTTATTATGGGGTTGACAAACATGATGAATCCTTTGTAAAAGGATCCGACTATCCCACATTGGCTTGCCCCAAATGCCACCATGATATTCAATTTAACTATTTTAATACAGATAATGTTGGGCCCTTTCACTGTGTGAATTGTGATTATGCAAGTGAAAAAAGTTCAGATTATCAAATTACTGATATTAATTTTAATGAAAAAACCTTTAAACGCAAAGAGGTTCCCTTTGATATGCCCTATGATTTACCCTTTATGTTTTATAATTACGCCGGTGCATTAGCAGTCTGTCAGGAAGTTTGCGACATTGCCCCGGTTGCAGCCGCAAAATCCTTTGCGAACTTCAAAAATATTGGCGGCCGTTTTGAAATACTGAAATACAAAGGAAAAACCATTAAATACATGCGAATTAAGCAGGAGAATCCCGATACCTTGCAAAGTGCCCTTAATATTATGGCATCTGATCCCGAAGAAAAAATGGTGGCATTAGGGCTTTATGTAGTGGAGGACTTTGTACCCCACTATGCCAATACCTTTTATGCTTTTGATTGCGATTTTCAGCCTTTGGTGAATGCTAAGGTTGAACGGTACCTTTGCTTTTCTGAGCACGTTTCTTACGATACCGCCAATCGCCTTTTATATGAAGGCGTAAGCAAGGATGATATTACCATTATGGACAGTGATGATATTCTCCAAATATTTGCAGAAATTGATAAGGCCACTACCGACAATATATATTTGATTACATGGCTAGCAACTTTTGATAAGATGAAAAAATTCATTGAAGGAGGCCAAAACTAATGGCGAATATCTTAAGAATTGGCTGGCTTTTTCCAAACACCCTTAATCTTCACGGGGACCGAGGCAATATTTTAGCCATAAAAGCTGAAGGGTTACGCCGTGGGTACAGCGTTGAGGTTCACCAGATCACCCTTGATACCCTGGACTTTGATCCCATGAATTACGATTTTCTCTTTTGTGCACCGGGAGAAATAGTGCATTTCAAGGAGATTGTTCGTTTTTTAACACCACATAAAAATGCGCTTTCAACATTCATTGAAACCCGACCTTTGCTGGTTACCGGCACATCCATTGCTATCTTTGGAAAGCTAATGCATCGTTGTGAGGATTATTCATTTTCCGGGCTTGGCCTTCTGAATGTCGATTGTGTGGAAAACAAAACAGTCTATGGCGATGATTTGTATTTCACCTGCTGTTATAATGATAAGGAAATGGAAATTATCGGATGTCAAATCCAGATGATGAATCTTGAAATTCTGGAGGAAACGCCATTTGGACTTTTGAAGTACGGGTATGGGAATACTGGGAAAACCACCCAGGAGGGTGTGATTAAAGGCCAGGGGATTTTCACCAACACCCTGGGTCCGGTTCTTATCTGTAATCCCTGGTTAACCGAAGAAATCGTTAATCTTATTGAACATAATAAGGGAATGCATCCCGATGCCATAAAAAGAGACAATACTCTGGAAGAAAATTCCTTTAAAACAAAGCTTAATTTAATTAAAACTAAGGAAACAGCACTCACAAACACAGCATTGAGTGAACAATAAAAGCATTATGATGAAACAGAAAAAAAAGCATGTAATTATGGGATTAAGCGGGGGAGTGGACAGTGCCGCCGCCGCATTCCAATTAAAAGAAGAGGGTTACGAGGTTATTGGCGTAACCTTTAATTTTTTTAATCAGAAAAAAATGTTGAATACCGCAGCAATGGTAGCCGATCAGCTGGGAATTACCCATCATATTGTCAATGCCCAGCCGCGATTTAACCAGAAAGTGATTCAACCGTTTATTAATGGTTATAAAAAGGGTGAAACCCCAAATCCCTGTATGCTGTGCAACCAGAACCTCAAATTCAGATTGCTGATGGAAATCGCAGAAAACTATGATGAGGCCTTGATCGCAACCGGCCATTATGCGGAAATTCAAAAAATCAATGATCACTACAGCCTTCTGGCCAGTAAGAATAAGGACAAGGATCAGTCTTATTTTTTATATCACTTAAATCAGTCAATCTTGAGCCGTCTGATTCTGCCACTCAAGAGATTTGAATCTAAAAACGCTGTCCGTAAAGTGATTCAGACTTCGCTGCCTTTTATTGCCAATGGCCCTGAAAGCCAGGGTATTTGTTTTATTCCCAGGGGAAATCACTCGTTATTTTTAAAGGAAGCCCTCTTTGGGTCCCGTCCGGTACCCCAGGGAAATCTGGTGGACTATCAGGGCAAAATATTGGGAAAACATCGGGGCGCCCATGGCTTTACGCTGGGTCAGACCCGTGGTTTGGGAATCGAAAATCCCCTTCATTTGGCGGTGGTTGATATTATTCCCAAAACCAATACGGTTATTCTTGGTGAAGAAAAAGCACTGCTAACCAATGAAATCATTATCGAAAAAGTGCACTTGAATTTAGAAAAAAATCAAGTGGATCAAGGACCGTTGACCTTTAAAACTTGTCGTTGGGGCTATGACTATCCGGGAACATTTAAATGTTTACCCAATGGAGAAGCGCTTGTTCAAAGCACCATACCGGTTAGAGCACCGACCCCGGGACAAGCCCTTGTTTTTTACCGGGATCGTATGGTTTTAGGCGGCGGAATCATAAAAAAAGTTGATGATTCTCGAATTTGAGATATAATAAGCTCTGTAATCAAAGAATAGATAATTGCGAAACTGCCGTGAGCTTCGCTGCCAGTTTCGCACGAAACAATTTTTCCACTCTACGTCGGACACTCTTCGAGATGTCCGCCTC
>NZ_LGYO01000039.1 GCF_001263355.1 Acetobacterium bakii
ACAGTCTCTTTGGGAAAATTATCAAAAGGAGAATGAGTTTGCCAGAAGCGTAAAGTTTGAGGATACTCTTGATTGTGTGATGAAAATAGGGCAGAGCATCAAGATAAGCGGTTAATGCGTTTTATAGTCAAATGAATTGCAGTGATAGCAACAGGTGTTGCCTTATCAATGGCAGCAGGAGAAATAGAGCGTGTATTAACAAAGTAATAAAAGGAGAGAAAAAAGATGGAGAAATCAATTATATTTGGTGTTCTTTTAACCATTTATACCATATGGCTTGCCTTTGATTTGGTAAGAAGTAGAGGGAAAAGCAAATCTAAGATCATGACGCGAGCAGCTGTCTTTTTCGCAGTCGCAGGATGGTTTATGTACTTGCTATATATTGGAGCCCCTATTGTAGGTGCTTATAATAACAGTACATTTAAAATTTTTATCAGTCTAGGTTTTCTGGTTATAATGGGTTTATTTATAGCACCACATGTAAATCTTAAAAAAGGGACACCAGAGTATGAATTGATAAAAGGAGCAATAGTTACCATTACGTTATTAATAGTATTCCTAATTTATATAGTGAATTTTCATTAAGATTTATTAAATAAATTAAATAAGATCAGCAGCAACCAAGTTACTGCTGATCTTATTTTTATTAGTCGTTTTAATTTACAGAGTAATGATTCAGATCGAATTATGGGTGAAGTATTATTAACAATTGCATTATATAAGGGGAACGACATCGGAGCTATTGATAAGACGAACGTTCGTGAAGGATGCAAGCGACTGTTGCACACACCAGAAATAAAATATAATTAATAAATAGTCGTCGAAATGGCTTAACAGTGAGATTGCAATAAGTAGAATCAAATAGAATTTAGTAGAATACTGACAAACATTTGAGAAAGCGATGGAAAGTGTCTTAAAAATGTCGTATATAGCCCAAAAATGGCTTTAATATGCCATTTACCTACTGCTTCGTAATCAGTAGGTCGGCGGTTCGATTCCGCCCGCTAGCTCCAGTAAGAATAGCATGAGAGAGCCGTTTATCGGCTCTTTTTTTTGTACCTTCAAGCAAGAAAAATAGCTGAAAACATGCAATTTATGCACATCAGAAATAAAAACGTTCAAAAAAATGCGTATTTTGATCATTTTTGTCTATAAAATTCAGACGATTAAATTCTCTGAAAATTTTATAATGAATATACACCACTAAATTTACAATGAAAAATACCTGTTAATTGTCGAGGAAAAGGTATCGTTGTACAAAAAATGCCAACATAAAATAGCTCATTACTCAGGTTGATAACAATTGGATAGCTGTAACAAAAAAAACAGTTGAAATGCTATTTTAAAGCCAATGTGATGGATGCTTTTAAACAAATCAAATGAACAATGTATGAAATTTTAAAATGTAATGCCAAAGAATCTTATACACATTCATGATGAAGGTTGATTGATGAAAAAGGAAAAGAACAGGAATATCATAAAGAAAGAAGTTTTCACGAATAGATTGGTAGACTTACCCGGAAATACCTAAAAAATAAAATGGACTACTGACTTTATTTGAATAAATGACCTACTGACTTTTCGGGAGAATATGGTTGTTTTCTGCAAGGGGAAATTCTTCACTGGGAGGGAACTTTTTCGGTTCTTTCCAAAGTTAGTTTCTTTTGTTAAACGGCTTGTCTTTTTTTTAGTGCGGACTAGAAAATAAAAATGATTGAAAAGATATTGCGTATATTTTACGTCATATAAAACAAAAATAACTGATGAGATTTTATAATTTGATACAAAATTACTTCGGTGTAAATTGAAGTCATAAGATGTCTGCTGTTCATATTTTCTGATTATATTAAAATAATTGTGGAAATGTTAGGTTGATCTAGTTATAATTAAAACATTAACGATTATCGATTATAGATAAAGCGGTTAGATTGATTTAAATTTATTAAAGAAAGAGGTTTTTAAGTGGAGAAAAGTAATGGAAATCGGGATTTTAATATGAGGTTAGCTAAAAAGCTGCAAATTTATGTATTGATACTTCTTACCATGTCGGTATTGGCTGTAAACATTGTTGTCACTAAGCTGGAGTTTTCAACAGGTCGAATATATGGAATGGTATTAACATCAATTGTAATTATTTTATTAGGTGGAGCTGCAACCCATCTGTTCTGCAAACGAATACTAAAACCAATTATAAAAGCAAATGAACTTCTGGGGAAATTGAGTCTGGGACAGTTAGGCTTACGTATGGAAGGTGAAACAAATGATGAAATAGGGGAAATGGCATTTCATTTGAATCAGTTTATGGACTACCTTCAAAATGATATTTTTGAACCAATCAAAAGAATTGCAGACGGCAATTTTTCAATAAAGCCAGACGATTCCAATAATCAAACAGAAATAACCAGTGAATTATATAAAATAATGGGATCGCTAAACAATATACGGACTGAGATAACGATGCTTGCCAAAGCCGGATTTGAAGGTCAGCTTTCTGTAAGGGCAGATGTGAATATATTTAGTGGCGGTTATCGAGACATCATTAATGGTGTTAATAATGCTATGGATGTATTAACCGAACCGGTAAAGACGGTTTCAGATTATATTTGTCACATCGGACAAGGCGAAATTACTGAAATAATATCGGAATCCTATCAGGGGGAATTTGAGGTTCTGAAAAATAATATTAATTCCTGCATCAGAGGCTTAGGTGCTTTGGAAGAAAGTAATCGTATTCTTTTACTTATGAGTAAAAATGATTTTACACAAAGTATTGAAGGCAATTTTGTTGGAGTCTACGCTGATATTGCCAAATCCATAAATGCCGTTAATTCCAAACTGGTACGGGTTGTGGAGATTTCCAGCAATATTGCAAATGGCGATATGCGAGATCTGGAAGCCCTCAGAAAAGTACCTAGGCAAAGTGAGAATGATCGAATCATCCCCAGTCTCATCGGTATGATTGAAAATATTATTATGCTTGTGGAGGAAACTGAAAAAATGACTGGAATCGCTGTAAAAGGAGACCTCAGCAATCGCGGTGAAGTCACTAAATTCAATGGTGAATTTGCAAGGGTGATCGACGGTTTCAACCAAATATTGGACGCTGTCATTGCACCGGTTCTGGAAGCGTCAAATACCTTGAAAAAATTATCCAAGGGAAATTTAAATACCGGAATGATCGGGAATTATCAGGGGGATCATGCCCGAATAAAAGAAGATTTAAATCAAACCATCGAATTTTTAAAGCAATATGTGTTCGAAATCACGCTGACCCTAGAAGAAATGGGATACGGAAATCTGGATCAGGTGATCACAACCGAGTATCTGGGCGATTTTCTGCCGATTAAGAGTGCGCTTAATGGTATCACCACAAGCCTAAGTGAAACGATGTCCGATATCAATATAGCAGCCGAACAGGTTGAGATAGGGGCACACCAAATCTCAGACGGTGGTCAGGGGTTGGCTCAGGGAACCACAGAACAGGCCAGTTCAATTCAGCAACTCTCAGCATCCATAGAAGAAGTTGCGGGAGAAACTAAACAAAATGCCATATATGCATCTAAAGCCAATGAATTAGCTTTAGATGTACGATTCAATGCGGAAGTTGGCAATGGACAGATGAAAAAAATGGTCACAGCGATGGTGGAAATTAATGACTCCTCCAAGAATATTTCAAAAATAATAAAAGTTATTGACGATATTGCATTCCAGACTAATATTTTGGCATTAAATGCCGCAGTGGAAGCAGCACGAGCCGGACAACATGGGAAAGGCTTCGCTGTGGTTGCAGAAGAAGTTCGGACTCTTGCGGCAAGAAGTGCAGAGGCAGCTAAAGAAACCACCAGCCTTATTGAAGGCTCCATTGAAAAAGTGGAAGCAGGAACCAAAATTGCAGATGAAACAGCAGCGAGCTTAAATGAAATTCTAAATAAAATTGAAAAAGTCACTGATTTAGTCGGTAATATTGCCCGGGCATCCAATGATCAGGCATTAGAAATTGTCCAAATTACCCAGGGAATTGAGCAGGTGTCAATGGTTGTTCAAACCAATTCGGCTACAGCAGAAGAGAGTGCGGCGGCCAGTGAAGAGCTTTCCGGCCAGGCAGAACTACTTAAAAAAATGGTGGATGCTTTTCGATTGAAACAAATTTAAAGGGCTTGAAATAAATATTAAATAATGATTGACGTTTACAATAATATATTGTATATTATGCTTAATCGATTATATATAATACACTGTGAAGATGATGGATATTGAATTTACAGCTAAATGAACTATTAATCGGTACTTATGCGATCAGAAAAGACACCAGGCGGAATCATATTATTTATTACCGAAAAGGTAAAATTGAAAGGTGGAATTATAATGGGTTATTTAGTAGCGATTGGTCTTACAGCAGGGGTTATTGCAGGAATTTTTACACATTTAGCTTTCATAGCAGCTGTGTTGCCAGTAATTGTGTGGGTGGCCTTTGCCGGAGAAGCAAGTTTCTTCGCAGCAGGTGGAAAAAACTTGGGGTTCGTAAAGGGTCTTGCATCAAATCTGGCCGGCGTATTCTGGGCATATTTTATATTCTTTATTGTAGGTGCATGGGCGTCTCCTTTGGCTATGGGAGTGGCAGTATTCATTGCCGTTCTGATGATGTGTATCCAGGCCAAAATTGATATTCTTTCTTTTATTCCCGGAGCATTTATTGGAGCAGCCTGTTTATTTGGCACAGCATCTGCAGAATTCCCAACTGGTAATATTTTGGGTGTAGTGATTGCATTGGCATTAGGTGCAGCAATGGGATGGGTTGCAGAAAAAGCAGCAGGTCCAATTGCAGGTTTGATTGGTAAAAAATATCCGGAAAAGGCAGCTGAGGAACAAAAAGCATAACAAAATAATTTTTACAGAGAAATAACTTTAAAATCGCATGAGTAAGAGTTATATTTTTTCTGCATCAAAAGAGACGCATGGCTGGATAACTTTTAAGTTGTCAGGCAATGCGTCTTTTCTAATTATTCAAAAGAAAACTAAAGATCTAAAAAATATTTGTATTTATTTGCTGAGATTATTTATTTCTGCTTTAGCTTTATTTTGTTGCTGAAACTGTGAAGGCGTTATGTGATAGGTGCGTTTGAAACTTCGGTAGAAACTGCTGACATCTTCATAGCCGACAATCGATGCGATCTCTTCAATACTGATCTGCTCATTTTTAAGAAGCTCACAGGATTTTTGCATGCGTAGTTCGGTAATGATACTGCCATAGGTTTTTCCGGTATATCGCTTAATAATCTTACAGAAATAAGATTTGCTGTAATTAAATGCACGGGCTGTTTCTTTAAGAGTGATTGATTTAATATTATCCCGCATATAGTTAAGTATTTTCACCATATCCTTGGGAGGCGATTGTAAATTTTCAATCCAGATTTTATAATCATAGCTTCTTATCAAATAGACACAAAGCCATTCAAAATAGATATTCAGCATACGGCGGGATGTATTATCGAATTGTTCCATTTCATGAGTCATTTCCAGAAAGAGATTGCTTATTTTTTTATCGTCTGTTAATTCAAAAAGAACATAAGAAGCTGGGGTTGACCCATAGATAACGCGGCTGAAAAATTGGGAAAGAACATCCTGGCTATCAAGGAGTGTAATAAAAGCCTTGTCAAAGGTGCTCCGCCGGATAGCAATATGAAAAACGATGCTATCATCGGCATCGGTATGTAATTGATGTTTGGTATTCGTTGCTAATAAGAGTAAATCACCTTTTTTCAGACTGACTTTATCATGATTGGGTCCGATAAACGTGCAAATGCCATGGTAGACATAGGTAATTTCAATAAAATCATGCTGGTGCATTTTATGATGCGGTCGGTATCTGGGGCGCCTTACCACCGCAATATCTGAATGGGACTGAATAAAAAGATTCTCGGGATAGGTCGTGTTGTCCCTAGACAGATTTTGAACAGGATCGGATTGAAATTCGTCTTCCCCAAATTGTTTTAATACATCACTCAATTCTTTAGGACTGATATCGTCAGAATTTATGTGATTTTCAAAAAGATATTTATAAATTTTTTCAATGGTTGTCATTTCAAACATAACACGCCCTCCAATTTCCAGGTCTTTTCCCTATTGTATGTTGTAATGCAATTTATGTCTAATGCTTTTATGCTGTTCCCGCTGTCTATTGGCAACGAAGGATTTGATTTTAAATATCCTAATGATAACTTTTGCAACAAGGTTGAACAAGTATGGCTAATGATTTATCAGCTTAAAATTGATAAAGTTTAACTAATAAATCCGAAAATAAGAAAAGGAAAAACAATATGAGCAGTAAAAATGTTTTTGAGAAAATTCATGAAATACCAAAAAGAAACTATATGCACTGTCCAACTCCTCTTCAAAAATTGACTAATCTGTCAAAAGCTTTGGGCGGAGAAGTTGAGATCTATATGAAGCGGGATGATTTGCTGCCTTTTGGAGGCAATAAATTAAGAAAATTAGAGTTCCTGTTTCACGAAGCCCTGGCGTCGGGTGCAGATACCATAATTACCGGAAGCACCTTTCAATGTAACCACAATTTAATGGCGCTATTTCTTGCAAATATAGAAGGCCTGAACACGGAGCTGATTATGGAGTACTGGTCGGATCATTCCTATCAATTTCAGAATGACCGGAATAAGCACTTGTATGAATTTGGGGGAGCTTCAAGAATTGAACAATCCATAGAACCAATCAAAGGCCCGTTGGGTGACATGGAATTGACTCGGCAAATGAAAGCAGATCTTGAAGTGGTTGGTAAAAAACCATATATTCTGGCACGAGGAGGAACCAGTCCCTTGGGAAATTGCGGTTATGTTCTCTGTGCCGAAGAGATCATTAAGCAGGCGAAAGCAATGGACATTGATTTTGATACGCTGGTATGTCCAAGCGGTACCGGCGGCACACAAATGGGACTTTTAATTGGATTTGATGCCGCCGAGTATGCCATTGATATATTAGGGATTAATGTGTTTCAAAATAAGCAGGCTCAAATAAAAACACTTTACGGGGCATTAGACCAGACAGCGCATTTTTTAGGGATTGAAGGGCCGGACAAGGACACGATTTTTTGCTATGAAGAGTATTATGGCAAAGCCTATGCACAGCCCACGGATGAACTCAAAGAAGCCATCGAATTGCTGGCAAGAACCGAAGGCATCATGATGGATCCCGTTTACTCCGGAAAAACCATGGCGGGACTCATTGGATTAATCCGAACTGGCGAAATCAAAAAAGGCTCAAAGGTTGTTTTTATCCATACCGGGGGATTAAACACCTCCTATGATTATGCATCAGTATTGGAAATAGAATAAAACGAGGAGAAAAGATGATGGCTAAAAGAAAAATTTATGACAGACAGGATGCCTATGGAAAAATTACCGGTAAAGCTAAGTATGTGAATGACCTGTCTTTTCCTGGAATGCTTTATGTTCAAACGGTTAGAATTCCCTTTGCCCATGCCAGAATTATTAATATTGACTGCACGGAAGCGTTAAAAGAAAAAGGGGTTGTGGGCGTCTACACGGCAAAAGATGTTCCGGGAGTCAACCAAAAACCAAAAGACCGACCAGTGCTTGCAGATCAGGAAACCAAATATACCGGTGATGGTGTGGCCATTGTGGTTGCAGATTCTAAAGAAGCAGCCATTAAATCGGTTAAACTTCTGGAGATTGAGTATGAGGAACTTCCGTTTGTTATGGATCCTGAGGAAGCCTTAAAAAATGGAGCTCCTATTCTCCATGGGGATACAAACTTTGCCGCCAGCCATAAGACCTTAAAGGGCGATGTGGCTGTCGGCTTTGCCGAAGCTGAGGTCATCATTGAAAGAGCATATTCCACCCAAAGAGCCATGCATGCTGCTATCGAGCCGGATGGTGCCATTGCTATACCGGACAAAGATGGTGTTTTAATATACTGTCCTGGGAAAGGTCCCTTTAATATCAAGCGGGCGGTTGCATCCTACTGCGGATTACAGGATAATCAGGTCAGAATTATTCAACCTACCCAGGGTGGCGTTTTTGGCGGGAAAGATTCGGATATCAATGTGATGGCAGCCCGAGTTGCCATGGCAGCCATGATTACTGGGCGACCCTGTAAAATGGTTTGGAGCCGTGAAGAAGTCATGGAGGAGGGAACGAAACGACATCCTTTTAAGTTGAAGTATAAGGTAGGAGCAAGGCGTGATGGTCATATTACCGCCATGGAGATCAGAGGACTGGCAGATGTGGGGGCCTATATCACAAAGAGTGCCGCCACCATTTGGCGGGCCACTGTAGAAGCCGCCGGGCCTTATAACATTGAAAATATTTCGACAATTATCGAGGGGGCATTTACAAACAACACGGTTTCCGATGCGGTACGTGGTTTTGGTTCGCCCCAGGTTGATTTTGCATCGGAATCCCTAATGAATGAACTGGCCAAAGAATTGGGAATCGATCCCCTGGAAATCCGTCGGATCAATGGATTTACCGAAGGTTCCATTACGGCCACCGGTCAAAAGCTGGAATGTGTAAATCTCATGGCCTGCCTCGATAAACTGGAAGCAGCCTTTCCGGTGCATGAAAAACCAGCACCGGCACACCCAGGAAAAGTCAGAGGTCGGGGTATTTCATGTATCTTTCGCGGAGAAGCCATGGGGGCGGGTTTCAAAGAAAAAGATGCCGCTGCCGTGAATTTTAATGTCGAGAAAGACGGAACCATCACTGTGTACAGTGGGATAACCGAACAGGGGCAGGGTGGCACCAATGTGGTATTACAGATTATCAGTGAAACATTGGGAGTCAGTATTGAGCATTTAAAAATGAGCCCCCTGGATACTGCCTATGTGATCGACAGCGGCGCCACCGTTGGTTCACGAGGAACCATTACCTCAGGGAATGCGGCACTGGTTGCCGCAAATGATGCGAAGATCAGAATCGCAAAGGTCATAGCCGAACAGTGGGAGGTTGATTCTGAGGAGATTATTTTCTGTGATAATAGCATCTACACCCCATACAAGACTCGTAGCCTGAGCTTCAGAGATGCGGTTAACCTATGTTACACGGTTATACCCGGGGTGTACGGTCACGGTTGGTGGTCATTGCCGCCGGTTTGGTGGGACTTTGAAAATAATCGGGGTGAAACCTATGCCTCCTTTAATTACGGTGCCTGTGGCGCTGAGGTTGAGATTGATCTTGTATCCGGGAAAGTGGATGTGATCAATGTAGTGGCTATACACGACATGGGACGGATTATCAACGAAGCCGAAGCCAAGGCTCAGATTGCCGGAGGTGTTTCCATGGCTTTGGGTCTTGCCCTGAGTGAAGAGATCACCACGCGAAATGGAAAACTGATGACCACAAATTTTGATAAATACTCGTTGCAGACGGTGATGGATTCGCCTAATATCAGGGCAATTCCATTGGAAGCACAACCCGCCAATAATCCATTGGGTGTCAAAGGCGTCAGTGAATCATCCACCGCTACGGTTTCCCCTGCAGTGTTCAACGCCATTGAAGCCGCATTGGGAGTACGGCTGAGAAAGCTTCCAGCAGACCTGGAAAGCGTACTTGCCGCCATTGAAGAAAGTGAAAGACTGGGATATATTAAAAGAGGTGGAAGCAATGAGTAGTGTATTTTTTCAACCCCAAAATTTAAAACAGGCACTGGAATACAAACGGGATTTTGAAGAGGCTGCTCTGCTGGCAGGCGGCACAGACCTGATCATTGCAAAGCGCAGTGGTAAAGATACAAAAAAGGGTGATCTCATCGATTTGTCAAAAATTAACGAACTTAAAACTATTAATGTTTATGAGGATATCATAAGTGTTGGCTCCATGGCGACTTTTTCGGCTATATGCGACTCCGAAATATTGCATGAAAAAGTCGCGTTTCTTTGCCAGGCGGCCCTGTCCGTTGGTGCTCCCCAAATTAGAAACAGAGGAACCATTGGCGGGAATATCTGCAATGCAAGCCCGGCAGCAGACGGGATACCGCCTCTAGTGTGCCTCGGAGCACAGGTGAACCTTCAATCCATAGGAAAAAATGGAGAGATTCAGAGTCGAACGCTTCCCATAGAAGTATTTATTTTAAATAAGGGTAAAACAGCCCTCAAAAACAATGAAATATTAACCAGTATTGTGTTAAAGTTGCCATCAGAAAAGACTAAAACCCGATTTGACAAAATTGGCAGACGAAATGCTCTGGCTATATCAAGATTGAATGGAGCCTGTCTGATCAAAATGGCTCATGACAGGGTTGAGCAAATAAGCCTGGTCATTGGTGCCGCAACATCAAGGCCAGAACGGTTTGTTGTTGTTGAGGATTATTTAACTGGAAAAAAATTGAGTGATGATACTTTAAACGAAGCAGGTCGCTTGGCATCAGATTATGTATTGGAACAAACCGGAAGAAGAGCGTCAAGCGCTTATAAATTACCGGTGATAGCCAGGTTTACGGAAGCCCTGATAAAAAAGACCTTGAAAGAAGAGGATAAAAAATGAAACAATTAGCGATAACCTTTGTTTTAAACAACAAAGAAATATGTTTGGATGTGGATCCGGAAATGACGCTTTTGAATCTGCTCCGGGAAGAATTGTTTCTCACAGGAACAAAAGAAGGCTGTGGCACCGGGGAATGCGGAGCCTGTACCGTAATTATGGATGGTCTTGCGGTAAATTCCTGTCTGGTGCTGTCAGCCCAGGTGAATGGCACTGAGATTATAACCATTGAAGCATTGGAACAGGATGGGCAATTGGATCGCTTGCAACAATCATTCATCGACAACCACGCTGTGCAATGTGGGTTTTGCACACCCGGTATGCTTATGAGTGCAAAGTCTCTGCTAATGAAAAATTCAAAGCCAACAAAAGATGAAATCAAGGTTGCATTGTCTGGAAATCTTTGCAGGTGCACAGGTTATGAGAATATCGTTGCAGCGGTAGAAGATGCAGTATAATTTAGCGGATATTTTTGGCGATCGTTGGAAATAGAAAATTAGTTGTGTTTAATTACGAATGATGTTGAAGGCATTTTTTATTTAAAATTAGGAAGACATACAGGTTTTAAAAATTAAATACAACTAATATATACGCTAAAATAAAAATATAAAATCCATAAACGATAATAGATAATTTTGACATCTCTTGAAAATGTGTTATAATTAACGCATTAAATGATTGATATAGCAAGGAGTGGTCTATTGTGGTGGAACTTGATGGAAAATTAAGAAAAAAAACGTTATATAGCGATGAAATACGAGAAGTCATTAAACAGGCAATTCTCAGTGAGGAACTAAAACCCGGTGAACGGGTGGTTGAAACACGCTGGGCTAAAAAGTTAGGTGTTTCCCAATCACCGGTCAGAGAAGCCATAAGAGATTTGGAAATGATGGGTTATATCGAAAATCGCCCTTATCAGGGTGCTTTTGTTCGGAAAATGAATAAAAAGGATATCATCGATTCGTATTATGTTAGAGAAGCTTTGGAATCAGCGGGAATGCGTTATGCAGTTGAATTAATTACGGATGAGCAGCTGGCAGAAATTCATACTATTATGGATGAAATGATACAAGCGGTTAAGGACGAGCAATTTGAACTTTTCGTTGAAAAAGATAGTTTGTTCCATGAGAAGATAATGGAGATCTCCCAAAATGAATTACTGATTAAACTCTGGAAACAATGCAAGATCCGGGAGTACACCAGTATTAGTGCATGGATGTCGGATCTTACTTTAGAATCCCTGGCAGAGCGCCATGATTGCTTATATAAGGCACTAAAAGAGAGAAATTTGGAAGTGGCATTGGCATCCGTCAGTGAGCACTTTGATGTACTTATCAATGAAATGAAAATTAATGGTTAGCATCGTTTAAAAATAACTAAATATAAAGAACGAATTCTGTTTGATAGAAATTCAACAATGATTATTTTAGAAGTCATTGCGGAAAATTCTGTTAAATAGAATTTTTTTTGCCATAAATTAAATCTTTAAAATTTGTAAATAGTGTTTGACATTTCGAAAAAGAGGTGGTAATATTCATTTATAAAATATAATCGATTATATATAATATTTTATGTTTAATGCTGTGCAAGGAAAAATTAAAATATTGTAATTAAATAGCAATGGGTTAAAAACGCTTATTTCGTTCTGGTCCTTACAAGTGCCACTTAATAAATGCAAAGATTCTGTTGTTAGCTTTTCTGGTATTTTAAAATTTTTACTTTAAATTTGGAGGTTTAATTATGTCTGATTGTGAAAATACCAATTATATTGGTAAAAGTGTTCAAAGAGTTGACGCATTTGAAAAAGCAACCGGTAAAGCAAAATACTTTGAGGATTACCAAATCCAATACAGAGATTTGTTACATGTAAAGGTTTTACGAAGCCCACATGCCCATGCAAAAATCATAAGTATTGATGTGAGTGCGGCAGAAGCCCTTCCAGGTGTAATAACAGTCGTAAAAGGAAGCGATACCGATATTCCATGGTCGGATCTCCCTTATGCATCGGCTTACTACGGAAATCCTGCGAGATATGAAGTTATCTGGGCCGGACAGGCAGTCGTTGCTGTTGCCGCAGAAAGTATTGAAATTGCTGAAGAAGCATTGGAGCTGGTAAAAGTCGAATATGAAATGCTCCCATATGTAACCGATCAACGATTGGCCATGGGAGTCGATGCCATTCCAGTTACAAGCCCAGAATTAGAGATTGCAGCCGGATACGGAGGACCACAACCAGAAGGTCCGAATGTCATGGGCAGCTATAAACTGAGACACGGCGATGTTGATAAAGCTTTTGAAGAAGCCGATGTAATCGTTGAAGAAGAATACCAGGCTGGTAAAAAATCCACATCCCAAATTGAATGCAATGGCAGCATTGTTGAATACCAACAAGATGGCGGTGTGAAAATTATTACCAATGGCTGTGGTGTTCACGGCGTTATTAAAAATCACATATTGACCATGTATCCGCAACTGACATCATCCAAGGTTCGAGTCATCCAGCCTGTTACCGGCGGCAGCTTTGGAAATCGTCTATTTCCATTAGTAGAGCCACTGGCAGTTTTAATGGCGTTAAGAACGAAAAGAACTGTTTCATATGTACTCACAAGAAAAGAAATGTACACCTCGTCACCATCAAACTGGCCAGTTTATACCAAATTAAAACTGGGAGCTAAAAAAGATGGGACCATTATTGCAGAAAAACTTGAACTTGTTGAGGATGCTGGAGCACAAATTAGAGGCTACTTTGACGGTCGATTATCATCATCAGGTTTAATGTGTGTTTATAACATTCCAAATGTCCACTGTGACTCCTATGCAGTGAGTACTAACACAGTCCCATGTGCCCCTTATCGAGGGTTAGGATGTGCAGAATCTGAATGGGCAATGGAAAATCTTTTGGATGTTTTAGCCGAAAAATTAGACATGGATCCTCTTGAAATCAGGTTAAAGAATATGATTAAAAATGGCGAAACCAATGCTTATGGTGAAAAAGTTACCAGTATCGGTCTCGGAAAATGTTTAAAAGCGGTTGCAGATGGCATCAAAATTGATGAACCCTGCCAACAGGACGATGGCCCATGGAAATACGGAAAAGGCATTGCCGCAGCCGGAAAACAAAACACACCGTTGGGTCGTGCAGAAGCGGATTGCCTGGTTCACAGTGATGGCAGTATTGAAATCCTTGTAAGCTGTGACGAACAGGGGATGGGTGTGCAATCGGCGCTCAGACAAATGGCAGCTACAGAATTTAAAATTGACATTGCCAGAGTAAAGATGACACGGGCAGATACAGCCATAACACCGTTTGATAATTTTGGAGCTTCCAGCCGAACAACCTATACCACCGGGAATGCGGTCATTATTGCCTGCCAGGATGCCATTGATCAGCTTAAAGAAGCAGCAGGTCGTGAAGTCGGTTTGGCGAAAAAACAGATTACTATTAAAGATGGCAAAGCATATATTGTCGGATCAAACACTGAAGTAATTGATATTGCGGATTTATTCAAACCATTTGACTTCTTCACCCAGCAGACCTGGGGACTTCTCAAAGGAACACCGGTTAGAGGAAGAGGTGTATTCTGTCCAGCACCTGCAGTGCCATGGTTTGGACCTGGACATGAAGATGGTAGAACACCAAGAATGTGGAACTGGTACCAGTTCAGTGCTTTTGGGGCAGAGGTTGCAGTTAATGAAGAAACGGGACAAATAAAAATTCTTAAACTAATGAGTACCGCAGACTCCGGAAATCCGATTAATCCTAAACTCGTTGAAGGCCAAATTGATGGCGGTGTTATCATGGCCCTTGGGTTCTCAATTATGGATCATCACATGTATCAGGATGGAAAAATGATGAATCCAAACATGTCAGATTATCGTTTGCCAACAACATTGGAAACACCGCTTCAAAAAAACTTTATGCGGGCAATTTTACCGGATCCATTACCAGATGGTCCATTTAATGCTAAAGGGATGGCAGAATCCATTATGATTCCTGTTGGACCAGCCATTGCTTCGGCAATTTATCAAGCGATTGGTGTACGGCCAACGGAAATGCCTATGACCGCAGAAAGTATTTTGAAGTTAATTAAGGATAAGGAGGCTAATAATGCAAAATAAATCAAATTTTATTAAAGTTGACTGTGAAGTAAATGGCAAACCTGTTAGTTTGCATGTTTCACCAGACCAGACAGTGGTTGACGTGTTAAGAAATGAACTCGGATTAACCGGCACAAAAAAAGGCTGCGATGATGGGAACTGCGGAGCATGCACCATTCTATTAGATGGAAAAGCAGCAAAAAGCTGTTCGATGTTGATTGGCCAGGTGCGAAATAAAAAAATAACAACCATTGAAGGTGTGAGTAATGGTGAGATTCTTCACCCTATGCAACAGGCGTTTATTGATACATTCGCTATTCAATGTGGTTTTTGTACACCGGGAATGATTTTATCCGGGATTGCGATTTTGAATGAGAATCCTGACGCAGACGAAGAAGAAATCAGAGAAGGCTTACATGGAAATTTATGTCGCTGTACCGGTTACGTAAAAATTGTTGAAGCGGTAGAAATCGCACGAGATCGGATGAATGCTGGGGGTGCAAAAAATGAAATTTAATTCATACCATGAACCAGAAACAATTGAAGAATGTATTCAGATCTTAGACGAACAGGGTGCGGATGCAAAAATTCTGGCTGGTGGCACCGATCTCGTCATTCGTATGAGAAGCCGAGTTTTTAAACTTAAAGCAGTGGTGAGTTTAAATGCAATTCCTGAATTAAGCGAAGTTACCTTAAAAGAAGATGGTCTTTATATTGGAGCCATGGCTCGTCTGATGGACGTTTCTAAATTAGAACTATTGACGGATGCTTGGGAAATTGTTAAAACCGGAGCCGGAAATGTATCCAGTATGCAGGTTCGAAATATTGCCACCCTTGGCGGAAACACCTGTAATGCTTCCCCAAGCGCGGACACCGTTCCTAGTCTGGTTGTTTCCGGCGCAATTGCCAATATCATCGGCAAAAATGGCCCAAGAAGTGTTCTTCTGGAAGATTTCTTCACTGGACCTGGTAAAACAGTTTTAGCAAAAGACGAAATACTAGTAAGTTTTAAACTGCCTAATTACGCTGATAAAACGGGCGCGGTTTATAAGAAATATTCAATCCGTGGCGATACCGATATTGCAATTATCGGCGTTGCCGGGAAAATCACATTGAATGCTCAAGGTGAAGTGGTGGATGTCAAAATCGCTTTAGGCGGTGTGGCACCAACTGTTATGCGGGTTCCAAAAGCCGAAGCTTTTTTAACCGGAAAGAAATTAACAGATCAATTAATTGAAGAAGCTGCAGTGATCGCTTCGGAGTCATGTACACCAATAACCGATGCTCGGGCAACAAAAGAGTATCGAACAGAAATGGTCAGGGTTTGGGTTCGACATGTTTTAACAGATGCGGCGCAGGAAGCTCAGAAAAACTAAGAAAGTTATGGAGCAGAAATGATGCCCTAGGGCATCTCTGCTCCCTTTTTTATAAGAGTCACACCTAAAATTGGAAATGGAAAGGAAATTAAAATGGAAAAACTGACACCTAATATTTACACGGAAACAAAAATACGGGGGTGCAATCCGAGCATTGTCTTTACAACCGAAGGAGCAGTCTTTATTGATACCGCACAGTTACTGACAAACCTGCTTGAAATGATTGAGTTCGCCGAGGAAAAAGGTCCGATAAAATACCTCATCAATACCGAACCCCATATTGATCATATTTTTGGTAACCACTGGTTTGCTGACAAGTGCCCGATTATTGCCCACGAAGCAATCGAAAAAGATTTTTTTCTGGTCCCCGGGGATATGGACGGATACGACTACAGTATTGATGTTTTAACTCGTCAGGATACCAAAGGCCTGGCCCTGATGCCATCACGGGAAGACTATCTGGTTAATCTGCCGCAAATTACCTTTAGCAAAGATATGACCATGCATGTTGGTAACCACAGCTTTCATCTCTATCATACACCCGGTCATTCAGACTCGCAGATCGCTGTTCATGTACCCGAAGAACGTACTGTATTTGTCGGAGATACCATCTTTGCCTACTGCCAAACTTGGCTGCATTCTGCGAACATCGATGAGCTACTGACATCACTTAAATTTCTTTATACCCTTGATGTGGACTACATTGTACCGGGTCATGGACCCGTTGTTGATAAGGCCTATATCTTAAAACAGATGTCATTTATTTACGAATGGCTTGCGGCAGTAGCTGACGGCATTGCAAAAGGCTGGTCTGTGGAAGAATGTGTTCAGAAGATCAGTTTTAAAGATCGTTTTTCTGTTGATATTGGCCAGGATGAAATGATGCCCTACATTCAAACAACAAATATTTTCAAGTGTTACAAATACCTGACCCAGGGATAAGCATTGAAATATGTTTCAAATGAAATTAATTTAAAAAAGGAGGAAAATAAACCATGAAACTTGATTCAATTAAAAATGTGGCTATTATTGGAACCGGGATGATCGGAGCCAGCCTCGCAGTGCTGTTTACCGGAAATGGCTACAAAACAACCATACTGGCTTACAATGATGAAGAAATAATAGCCTGCAAAGAAAGATACAGTCTTTGTTTTAATGATTTAATCGAAAAAGAATTGGTGACCGAAAAACAATACAAGGCCTGTGAAAAGATTCTGAACATTACAACATCCTACAAGGATATTGCAGATACAGATTTAATTTTTGAGTGTGTTGTGGAAAACTTAGCAGTTAAACACAGTGTGTATCAGTTAATTGAAGAAAACTGTTTAAACTTTAAGGCTATCGCATCCTCAACCTCGGCGATTTCAGTGGATGATCTTGCAAAAGGATTAAAACAGAAGGAAAAACTGGTTGTTGCACATCCCTGGAATCCCCCGCATCTGGTTCCCTGTGTGGAACTCGTTCCTGGTCAGTGGACGGATAAGGGTGTCATAGAGGTCATTTATGACTTTTTAGAATCGGCAGGAAGAAAGGTAGTGGTCATGAAAAAAGCCGCTCCCGGATTTATCGGCAACCGCCTGCAGCATGCTTTATACCGGGAGGCAGTTCACATGGTAGAGCAGGGCATTGCCACGCCCGAAGATATCGATAAAACCCTTAAATACAGTTTTATTCCCCGATACACCTCCATTGGTATTTTCGAACATTTTGATTATGCCGGACTGGATATGATTGTCAGCATCGATGATTATCTATTCCCGGATCTGTCCAATGCCGACAAAACCCAGGATTATATCCGGTCCCGATTTGAAAAAGGCGATCTTGGTCAAAAAACCGGCCTAGGTGTTTACGATTGGTCAAAGGTGGATATGGAAGCATTTCGGATGAAAGCGGCAAAGCCATATTTTGAATTTTTCAATTGGAGTTTACCCGAAGAGGATTAAGAGTAAGAATTGAAAGGAGTTACAAAGTGATATCTAAAGAAAGAAAATTTTGGATCTATGAGACCATGAATAAAATCAGATATTTTGAACTAAAAGCCCTGAAATTATTCGAAGAAAATAAATTGCGTGGTTCAGTTCATTTATATGCCGGAGAAGAGGCTGTTGCAGCTGGTGTTTGTTCTCAGTTGAGAGATGAAGATTATATTACAAGTACCCATCGTGGTCATGGTCACTGCATCGCCAAAGGGGCTGAGCTGGATAAAGCCATGGCTGAATTAATGGGCAAGGTAACCGGCTACTGCAAAGGCAGAAGCGGTTCAATGCATATTGCGGATTTTACCAAGGGTAACCTGGGAGCAAATGCCATTGTTGGGGGCGGAATTCCCATTGCAACAGGTGCAGCGCTGGCGGCGAAGCTTCAGAAAACGGATAAAGTCGCCGTTTCATTCTTTGGGGATGGCGCATCCAATGAAGGAACCTTCCACGAAAGTTTAAATTTGGCCAGCGTATGGAAGCTGCCGATTATTTTCGTCTGTGAAAACAATGGCTTCGGCATTTCAGTACCGGTTAGTCAGTCAACCTCTGTTGAAAACATCAGCGATCGTGCTGTTGGCTATGGAATGCCTGGGGTAACCGTTGACGGCAATGATGTCTTTGCAGTTTATGAAGCATTTGAAGAAGCACTGAAACGGGCAAAGGCAGGCGATGGCCCCACATTAATCGAATGTAAAACCTATCGTACGCTTGGCCACTGGACCGGAGATCCTCAAACCTATCGCGATAAAAAAGTTGTCGAAATGTGGCGGGATACAAAGGATCCGATTCAGTTATTTAAAAAACGACTGGTCGAAGCAGGCGATTTTACCGAAGAAGAACTGGATAAAGTCGAAGAAGATGCCAAAATCGAAGCAGATGCAGCAGCAGAATTTGCAATTAACAGTCCAAACCCGGATCCTTCCGACGTAATGGACGATGTTTTTTATGAATGTTAAGAAAGGAGCAAAGATGAGTAAAAAAACGTACGCAACAGCCATACGCGATGTAATCGCAGAAGAAATGCGCCGTGATGAAAATGTTTTTGTTATGGGAGAAGATATTGAGATACTGGGTGGTATTTTTGGATGCACCAGAGATCTCTACAAAGAATTTGGAGTGGACCGCATCAGAAACACACCTATTTCCGAGGCCGCAATGATAGGCGCCGGTGTGGGTTCGGCCTGTGCAGGCATGCGGCCAATCGTAGAACTGATGTATATGGATTTCACCCTGGTGGCAGCAGATCAGATTATCAACCAGGCAGCGAAAACCCGTTATATCTTTGGTGGAAAAGCAAAAATTCCTTTGGTTATCCGTGGTCAGCAGGGTATTGGCCGGGGAAATGCGGCAACGCACAGCCAGAGCCTGGAAACCATTTTTATGCACTTTCCGGGAATTAAGGTAGCCTGTCCTTCCAACGCAGCGGATGCGGCCGGTTTACTCAGAACCGCCATTCGTGACGATAATCCGGTTATGTTTTTCGAACATAAGGCATTGTATGCTTCAAAATTTGAAGTACCGGATGACCCGGATTTTTGCGTTCCTTTCGGAAAGGCTGACATTAAACGAGCGGGCAAGGATGTCACCATCGTTGGATCATTGCTTTATGTAAGCAGAGCATTGGAAGCTGCGGCAGAACTTGAAAAAATTGGAATAGATGCAGAAGTTATCGATCCAAGAACTCTTGTTCCCTTTGATACGCAAACAATCATTGAATCGGTAAAGAAAACAGGGAAGCTGGTTGTGGTCCATGAAGCCCATAAGGTAGCCGGCTGGGGAGCAGAAGTGGTTTCCCAGGTTGTTGAAGGAGCATTTAAATACTTGGATGCAGCTCCAATCCACCTGGGCGCAAAAGCCTGTCCGCTTCCTTTTAATATTGAATTGGAAAATGCAGTGGTTCCAAGTGTGGAACAAATAGTCGAAGCAGCAAAAAAAGTATGCAATAAAAAATAGGAGGTTAGAACATGGCAGAAATTGTAATTATGCCTAAGCAAGGCCTCCAAATGGCCGAGGGCACGATCATGGAATGGTTGGTCAATGAGGGAGAAGAAGTCACCGAAGGATCGCCCTTATTTGAAATGGAAACCGATAAATTAACGATCACCATAGATGCAGGATCCAATGGAACGTTATTAAAAATACTGCGTGGTCCAGGAGATGTCGTTCCGATTACCGAACCCATCGCAATTATTGGAGAAAAAGGCGAGGATTACTCGGCATTGTTAAATTCAATGGGAGCACCACCGGTGGCCGAAAACGTCGAATCTGAAAATGAAACAGCGGATGAGGTAACTGTAGAATCCATTAAAGCGGAAGCGGTTAAAGTACCAAGAACCGGAAAAGTATTTGCATCTCCCCGGGCTAAAATGCTGGCAGAGGAAAAAGGTATTGACTATGCCGATGTTGATGGTTCGGGACCCGAGGGTCTGATCATTGAAAAAGATGTGCTGGAATACGCAGCCAATCCAATACAGAAAACGGCGGCAACACCACTGGCCAGAAAAGTTGCAGAGCTGGAAAACATTGATATCAATAATATTCAGGGATCTGGGGCTCGCAACAAGGTATTAGCTGAAGATGTACGGGCATCATTATCAGCCGGTCAAACTCCCGTTCAGACTGATGTAACTCAATTGGATGAAGAATTGATTCCAATTAAAGGCATGCGAAAAATTGTCGCTGAGCGAATGAAAACAAGCCTAAGCGAAATGGCCCAGGCCAACCATCGCATCACCGTTGACATGACAAATTCTGTTTCACTAAGAGAGCAGTTTAAAGCCATGGGAACCAAGGTCAGCTACAACGATATCGTCCTACGCTGTGCTGCAAAAGCTTTAACCGAATTTCCAATGATGAATTCATCCTGGACTGAAAAAGGCATTATACTAAAAAAATATGTAAATATTGGCATGGCTGTGGCCATCGATCAGGGTTTAATTGTACCTGTCATAAAAAATATTCACTTAAAATCACTGGATGCCATTGCAAAAGAATCCAGTGAACTGGCATCAAAAGCAAAAGAAAACCGACTTCAGCCGGAAGATTATACCAGGGGGACCTTTACCGTTTCGAATCTGGGAATGTTTGATATTGACGGATTTACCGCCATTATTAATCCGCCGGAAGCCGGAATACTGGCAGTTGGAAAATTGGCGAAAAAACCGGTTGTTATCAATGATGAAATTGTCATCAGAATGATGATGCAACTCAGCTTGACCTATGATCATCGCACAGTGGATGGTGCACCGGCTGCTCAATTCCTCAAACGGATCAAAGAATTACTGGAAAATCCAATGTTACTAATTTAAGGAGAACGACTTTATGAGATATGATGTTGCAGTTTTAGGCGGAGGTCCCGGGGGGTATGAAGCAGCGATTCGCTGTTCCCAGTACGGTCTCAAAACAGTGCTCATAGAGGCAAGAGAACTTGGCGGAACCTGTTTAAATCGTGGTTGCATCCCAACAAAAGCCTTGCTTCATGGAGCAGAATTTTTCGACGAAGCAAAAGGTGCAGAAGAATTTGGAGTTCTTTTTGATAATATCGCATTTGACTATGAAAAATTAACAGCTTACAAAGAAAAGATTGTCGGAAGATTAAGAAAGGGAATTGAAGGACTTGAAAAAGCCCATGGAGTAACCGTCATTAAAGGTTTTGGTGTTCTTAAAAATTCCAATGAAATAGAAATAAACGGAGAGTCCGTATACGCAGATCACATCATCATTGCAACAGGCTCCAGCCCGTTTTTACCACCCATACCAGGGATTGACAATAAATCCATCATGACCAGCGATGAAGTTTTGGAAATGAAACAATGTCCCGAAAGCCTGGTGATAATCGGCGGCGGAATCATTGGCATCGAATTTGCGACATTGTATGCATCTCTGGGAAAAAAGGTTATGGTTTTGGAAATGCAGCCGGAGATTCTTTTGGGAATCGATAAGGAAATCGTCAAAGAACTTTCCCGTATTCTTAAGAGAAAAGGTGTAGAGATTATTACCGGAGCAAAGGTATTATCCATCGAAGGTACCGACGAAATCACTGTAAATTATGAAAAAGGCGATCAGCCTAAAAGTGCCGCCGGGTCCTGCTGCATTGTCAGTGTGGGACGAAAAGCACAAATCGACAACATCGGATTGGAAACTGTTGGAATCAGACGAAACGGTTCATTCATTGATGTCGATGCTCATCTGCGGACAAATGTACCGAATATCTACGCCATCGGAGATATCACAGGGAAAATCCAGCTGGCCCATGTCGCCACAAAACAGGGTATGGTTGCAGCTGAAAATATCATCGGCAAAGAAAAGCTGATGAAATACGATGTGGTTCCTTCCTGTGTCTACACCAACCCTGAAATTGCCTGGGTCGGACTCAGTGAAGACCAGGCAATCAAAGCTAAGAAAAAAATAAAAGTCGGTCGGTTCGGTGTCGGCGGCAACGGTAAAGCCAGCGTCATGGGCCACAGCAAAGGCCTTATAAAGATTATCTGCGATGAAGCAACCGGAGAAATTTATGGGGCACAGATCATGGCACCCAGAGCAACAGATATCATCGGCGAAATTGCGGTGATCATGGAATGTGAAGGCACCATTGAAGAATTATCAAATACCATTCATCCTCATCCTACGGTTTGCGAAATCGTAATGGAAGCGGCCCACGATGTGGAAGACCTGTGCTGTAATACACTGCCAAAAAAATAATATTCAGGAGGAAAATAATATGAAAAAAATTAAAGTAGGGGTAGCAGGGTACGGCGTTATCGGTCAGAGACTGGCAGATGCAGTTGCACTTCAGGGAGATATGGAATTGGTTGGGGTAGCCGATTTGGCACCGACACTTTCGATAAGGGCATTAAAAGAAAAAGGCATGCCTTATAACCTGTTTCTGGTTGATATGAATCGCAAACCAGAGTTCGAAGCATTGGATATTCCAATAAAAGGAAGCTTTGAAGATTTGGTTGATCAGGTCGATATTATGCTGGATTCATCACCGGGTGGTGTAGGCGTTAAAAATAAAGAAATTTATAAAGCCAAAGGCGTCAAGGCAATTTTCCAGGGCGGCGAACAAAATTCAGTGGCAGATGTGTTCTTTCACGGCTATGCCAATTACGAACAGGGCGTGGATCAGGATTATTTAAAACTCACAAGCTGTAATACAACCGGCCTTATTCGAGCCGTTGATTGTCTGGACCGCAATTGTGGCGGAGTCGAAAGAGTTGCCATTACCATAATCCGACGTGTTGCCGATCCCGGTGATTATCACCGCGGTTTAACCAATGCACTCCAGGTGGATAAGGCACCTTCACATCAGGCTGTGGATTTAATGACCATCATGCCACACGTTGATGCAACTGGAATTCTGGTTCATACACCGGTAACCCATGGCCATATCATTACGGTATTAGCAACCGGCAAGAAAAAAATCACCAAGGAAATGGCTTTGGAAGCTTTTAAAAAACATCCGAGAATTCGAGTGGTGAAAATTGATGATGGTTTCCAGGGAAATGCGTCTTTCTTCCGATATGCCAGAGATTTAGGAAACACCAGAGGCGATATGTATGAAATTGGTTTATGGGAAGACTGTATCGTAGAAAGCGAAAACGATATTATGTTTGCCATTAACATTCCCCAGGAAAGTGTCACCATTCCTGAGACCATGGATGCCATCAGAGCGGCAACCGGCTTGCAAAAAACACGAGAAGAAGGAACGGAAGCGACAAACAAATATTTAAATTGTCATTGTCGATAAGGGGAACCAATCAATGAAGTTTGGAATTAATACATTAGATGACTTCGAAGTTTCTGGCAAAACAGTGCTGCTTCGGGTGGATATTAATCAACCGGTGGACAAGGAAAAAAATACATTAAAAGACATCACGAGAATTAAGGCCTGCGTTCCCACCATCCGGGAATTGTCCGATAAGGGTGCAAAGCTTGTTATTCTGGCCCATCAGGGAAGCGACATCGAATACGAGAACTTTTATACCACAGAACCCCATTCGAAGGTTTTATCAGAGCTGCTGAATAAGGATGTAAAATTCATTGATGATGTTTGCGGTCCCACTGCCAGAATGGCCATCGAATCCTTGAATGCCGGAGAAATTCTCTTACTGGATAATGTCCGTTTTGTAGCTGAGGAACAAACGTTATTCGAAATGAATTTAAAATTAAGCCATGAGGATCAGGCAAAAACACTATTGGTGAGAAAACTTGCCCCTTTGGCCGATTTATATGTCTGTGATGCTTTTGCGGCAGCTCATCGGGATCAACCCTCCCTTTGCGGTTTTGAGCAAGTACTGCCTTCTGCAATGGGAAGATTATTTGAAGAAGAGTACAGCGTGCTTTCAAGCATTACGAAAAATCCGGGAAGGCCGTCAGTCTTTGTTTTAGGCGGCGCCAAAATATCCGATGCCTTCATTATGATGAACAGTGTCCTAGGAAAAGGAATTGCCGATACGGTTCTGGCCGGCGGTTTGGTGGGAAACATCATGCTTCTGGCAAAAGGTTTTGACATCGGAGAAAAATCCAAAGCCTTCATCAAAAAAAGAGGGTTCGAGAAATATATCGAAGATGCAAAAGACCTGCTGTCTAAATATGAAGATAAAATTGAATTGCCCTCTGACTTAGCCTACCTCGAAGCCGGGGTCAGAAAAGAAGTTAAACTCTCTGACTTGCCGGTTGACGAAATGCTGGTGGACATCGGTCATACATCCACAGAAAAATTTCAGGAAATCATCCTTGGTGCCAAAACAGTTTTCACCAATGGACCCATGGGGATTTTTGAAGAGGAAATCACTGAATACGGAACAAAAAATGTTTGGGACGCTCTGGGAAAAACAACGGCCTACACCGTTGTTGGCGGCGGCGACAGCATCACAGCAACCAATAAATATAATTTAAGCGACAAAATCAATTACATTTGCACCGGCGGCGGCGCCCTGATCCGGTTCTTAACAGGAGAAACCCTGCCGGTTGTCAAAGCATTGATGCATGGTTCAGAAATTAAAGAATAGTAAACACCATAACAAGTAAGTAGGAAATTTAGAGAGGTTATTAAAATGGATTATGCACAGGAGTCATTAAAACTACACTATCAATGGAAGGGCAAACTGGAAGTCAGCTCAAAGGTTTCAGTTAGCAATAAGGATGATTTATCCCTGGCTTACACCCCGGGGGTAGCACAGCCTTGTTTAGAAATTCAGAAGGATATCAGTAAAAGTTATGAATTAACCGGACGCTGGAATACCGTTGCTGTTATCAGTGATGGAACTGCGGTTCTGGGACTGGGAGACATCGGCCCTGAAGCCAGTATGCCGGTTATGGAAGGAAAATGTGTTTTATTCAAGGAATTTGGGGATGTGGATGCAATACCCCTATGTATCCGTTCCAAAGACGTTGATGAAATTGTACAAGTTGTCAGCCTTTTAGCAGGAAGCTTCGGCGGTGTTAACCTTGAAGATATTGCAGCACCCCGATGCTTTGAAATAGAGAAAAGACTCAAAGAAATTTGTGACATTCCAATATTTCATGATGACCAGCACGGAACGGCCGTTGTTACCTTGGCGGCGGTGTTAAATGCTGCAAAATTAACGGGAAAAGACATCAAGACCATGAAAGTGATTATGAATGGAGCCGGTTCAGCTGGGATTGCCATTGCAAAACTTCTTTTAAAGGTTGGTCTGGAAAACATCACCATGTGTGATAGAAAAGGTGCTATCTACGTCGGTCAGGAAGGGATTACCCAGGACAAGCAGGAGATTGCATTAATTACAAACAAAGAAAGAGTAAAAGGGAGTCTTGCTGATGTGATGAAGGATGCGGATGTGTTTATCGGCGTTTCCGCACCCAATACAGTAACCGAAGAAATGGTTGCTTCCATGAAAAAAGATCCCATTTTATTTCCAATGGCGAATCCCACACCTGAAATTATGCCGGATCTCGCCTTAAAGGCCGGTGCTGCAGTTGTTGGCACCGGACGCAGTGATTTTGCAAACCAAATCAATAATGTTTTGGCCTTTCCTGGAATTTTCAGAGGTGCATTGGATGTAAGAGCCAGTGATATCAATGACGCCATGAAAATTGCGGCAGCCTATGCCATTGCAGGATTGGTAACTGAGGAAGAATTAAAAGCAGATTATATTATTCCAAATGCATTTGATCCTCGTATTAAAGACGCAGTGGCCAATGCAGTAGCAAAGGCTGCCAAAGATAGCGGCGTTAGCCGCATCTAGCAGACTGGAGTAATCTGATGAAAATAGAAATTGTAATTGGAAAAGAAAAACAGGAAGTTAACATTCCAGATAAAAATTTATTAGGGATACTCAAGTCAAATTCAATTGAGAAATCCCTAGTGGGTAGTGAGGCGGTCAGCTATGCCCTTAATAATCCAATTGGAACCCCACGATTAAAGGACATTATTAAAAAGGGCGAAAAAATTGTAATCATTACCAGCGATATCACGCGCCCGTTACCTTCATATATTGTATTACCTGGAATTTTGAAAGAACTAAAAGAGAAATGTGTTAGAAGTGAAGATATTACCATAGTCTTTGCTCTGGGCAGTCACCGAAAACACACGGCGGAAGAAATGAAAAAATTAGTGGGCGATCATATTTATTCCACAATCAAGTGTGTGGATGGTGATTCAAAAGATTTTGTGCACATGGGAAAAACCAGGCTCGGAACTCCGGTAGATATTACTCGAATTGTGGCAGAGGCAGATCGGCGGATTTGTCTGGGAAATATCGAATACCATTATTTTGCGGGTTACAGTGGCGGCGCCAAGGCCATAATGCCAGGAGTTTCCACACGAGAAGCCATCCAAATGAATCACAGCTGCATGGTGGACCCACTGGCTGTGGCAGGAAAGATCGATAATAATCCGGTAAGAATGGATTTGGAAGAAGCCATTGAGCATT
Source organism: Acetobacterium bakii (assembly GCF_001263355.1). Classification (GTDB taxonomy): domain Bacteria; phylum Bacillota; class Clostridia; order Eubacteriales; family Eubacteriaceae; genus Acetobacterium; species Acetobacterium bakii. The sequence goes on from NZ_LGYO01000039.1 coordinate 26,886, forward strand.
GTCCTATCGATTTTATTGTCAATGTGGTTTTGGATGAGAAGAAGAACGTGATCCATGCTGTGGCAGGACACTATATTGAAGCACACCGAGAGGGCTGTAAATTTCTTGATAGAATTTACAGCAAGAAAATTGAAGAATTAGCTGATATTGTCATTGTTTCTCAAGGCGGTGCTCCAAAAGATCTGAATCTTTACCAAACACAGAAGGCGCTTGATAACGCCAAGCATGCAGTCCGCAAGGGGGGCATTATTATTCTGGTTGGTTCCTGTGAAGAAGGCTTCGGTGAAAAGACCTTTGAAAAATGGCTAAGAGCAGCGCCGGATTCTCAGTCACTGATTGAAAGAATCAAAAATGATTTTCAACTCGGCGGACATAAAGCGGCAGCTATCGCAATGGTTTTAGAAAAAAGTGATATTTACTTTGTTTCGAAAATGGAACCGGAACTTGTGAAATCCATTTTTATGAAGCCTTATCCATCGGTACAGGAAGCTTTACGATCAGCCTTTGATAATCTTGGCTATGATTCTAAAGTTCTGGTCATGCCATTTGGCGGTTCAACCCTGCCGGTTCTAAGTAAATAATTTTTGTAATTCAAGAAAAGCTGACTCCCATTAAATGGAGTCAGCAATCTTTAAATGAGGTGATTGAATGAAGGCAGCAAATGTAGGCGTCGTGATTTTAGCAGCAGGCATGTCATCGCGCATGGGCGAGTTTAAACCGATATTGCCAATCGGAAAGCTTACTATAATTGAACGGATCATATTAACATTTCAGAATGCCGGAATAAGAAATATTGTGTTGGTAACCGGCAATAAAGCCAGAATTATTGAAGAACAGGTGAATCAAATGGGCGTTATCTGTGTTCATAATAAAGATTTTGCAACGACCCAGATGTTTGATTCCGCAAAAATCGGCTTGAAATATTTAGAGAAAAAATGTAAAAGGATTTTAATCACACCCATTGATATTCCATTATTTACCTGTGAAACAGTGAAAAAGATCATAAAAACAGATGGTGTTTTCGTGAGTCCCATACATAAAGGAATCAAAGGACATCCGCTAATGATTAACACCCAAGTCATACCCAGGATCTTGGAATATACGGGCAATCGCGGATTAATGGGAGCTGTTGAGAGTTGTAACTTTGAACATATCAATGTGGAAGTTGAAGATGAAGGTATTTTAATTGATGTGGATACAAAAGACGATTTCAATAAATTATTAGATTTATATTATAAAAGAAAGTTAAAACCCAAAGTACGCGTATCAATCGAAAATCAAGAATCGTTTTTCGGAATGGGCACGGCTCAGTTGCTGCAACTCATCAATACAAATGAATCGGTTAAAAATGCCTGCATTCAAATGAATCTTTCCTATAGTAAGGGTTGGAAAATGATTAATCAGGTTGAAGAACAGCTGGGGTACACCATCGTTCATCGAAAAAGAGGCGGCAGCAATGGTGGTAAAACCATCCTAACATTAGAAGGTATTGAATTTTTAGAAAAATACGAAAAATTTGAAAGTGAATCAAAGGATAAAGTGGATCAGATATTTGAAAAATATTTTTTTTAAAAACGAATTGTTTTAGCAAAACATTCGAACCGCAATTTTAAAAGCAATTCAAAATAATTAACGAATAGCTGAAAACGTTTTATAAATACAGAATTATTTAATAAATGATTCGAGCTGAGGAGGTCACAAGTAGATGAAAGCTGGTATTTTTGGAGCCGGACAAGGTGGAACTGCGTTAATGAACCTGATCGCGAGTGATTATGAAATTGTTACTTGTTTTGATAATAATCCTGCGAAATGGGGATCACATCTTTCCGGTTTAGTGATCAGTAAGCCAGATCAAATAATGGATTTTAATCTGGATATCATTTGGACAGGAACATTAAATATGGATGCGGCCAGTGAAATAGAAAAGCAAATCAGAACCTTTGGTTTTGAAGGCAGCATCAAACATGCAAGTGATTTTAAAAATAAATATGATGTCAGGCTTGCAGAACTTCGGCTGATTGCAGAAGAAATTAAAAGAAGAAATATTGAGGGTGCCATTGCTGAATTAGGAGTCTATCAGGGAAAATTTGCCAGTGAGTTGAATCGAAATTTTAAAGAGCGTAAACTCTACCTTTTTGATACTTTCGAGGGCTTTCAGGCAGAAGATTTGAGAATCGAAAAGGGCTTGTCAAAAGCAAAAGAAGGCGATTTTTCTGATACCAGCGAGGAATATATACGCAAGAATCTGCCTTATCCGAAGCAGGCTATTATTTTAAAAGGCCGATTTCCAAAGACGATTCCCAGGGACGAAATTCTGTATGCCCTGGTCAATCTGGATGCTGACTTATATGAACCCACACTCCGCGGTTTAGAGTATTTTTATCCCCGTCTCAGCGCCGGTGGCGTGCTGTTAATCCACGATTATAACAGTATGCAATTTCCCGGGGTAAAAAAAGCAGTCGATGAATATTTAAATGAGCAAAACTTATTTTTAATTCCTCTCTGCGATTTCCACGGCACTGCTATTTTAATGAAACCATAAGAAATGAGAGTAGGAAATGAGAAATATCTATTTAATCCGTCATTGCGAACCAAATTTTCCAGATGGACTAAAATGCTGTCTTGGTAAATATGATTTGTCGCTGAGTGAAAAAGGAAAAATAGAAGCAAAAAAGCTTTCAAGATACTTTGATGAAAACAGAATATTAACATTAATTTCAAGCCCGATGGCAAGAAGCCGTGAGACGGCGGATATAATTTCAAACGGGAAATACCCGATAGTTATTGCGGATGAACTTCAGGAAATTGACACAGGGCTATGGGATGGTTTACCATTTCCGGAAATCAAGAAAAAATATCCTGAATATTATGAACAGCGAGGGAAACATTTATCAACATTGCCGTTTCCCGGGGGAGAATCCTTTAATGACGTCTTAATGCGAACTGAACCGTGTTTAAAGGAACTGTTGGAGAAGCATGAAGGTGACCTGGCAATCGTAGCCCATGCCTGTGTAAACCAAGGACTTCTAAGCAAGTGGTTAGGTTTAGAATTGGATAATGCCCAGGAAATTTCACAGGCCTATGGAAGCGTCAATCTAATAGAAGAAATAAATGGCACATTCAATGTAAAGTTTGCCGGGAAAAGAATTGAAATAATTCCCACATTAGAACAATGTGACGAAATGTTAAAAAAATTCAATGTATCGGAACAAATTATTGCCCACTCCAGAAAAGTTATGGAACTAGCATTGGAATGGACAGATCAGTTAATCGTTAAAAATTTTGATTTGAATAGAAATTTAATCAAAGCAGCGTCGATGCTTCATGATATAGCCAGAGCAGAAAAGGATCATTCAAAAATAGGTGCTGACTGGATGAGCTCAGAAAGTTATTCTCTGGTTGCCAATGTGGTTGCTGTCCATCATCAGTTACCTTTATACGACGAAACTCATATCACCGAAAATGTCATTGTCTATTTGGCGGATAAAAAAGTGCAGGAGTGCCAATATGTGACCATTGATGAACGATTTGAACAAAGCAGAAAAAAATGCAGGAGTTTAGTGGCTAAAGTAAAACACCGACAATCTTATTTTCAGGCAAAAAAAGTAGAAGAAATGGTAGAAGAAGCAATAAATAATTCAGAATATGGAGAAAAACAATGAGATTAATTGAAACAATAAATGCAGTTGGCAGTGTTCTTTGTCATGATATTACACAAATCATTAAAGGCGTCACAAAAGATGCGGTATTTTCAAAGGGCCATACGGTGAGAGAAGAAGATATTTCGGTGTTGTTATCGGTTGGGAAAGAGCACCTGTATGTGTGGGAAAAGGAAGAAGGCATGCTCCATGAAAATGATGCAGCTGAGATTCTTTATGAACTGTGCAAGGGTGAGCATATGAAACCTTCTAAAATAAAGGAAGGAAAAATCGAGCTGATTGCGACCTGTGATGGCGTGTTAAAAATCGATTCGGCAAAAATGAATAAGGTCAATGCCCTGGGCGAGATGATGATTGCCAGTCGGCATGGTAATTTTCCTGTAAAAGCAGGTGACCTTCTGGCCGGTACCCGGGTGATTCCGCTGGTGATTGAAGAAAGTAAAATGAATCGTGCAAAAGAAGTATGTGGGGAAGGATCGATTTTTGAAATTAAAAAATACGTGCACAAAAAAGTCGGCATTGTTACAACCGGTAGCGAAGTTTACCATGGGCGCATAGAAGATACCTTTACTCCGGTCATCAAAGATAAACTGGCGGAATTTAATGTGGAAATCATTGGGCATATTGTTTCAAATGATGATCACGAGATGATTACCGAATCCATCATGACACTTTTGGAAAAAGGCGCAGATATGATTATCTGCACCGGCGGAATGAGTGTGGATCCCGATGACCGAACACCCCTTGCCATCAAAAATACCGGCGCAAAAATGATTACTTACGGAGCACCTGTACTTCCCGGAGCCATGTTTTTACTGGCTTATTACAAAGGCAATATCCCGATTATCGGACTTCCGGGTTGCGTTATGTATGCAAAACGAACCATCTTTGACTTGGTATTGCCCCGAATCATGACGGATGAACGTCTTAGAATTCGAGATTTTACCATGTTGGGGCAGGGCGGACTCTGTCTGAACTGTGACCTTTGTACATTTCCAAACTGTGGTTTTGGAAAAGGTGTGTAAATAAGTGATAGCTAAAAATTGGATGGAGAAAACAGTATGAGCGGACTTTATGAGAAAATCAGCGAAAGCAATTCCAGTTATAAAAATATAATTGCTACCGTGGTGGAAGGTGAAAACTTCGGAGAAAAAGCGTTTATTTCAAAAGGTAGAATTATTTTTGAATCAAAAGTAGACGGCATTTTTGGAAATAATCTAATATCGATTTCTAAAGAAACCAAAACTGGAATGCTATGCATTGGTGGAAATCGGATATTTTGTGAAATATTAGGCACTGAAAAGAAACTGGTTATTTGCGGTGGCGGCCACGTGGCCATACCCATAATAAAAATCGGTTTAATGGCAGATTACCATGTTACGGTTATTGAAGATCGGTTTTCATTTGCCAATAATGCCGCACGAGCCGGAGCAAATGAGGTTATCTGCGATCCTTTTGACCAGGGACTTGAAAAAATAAAAGGCGATAAGAACACATCTTTTGTGATAGTTACACGGGGGCATCGCTATGATCAGATTTGTCTGGAGAAAATCATAGAAAAAACAAATGCCTACATTGGAATGATTGGCAGTAAGCTTCGGGTCAAAAAAGTTTTAGACCAATTAGAAGAAAAAGGCATGGATGCAAAGTATCTGGAAAAAGTACATACACCAATTGGTTTAAAGATTAATGCTGAAACACCGGTGGAGATTGCCGTATCGATTATGGCGGAACTGATACAAGTGAAAAATCAGAAAAAAGAAAGCTGCGGTTATTCCAAAGAATTGATTAAAGCCATTAATAACAGCGAGGATAACCAACAAAAGAAAGTGCTGACAACGATTATCAGCAGAAAAGGTTCGGCACCCAGAGAAGTGGGAACAAAGATGTTGATTTTTCAAGATGGCCGGACGGTGGAAACCCTTGGCGGAGGCTGCGCCGAAGCAGAAATTAAAAGAAGTGCTTTTAGTATGATCAGCGAAAATACCGGGAAGTCTGAATTAATTTCAGTTGACATGACTGGAGTGGATGCAGAGGAAGATGGAATGGTTTGCGGTGGTCTTATCGAAGTATTTATGGAAATAATTGAATAAAATTTAAAAAATACAAAATCCCATAATTAAGTTAGGTTAAATGAAAGCTGGTGAGAAATATGCTGGATCAATATGGAAGAAAAATTGAATATATGCGAATCTCGGTTACCCAGAAATGCAATCTGAAGTGTATTTATTGTGATCCTGATGGTGAAAACTGCAAGGACAGCCAGGAGGAGAATCTGGCCCCGGAAGAGATCGAAAAGATTACCCGGGCCATGGTTAAAACAGGCATTAAAAAGATCCGCATTACCGGCGGGGAACCTCTGGTGAGGAAGGATGTCTGCGAGATCATCAGCAGAATCTCTCGAATTGATGGCATCGAGGATATCTGCATGACCACCAACGGCGTTAATTTGCTTAAGATGGCAAGAAATTTAAATGTGGCAGGTCTTCATAGGCTTAACATCAGTCTGGATTCCCTGGACGAAGAAAAATTTAGATACATTACCGGCGGCGGCGATTTCAAGAAGACCATGGAAGGAATTGATCTGGCATTGGAACTGGGTATGACCCCGGTGAAAATCAACACCGTTCTGATTAAAGGCATCAATGATAATGAAATTGATGCGCTCATTGAACTAACCCGGAACAGACCAATTGAAGTTCGGTTTATAGAACTCATGCCCATGGGCAGCTTCGGTGAAAAGAATGCGGATAAGATCATTCACAATGATGACGTCATCAATGCCCGACCAGGCCTTCAGTATCTGGAGCGTACAGATAAAGGATCGCCGGCAGTTTACTACCGGATGGAAGGATATGTTGGAAAAATCGGATTTATCTCACCCATGACCCACCAGTTCTGCTCGGACTGTAACCGCATTCGGTTGACTTCTGACGGAAAGATACGGCCTTGTCTGGGAAATAACGGAGAAGCAGACATTAGAGATGCTCTTGGTCTTAAACCAGAAAACTTTGAAAAGATCATCAGACAAATCATTGCTGATAAACCAAGGGGACATCACTTCGGCGAGGCCTTTTCATCTTCGCGTAAAATGAATATGATTGGCGGCTGATTTCATTTAATTGACGTAAAAGTATTGGGAAAACCGTTTTAAACATGAAATTTATGAAAGAATTGAGGAATAAGAATGGCAAAGGTAATAGCAGTCAACACTAGTACTAAAAAAGCTGTGATCAAACAACCCATCGAGGTTGGCGAATGCATGGTTGATTTTGGCATCAAAGGTGATGCCTACGGAAGCAACTGGCATAGACAGATCAGCCTGCTGGGTCAGGAAAGCATTGATAAAATGATCGCCATGGGCGTGGACGGGCTGGATCAGGGAAGTTTGCGGAAAATATAACCACCGAGGGTAGCGAAATCCGGAAATGTTAAGTTAAAGAATTTAATATAACAACGGTAAAGTCACAAATAACGAACAATAGGAGAAATTACAATGGGAATATTTCCGGATTTAGAACTTGTCCAGTGGATTTGGATTGTTTTTGCAGCACTGTTAATTGGTGTATCGAAAACTGGCATCAGTGGTTTACTCACATTGGTAATCCCCATATTAGCTGCAGTGTTTGGTGGAAAAGCATCAACGGGAATCATTCTTCCCATGCTGATTGTAGGGGATATTTTTGCGCTGCTTTATTATAAACGCAACGCAAAAAAAGAAGATATTTTAAAATTATTGCCATGGACATTTCTGGGTCTGATACTCGGTTTGGTTATCGGCGGCTATATCAATGATGAACAATTTAAAAGCCTTATTGCAATATCGGTTTTACTTTGTCTGTTTTTATTAATCTATTTTGAAAAAAAAGCTGATCAGATAAAAATCCCTGATAAGACCTGGCTGTATGCTCTGGTTGGAATCCTGGCAGGTTTTACGTCAATGATCGGAAATGCCGCAGGACCGATTTTCAGTGTGTATTTGCTGGCAAAAGGTGTTAAAAAGGAAAATTTTCTGGGAATCACTGCATGGTTCTTTTTTATCGTAAATATAACCAAACTCCCGATGCAAGTATTCGTGTGGAAAAATATTACGGTACAAACATTTGCATTAACGGGACTTATGATTCCATTTATCGGCATCGGTGCTGTTTTAGGAGCATTCATTATCAAAAGAATAAATGAAAGATTATTTAGATATCTGATAATTGGAATGACGGCAATTATATCCATAAAGCTCTTTTTTTAAGAATTCCCATAAAGATTCTGGCTTTTACATTTCGATGATTTAGAGTCTCCAGAAGTTTATTGCAGGCATAAAAGCCATCCAGTGGTTTGATTAGAAAAATATCTTGATGAACAGAAGTCTTTGAGTTATGAGTTTCATTGGCGGCAAATAATAATTAATAATTATTATTTGTGAATGTTAGGAGGAGAATACCAGTGAATGAAATAAAAATTACATATATTGCCAATGCTGGTTTACTGATTACTGGTTTAGAAAAAAAAGTTCTGATCGATGGGATCCATTCATTTGAACCGTTTGGTTTCAGTCCGGTCCCTGAAAAGGTACTGAATCATATCATCGAGGGACATGGCATTTATGAGGATATGGGCTATATCCTGTTTACGCATCGTCACAAAGATCACTTTAATGGGAAGTATTTAGATGATTATTGTTTATTGAATACGCCCCGGATGATTGTCATACCTAAAGATGGTGATAGTCTGGAAAATACAAAAGGGAATATCACTTATTTAGATACTGAATTTTGGGAAGGAAGAGTGATCCTGGAAGACAATGGGTTAAAACTGATTGCATATAAAACCTTACATGATGGGAAAGAGTATCGCGATGTTGCCCATTATGTATATCAGATCAATCTTTTGGAGTGTCACATTTTAGTGATGGGGGATACGGATTTTCGATGCTCAGAATTAGAAACCATGCTTGCCGGCCAACGAATCGATATACTCATTGTCAACTGGCTGTTTTTAAACAATCGGATGGGGAGAGCATTAATCAATAAGGTCAATCCTAAAGAATTGCTTATCTATCACCTGCCTTTTGAGAATGAAGATATAAAGAATTATATCAAAATCGCAAAACGTGATTTGAAAAGATATGAGACAGAAATGCCAGAAACAAAATTATTGTTAAGTTGTGAAGAGTTTATAAAAGTGTAATAAGAGACATTTTGGATAGGCTACAATAAACTGAATATTGAGTAAAGAGAAAGATTTATTTGACTGATACCAGATGTCCAAGGGTACATCCTTGTGATGTTAAACAAAGCGAATTTCGATAAGTCGGAATTGAAAAAGCCATTTGGAAGAAAGCTGAGGAAAGAAACAGTACAATTTATATTGAAGATTATGAGAAGTATCTAAACGATGTTTCCGAAAGCAAGGATATACTTAATATCTGGAATTCATATAGAGAGAAATACAAATATGCCAAAGACATTGAATTTGAAAGCATTATTAAAACCATAAAGGATATAATGGCAGGATAAATATTGTCATCTAAGAGTGATGATATCCTGAAGTAATAAAAAGACAGACATGAACAATTTATGCACATCAGGAATAAATTAAACTCAATTTAGAATTGATTATAATTAATATAATGGCAGGAAAGTCCTTTAGAATTGCGGTTTCTAAAATTACAATAGCTTTTAAGATACTAAAATACAACCATGTAATCCAATTCGTAATCAGTAGGTCGGCGGTTCGATTCCGCCCGCTAGCTCCAGTAAAAAATATTATTTTGTTGAAAGAATGGCTTTAAATAGCCATTCTTTTTTTATTTATTATTTTTAGTATTCACTTAAAAGTATGACCGACTGTGAAAAATCGAAAAATTCTGGCTATTTCTGGCTATTTTACCTCTATTTTTGTCGTGCTTTTATCCTACTTTTTGTCGCATTTTTTTTACGATATTTTGGATAACGAGTAAATTTGTGAGGAATTTCCTCTTGCAGAAAACAGTTACCGATCACCTGGGAAATATAACCTGCCATTTTATGGCAGGCAGGACTGTTGATTGTTACAGCAATGAGATAAGAAGCCTTGACCCAGGATGGCTGTCCAATTGCTTTTCTGAAACAGAAAACGCACAATGGTAACCCGGTGTGTTTCTTCGGATATAATGTAAAAAGCAAGGTAACTTTTCACCATAACAAAATGAATTCCCCAGGAAGCTAAAACCGGATCATCCACCAGCTTAAATTTCTCGGGGAAGTCAGCAAGGGAGTAGATTTGTGCTTCAGCTTCATCCAGTAGGTCATCGGCAGCTTTTGGATTTTTGAGAACAAATCCAATATGGTCTGAGGCTCTTAAAAGATCTCGTTCAGCGGCAGTGTAATGTAGATGTCATAAGTCATCGGTTACGGCTGCTCCGGATGGAAGAGATTGCCTCAGAGAAGCGACGGGTATTGCTATTTGCAATATCATCCATTCCTTCTTTTATTAGTCCGTATAATTCAAAAAGATTATTCATTTCCTCGTAGGCTTCAATGCTCATTACCGCAAGATCGCCTTTTCCGTTTTTTGTAATAAAAACGGGTTCCGAATAATTATGACAAAATCTTGAGATTTCATTGTAATTGTTTCGTAGTTCAGCACTTGATTTTATTGTTGGCATGGTAATTACCTCCTTATATAACAAAATTATACACATATTTTGTTATATAGCCAATGGTAATTATGCCAATATCGGATTATATTTTGGACAAGGGGACGCATGTGCCGCAAAGGTATAGGATGGTTAGGATTAACCTGATATTAACGCGTTAATTGATTGCACGCTGTAACCGGGGTGGAAAAATTGCACTTGCTCTCCGGATAGCTTGCTCTGAATCACGTGAAAGAGTGTACTACCCCAGTGGAATATTTATCGTAGGAGATGATCCAGGGGAACCATGGTATCCATTGAAGCGAGTTGTATCTGACTGCATTCTTAATCTTTTTTCACATTAACATCCTTTTCACCACCCGCTTTCGATGCTTTCGTTATACCAAGAAAATCACAGTTTCATCAATAATAACAGGTGTTGAATGCATGATCATTCCATCAAAAAAAACAAAGTAACAGAATTATATTCGAATTTTATGACTTTGTCGACACTCTAAGCGCAAATAGATTTGCACTTGTTCTAAAGAATGGCATCAAATTGCTGATTATTAATTGTGCAAATAATGTTGCGTGTAATTATATTATGCGGTAGGTGTTGCAATAATATGATTGGTCTAAGTAGATAAAGTTAGTTATAATGAAAAATTGTCTTAAATACTGTTCATAGATATCTTATTTTAATGATTGATTGAAGAATAATTAAATTCAGATCGATAAATTGGCATAAAAATTGCTTTATAGATAACAAAGAAGAGAAAAAATGTAATGTTTTCGTGTTGTGTTTTGATAACAAATTCAGAAAGTGAAAGAGGTTTTATTTTGAAAGTAAGTATAGAAATTGTTGAACTTTAAAAAGCAATCGTTTACAAGCACTCATGTTTTTGGTGAGTTTTATGGTGTGTCATATGAAAATCTTAACAGCATTGATCAGCTTGAAGAGATTTTGACTAAGGGGTTCGAAGAATCAAAAGCAAAATGTTTAGGAATTATGACAATAATATTTAAGCAAATGGTGTTGCTTTATTAGCATTGCTCCGTGAATCACATGTTTCGGTACACATTTATCCAGAGCATAACGCACTTTTTTATTGATGCTTTTACATGTGGAACGCATTGTGATCCTAGAGTGACTATCAATACAGGTATTCAAACATTACATTCTGACAAAAATGTTATTTCTGAAACACAACAAGGTTTACAAAAACACGAAATAGGAACATCTAAGATATTTCCAGAGCGTATATATGAATAACATAAATATTGCTATGGTGTGTAATTGAATCGAAAGGAATATTATGAAAGAAATTGATCAAAAACTCATTGAACAAGGGATTCGAAAAAGTCTTTTAGATGATGTGGCTTACTTTAAAAAGGAACATGTGTTATGCGAAGAAATAATTGATCGCATCCCTGTGACTAAAGAAATATTTATTGGAAAAGACATTTGGGAAATGAGCATAACTGCAATTTTAGAAGGCGAAAATCTTTTATTGTCAGGTCAAAAGGCGACTGGTAAAAATGTACTAGCTGATAATATTTGTCAATTATTTGGAAGACCTCAATGGAGCACCTCATTTCATGTTAATACTGATAGTGCCAGTCTAATTGGAACGGATACTTTTATTGAAAATGAGGTAAAGCTTCGAAGGGGTTCAGTTTATGAATGTGCAATAAATGGTGGTTTTGGTATTTTTGATGAGATTAACATGGCTAAAAATGATGCACTGGTTGTGTTACACTCGGCATTAGATTACCGAAAAGTAATTGATGTCCCTGGTTATGAAAAAATTCATCTCCATCCAGCAACACGTTTTATATGAACTATGAATTATGATTATGCCGGGACAAAAGATTTAAATGAGGCTTTGGTTTCACGATTTATGACTATTCAGATCCCCCAAATCCGAAAGGAAACGATTCATCAAATTCTCAATATGAATTTTCCCGATGCAAATACTGATTTATTAACTCAGTTTGTTGGCGTATTTTTGGATTTACAAGAAAAAGCAATGAATTCGGAAATATCGACAAAATCTGTTGACTTAAGAGGAATAATTGCAAGCCTGAAAACGATTAGACGTGGTCTTAAACCAGTAAATGCTATTAGTATGGGAATAATTGGAAAAACTTTCGACCAGTATGAAAAAGAAATTGTAATGGATGTGGTTCGGACTCGGATTCGAGATATGTGGGAATCAAATGATGTTTTTCCGCAAAATTAAATCATAAAAAGGTTGCTCATTGATAATTGATGAGCAAAAAGAAAGGTGGTTGAATATGGTTTATGAAATACCACTACGTTTTAATAAGGCTGCTGTTTTTCAACAAATGCATATTTCAAAAGATTCAAATCATTATGATGAGTTTGATAGAGTGTATAAGGAATTGGAGCAAGAAATACCAACTTATGCGATTGCAAAAGGTACCTTTACATTAAACGAGGCAGCAGATATAGGCCGTCTGATTCACGAAGGATTGAGTGAAGTCAGTCATCTCGTTTATGTGGTGCTTACGTTGGGCTCAGAAATTAGTAGTTTCAGTACTAGCTATTTTGAGCAAAAGAACTTTTTAAAAGGTATGATGGTTGACCAAATTGCCGATCAACTTTTGTTCAACGCTTCAGATGACTTTTATCACATTATACGTGAAGAAATTTATCGAAAAAGAAACTTTTCTTTAACAGAACGATATTGTCCGGATGATTATTATATTCCAATACAAAATCAGGCAATTATTCTAGAAAGGGTTGATAATTATGAGTTGGATATTAGTATTACCGAGGGGTATATGTATAATCCACCAAAAACGATGGGTTATGTCTACGGAGCAGATCAAAATATAATTACTGCAGATAAAGACCATGACTGCAAGTTTTGTAGCAATTTCGAATGTGAATTTCGAAGTGATTTTGAAAAAATATGTTGATATCAAAAAGAAAGAAAAGAGGTAAAAAATGAAATCGATATCCTTTGTAAAAGAGAATTGTATTGATGAATATAGAACCATTTTAACCCCTGAAAGGGTTAAAGACTATCTAAAAGAAGGTTTTATTATATACGCTGAAAAAGGTATAGGACAAGGAATTGGCATTGAAGATAAGGTGTATGAGGCAGTTGGTGGACGCCATGTCGAATAGAACAAGAGAACTGATTTATGTCATTTGTCTGACTGGCTTTATTACGATTACATTTGCATTTGGGCGCTATATTTTTTCAATGATTACTCCGGATATTGTGAGCAGCTTAAATATTGACTACGAATTTGTAGGACGTATTAATGCATGTCATCAAGCCGCTTATCTTCTTTTTTCTTTGCTTGGTGGTATTTTATGTAGTTACATTAGTGTGAAGTTCTTGATTTCCTCATCAGTAATCCTGTGTGGTATCAGTGTTTTTGTGCTGGCATTCGTAAATAATCCATGGCTCTTGTTAGTTATTGTAACACTTCAGGGTATTTTTGCGGCAACATCATGGATACCAATGGTAGAGTTTGTTGCCAAGAATATTCAAGAAGATAATCGAGGAAAAAGTCTTGGGATCATTTCGAGTGGAACATCGTTTGGATTAATTCTAAACGGCTTCTTGATTCCCTACATATTAACTAATGATACCTGGCAAACCGTTTGGTTTGTTTTCGGAATTATCAGTTTGCTTTTAGGAGCAGTTGGTGTCTATTGGATCTATAAATTAAAAAGTGCACCTGATTTACAGATTAAAAAAGTCAATAAAAAAGCTGAATACGAAACGGAAAATGTGGCTTTGGGTAATGATGCATCGGGTAAATATATCAAATATTATATCATATTAGTTGCATTGTTGATCTTATCAGGGCTTTATTTGATTCCATTCCAAAGTTATATAGTACCGTTGATGCAAGAAGATTTAGGGCTAAATGAGCAAATGTCTGGACTTGCTTGGAGTATCTTTGGTTTCGTAGGTATTTTTAGTGGTTTTATTGCAGGAGTTTTTGCGGATAAATATTCGGCCAAACGGGCAATGATTATTGCATATGGAATTTCAATTCTATCAATAGCGTCAGTTGTCTTTATTCACAACGGAGCTGCTGCACTTTTTGCTTGTTTTATTTTTGGACTAACATACAATGGCATTTTTGGTTTGCATCCAACCTATGTGGCCAGAGTCTTACCACCAGAAAAAACCGCAAAATTGTTTGGATTGATGAATTTATCATTAGGGGTGGGGTCTATGATAGGGAATTATGCAGGTGGATACATTAAAAAAATGACTGGAAGTTTTTCATTAGCCTATCAATTAATGCTTGTGATGTCTATACTCACTGTTTTGATTTGTATATTCATTAAATCCGATCGAAACGAGGAGGTGCCCTTATATGGAAAAAATCGTCTTGAATCCAATCAAGATAGCGTATGAAATAAATGAAATGGAGGTTTTCAAAGATTTTCACACGGACTCAAAAACATATAAAACAATTATCGAAATAATCGAAAATACTGGTGAAATGATAAAGTCGAGAGCTATTCTAAAATGGTGTAACGTTGAAAAGGTGGAGCAGGGATGTGTAACATTGATGGGACAAACTTTTGTAAGTAAATTATTATTTGATAAATTACGTCAAACAGAAAAAGTGTTCATAAATATTGTTACTGCTGGGGATGAGTTAGATGCTGTAAAAGGAAAATATCCGGCATCAGTGGTTGATATTTTAAAATATGCAATTTTAATGGAAACACGGAATGAAGTGAAAAAATACGTATCTGAAATCTTTGGTTATAAAGATATCGCTGAATTATGTCCAGGTTCCCTTCCGGACTGGCCAGTAGAAAACAACCGCATTTTATTTGAGATAATTAATAATGTAGGTGAGATAGGTGTAACATTAAAAAAAGATTGTTTTATGACTCCATTAAACACTGTTTCAGGTATTTTATATCATGGGGACAAAGATTATATTAATTGCAACCTTTGTGAAAAAATAAGTTGCATTGGAAGGAAGAAACCCTTTAATAAAATCGAATATTTGAGAATTTTCAGTTGAAAGAAAAGAAGGAGATAAAATGGAAGAAAAAATAACCTATAAAGATTGAAGTGAATTTTATGAAAAGTATGTTATTTATTTTAGGTTAATTTTCGTTAATTGCACAAAGGGAACCTTTAGTAGCTGTCTTTGTGCAATATTTTTAGATTTAATACTTATTTCATTTGCAAGTATTTTGAGGGGAGGAATGAGTCATGGCAGAAAATTGCTGGGAATATGAAGATTATGAATTTGACAATCGCGTCATCAATCTAATGTGGACCATTTGTGGTAATTATGAGGCTGAAATGTCAAGAAATGAAAAGACAAATCTCTCAAAAAACGCTGCATTATATTTTGGTATCATAGCAGGTGGCCGTCGTAAATATGTTGACTGGCAGCTAATTAACCAATACGTTGAGTGGAGGAGTTATACCGGGTTTTCCAGGGAAAAACTTCAAACAATTCTTTTACCTGCAATTAATGCTATGGCGATTAATCTCCTATCAGTGGAAAGAACGGGTATTGCCGACATACAAAAAGAAGCCTGTTTAGAGATAATTAATTTACTAAAGTCGCCAATTACTGATTGTTTGTCAGATGAACTTGATTTTTCAGTGTTTGCGATTTTGGCAGGCAAAATCATAACGGAAAGACAGGACATTCGTGAATTAGCATTCGAATTAATAAGTGTAGCAAAAACAAAAGATATTCAATATTTAATTGAAAAAATTGATGAAGTCTATATCAAAATTTTTTAAGATAAGAGAATATATTCCATTTGACATACAAAGCATTTTTGAGAATCACCCTCGATCATTGGTTAAAACTAGACAATTTACTGAAAAAGCTCTAAATTCACTGCTTTCAAATGAAAAAATAAGTGAAATAACAGAACTTGAAAAAACAGTGAATGGAAAGGGACGGACTGAGTTCAGATATGACGACAAAGAACTTGTAGAGGAGCAAAGTCATAAAGTTGAATTCAATTGTGGAGAATCATATCTTAAAGGAGCAGTAGTAAGTAGACTTGAAAGTCGATTATGCAAAGAGGCGCATCGAGATTGTCAGCTTCATTATACAGAAGGATTGATACGTAGTAGAAATAATAATCAAATACGTTTAAAACATGCCCGAAAATGCCTGAAACAGAATCGGTCTGTTTATGAAGAGAAACAGCAAATCTATGTATCAACAATAAATCGATTAAAAAAGTCATTAATACAAACTTTAAAAACAGAACGGTCAAAGTACTCTATTTCCAGTGACTCTGGGACAATTAATGTCCAAAAGTTGTGGCGTGTCGGGCGTGTTCCATCAACTAGACTATTTAAAAGCATGGAAAGCAATAACAAAGGGGAGTATGTTGTTGATTTGATGATTGATAGTAGCCATTCCCAATTTTTGAAACAATCAAAAGTAGCCATTCAAGCTTACATCATTGTACGCGCTATTGTTGAGGCTGGAATTCCTTGCCGTGTAAATGGATTTAATAGTTATATTGATTATACAATTCTTAAACGTTACCGCGATTATGATGATGATTTAAAGCAGAATGAAAATATTTTTGAATATGCCTGTGAGGGATGCAACAGAGATGGTCTTGCAATAAAGGGTGTATGTGATACGCTTTATAAACGGGAAGAGGAGAATAAGATTTTAATTGTCTTAAGCGATGGAAAACCAAATGATATTCATTTAGCTACAAGGAACAGTAGTAAGAAATTTCGTGGAGTAACTTCATATTCTGGAGGTAGAGGTGTTGAAGATACTGCAAAAGAAGTTCGAATTGAGCGACAAAGGGGAATACTAATTCTGGGTATTTTTACTGGGGATGAAAAAGACCTAAAAGCGGAAAAACATATTTATGGCAAGGATTTTATCTTTACTAGAGAACTGAATCATTTTGGAGATATTATTGCTGCTTATTTAAAACGTGTAATTACTAATTGAATTTTTTAGGTTTGTATTTCTATAACATGTTACTAAAAAGAAAGAACTTAAGATATAAAATAAAAGCAAGATCGATGATGTTTAACTTCGGCAAGAACCCAATCTTAAGGTAATGTGAAAAGTAAGCGTTCTTTAAAAACATTTGCAAAAAATAACTACGGCGGCCTGATGGCCGCCATTACTATTTATTATCAAATTTTACAAATTATCTGAACATTAGGATTTTCCGCAAGCAACGGATCAAGAAATGCTTTGTTTTCACAAAATGGAATTGCAGGAAGATATTTAATAAAAACTCGATATAAAAATCCGAATCTTCCTCATCTAACGACTCAGTTATTAGAAGCAACTTACGCGCTATTTTCGAAACATTTCTTCTGTAATATAACCTTCTGGTAGAATGATTAGAAAGCGATCATCTATTATACCATTTAACATATTTAAAATGAGATGAATGTCACCGGAAGTTTCTTCGAGCTGCAAACCCAAACGATCGGCAACGGTAGAACAATCATGTCGCACCCGATCTTCTTCAATTCCAGTATTAATATACATTAGATAACGATAGTTTTTATACATAGCTTTTATTACACGTAAGGCACGTTTTTCTCCATGCTTTTCTTTAATACGGTCATATTCATAACCAGCCCTGCGAAATAAAATAGGATGTTCGTCGCAGTTCATTAACGTCCGGATTATGACAGAGTAAAATTTCGATACAATCTTCAACCTTTGGTAAAATAACAGGACATTGCCGCGCTTGAATACCACATAATGCTTGTCCACAATGGCCATACAAAAGATAAATTACATCAGCGTCAATATGTTTATCAATCGCTGATTGTAGCTTACTATGAAGTGTTTCAGGAATGTTGTGGAGGTGATCCTCTAGCCAGTCGAACTCAAAATCCGATGACTTATCATAATATTTCTCTATTTCCTTCCGGATTACGCTACATCCGATTACTATTTTTTTCACATAGTTACCTCTATTATCTCAGATTAATTTAATTATATTAAAGAAACAATCTAGTGTGTGTTTGGTAAGATAATAG
>NZ_LGYO01000004.1 GCF_001263355.1 Acetobacterium bakii
GCACGAAACAATTTTTCCACTCTACGTCGGACACTCTTCGAGATGTCCGCCTCGACGTTACAAAATTGTTTGTGAAAACTAGCATCAAAGCAACGATTGTTCGTCTCTTTTTAATTTCGTAATCATCTAATTTACTTTAACTCAATAGCTGTAATTAAATAAGCCGGCATAATTTTGCAACTTATAAAGTTACTCAATAAACCAGCTTTTTATATGAATTGAAAATAGATCTCTGTGTTACAGCTGTATTGTATTTTTCAAAGAGCCATTTTAACGATGGCGTTACTGCTAACAATTTCCGACATACACATATTCCAATGACTCCCGGGCGATTTCGGCTAGAGCATAAACCGTGGCAACTTCCGTTGGGTTTTTATCGGTCATATGGTAGCATGGGAAAAATCGGGATAAATGCAGTGGAATATCGGGGCGAATGGATGCCAGCCACTGAGCCATGCTTCTGATTTCTTCCTCACTGTCATTTTCATCTGGAATGATCAGGGTCGTGACTTCTACGTGATTGTTTTCTGAAGCAAGCATAATCGACTGCTTGACGGTTTCTAAATCGCCGCCGACATTTCGATAAAACTTCTCGGTGAAGGCTTTAAGATCAATATTCCATGCATCAATTAATGGCAACAATGCCTTTAGCGGTTCTTCATAGAAGCAGCCATTGGTGACCAGCACATTTTTCAAGCCCTTTTCTCTGGCTTTCATTGAACAGTCTCTTACATATTCATAACCGACCAATGGTTCGTTATAAGTATAGGCGATGCCGATATTCCCCTGAGGCTTCAGTAACAGAGCCTCACTCACAAGTTCATCAGGACTAACGTACCGGGTAGGTATATCCTCTTTGCAAGCCATTGAAATCTCATAGTTCTGACAAAATGGGCAGCGAAGATTGCAGCCAAAGCTTCCCACCGAAAGAATTTGGGTTCCGGGTAAAAACCGATACAATGGTTTCTTTTCAATGGGATCAAGAGCCATGGACGTAACAAGTCCATAATTAATGGCCGTGATTATCCCTTCTTTGTTGCTTCGGGCACGGCAAAAGCCAATCTGACCGATATCAAGTTTGCATTTATGCGGGCAAAGCTTACACATTAGCTTACTCATTTGTGTCTCACCACTTCAAAGCGTTCCATTGTATATTTCTCCTTTTCTGAAATCCCGGCCTTTTGGAGGGCAATGCTGACCTGTTGCTCTGGGGTACTGACCCCTTCTAAATTAGGCAAAAGCAATCCATGTTTTTCTTCGGTACTAACAATAACACCATAACGCACCACATCAAGTTCTTCCATCGATGTAATCGGCTGGGGCTCTCCCAGCACATCCACACTATAGGTAAGCCAGGGTAATTCGTCTTCTGTCACCGGATGAAATCGGGGATCTCTTGCTCCGGCACTCACAGCATTATAAACTATTTCATCCGCAACTGTTGCCTTGGTAGGCGAAATCGTGCCGATACAGCCCCGCAGTTTACCGTTTGCTTTTAAAGAAACAAAGACTCCGGCCTTTCGATTGATAAGTTCATCCCTAATTCCTTCAGGCCGCTTTATGGGATGGTGGGTTTTTACATAATGCTCCAATGACTGTCTGGCGAGTTTAACATAGCTGTCTTCATCTTCTTTCAGAACCTCAAGATCAGCTTTGTTTTTTTTTTCAAGAATTTCATCAAAATGCCTGTTTTCATCCTCACCGGTAATAAGAAAAGCAGCTACTGCATAACCCACACCAAAGGGACCTTCATAGGAAAGCAGCTCCGATGAGACTGCTTTTCCATCCAATGCTCCCGCCATAATAATAAATGAACGCAAACCGCATTCCGCGGCTGCTTCACTAAAATCCGCATTAAAGGTCAAGAATCGCAAAAAATCAGCATTTGCCATTGCCTCAGTGACCTCATGGTCAAAAATCGGACCTTCTTTAGACAGGCCATAGGGCCCCGTAGCTATGAGTTTATGGGAGAGATCTCCGCTGGCAACAATCAGTATTTTTTTTTCGGTTTCCTGGGCTGCTGCTAAAATACACTTTCCAAAACGATAATGGGTAATGGGTAAAAGACCGGAAAGTGAAATACGTACGACCTTATAATCCTGATAGTATTGATTTATAAAATAAAGTGGTACCATGGTTGCATGGTCAAGTTCCTTGTGTCTTTCTCCCAGGACTCCAGCATTGATGCCTTCGTTTTCGGCAAGATCAGCAAGTCTTTTTGCAAATTCGCTATCGTAATCCACTTTTATCTGTACCCCGGGAGCACCAAATTCCTTAAAATTGCCAACTGCATGTTCCCCGGGAGAAATGTGCAAATAATCAGAATACATCACTGAATGTGGGGTTACCACAATAATAGTATCCGGTTTCAATTTCTCTATTCTGCGAGCAACTTCTTTATAAGCATCAATCGTTTTTTGAATCTCTTTTTCCTGTCCTCTTCCAACTTCTGGTACGATCAGCGGCGGGTGTGGAACAATAAAAGCACCAATTAATGACATATTCCTGTCCTCTTTTCTTTTTATTTACTTAAGCATTCTAAACAAACTGATTACTATTCAAAAAATTTTTTTTTACGTCTATATCATAGTTGTATACCTTTTTTTTAAGAAATTAAACCGTAATCGCAAAAAAATCAACCAATTTATTTTTTGAACATAAAAAGCTGATCTGTCAGCTGCAACTTATAAAGTTACTCTGATCGACCAGCTTAGTTAAGAGGATTAAACTTCCACCAAATAGTTTTTTTCTCGAAGTTTTCGTTCGATTAAATCCAAAACCCTGTCTGATGATGCTTCCACGGTGTGAAAATGATATTCACCGGTAAGCTTCATTAAAGGGCTAATTTTACCTTCAGCCAAACTCGTCACAAAATTATCCACATCGCTTTTTGAGGTAAGCCATAATTGCGCCCTAATTTCGCCATAAATTTCATGAATGACAAAAACGTCGTTCACTCGTCCACCGGCTTCAACAATGGTATATAGTTCGTCGGCAATCTCTTCTATATTATGATAAACTTTGAAAATTTTATACTTCCCGGGAGGATCTATCAGAAGATAGCCCTTATTTGTAGAAATGATATCATAATTGGATGCCCTTAGCAAGGCGATGTCCTGGACAATGATCTGTCGGCTGACCTGATATAGATTTGCCAGGGTTGCCCCGGATAGGGGTTCTTTTGAAGCCCTCAGCTCATTGATAATAGCTTCTAATCTGTTTTCTCGTTTCATTTCTCCCACCACCCTAAATTGCTGTTTATAACATTTCCAGATTTTTCATGGATAGATCAAGAATTGGCGATGAGTGCGTCAAAGCGCCGCAGGAGACAAAATCAATACCCATTTCCGCAATTTCTGCCAGGCGTTTTTCTGTTATATTTCCTGAGCATTCGGTCTGAGCTCTGCCATTAATAATCTCTAACGCCCGTCTCATCGTATCATCATCCATGTTGTCAAGCATGATGATGTCAGCACCTGCCTCCAAAGCTTCCAGCAGCATTTCAAGATTCTCAACTTCAACTTCTATTTTCCTCACAAAAGGAGCATATTCCCGTGCGGATGTAATGGCCTGCTTGACCCCTCCCGCAGCGTTGATATGGTTGTCTTTAATCAGAATACCATCGGAGAGATTAAAACGGTGATTGGATCCTCCTCCGACTTTAACCGCATACTTTTCAAAAATCCGCATATTTGGAGTTGTCTTTCGTGTATCCAATAACCTTGTTTTTGATCCTGCGAGTATTTTCACAAGCCTTTGGGTATGGGTGGCGATGCCACTCATGCGCTGAAGATAATTTAAGGCTGTTCGCTCGCCTGAAAGCAAAACCCGAGCATCACCTGTAACCACTGCCAGTAAATCATTGTTCTTCACTTCATCCCCATCTTTGAAAAAGGCATTCATTATAATGGCAGGATCGAGTATTTCAAATACCCGTTTGTAGACTCCCAAACCGGCGATGGCCCCATCTTCCTTGCAGATTAACTCCACTTTCGCTTTTCTTGGTTCACGAATCACAGCGTTTGTGGTAATATCTTCGCTGGTAATATCCTCTTTCAGTGCCTGTAATATCAGGCTGTCCATATTAAGCTTTAATGTTATAAGATCGTTCAATAGAAGCACTGCTCCTTTCTATTTCATCTAATATTATTTTTTTATATCGGGATTGTAATTGTTCCAAATCTCTGAAATCATTTATATCCACCACCGTATTTTTATCGGACAGATGCTCATAATGCCTGACGATATGGGTTGCAGCGCGCTTGGCAAAGACGAGACTTTCCAAAAGCGAATTGCTTGCCAGACGATTAGCACCATGAACCCGATTACAGCTAATTTCACCGATTGCATACAAGTGCTCCATGGACGTTTTGCTGTCTAAATCCACCTTGATGCCACCCATGAAATAGTGTTGAGCCGGGGTAACCGGTATGCATTCTTTTGTGACGTCATAGCCTTCCTCCAAACAACGCAGATAAATATTGGGAAATCTTTTTTTAATGACCTCGCTGCCAATCCCCATCATGCACAGCCACACGAAATCACTGCCATCAGCCTTCATCTGTTCATGGATCGCCTTGGTCAGAACATCCCTTGGCAATAACTCATCCACAAATCGTTCCATTTTTTGATTATAAAGAATTGCCCCTTCTCCACGAACGGACTCGGAAATAAGAAAGCGCCTGCCTTTTTTCTTGGAATAAAGGGTTGTGGGGTGAATTTGGATGTAACTGATATTTTCCAGTTCGATTTTATGCTTCAGGGCAATAGCAATGGCATCTCCTGTTAAATGCTGCAAATTGGTTGAATTGTCAAATAAACCGCCCAATCCGCCGGTGGCTAAAACCACATAGTCGGCTTCAAAAACACTGATTTCATTGTCATCGTTACTGGCAACAACTCCAAAACAGGTGTTGCCATCACAAATCAGATCCACCATAGTCATATGTTCCATAATCGTTATATTTTTCCTTCTTTTCACTTCCGCCAGTAATTTACTGGTAATTTCTTTGCCTGTCAAATCCTGGTGGTATAAAATTCTGGGTTTGGAGTGAGCACCCTCTCTGGTATAGGCAAACTCTCCGTCTTTCTTTTCAAATTCAACCCCTAAGGAAATCAGATCGTTTATGATTTCAGGTGAGGTACGAATCATCACATCAACCGAAGCCGGATCATTTTCATAATGACCGGCCTTCATGGTGTCTTCAAAAAAACTGTCATAATCATTCTCATCCCTCAGCACGCAGATACCACCCTGGGCTAAAAAGGAATCACTGGCATCCGCTCCAGTTTTTGTGAGCATCAGAATCGATTTATCAGGTGGTAAATTTAAAGCGTTGAACAGACCTGCCACACCGGTTCCTACAACTATAATGTCTGCTTTTCTGTTCATCTCATCATCTCCATTTACTTTGACAGCTCAAGCATTTTTTCAAGTGATTTAACCGCCTGAACTCGCGTTGGTTCGTCTACTTCTATCTGATTGATCATGTTTTCCAATGAAAATGCCACTTTTTCAAGGGTTATTCTTTTCATATTCGGACAGACCTGCATAGCATTCACGGTATAGAATTTTTTATTCGGATTCTTTTGCTTCAACTGATACAATATACCTATTTCGGTGCCGATAATAAATTCTTCATCTTTGCTGTTGGTTGCATACTCAATGATTCCCGAAGTACTCCCCACATAATCGGCCAAATCAATCACATCCAATGTGCATTCCGGATGCACCAGAACTTTTGCATTCGGATGCGCCGCTTTTACAGCTTCAACCTCATCCGACATGATTTCATCATGAACATGACAAAATCCATCATTAAAGATGAAATTCTTTTCCGGAACCTGTCTGGCAATGTACCGTCCTAGATTTTCATCCGGAACAAAGTAAATATTCTTTTGAGGCAAAGCCTTTACAATTTTAATTGCATTTGAGGACGTCACACAGACATCTACATATTTTTTGATCTCAGCGGTTGAATTAATATAGCAAACCACTGCCAGATCATCATATTTTGCCCGAACTTCTGCTATTTTCTCAGCTGAAGCCATATGAGCCATGGGACAATCCGCCAATAAATCCGGCATAATAATGGTTTTTTCCGGGCTAAGCATTTTAGCGCTCTCACCCATGAAGCTAACACCGCAAAAAACAATAACCTTTTCGGGAACAGTAACCGCCAGTTTACTCAGATAGTAGGAATCACCCACATAATCCGCAATTGCCTGAACTTCGTCGTTTACATAATAATGCGCTAGAATCACCGCACCTTTTTCCTTTTTAAGCCGCTTAATTTTATTTGAACTATCTTCCACTTTCGTTGTGCCTCCTAGTTTTAATCAAGAGAATTCTTTACAAAATTATAACACGTTTGTTTACACCTGACAAGTCTTGTGTAAACAAACGTGTTAATTTTAAAACCTTTTATATTAACAAACCTCGCCGCGGACATTTATTTATCAGTTGTGTGCTTACAATTCGGACAGGCGTTAGCTTGTCCGATCATGCAGCCGACAACGATTTGCCATTGTCCCCAGGACGATTTTCACAACAAACCTTGTCTATTGGACATCGGTGAAGATAAAGCCCAGGGTTTCGGTGATGTCTTCCCAGGTGGTAAAGCCGATGTAGGTTTCTTTGATTTCTTCAATGCTCTGGTGGGATAAATGTTTTAGAGAATTATCCCACATGGATGGGTCGCCATTCATGGTTTTTTGCAGATCTTCCTTATTACCATTTCTCCCCAGGAAATCTTCACTGACAATATAAAAACTGATAATCTGTCGTTGTTTTCCGCCAACATAATTATATTTTTCATATTTCATGGCCCCTTCAATTTCTCGAACAAGCTGTAAGCGGTCCATATCCATATTGGTGCTTTTTGTTAAGGCTTCTTCCGGACCTTTTACATCCCCTACAAAAATATATTTGTCGGTAAGAATAAAAATATCTGGCTGAGAATTGCTTTCCAGAACCCACCATTTATGAGGGAAATTTTTACTGGCATCGTAGTTGAGGATATTGGTTTTAGCTTCCAACAAAGTTCTGCTTTCATGGTCAATCAGTTCATTGCGATGCTTTGTTGCTTTATTTTCCGGGTCAAGTTCCCGGTTTCCCATGGCTTTTTTTAGATTCTCCACCAGCCATACGAGACGTTCGGTGGTTGGCGAAAGACTTTTTAGCTTTAAATCGCATCCGTCACAATAAATTTCCTGAATGGTTCCAGTCTCTTGATTTTTCCAGCGATTATTTTGATAGCCATCCCGCATCATATTAAGTAGATACATCAGCCGATTATTATCTTCCTTGATTCCATTGACTAAGGGGATTACCCGCATTTTGGAGCTGTCGTCATTAACCATTATCTCATTCTCCTTTAAGCAATTTTTCCATCAATTTCTTCTACTATATTAAAACGTTTACAATCTAGGCATTTCCTTTCTACAATTAAAATTAATTTGCCCTTTTCACTTTACTAATTCAATGCTGCCCCTTTATTATACTACCCAATCCAAATATATAGTTAGTTTTATTAAAAAACATTTTATTTAAAGATGGACAAAAGAAAATCATCAAAGAAATGTATGCTTAAATTTTGGCGGTAACCCCGTCCAGGGGACAATGGTAAATCGTTGTCTGCTGCATGATCGGACAGGCTGAGGCCTGTTCGCCATGATGCAGACAACTGATGTTACGATTGTCCCCTGGACTTACTTTGCATTTTTCACAGTCTAAAGTATCCATTTCTGACAGAATAGTTTTACCAATAGACTCAGGACTAACAGGATTCATGCTTCTATTAATCTGTTAATACGACTTTTCTATAAGTATTTATTCATCCTCGTATTTCCCTGATTTGTCTGCCAGCCGGAAATCATACCAGCTTCGTAACACAGATTAGCCGAATCAGATTCTTCAATTATTTTTTCCAATAACAGTCTGTTAATATATACATCATGGAAAAACCCTAAGTCATCCTGGAGTTTTTCGAATTTTATGATTGAATTTTTCGATTCATCGCCCAAAACGGATTTCAATTGCTCCAAAACATATCGCAATCTTTTACTCTTTATTCTCACCTTGTGGATACTTTTCTGGTCTTTCATATCCATTTTTTTTAATTTTTTGTTTATATCGTTTGACCATTCCCCAAGCTGTATTTTTGCGTATTTCTTAATGGATAGATCCAATAGTTCTGTATCCATCCACGGATCTTCCAATAGCCAAACCCAAAGATCCAGCAATACCGCTAATAACTGATTAGTCTTGAGGTAATCAGTCATTTTATTTAATTCTTCTTTTCTTTTAGCTTCCAATTCTTTTTTCAAGTTTAAGAACTCATTCGTTGGTATGATGCTATTCTGCGTTATTGTTTCTATTTGTTCCAGCAAAACATCATATTCCCGTACTCCTGAAAACGCTAATCCGATTTTACCCAGTACTTCTTTCTTCCCCGAATAGTCGTCTTGATTAAAAAGAGGGCTGAAAAACGTAAAAATTGCTCGAAGCCTTCTCACCTTAACCCTCAATTGATGTACACATTCAGGATCCTCCGGTTGTGCTAAAAGATTTTCCTGGGCATTCATTATTTCATGAATGTCAAATACCATTATTTTTACGATGGCCCACGTAATTTTTTCTTTAGGATTAAGATTTAGCGTATTTTTTTTATCATTTTTTTCGTTCAATCCTAAAAGCACGAAGCCCCGATAGTGTTTGGTCCTATTTTCCATGAAAAGGATATTTTTTTTAACTATTGCCGTACCCAATCTCAACATTTCCAGCATGCTCCCTATTTTCAATTCCAATTTTATTTCTGACAATGGCTCGCTTAAGCCATTTGCAGATATTTCTCCAATATCCCCGGCTATCTCGATCCAGCTATTATTTGCATAGAGGAGATTTATCTTCTTTCGTTTAAAGCTAGTTTTGAATATTGGGTTTAATTCTTTGTTTTTTTGAGCTTTTTTTAAGTCATAAAAAATAGGGGTATCTCTAAAATAATTGATATCCGGGATTGGAGATTTAATTTCAATGTTCCATTCCTGTGCTTTTTTCACAAAATTCGAATTTTCGGAAACTCCGGAATATTTTACCGTTGCCCGCCAATGATCGTCGCTTCTGGAAATACCGTATACATAGCCGGCATGATGCAATCCTCTGTTTTTTGTATCAAAATACGTGACTTCAAAATTTTGAGTGCTCGGCTGAGTTACTTCGGAGATTTCAAACTGAATCAATTCCTCCATTATTTGATCCAATTGGGATGGATCGTTGAGTCTGAATTTTAATACCCTAACAATATTATCTGACATGTCGTCTTTCCTTCCTGGCTCACTTATTTAAATTTCATTATCTCATACATTTAATTTCAAAACTCTTTGTTTATAATTTCGATACCCTATTTTTTCTTCTATTAACATTAAAAATATACATAAAAAGACAACCCTCATTGCGGACATTTATTTATCAGTTGTGTGCATCAATTCGTACAGTCTATCGACTGTTCGCCTTGATGCACACAACACGATGAAATAAAAATCCGCAATGAGGGTTGTCACATTACTTTGGCTTGAATCAAATGCAGACAAAATAGAAAAGTAAGTCCTGGGGACAATCGTAACATCAGTTGTCGGCATCATGGCGGACAGGCTTTAGCTTGTCCGATCATGCAGCCGACAACGATTTACCATTGTCCCCGGGACGGTTTTACCCCCAAACTCAGAAAAAACAAAAAAGTAAGCCCTGGGGACAATTGTAACATCAGTTATTACCAAGATGATTTATCTGTTATCTACTTTTTCAGGATTCAAATCATGCATGTGAAGCCGCTGCTTCGCTGTATCTTGCCAATCCGTTCCTTCTTTTCCATAGTTGCAATAGGGATCAATGGATATACCGCCTCTTGGTGTGAACTTTCCCCATACTTCGATGTATTTGGGATCCATTAATTTAATCAGATCTTTCATAATAGTATTCACACAATCTTCATGAAAACCCCCATGATTGCGATAACTGAATAAATAGAGTTTCAGGGATTTGCTTTCCACCATATAAACACTTGGCACATATGAAATATAAATGGTGGCAAAATCCGGCTGTCCGGTGATCGGGCACAAACTTGTAAACTCCGGGCAGTTAAACTTCACAAAATACTCATTTTCCTGGTTTTTGTTCTCAAACGTCTCAAGAACTTTTGGATTATAATCATAATTATATTTCACTTCCTGATTTCCCAACAGTGATAAGCCTTCAATTTCTCTATCTCTATTTTTCATCATTGCTCCTTATATCTTTAATAATGGTTTTTCTAAGTACTTAACCATTAAAACGCCAAGAATACTTGGTATGATCTGACCGATTCCGATGCTGAGGGCGAGCACTCCATAGGGAACATGAAGTAAATATGACAGCCATATGGGAACTAAAAGCGTTGGAAACAGCAAAATTGGAATTGCGACCAATACAACATTAATCTTCCTTAAAAAATAACAGCTGGAGGCTGTCAAAAGGCCGACGATAAATCCACCAATCATATCCAGTGGTCCAAGGCCGCCCATGAGCGTGTTACTTAATAGGTTGGCAATGCCCATTGGCACGATTAAAAATGGATAAATAGCAGCCAATGAATAAATACTTGTGGCGACTCTCACCTGATATTGCCCAAAAGCGAAACTTTGGGTAAGATACATGACGACAATGTACACGCCGATGACAATTCCCGAAACCGTCAGTTTCCTGACATTTGAAAATACGTCTTTCTTCAAAACTGCTTGTTTTTGATTTTCCATAAATCTACTCCTTTTTTTAATAAGCAGAGTTCACCCATCCCAAAATAAAACAATTTTCAACAACAAAAAAAGGTACATAGGCACCTTTAAAAAAGCTAAAAAATAGCTGGTCCTAGTTTTGTTTATAGACAGGATGGTTACGAACTGTCTTATATTAACTTATAATTGAATTTTAACATAACAACTGCTAACAAAGCAAGCAGCTCTTACTCAGTTTTATGATAATTTCTTATTTCTATCAATCAATTATCGTTTAGTTCCCAGAAAAAACAGAGCGATAGTCCCCGGACCGGAATGTGCCCCAATAACCGGATCCACATAATTTATAATCACATCTTTAACTTTGAGTTTATCTCTCACAAGTTTTTCTAAATATTGGGCATCTTCGATGCAATCCCCATGCGATATGAAGATAATTTGCTCGGTTGGATTAATGCAGGTCGCCTCCATTTCTTTCACAAGTGCATCAAGGGATTTGTGTCGGCCTCTTACCTTGCCGACAGGAACCAGTCTACCTTCATTATCCACGTGCATAATGGGCTTTATTCCCAATGCAGTGCCGACAAATGCGGTTGTTGGAGAGATCCTCCCACCTCTTCTCAGGTAAACTAAATCGTCTACAGTAAACCAATGACAAAGGTTCAATCGATTGTTTAAAAGCCAATCTGTGACTTCATCAATGGATTTTCCCTGACTTTTTTGTTCTCCGGCATAATAGACCAGAAGACCCTGTCCCATAGAAGCTGCCAAAGAGTCAACAGCAAGTATTTTTCTGTCCGGATAGATCTCCTGAAGTTCTCTTGCAACTAAAGCTCCGGCATTGTATGAACCGCTTAAAGCTGAAGAAAATCCAATATACAAAACATCTTTCCCCTGTTTTAATATGTCCTCAAATATTTTTCTACATAATTCTAAATCGATACTGGCAGTACTGATGGTTTCACCATTTCTCATCATTTCATAGAACTTTTTGTTATCCGTTCTTTCATCTTTAGAATAACTATGGAATTCTTTTTCTCCAACTCTAAATATTAATGAAATGATATGAATATTGTATTGATCAATCATTTCATCGATCAAATTTGCAGATGAATCTGTTACAATTTCATAACTCATAGCTTTTCTCCTTATATCTATTCTGAAATTTCATTGATTAATTTATCAGAAAGTTTTTTCTAAAATTTTCTGTTAATTCATTTATTTTACTCTAAAATTGCTTTAATGTAAAGTTTTCCTTAGCAAATCTTACATTCATAAATTTAAATATTTTTTCTAAAACAAATAATTTCGTATAAAAATAGTATGGCGCTGTGTCACTATTTCCGACAACAGATCCATACTGTAAATAATGGTTGATTTGCTTGAAATTTCATATTAATTCAATAGTGCTCCAATAATCATGACGATTATGAGTGGCATTAATATAATTATTAGATTCTGCACACTGAGTGGAAAAGTCTTTTCTTTTAACTGAAGCTTTCTGAAAGCTAAAATATTTTTTTGCACGACTATTATGGGAACCAATGCCAAAAGCACATAAACCGGAAGAATTCCCAGTATAGCGATTCCTATGATTGCTACAAATGACAGATAATAGAGGCCGGCAAACAGATTTAGGGCATTTTCTTTACCGATATAATAGGGCAAGGTGAAACGATTTACTTTAATGTCATCCTCCACATCGCAGATATTATTGGCAAGCATTATGTTGGCAATGCCACAGATTGCGGGTACTGTAACAACAGCAAGTTTAAATAATCCGAGAATATTGAAAGAAAGCTGCAATACCCAATTATCAATGGCGAAATATACGAGGCTGTCTGCCGGCGCATTAATGAAAACAACCAGAAAGGGAATAAAAAAACCCATAAACAATCCTGAGAAGATTTCACCCAGGGGCATTCGTGAAATGGGCGCAGGACCAAAGGTGTAGAATATCCCAACAGCAAAACACAGTCCTCCGCAAAACAAAACAATAAGTCCGGTATAAAATACAAGGATTAAACCCATTAGGGTTGCCAGTATTAACAATAAGAAAAAGATAAGCTTCGCTGTTTTTTTTGAAAACTCCAACTGTTTTCCGTTTGTTTTAATATCTATATAATTATTAAGGGCTGTGGTTGCCATATCAAAGCACAGCATTGAGACAAAGAAAAGCAAGGTATTTCTAAGATTAATCTGTTCATAAACATAAAAAATGTAAGCCAGGCCAAGTAAGAAGGGTAACAGACTTGCAATCTTTGTTCGGATTTCCACGTATTTAAAAAAACGATTAATAACCATCACCTTTAATGTGCACCTTTCCATATTTTTTCAAGGATCTCCGTGATTAAAAACTGCTTGTTTTGATCGGGAATGGTATCGATCATCTTCTTCGCTTTTAGATAATATCTTTTGGCTACATCAACGGCCATGGTCACACCGCCAATTTTTATAACCTCCGTTATTATATCATTAATCTCCTCCGCTGATAATTTCTGCTCCCGCATCCGGTCTTTAAGTTCCGGTTTTTTCAGTAAGACAAGAATAAGGGGCAGTGTGATAACCTCATCAGCCAGGTCATGTTTTACACATTTTTGGGTGACTTCCATATCTGATTGATAATCTGCGCAATCATCCAAAATCTGAAAGGCCATACCCATGTTAAATCCTATTCGTCCCATAAAACGGGCGTCCTTATCACTGCCGCCATTTATGATCGCACCGGAATACATGGCCAGTGAAAAGAGTGCCGATGTTTTTCCGGCTATAATTTTAAGATAATTGTGAATACTGAGGTCAACATCTGCGTTGTGCTTGAACTGACGTAACTCACCCAGGCAGATTTTTGTCATTGCTTTTGTGAATTCTTTTAATTTTTCAGGGTATTGGGCTGAAATTTCGGCGATCATTGACAACGCTATGCAAAAAAGGTAATCGCCGCATATGACTGCCTCCTTTTTTCCAAATCTGCTTTGGATACTGTGTTGACCCCGTCTTGTTTTAGCATCATCAATGATATCATCATGAACGAGTGTGGCAAGATGGAGTATTTCCACCGATGCTGCTGCCACCACGGCATCGGTAGAAACTAAGCCGTCTGAATCGATTGATGCCACAAGTAAAAGCATGGCGCGTAAGTTCTTACCGCTTCCCAGAGTTAAATGCTCCATCATATCTGAAAGCATTTCGTCAGTCCGCAGTAAGGTCTGATTCATTAAACTTTTTACGGCTTCAAGCGAAACCGCATATTCCATTTTTTCGGATATGTCATTATTAATCATTGTATATGTATAGTTTCCGAACAATTTTTATATTTTTGTAATGATTTTTTAACCAAGGCATCACATAATAATCAAGTCCGAATACTCTCCCTCCACCGATGATAACAGCTATTGCCGCAAAAACCATCCACCATGTACTCAAATACAGTCCGGTTGTTGTGACAAACATGACTTGGAGCAACAGTGAATACAGGGACGATATTGTCGTAAAAAGCCCTAAAACCAATAGTATTCCAATAATTATTTCAGAATAGACGATCACTGATTGAAAAAATACTTCGGAGCTGTTACTACTTAAAATAACCGTATTACTAAACCAATCCATAATCCCCACCTGGAATTTAATTGCAATATCCGTGGTTTCGATAAGAAATACTTTAAAGAGCCCTAATATATTCCAATTCAACAGTAAATTACCGGTAATTACCGGCGTGCCGGCTGCTGCAGTGGCACTTGTTACGGCATCCCCGCCAGGACCGGCGTTTACAATTTGGTAGAACAAATCGTTTGCGCCCTGGAAAAAATTTGTCAGATTTGGTTCTTGAAGCCAGCCATCATTGACTTTTTTTACGCCCTCATATATCCAGAAAGCACCTAAAAACACTCGCAGCGGCACCAGTAAAAAGCTTGGGGTTCGATTTGAAAAATGCCCACCCACAAAGCTCCGGCAATGCCTGATTGTAAAAAACTCATGACGAACGTAGCTGAAAACCTTATTCCATCCAAGAATCTGGATAAAATAGATAATATTTATAAAATGTTTTACAAATTGCGAGAGAAATGAGGGCAATGCAAATTTTTTGTTCTGGGTCCCAACATAAGAAATACCGTAACGTCCCCCTATACTGACCATAACCCCATGGAAGGCCGGCTCATATTTTTTCATTTCTCCGGTACCACTAACGGCGCTGGTCAGATTATGAGCGACGATGGCTGAAGACTGTTCGCAGTTTTCAACCATTTGCGGCACAGGAAGGGTCTGACCTTCAGGAATATAATACATGTTATCCCCGGCAATATAAACGTCGTCTCGCCCTTCAGCGCGCAAGAATTCATCAGTCTTAATCCGGGCTCGTCCAACCTGATTAAGCTCACCTGATTTCTTGGCAATTTCCGAACTTTCGATACCTGCCGCCCATATGACTGTTTTTGTCTGATCCTCAAAAATCTGTTCGCCTTGTTTTAGACTAATGGATCCCTCGCCAATTGCCTCAAATCCAGTTTTTAACATAACGGTAACGCCCATTTTTTCCAAACGTCGCTTAGCTTTTTCAGAAAGCTTTTCAGATAACGAGGGCACCACTCTATCCATCATATCAACAATGGCTATTTTAACCATATCTGGATCAATTTCGTACTGCTCGCAAAGCGTTGGAATCCATTCAGCCAATTCCCCGACCATTTCAACCCCGGTAAATCCAGCGCCCAGGACATAAAAACTAAGCAGTTTCTGTTTTTCTTTGGGGTCCGTTTCCTGTATTGCTTTGGTGAACATTTCAAAGACATGCTCTCTGATCTTTACCGCATCTTCATAGGACCATAGCGTATAGGAATACTCCTTGGCACCGGGAATGCCAAAAAAGGTCGGCTGCGATCCCGAAGCCATGACAAGATAATCGTATGTATAGCTGGCGCATTTTCCGGTTAATGTTTTTTTGTCATAATCTATTTCTGTAATTGTATCAATTTTCAGATCAACTTTTCGGCCTTCAAAAATACGCTTTAAACTAATTCTGATACTATCCTCTTCCACACGATTTCCTGCAACCTCATGTAATTCGGTAAGCATGGTGTGATAACTTTTTTTATCGATCAAGGTTATTTTAACATCCACCTGTTTTTTTAAGCGTTTTGCTAATTTCTTTGCAATTAAAATCCCAGAATATCCGGCACCTAAAACAACAATGTTCTTTTCCATATTAAACCTCCGGTGTTCGACTGTTTTTTTACTTTTATAAACAAAACCTCTAAATTGATGTAGTTTAAAACTTCAATTTAGAGGTTTTCGAGAATTTGGTTGCGAAATTTTTAAACTATTTTATTGCTGTACTAATTCCTGGACTCCGGTAACTGAACTTGTTCCATCCATTAAGAATGTGGATTGTGCTGTTGGCGTAGTAAAGTATAGGTTTCCTTTAATAGTTGCATCTTTCAACTGAAAGTTATCTGCTGAAACATAAACATCACCGACAAACGTTCCATGTTCAATACTTGCGTTTGGACTGTTAATGGTTAAAGATGGCGCAGTCAGAACAAATCTTGCCGTTACATTACGATCTTCATCCTGGGTATAAAGTCCAATTTTTCTCTTAACTTCATTGTCGTCAGTTACAAATGTCCCATTCAGTGTAAGTGGCGTGTCAATTGTTATATCCTTTGTTGTTGCAATAATCCATGTGCCTTCAGCACTGATCGCATTTTCAAATGCCGCTGCGGTATCAACGATTGAGGCTGTGGTAACCACATCTGTGGATGTATCCGACGAATCGGTTGTGTCGGTTGTAGGTGCTTGTGTACAACCCACCAATAATGTAGTAAGCACAATAATCGATACCAGAATTGCTTTAGTTTTCATAAACAGTCTCCTTCATTTTTAAAATATTTGCTATATCCAGCATGTTGAATATATACCCTTTTAGAAACCGATAAACATTTCAATACAAAATTAATCAAAGCGTCCTCTTTTTATCAAAGATTCTTCTTATTCCCGCCAATGAACAACATCAAAATGTTTTTTTGTTCATTCAAATTTTCTGTGGTCACTAAACATTTTTCGCCAATCCACATTGGTTGGAAAAACGAACATCAAGAATAAACTGTGTATTTTCTGTTGCATAATCGAGCAAAGTGTTAATCAATTCCAAAATCAGCTCACGGTTTCCTCTTAACTCAGTAGACATCATTCCAATCCTATAATCGAGATTTGATTTTTTTATCAGCTCAATTATTTGATCCACAGATGCATTCACATTGCTGTTTTTAAGGGGTATAAAACTAATTTGGCAACTCATTATTTGATCCATTTGAGACATATAAATCCTCCTTCACTGCCCTTATCTTTTAATTTGTTTTCACTTGCCATTGATATCTGAGTTTCCTCAACTTTAGGTGAAATAAAAAGACAGTGGTTATAATCCACTAAATGATCCGGATCAAGGGATTTCATTTCATCCAACGTCTTTAAATTTGCATATTTAAAAACGCTATTTTTTTTAGATTCCTGGCTTGTATAGAGATCTCCCCATTCACTGTTAGCATTGATTGTACCAATCACTATTTGACCGCCTTTTTTCAACACTCGAAACATTTCAGCCATGGCTTTTTTTTCATCTTGAATGAATTCAAAAGCAGCCATCGAAAAAATACCATCAAAGGTATCTTTTTCAAAATTCAGTTTGAAGACATCCATCATTAAAAAAGTGATTCTCAAGCCTCTTTTTTTTGCATTGATCTCTGCTTTTTTTAACATCTCTTGTGAAATGTCGATGCCCACAACTTCATAGCCCAATTCAGCAAGGCGCATTGAATATATTCCTGATCCGCACCCAACATCTAACACTTTTAAACCTTTAGACACATCAAACAAATTGAGCGAACATTGGGCTTCAACTTCATCGACATGTTTACCCAATGGTGTCAAGTACCACTCATCATATCCTTTTGCAAAAGAATCAAAAACAGCCATCATTTACTCCTTACAATAATTTTAATACCTTCGCTCTCAGGTCCCTGAATTCATTTGTATTCATTGCTTCTTGTGTATCTGAGCCTTTGGCTGGTACCTTGATCTCTTCCACAATATGTGCTGGAAAACCTTTAATAATATAAATTCGATCGGATAAAAATATCGCTTCATCGATATCATGGGTAATAAATAACACCGAACCATGAATTTTTTTTAAAATTTCCAGCAAATATTTTTGCATTTTCAACCTGGTAATTGCATCGAGTCCGCCAAAGGGTTCATCCAGAAGCATGATCTCTTTTGAAAACATATAAGTTCTCATAAGAGAAACCCGCTGCTTCATCCCTCCTGAAAGCTGATTTGGATACTTCTCCATATGGTCTTGAAGTCCAAAAACCGGAAGCATTTCAATCACCTTTTCTCGGGCTTCATCTTTCTTCATACCACGAATCTCAAGTGGCAGAATACCATTGTCAACGACATTTCGCCAGGGTAGCAACAGATCTTTCTGGTACATATAGCTCACAATCCCTGTCTTTCCGGTGACGTCGACATCATTCACAAAGACTTTTCCCTGTTCCGGCAATAAAAGACCGGCGATGACGTTAAAAAGCGTGCTTTTCCCACAACCACTAGGCCCTAAGATCGAGACGAATTCTCCCTGATTGAGATGGATATCAATTCCTTCGATAATGTTTTTATGATTATATTCTTTGGTTACCTGTTCGACTTTGAGCACACTATTGTTCTGGTAAAAATTCATTCGTAAATGCCTCATCCACACTCAATTCTTTTTCCAGCAAACCCTGATCATACATCCATTTGCTGTAATTTGTCCAAATGGTTTGATTCATAACGCCCCATTGACTGGCATCGCCCTGGTATTCTCCGGCCAGGTATTCCTGGGAAGCCACTGCCAAGTCTCGATCAATTTCCGGGTTGTCAGCCAGCAGCATATCGGCGGCTTCTTCAGGATTTGCAATAGCATATTCATAGCCTTTGGCCACTGCCCTTAAAAATCTTCTGGCGGTTTCAGGATTTTTTTCCAGGTAGTCTTCACTGGCAATAATAACCGGTGTGTAAAAATCCAGGTTAGGATCAACATCCTGCAATCGGATGAAATTAATCGGATAATCCTTCAGTTCAGCTGAAATCCCGTCCCAACCATAATATATCCAGGTGAAATCAACGTAACCATTTACTGCGGTAAAAAAATCCAGAGCACCAACATCAACGATTTCAACTTGACTGAAATCGGCATTGTCAATGGCCATAAGTCCCTTTAATGTGGCCACTTCCATGGGCGAACCCCAGCCTCCGTATTTTTTTCCTTCGAAATTTTTCGGAGTGGTGATATTACGATCAACCGGTGATGCAAACCCCGAGGTATTGTGCTGGATAATAGCGGCTATTGCCTTTATTGGCAAGGGATTCGCTGCAGTTCTTGCATACGTCACCTGTTCCTGATAACTGATGCCGAATTCTCCCTGACCTGCCGCGATCAAATCCGCACTCCCGCCTTCCGAGGGCTGAATAATCTCAACATTTAGGCCTTCTTCTTCAAAATAGCCCATTTGCTGAGCCACATACAGACCTGTGTGATTGGTATTTGGCACCCAGTCCAGAACCACTGTAATATCTTCATTTTCCTTTTGTGCACAGCCTGTTAATCCAATGATTAATATTCCTGTGAGTATGACTATCCATCGTTTTTTCATTTTATTCCTCCTTTAATTTTTCCCAAGGCATGATGGCCTTTTGAATCATTGCAATCCCATAAAAGACCCCTATGGATAAAATAACAATGACAAGGATTGAAGCAAAAACCAGATCCAGGGCGAATGCATGTCTTGCTCTAAGCATGTAAACACCTAAACCTGCTTTCCCACCAAGCCATTCACCAATAACCGCACCCATAATGCTATAGGTCGCCGCAATTTTTAATCCTGAAAAAAAATAGGGCAATGCATAGGGAAATTTAATTTTTGAAAAAATCTGAATCTTTCGTGCGCCCATTGAGCGCACCAAATCAATGAGTTCCTGGTCAACACTTTGCAAGCCTTCGATCAGATTGATAGTAATTGGAAAAAAGCAGACCAACACCACAACAAAAATTTTTGGTGCAATACCAAAACCAAACCACATCGCCAATAAGGGCGCAATAATGATAATGGGAACGGTTTGCGAAATCACCAGACTTGGATAAATGGCTTTTTTAACAAGTACGAATTGATCCATAATAATCGCCATAGCAAATGAAAAAACAACCGCCACAAGCAGACCCGTAATGCCTTCAAAAAATGTTACCCCGGTGTGCATCAAAATATCGGACCAATTCAAGATAAGGGCATTCACAATATCCGTTGGTGCGGGCAATATAAACCGCTCTACCCATCCCATTGAAACAACGAATTGCCATGCAAAGAGAATGAATAGCATGAAAATTATTGGAATGAGTCGGTCACTTATATTTTGAAACTTTCTCATCGATTGTGACGCCTTCTTCCTTATAATCAATTTTCACAATAGAAACAACACGTTCAGCCCCAAGCTCTGTACAAATAGTCTGAGCTTTTTTTACAATCTCCAACAGTTCGTCCAGTTCACCTTCGATGGATGTTTCAAATGGACCAACAACATATTTTAACCCTGTCGCTTTAATCATTTCAATTACCTGATCAACCACATAATAGATCTCACAATCCGGAACAACCGGTAGTACCTGAAGACTTAAATTAACATTTGCCATTAAATCACCTCCAATTTTTTTACAAAAAAAATCTCTATCCCAAAAAGGATAAAGACGGATTATTTTATATTTCCCTCCGTTGGCATTATCCAAATCAGGTTTTGGGTCGAAACATCCAAGTTTCCTCTCAGCCAGTTAACACTAACTCCCCTTAAGTAAAGATTCTATACTAATCTTTCCTAAATGTCAATAAATCGAGTTATTTTATACCGATCTGAGTATCGGCAAAACTTTTTTCGGACATTTAGTTATCGTTGTGTGCCTAACGAATGCATTCAATCTGGGTCTGTTTGTTTAGAGGCACACAACATAATGTAATCAGGGTTACTCCCTGGCTTTTCAGGCCTTTATAAGTTAACGGTGTAGAATAAAAATTGTTTCATGTAAACTGGCAGCAAAACTCACGACAGATTCGTAATTACCTATTATATGCTCACAGTAACGCTTGCAATCGCTGCTTCGATGGAATCGTCTTTGTCACCAAAGCCCGGGAAATAAAGACCGGGTATCATTAATCCTCCTTTTACAGCTTTCACGGTGACCGTACCAACCGGAAACATTTTTTTTATTTCGGCGATGTTTAATTCTTCCGGCCTGGTAACACCGATAATCGCCTCAACCAACATTTTTTCGTTGATATTTTCTTCGGTAAAACCGCAGATCTCATTTAATCCGATCAGACAGCTTCGCGTGATGGCATCTTTTACCGCCCTGCCGGCAGCCACATTTACGTCCTGACCATGAAAATCCATACCCATTCCGAACTCAATCACAAATCTTTTTGCCATGTAAAAGCCTCCATATTTTTTTACTTCCGGTTAAACACTTGTTCATTTCATTAAATGTATTGCATCTCCGTGTACTGCATGTGCCGCCTCTAGGAGTGCTTCGCCAACCGTTGGATGCGCATGGATGGTTGAGATGATTTCATCAATAGTAGCCTCAAGTCTTATTGCCAGAGCTCCCTCTACAATCAGGTCCGTGGCTCTGGGACCTGCCATGTGCAGGCCCAGAATTTCCCCTGTGGTTGCATCCGCAATGTATTTGATTATACCGGTGGTTTCTCCCATAATCATGGCTTTGCTATTGATGTACATTGGGGTAATCACAGTTTTAACGTCATATCCTTTGGCTTTTGCCTGAGCTTCAGTCATTCCCACACCTGCCATCTCAGGTTTTGTATAGACACAGTAAGGAATGGTTCTGAAATCAATGTTTGATTTTTTTCCCATGATTGACTCTGCTGCCACAATGCCTTCCGATGATGCCACATGAGCAAGCATGACGCCACCATTGCAATCTCCGACTGCATAGATGTTTTCAATATTTGTTCTCATGTTTTTATTAACTTTTATTGCTCCTGCCTCTGTTTCAATTGCGACTTTAGTTAAACTGAGGGCATCAATAACTGGTTTTCTCCCTACTGAAACCAACACTTTCTCTGACAGAAAAGATTTCTCCCCATCCGTTGAGCTTGTCTTTACAGAAAGACCTTCATTTGTTTTTTGGATCGATCCTACTTTGGTGCTGGTGAAAATTTCGATACCTTCTTTTGCAAACTTGTCCTTAAGGGGTTTTGCAATATCATGATCCATAACCGCAACAATATCCGGTAACATTTCGATGATTGTTACCTTGCATCCGAAGGCATGGTATACACTTGCAAATTCACACCCTATGACACCTCCCCCAATAATGCATAAGCTTTCAGGTACACTGTCCAATGACAGAGCTTCTTCACTGGTAATGACTCCCGGAAGGTCTATCCCTGGAATGGGTATCATTATTGGCTTTGATCCTGTTGCTATGATTGCAAAGTCAAAGTCAATAATGCTTTCTTTCGCAAGACTCCCATCACCATTTTTGCTTTTCACCAAAATTTGATGGTCATTTAAGAAGGAGCCCTTACCCGTGACCGTGGTCACATTATTATTTTCAAATAATCCACTGACTCCACTAACTAGCTTTTTCACAATCTTCTTTTTTCTTTTCTGAAGTTTGCTCCAGTCTGCCTCGTATCCTGATACAATAATGCCCATCTCTTTTGCATCATTTTCCAGAACGTCAATAAGATCCGTCGTATACAAAAGCACTTTCGTGGGTATACATCCAATATTCAGGCAAGTTCCTCCTAAATATTTATCTTCAATCAAGGTAACCTCTGCACCTAACTGGGCAGCCCTGATTGCAGCCACATATCCACCGGGTCCTCCCCCTATAATCACTATTCTCATCATTCAACCTCCATTACAATAATAGCAATCCAGGTTTTTCAATATACTCCTTGAGCTTCGCCACAAATTGAGCAGCAACTGCCCCGTCAACAACACGGTGATCAGCAGTAAGGCTTAAATTCATCATAGGTCTTATGACTATCTGGCCATCTACTACCATTGGGGTATCCTGAATCGTATTTATTCCTAAAATCGCGACTTCTGGTTGATTAATTATGGGTGTGAAAGACTCCATGCCTAACATTCCAATATTGGTTATTGTGAAAGTTCCGCCGGTGACTTCATCACTATCAAGCTGATTGTTTTTTGCTTTTGTAGCCAGGTCTTTTATCTCATTTGAAATATCTACAAGACTTTTTACATTTGCGTATTTAACGACCGGTACAATCAAACCATCTGGAAGTGCCACTGCGACTCCAATATTGACATAATTTCTGAGGATTATTTCATCCTCAACAAGAGAACTGTTTAGAAGCGGGAATTCCAAAAGGACTTTTGATAAAATCTTAACAAGAATATCGGTATAGGAAATTTTTCCGGCACCTTTCAATTCTTCTCTTAAGCGTTTCAGGGCGGTGGTATCCACCCTCTGATTGTAGTTTACCGTGGATGCTATGTGCTGACTTTCGGACATGCGTTTTGCAATGATCTGTCTCATTAAACTCATATGTTTACGATAGTCTTGCGGATCTGCATATTTAAATAAATCTTCATTAAATTTAAATTTATAAACATCCTCTTTCATGATACGGCTTTCTTTATGAATTTTGTCCGCATCGACTCCCAGACCTTCTGCCACCACAGCTGCTGTCGGCGATATTTTTTGCTTACCAGCCTTTGATTTTTCTCCGAAATCGGTCACATCTTTTTCTGTGATCGCTCCTTGAGGCCCGGTCCCCGGAATTTCTGATATGTCAAGATTCATATCCATAGCAATTTTCTTTGCTCTGGCAGAAGCCCGAACTCTTCCTCCTTCGCTTTTGGTAACGGGAGCAGCTTCGGCTTTGGCTTCAGCCTTTGCTTCGGCTTTAATTTCTTTTGCCGGCCCTTCTTCTGCCTTGGCCAACAGTGCAGAAATATCTTCATCCGCAGTACCTACAATGGCTATGGGTTCCAAAACCCCAACCGTACCTTCAGTAACTAATATCTTTCTCAGTACCCCGGTCACGGTCGATTCAACTTCCTTGGTTATTTTATCGGTTTCCACCTCAAATACGATTTCGCCCATAGAAATGCTGTCGCCTTCGGACTTACGCCAATCGGAAATATTTCCCTCGGTCATTGTTAATCCGAGTTTAGGCATTACCATAAATTTTGCCATATAATTCAATCCTCCTTTATTTGTTTACCTTGAAAAAGCCATTCATTTGTCCAACTTCAATTGCCTTTTTAATGTCAACATGAATGGGACCATTTCTGCTTACTTTAAAAGTAAAGGTCTGATCCTTATGGAATTCTATTTCCCGCTCACCATCAAGGGCAATGGTACCTCTGCCAAAAGCAGTAAACTGATATTCGTCATTGAATCCCAGGATCACCGGCTCTTCTGTGCCAATTGGTAAAACAATTCCGGCCGCCATTGCTGTCAGTACACGGGGCTGGTTTTTATCCACAGTCACATAGGCACCAAAATCATCTTCTTCGGTTATGATGATCTTGCTGCCGACAACCGACGAAAAACCGATTGATGCCGGATGACTTCGGGCAACAATTATCTTTTCGATGTTTTCAATCAGCCAAATAGCCCTGGAACCGAGAAATAGGTCTCTGGAAATCACCGCATCAATAAGTGCAATATCCTTGGATGCATTTTCATAAAATATCTCAATAATTTTATCTTTTTTAGCATATAGATCTTTTTCAAATTTCCCAGAAGCCACCACACTAGCGGCAATTCCGGCTAGTGTTCCTTCAATCATGTCGGGATATACATTATTTGTACCCGTGGATATGGCAATAAGAGGAATTTCATTGATGTCTTTTGCCACCGCGCGATTAGTACCATCCCCGCCCAGAGTCACGATACAGCCAACATTTTTTTCATTCATCCCGCGCACAGCGTTATAGGTGTCCTCGACGCCATCAACTTTATAAAAATCGAAGACTTCAATATCGCACCTGAGTTCACCTGATGTCTGAAGTTTATCCATGACTCGGTAGCCCATGTTATAGGCGTCCGGCATCATATATACTTTTTTTACGCCATTCTGCTGAGCTCCAAGAATAACCCTTTCAACAATGTTGATTTTTTCATTATTGTCGATGACCGTTGCATGGGAAACCAGCCTTCTGATATCCTTTCCTGAAGCAGGATTGGCAATTATTCCGATTGAATTCATAAATCCACCACCTTTCCACTTTAAAAAAGTTTTGGAAATAATAGCCAATCATATGATTTTGTATTATCTCCAAAACTACAAAGGGACTATTTTACTTGTTAAAACAAGTCATTACTGTCAAAAAAGGGATTTAACGGCCTGAACAACATCCTCTGCGCTGGGCAGCACATAGCTTTCCAGGAC
The DNA here is from genome assembly GCF_001263355.1 of Acetobacterium bakii. Classification (GTDB taxonomy): domain Bacteria; phylum Bacillota; class Clostridia; order Eubacteriales; family Eubacteriaceae; genus Acetobacterium; species Acetobacterium bakii. The sequence goes on from NZ_LGYO01000004.1 coordinate 25,245, forward strand.
ACTGGAAAACGGAATTGGACAATTCAATGCGCCGACCCGTTTAATGGGAGCGTCACATTCATAAAAACATTCTTCGGCAATCATGGCGGCCACATCTCCGGTATAGGCGCCGCGTTTGGCTTCTTCCGACACGAGTACCACCTTGTGGGTTTTCTTGACGGATTCGACAATGGCTTCTTTATCCAAAGGATACAGAGACCGCAAGTCGATGACTTCTGCATCGATGCCGTCTTTTGCCAGCAGTTCGGCGGCTTTGAGAGCATCGTACACCTGTTTGCCATAGCTGATGATAGTTACATCACTGCCTTCTTTTTTAATATTCGCCTTTCCAAAAGGAATCGGTTTAACTTCATCTTCCACTTCTCCAGGCATGGCGTACAGAGTTTTGTTTTCCAGATAGATCACCGGGTTATCATCATCAATGGCGGTGAGCATCAGCCCAATGGCATCCTGGGCGTTGGACGGATAGACCACTTTCAGCCCCGGTACATGGGTAAACCAGGCTTCCAGGGACTGGGAATGCTGGGCTGCCGCTGCAACACCGCCGCCTGAGGGCAGACGCACCACCATTGGCAGGTTAAGTTTTCCGCCAAACATGTACCGCATTTTAGCTGCCTGGTTCACCAGTTGATCCATGCCAACGGTTGCAAAGTCCACAAACATGAGTTCCGGAATGGGCCGCAATCCCACGGCAGCAGAGCCGACGGCAGCACCGATGATCGCACCTTCTGAAATCGGCGTGTCACGTACGCGTTTTTCGCCAAATTCTTCAAACAATCCTGCGGTAACGCCAAAGCATCCGCCAAAAAGTCCAACATCTTCTCCGAATATGCAGACATCCGGATTCTCTAGCATTTTTATCCGCATACCTTCTTTGATTCCCTGACCATAAGTAAGTTCTCTCATCTTGTTCGTCCCTCCTCTACGATATCGGTGTAGACATCTTCCACTGCGGACGCCACATCCGGCATTTTGCTGTCAAGGGCAAAATCGACGGCTTCTTCCACCAGTACATCAATGTCCGTATTCAGTTGATCCAGTTCTGCCTGGGTCATTACGTTGTTTTCCAGGATGTATTTTTCCACTCTGGGAATAGGATCTTTTTTCTTCCACTGTTCCAACTCTTCAACGGGTCGGTACACTGTGGGATCGCCTTCGAAGTGACCCCGCCAGCGGTAGGTTTTGCACTCAATCAGAGTTGGCCCCTGGCCTTTTCGGGCCCGGGCAACCGCTTCATTCACAGCTTCGTATACGGCAAACACGTCATTGCCATCCACGGTGATCCCAGGTATATTATAGGCTACCGCCCGCTGGGAGATGTCTGTGATATTCTGATGGCGTGCCTGGCTGACGGAAATCCCGTAGCCATTATTTTCGCACACAAACACTACCGGCAGCTTCCAGGTGCTGGCCAGATTCAGGCCTTCATGGAAGGTACTCTGGTTGGTGGAAGCGTCGCCGAAGAAACAGGCACAGACCTGGTCTGTTCCCTTGTACTGGAATGCCAATCCGGCACCGCAGGCAATGTTATGGCCGGCGCCGACGATGCCGTTGGCACCGAGGATGCCTTTGGTGGCATCGGCAATGTGCATCGACCCGCCTTTGCCCTTACAATAGCCGGTTTCTTTTCCGAACAGTTCTGCCATCATATACTTCAGATCCCCGCCTTTGGCGATAATGTGACCGTGGCCGCGATGGGTGCTGGTAATGTAGTCATCCGGCCGCAGGCTCGAGCAGACGCCGGTTGCCACTGCTTCTTCCCCAATATACAGGTGTACGAATCCGCCGATCTGACCTTCCGCAAAAAGATTCATGGCTCTGTTTTCAAACTTCCGAATCCGAATCATCTTGGTATACATCTCAATGATGTTTTCGTTTGATAGTTTCAAAATATTTCCTCCTTTTTTATATGTTCACAGTAATGCCTACAATCATTTCCCTACATCAGTATCAAAAAAGCTCATCACCGCTCTTGTTATCCAGACCCGGATGATGATCAAACCTGACAACGCCCACCACTGCTTTTTCTTTTACAGCATTGCTTATCATTGCTGTGCCACTGTGTCCAAATCCGCCGCACAGTTCAATGGCAACAACTCCCTCCGCTGTAAGTTTCACCGCCTCTTTCACGGCGCTATCATAGTTCTGGACCCCAACGGTTATCAGGGTCACCTGTTCTGTTTCAATAACAGACCTGTGCTTGGCTGGATCTGCATTCGGTGCAATAAAAATAAACGCTGCTTTTAATGCCACAATAAACCTCCTTTTATTTTATTCGTTGCGTATTGTACATGCATATTTCATGCCAAAAATCGTTATTGTCAAAAATATTTTAAATCAAGGGTTTTATTACTCTCTTTTGCAGCGTTTACTCATACACACACCGTTAGTCTCAAAACTCATTCTCGAATTGAGAAAAATAGTCTCAAAATGAGAAAGTAGTCTCAACATTCTTTCTTCTTTTTATCACCTTGTTATCAATATGGTTTTACAATGATTTTAACGTTCTCGTCTTTTCGATTAACCAGCTCCTCAAAACCTTTTTCGATAATATCATCAATGCCGATTCTTCCAGTAACCAACGGCGAAATATCAATACGTCCATCGGACACTAAATCAATGGCCGTTTTAAAATCGCCTGCATAGGCTAATGAACCAATAATGGTTTTGTCGGTAAATACTACCGTGTTCATCTGAATGCTGGTTTCTTTTTCGTAAATTCCACTGAGAATAATTTTACCGCCTGTTCTAGCAGCTTCAATTGCTATGGGCGTTACCTTGTCACTGCCGATACATTCAAATACCACATCAGGTCCGATGCCGTCAGTAAGCTCCAGAATCCGTGCTTTAACATCGATTTCCTTGGGATCTAAAACTTCGTGAGCTCCCATTTTAGCTGCAAAATCTTTTCTTGCTTTTGCCACTTCCACCACATAGATTTTTCCGGCGCCTGCCGCTCTGGCTGCGAGAAGGGTACACAGTCCAATGGTTCCCGCTCCAAAGATCACGACACTTTCACCCTCAATAAGGGGTCCCGAGCGCACCGCATGAATACCTACCGAAAGCGGTTCGATTAAGGCGCCTGCTTCAAAGGACATGTCATCTGGCATTTTATACAAGGTATAGTCTGGAACAACAACGTATTCTGCAAAAGCACCATCGGTCATTAGGCCTGTAAATGCCAGTTTTTCACAAACATTGTACATCCCCAATTTACAGGGATTGCATTCATGACATACCCAACAAGCATCCGGAGCAACGCGATCACCAACCTTAAACCCTTTAACCTCAGACCCTACTTCAACAATGGTTCCGGCAAACTCATGTCCAAGGGTAATCGGAGCCGTCCCCCCTGTTAAAGGATGAGGTGTTGTTGTGGGTATAAAAATTGGCCCTGCCAGGTACTCATGCAAATCCGAACCGCAAATCCCACACCATTCAACTTTAATTTTTACAAAATCTTCACCTGGAAGCTTTGGCTCAGGAACGTCCATAACTCTAACATCTTTTTTTCCATACCATACTGCTGCTTTCATTATTTCTCTCCTTGTATTTAACTTCGCCCTAGTTCCAATATCAATTTTCAGTATTTTCTTAAATCCCTCCTTATATTTATTTAAATTTGTAGTAATGCAAATTTCATACCTATTGTTATTTTTATAAAATATATCTAAAAAACACTATGTATGAATGTTTTCAGACCATTAAAGCTTTATATTCTCATTGTAACTTGACTATTCTTTCTCAAAATGAGAATGGCAGTCTTATATTGAGAAAAATCAATAAAAAAATCCGCCCTACTTAGGGCAGATTTTTTCATAATTTTAGCTGTTTATATTCCATGAACATTTATGGCGTATGCCTTTATTTTCCTATATATTGTTGCTTTGCTGATGCTGAGATCTTCGGCTGCTTTAACAGCATTTCCTTTGTTTGCTAAAAGTGCATGCTCAATACTGTTTTTTTCAATCTCTTTAAAACTTTCAGCCTCAGTTTCTTCATTTAATGCTGTTTGGTAGTGATTTTTACTCAGTAATTCAATATTGTCAATGATTACTCCAACAGACAGATAATATGCTCTCTGAACAATATTTTTAAGTTCACGCACATTTCCTTTCCAATCATAATCCAGAAGTTTTTCCTCAAATAAATGACTGAATTCCTTATTTGTGCCACTATTTTCCTGATTAAGAAACATTAGAAAATATCTTCCAAGCTCTATAATATCTTCTTTTCTTCTTTTCAAAGGCAGAAGTCTCAAGTTAATGACATTCAGTCTAAAATACAGGTCCTGTCTAAAAGCTATTTTAGACATTTCATCCAGAAGATTCCGATTTGTGGCAGCAATAATTCTAACATCCAATTCACGTTCATAACTTCCGCCAATCCGCAAAACTTTATTATCATCCAAAACTCGTAGCAGTTTTGGTTGAAATTCCAGGGGTATCTCACCTATTTCATCCAGAAATAAGGTGCCGCCATTTGCTAATTCAAATTTTCCGGGCATACCACCTTTAAGCGCTCCTGTAAATGATCCATTCTCATAGCCAAATAATTCGCTTTCAACAAGTTCTTTGGGTATAGCAGCACAATTAATAGCTATAAATGGTCCATTTTTCCGGTGGCTTTCGTTGTGTATGGACTGGGCAAAGAGTTCCTTTCCGGTTCCGCTTTCACCTTCAATCAACACTGAACAGTTTGTTTTCGATATTTTTTTTGCAGTATTAATGAGTTCTATCATTTTACTGTTTTTTGTAATGATCTTGTCAAAGGTATAATTTGCTCTGAATCCAGCCACTTTATTAATTTCTTTTCTTACCTGTTTAGTTTCCCTTATGACTAAAACGGCCCCCATCACCTTATCATTAAAAATAATCGGTGTAATGTCCAAAAAGCACTCAATCTTTTTATGTCCAATCTCAAGTGTGATATCCGTAAATCTGAATTTATGTTTGTTAATGAATATGTTATTGACAATATCAACATCCTTCATAACCTGATCCATATCCAATTCTAAAATATCCTTCTCATCCATTTGGAACAACTCTGAAATCTTACTGTTGATTCTTTGAATTTTAAGATCCGTATCAATGATCATCAAACCATTGAGAATTGAATCGAGTGCGACGTCCATTAAACGGTATGATTCCAGAATTGCCAGTTGTTTTTCGATATTTTTTGCGGCAGTAACAACGATGCCATAGGTATGGGTATGAACATCTTCTGCTCTTCCTGACAGATCAAGGCAGCCGATGATCCGTCCTTTTGTATCGTGAATGGGTGCTGCCGAACAGGTCCACTGATGATGGCTTATGCAGTAGTGTTCTTCCCCAATAATCTGAATCGGCTTGTCCATCGCCAAACAGGTCCCGATTGCGTTTGTCCCCACATTTTTTTCATCCCACAAAGTACCTTTCATGAAATTTAAATTTTCATGAATCTCTTCGATGTCTTTATTAATAATGATATCAATTAAAACACTGTTTTCATCTGTTAATACAACACTATAGCTTGTTTTCATAATGATCTCGAATATATCTTCCATCACAGGACGAGCAATGCTTAAAAGCTCTTTCTTTCCTTCAAGACATTTTTTTAGGTCATCCGCTGAAATGACACTACCTCTGCCTGCTCCGATATCTACCTTCATTTTTTCACATCTGTTCCACGAATCAACAATTTCAGTTCGAACCTCTGTTGAAATATTCTCACCGCTTTTAAATCTTTCCATAAGTGTATTTGCGATCATTTCTTCCCCTCCAAATTTACAATCAAAAGCATCCGCAAAAATATGTTAACGTTTGCAATAAAAAGTTCATAATCAATGGCATTTAATAAAAACTAATCACTGGCGGATTAGTTTTCCATCGTTTATTATTCAAGGCTCATTTTCGATCTCTTTCATATTTACATTATACCCGATTTTCATCAATAGACACTTAACCATCAACTAATTTTTATTTTATATAACTGATTGGAATATTCAGCTCATAAAAATGTTCCTGATGGATACCCATCAGGAACATTTAAAAATCGTATGCTATTCTTTTTAAATCATCCATATTAACTTAACGACAAAAGTTGTTTGGAAACCTATCATTTTTTTGCTGTGTTAATTTTAATATAGCCCACCTTTTCCAAACCCGCAATTTGGATAGGTACAGGGATCACACCCCATACATAAACCGCCGTGCCCGAGTCTGATGATGTCTTCCTTTTTTAATCGCTCTCCAGCAACTATTCTTGGAACAACCAAGTCGAAAATCGTTCTTTTGGCATACATCACGCAACCTGGTAATCCAACAATTGGAATATCATTTTTATATGCAAGCATAAACATGGCTCCGGGAAGCGTTGGAGCACCATATGTTATAACGGTTGCGCCTGTATTGCGAATTCCCAAAGGTGTTACATCATCGGGATCCACTGACATACCACCGGTACAGGTAATAATCTGGGCGCCTTCATCAATCAATTGATGAATCGCAGCGGTGATCATATTTTCATCATCAGTTGCAAATAACTGGCCAATTACCTCACACCCCAGTTCTTCAAACTTATCCCGAATAACCGGGCCAAACTTATCTTCAATTCTCTTATGGTAAACTTCGCTGCCAGTGGTCACAATACCAACTTTCAATTTTCTTAGCGGGAGAATTTGAACCATAGGATAATTATTTTGACAAATGCGTTCCATCTCAATAATTTTCTGACTATCAGTAATTAAAGGTATAATCCGCGTACCGCCAACGGTGGTACCCCCATCAATCAGTCGATCTGTATGCAGGGTTGCCACCATCAGATCATTTATGCAATTAATTTCAAATAAAGCCTTATAATTCACTTTTAAAAGTCCCGCATGTTCTGCAATCAGATTAACCTTTCCCTCGGCTGGCTCAGAAAGGCTGATTCCAGGACCAGCAACCGCTTGTGCCATTCGAATCGCCGCATCGTTTTCATGTATGTCCCCTTCCTTATATTCAATAATGCCAATGTGCTCTTTACCCATGGTTAAAAGTCTTGCGATATCTTCTTCTTTTATAATATGACCTTTTTTAAATGCCGCACATTTTGATTTCCCCGGAATGATTTCTGTCATATCATGGGCCAAAAGCATTCCTTTGGATTCTTCAACAGGTATAAGTTTCATATCGATTTCTCCTCGAGTAATATGTTTACATCCTTATTCTCACAAGTCTATAACTCATTCATTTTACAATTTATTTCTTGACAAACAAAAAGAAGACCGACCGGCCTTCATTAATGCATCATTAAAACCAGAAGTATCTTATCATGATTTAATGTGTATCAACTCCTTCACAGCTTGGAGTCGCAAACGTTTTCATCAACACCCTATCTGACTTGTTCCATAACAATTGCTTTAGGAAAAGAGACTTAGAGTAAACTTTTATTAAATTCAATACTTTCATTTCCATTTCATTATATACTTTTCATCTTCAAAAGTCTATATTTTTTCTCGCTTGATTTAAATTCACACTCTTGTTATAATAAAATACAACAGAATATATCTTAGGAGGCTTATTATGACCATTGATGTCCGAGGCAAAAACTGCCCGATTCCTGTTATTATGGCAAATAAGGAAATTGAAAATAATAATTTATCATTTACCGTATTAGTAGATAATGCCATTGCCGTGGAAAATTTAAAAAAGCTGGCTAAAAACAAGGGTTACAGAATTGAATTTAACGGATCAGCATCCGATTACTCTGTGAATTTCATCAACGATAAAAATAACATCCCGGAAAATAACCCTGATAATTCACAAGCAGGCTCAACCATAAAAACTTCTCTTATACTCAATGACTGGGTATTATTTATTGGTAAAGATGTTCTCGGCGAAGGCGATCCTATTTTAGGAGATTCCCTTATTAAAATGTATTTTTACACTCTTTCTCAAGGAAACGATCTCCCGAAGGCCATTCTATTTATGAACGGTGGTGTCAAACTTCCCACTTCAAACATCCAGGTTATTGACCACCTTAAAGTCCTTAACAACAGAGGCTGTGAAATTTTTGTTTGTGGTGCCTGTTTGGATTTTTACGGACTCACCGACCAACTTCAAGTGGGATCAATTAGTAACATGTATGCCATTACTGAAGAAATCAATAAGGCTTCAAAGTTTGTGACGCTATGATTTATTATGTTATTACTTTCGCCAATACCCACTCAGCCATTATGACCCAATCCCATTTAGAGACCTACGCCAACATTTGCATCATGCCTACTTTACGGGAAATTTCTGCCGGATGTGGCATTTCTATTCATTTTTTACCTGACGAATACCATAATGTTATGACCGGTTTAAATACCCATGGATTGGATGCTAAAATGTATACGCTTTATAAAATATCTGAAGATGATGGGAAAATCTCACCAACACCACTGTCATAATCATTTTAAAATACTTTTTAATGCATGTAAACAATATTCAACTTCTTCGGGTGTGTTAAAGTGTCCCAAAGACAGCCGTATGGTTCCCTTTGGATAGGTTCCCAATGTCTTGTGAGCTAAGGGCGCACAATGAAGACCGACTCTTGTCATAATCCCATAATCTTTATCCAACTCAAATGCCACTTGAGCGTTGTCTTTCTCACTACTCATCAGAGATATGACCGCACTACGTCCGGTAATGTTAGGAATTCCAATTAGTTTTATATTATTAATATCCTGGACTCCTGATATTATTTGTTGCGTTAGCTCTAATTCTTTTTTCAAAATATTTTCCGGTCCTTTTTCTTTTAGATAATCTAAAGCTTTTGAAAGCCCATAAATCCCCGGAAGATTCAAAGTTCCGGATTCAAATTTATCGGGTAAAAAATCCGGCATTTCAAAGCTTTCTGACCGACTTCCAGTCCCCCCCTGAATAATACCTGTCATCTCTTCAGCCAATGCATCCTTTATTATGACACCACCGATTCCCTGTGGCCCAAGCAAACCTTTATGCCCTGTAAAACAAAGGGCATCAATGGCTGTTTGTGACATATTTATTGAAAAAGCACCCGCTGTCTGGGCGGCATCCACAACAAAATTCAGATGATTTTTTTTACAGATCTCCGAAACTTCATGAATTGGTAATACTGTTCCGCAAACATTGGAGCTATGCGTCATAATAATGGCCTTTGTTGTTGTTTGAATGAGGGGCTCAATTTTTTCCAATTCAAGGTTTCCCAGTTCATCACACGGCATGACGCTAAATGAAATTCCCTGGCTCTCAAGAAAAATAAGCGGCCGCATCACGGCGTTATGCTCCATGCCGCTGACCAAAACGTGATCTCCCGGTTGAAGCATTCCTTTGATCACCAAATTCAAACCTTCGGTTACGCTAGCCGTGAAAATAACATTTTTTGACGGATCTGACCCTTCTTTAAATTGAAAAAGATCACACAGCTTCTTTCTGGTTTTATAAACCGCTTCTGCTACCTCATATCCCCATTTATAGTTTCCTCTACCAACATTACACCCTTTGTTGTCCAGATAATCAGCCATGGCCAACCCAATTCCAGGAGCCTTTGGAAAAGTTGTACTGGCATTATCAAAATAGACGGTCTTTTCTGTTCTTTTCATGATTTCTCCCTCTGCTTCTCCCATCCAATAATAGATGCGCCAATTGCTCCCGCATATTGACCCAATGGATCAGTTATTATGGATTTCCCCAGGTAGCTTTCTAAGATATTTCCTATGGCTTTCGAATTAGCCAATCCCCCACTAAAAAACAATTTTTCTCCCAGCGGTAACCGTTGTGCAAAATGTGCGGTTCGTTGGGCAATTGAATGGACAACCCCCAAGGCAATATCGCCTGGGGGAACATCTTTTGCCAGTAAACTGATGACCTCGCTTTCCGCAAACACTGTACACATGCTTGAAATTTTAACCGGTGTATGTGATTTAACAAAATCATCCAGCATATCGATTTTTATTTCTAAAATCCGCATAATATTTTCAATAAAACGTCCGGTTCCCGCAGCACATTTATCATTCATCAGAAAATCAATTACCCGGCCTTCTTTGTTTAATAAAATCACCTTGCTATCCTGACCGCCAATATCAATAACCCCTTGAATATCTTGATTCAGAAAAATGCTTCCTCTAGCGTGACAGGTGATTTCTGTTACCTGTTTATCCGCTTCCTTCAATAATTCACGGCCATATCCGGTAACAACTGTGTAATTCACCTCTTGACTATACAGTTTATTATACACCTCATACAGGCTTTTTTTAGGGTTGGCCGAAGTTGGAACAATCATGGTTTTTAAGATGTTTTTTCCACTGTACAAAACTGCCTTTGTGGTTTTTGAACCGGAATCAATTCCCAATGTAATCATTATTGCGCCTATAGCATTTCTACAAAAGCAGCCATTCTGGTATTTAACTGACCAATATCTGCTGTTGAAAAATCTGTTTCCACACTCATATAGGATTTTTCTTTTTTATCATTAACAAATCGTTTAATACTTAATGTTTCCACGTTATAGGTGTGACATGCCGTTAAGATGACATCCACAACACCATCAACCTGATAGTCATCAATCATGCGATTAAGGGTTGTGATACGATTTGGATTTGGAGTCATACATGAACAGCCGATGGATAAATATTTTTCAGCCAGTGCTGCATAAACATCCGGGTTTGTTTCATCAACCATGTCCTCAATAGCCTTTGCGCCGCTGCAATTTTCAAAAGCAACAACTACCGCGCCATTATCTTCAATTGCTTTTATAACTTTTTCAGTTGCTCCGCCGATTGGACACCCGGTAATTAAAATCCTCGGTTTCTTTGAATATTTTTTTTCAACTTTATATTCTGCCAGAACCTTTTCTCTGAGGGCTTCCAGTTTTTCCGGAATGCTCCTGCGATTAAATTCGAAAGTCGTTCCAATGAGAACCTTGAACAAATCCTGTCCCAGCATAGGCACCGGATCAAGTTTTGATAATTCGTAAAAATCCTTCATGGCTTTTCGTTCCTGATTTTTCACAATAATTGCTTTTCGAATATCGTCTTCGGAAATCTCAACATTAAATTGTTTTTCCAATGTTTCTTTTAAACGGATGATTTCATTTTTCCACAATATTAAGCCATCTTCGCTTTGTACATTAGGAAGCTCCATCACATGAACAGGTTTGAACTCTTGGAGATACTCATACATTTTTTTCTTTCCATCGCAGGTGGTTTCCCCAACAATTAAATCCGAGAAATAAAAATACGGACATTTATCCGTTTTACCAAATCCGTAACTGGATTTAATTAGGGGACACAGGTTGCGGGGCAAGTCTTTTTCAGCTTCCGGAATGGTTTCATCCGAGGATGCGCAAAGACTGACAGTAGCCGCTCCCATTGCCAGTGCCACTTCCTGGGGGAAATAGGTGCAGAATACCCCAATCAGTGGAATATTCTTGTCTTTAATTTCCTTAGCAGCCAAAAAACCATTTCGTCTCGCTTCTGCGAATTCTTCGAATATAGCCGGTAATTCTGTTTGTAATTTCATTAAAATACTCTCTTTCATTTAAGTTTTATGAATAATTTCAATTCTTTTGATCTTTCTTTTGAATATTATCACATAAGGCAAAGAATATTGAATGAAATAATAGAATACTAATATTTTCAATATTCCATCTTGTTATACGTATCAGAACTTACAACCTGAAATTTTCTCTGATTCATGATTCGATTGATATATATTTAACAACCTTGGTGTTAAAAAAAGGCCATTTTCATGGCCAGAGACTGTAATTAAACAAAAAGCAGTGCCGACAATTGGTCGGTACTGCTTTCTAACTTATTTTTTAAAATTATTTTCGCCTGTACAATAGTGAGTATGCAGCATATGATGAGATTCCTTGCCATTTGGTGTCAGTAAATAATCTTCATAGATTTTTGCAATTGCTGGATTCTCATGGGATTTTCGAATGGTCAGCTCGGCATCGTGTGCGTAGGTTCCTTTTGTTCTTGCTTCATAGGCAGCTTCTTTTTCACTGTCTAAAAGAAGTTTAGGTTGCCCACCACCGCTGACACAGCCTGCCGGACAGGTCATGACCTCAATAAAATGCAGGTCAAGCTTGCCCGCTTTGAGATCTTCCATAACTGGTATAACATTTTTAAGGCCTGCTACAATCCCCACCTTTAAATCAATATCGCCAACCTTTAAGGTTGCAGTACGAAAAGCATCACTGCCGCGAACAGCACTAACATCAACTGCAGGAATAGGCTGACCTGTAATGAGTTCATAACCTGTTCTGATTGCTGCTTCCATAACACCGCCAGTAACACCAAAGATGGTTCCTGCGCCGGTATACATACCCAGTGGTTGGTCATAGTCTTCTTCCGGCAGGCTATTAAAGTCAATACCCATATCTTTAATGAGATATGCAAGCTCTCTTGTTGTAATGGCAACATCAACATCCTGATAACCGCTGCTGTTCATCTCTTCACGATTGCACTCAAATTCTTTACAGGTACAAGGCATCACTGAAACTGTAAAGATTTTAGCTGGATCATAATTATCAAGTTCTGCGCCATAGGTTTTGAAAATTGCGCCCATCTGCTGCGGTGATTTACAGCTTGACAGATGATCTTTCATTTCCGGATAATTTCTCTCAAGGAAGGTAACCCATGCTGGGCAACAGGATGTAAACATCGGCAGTATTCCGCCTTCTGTCACTCTCTTAATCAGCTCAGTTCCTTCTTCCATAATGGTAAGATCGGCGTTGAAATTGGTATCATAAATTTTATTAAATCCAATTCTTCGAAGAGCGGCGGCCATTTTTCTGGCAGCCAGTGTTCCCAGCTCGCCCCCAAAGTCTTCAGCAATCCCAACACGTACAGCCGGTGCACACTGCACCATGGTGATGGTATCTTTATCTGCTAATGCAGCCTTTACCTTATCCAGGTTACAATTGTTATAGGCTGCAAAAAGCGGTTCTAAAACCGAGTTTGGCAGATTTCTTTCAGCTCTTTTGTTATCATATGCTTCTGCACCATGATCAACAATCGAAACATATGCTTTGCATTTCTGGACGCATTGGCCGCACATGACACATTTGTCATAATTTATTTCCTGAGGTTTCCCCTGTTCGCCTTCGATGGCAGACACTGGACATACTTCTGCACATTCTCTGCAACCGGTACATATATCTTTATCAATATTAATAATCACTTGTTTATCCCTCTTTCCAACTTAATATTATAAGTTACCCGTCAGTGTTAATGCAATGGCAGCTCTGATGCTCTTTTCTTTTCGATCATCTTCAAGGTCTATCAGTTTGAGAACATCATGTGGGCAAGCGGCTATACAAGCAGGTCCATTTTCAAGCCCTGAGCAAAGATCACACTTGAAAGCTGATTTTCTCACTTCATCTGTACCAATCTGGGAAACTGCTTTGCCTTTTTTTGCAATTGGAAGCATTTCAACTGCCCCGAAAGGACAAGCCATCATGCAATTTTTGCAGCCAATACAAAGATCCTCATTAACAAACAGGACTCCATCAACTTTAGTGATTGCTTTCGCTGAACATGAATTCAGGCAAGGTGCATCTTCACATTGTTTACACTGAATCGGCAAACAATTACTCTCAAGTTTAATTAAAAACAATCTCGGTGTGACAGGTATTTCCACGGTTCCTACTGTGTGCGCAACTTTGTTACCCTTTTGGTTGTGTGAAGCAAAACATGCGATTTCGCAAGCTTTGCAGCCTGTACATTGATCACTGCAAGCTACAACAAATGAACCTAATTTTTTATTCATTTTACCCTCCATTTTTCTTTTAAGATCTTAAATATAGAAAAGAATTTCTCAAATAATTTGTTCTTTTTTTTTTTACAATGGCTCGAAATGTTTCCTCACCCAGATCAATTCGATTTGGATGGGTGTAAACATTCATTTGTTCGCCCCGAACAAATCCAACTAAAGTAATCCCTGCTTCATCAGCTCGTGAAATGCTTAAACTCGTCGGTGCTGACTTTGATAATACAACCGGAATGTTGCCTTTCTCGGCCTTTAAAATCATGTCCGAAGACATTCTTCCGCTGACCACAAGGATTTTATCCCTGCAATCAATATCATTCATAACACAATATCCAATTACCTTATCCACTGCGTTATGACGTGCTACGTCCATAATGGTAATGACTTCCTGATCCCCATTATAGATTGCAACGCTGTGAAATCCACCGGTTTCCAAAAAAAGTTCTGTTGGCTTAAGGTTTTTTCCCATTATTTGATAGATGGTTTGAATTTTAATTACTATCGGTTTCTCTAATGGTTCCTTTAGAGGACTGGTAACCTGTTCAGCGACCTGCATTTTTACAAGATTCTTTTTTTCTAGGACTTCTATACTCAGTATGTCTTGCTTTCCGCTTAGCACACCACAACTCATGAGGTATCCTACTGCCAGTTCTTTTAAATCTTTCGGTGTGCAGTAGAACGTGTTAAACTCTTTGTCATTTACATAAAGCTTTAATGGATATTCTGTAATAATCGATTCATCAACAATATCCGATTGCTCACCTTTAACTTTTACCACGGCTAGCTTTAAAAAGGTATTCAAGTTTGCAGCGCCTCCTCTCTCTTAATCATTTCACATTCATTATCCCAAAGAACCGCAAGAAACGGGCTTTACAAGTTTCTCTTTGATTCCTGGGCAGTCGTCAAGTGAATACGAGCACTCATTTGGCGACTGCCCGGGGTAAAATTAACCTCTCAAAAAATAGACTGTATCAAAGGTCGGCATGAGTATACTTTATAAGACTCTGCATTGCTCCGATACAGTCATCATCATGTATTCTGAGAATATTTTATGATCCTTTTACCTGAGACAGGGAAATAGCCGCGGCCGTCCGTTTGTTTGAAACAGAAACTGCAACATCTTCTTCGGTGACAAGTTTTAATGCGGCGGTAGGACAGACTTGAATACAGGCTGGCCCTTCTTCTCTTCCGATACAAAGATCACATTTATTCGCAACGATGCGATCACTGTTATCCAATTGTTTTTTTCCATCACTGGCTACTACCATATCAATGGCCCCGTAAGGGCAAGCAATCATACAGGTTTTACAGCCAATACACTTATCATGTAATACCACTACCGTATTGTCAATCATTTCAATAGCGCCCACCGGACAGACATTCATACAAGCAGGATTTTCACAATGCTTGCATTGCACGGGTATAGTGATGGTTGCTGTTTTTACAATATCCAGTTTTGGATTGAATACATATTCCCATGGATTCATTTGAAATATTTTTTCACCTTCGTGAGCAACAACACACCCGATCATACAGGTTCTACAGCCAATACACAAGTCAGGATTACCTTTTACAAAATAATTCATATCCTACACTCCTTTTTTGGCAGTATCGATGCCCATATTTGTTCGAATACTCTCATATGAATCCTTGACAAACTGCTCTGCACTTGCCTGATCGTCGATCTTTTCCAAATTAATGGCACAATACTTCGATTCAGGAGTGTTACTGATGGGATCCAGATATGGAGTTGTCAGCTCATTACATGCGCCGATCCACCATTGATAAGTCATGTAGGTCGCACCTGCTTTAACCCGTTCCGTTGGCATAACCCGGGTAATAAGACTTCCCCGTCTGGAGTATACCCGAATAAGGTCACCCTCTTTAACATTAAGCTTTTCACAATCCGCCGGACTCATCTGAATCCAACCCGGTTCGTCTTCCAAGTTTGCTAATGCACGGCAATTTCCGGTCATTGTTCGAACCGAATAGTGTCCTACTTCTCGAACCGTTGACAGTGAGTAAGGATATTCTGAACTTTCAACTTCACAAGGCGGCCGCCATTCAGAAGCGAAGAACTTTCCTCTTCCGTCTGGATGCGCAAATTTCCCTCCTTTATGAAGGTATGGTGTGCCCTTGTCTTCCATGGATTCATCCCGACATGGCCATTGAATACTTCCTAATGCTTCTATTTTTTCATAGGTCGCACCATAGAAACTTGGAGTTAAACTTCTCATTTCGTCCCAGATTTCCTGGGTGTTTTTGTAATTCATGGGGTAACCCATGGCAGTTGAAATCAAAGAAATGATTTCCCAGTCGGTTTTAACATCACCTTTTGGTTCGATTGCTTTTCTAATTCTTTGGAATCCACGATCACAACAGGAATAAATCCCATCATGCTCACCCCAGGAAGTCGAAGGTAAAATAACATCTGCATGAAGACCGGTTTTATTCATAAAAATATCCTGCATAATGACAAAATCAATTTTGTCCAGTGTTTCTCGAATTTCTGCAAGATCAGGATCTGATTGTGCCGGATCTTCTCCGAAAATGTAGTAGGCATGAATTTTCTTCGCTTCGTCTTTTTCTTCAAGAACACGATGAGGAACATGTGTCAGCGGTATTCCAACCTTATTTGATAATGGCACGCCCCAGGCCTTTTCAAACTTTTCCCGGACTGCATCATCAGTAACCGATTGATATCCTGAATAACAATTAGGTAGAGCACCCATATCACAAGCACCCTGAACATTGTTCTGTCCTCGAACTGGACCGATACCCATGTTTGGCCCGCCAAAGTTTCCAGTTAAGAGTGCCAGACTGGCAAGTCCTTTTACAACATCAACCGCCTGGGCAAACTGGCATACACCCATTCCATAAAGGATCATTGATGTTTCGGCTTTGGCATAAGCTCTCGCTGCTTCCCGAATAAGATCAGGCGACACATGACAAATCGGCTCAGCATATTCCGGTGTATATTTTTCAACAATAGCTTTATATTCCTCATACCCTGAGGTATGATCTTCAACAAACTTCTTATCTGCTAAACCTTCAGCAATAATGACGTTTCCAATCGCATTAATTAATGCCATGTTGGATCCGCCTTTTAGTTGGAGATGCATATCTGCAATTCGTGCTGATTCTGTAATACGAGGATCGGTAACGATCAACTTTGCACCCTTTTGTTTAGCTTTTACAATTCTTCTGGCTACGATTGGATGTGCATCCGCTCCATTATAACCAAATATAAATAATAACTTCGCATCTTCAATTTCTGGTACGCCCATTGACATGGCGCCGCTTCCTAATGAGTACTGTAGACCCGCTACAGATGGAGCATGTCAGACTCGGGCGCAGTGATCCACATTATTCGTACCAACAGCAGCACGCATAAATTTCTGCATCACATAGTTTGCTTCATTTCCTGGGCCACGGGCAGAGCCTGTTCCCATAATTGAATCCGGACCGTATTTGGCTTTGATCTCTGAAAGTCGACCAGCAGTATAGCTGATGGCTTCATCCCACTCCACCTCTTCTAATATTCCGTTTTTTCTGATCAATGGCTTGGTAAGCCGTTTCGTCAGAATCTGCGGATCATTTAAAAAATCCCAGCCATAACGGCCTTTTAGGCATAAGGTTTCTTCATTGGTTCTACCTGCTGCTGGGGTCGCGCTAACAATTTTACCATCGTTTACATTAAGGTATAATTGACAACCCGCGCCACAATAAGGGCAAGTAGTTAGTATCTGTTTTCCCATAATACATCCTCCTTCTTCTTAGTAATCAAGTTTGTCCTAATTATGTCATATGGTTGTGTGTATTGTCAAACAGATCTCCGTTCACAACAAATATTTACCCTATAATTTCAACCCCATCAAATAAGAATTTCTTGAAATGAATTATCCGAAATCATTCTGATTTTTCATGTTGTTTATGCGTATTTTTTACTGGAAAATTAAGAATATCCGTTTTTTATCTCTTTAGCGACAATTTCTCGCCACTTTCAATCCTTGTGAACCGTTGCATTTTTAATCATTTGTGTAATTCTTATCTTTTTTTGCTATTATTTTAGAATTCTACCGCCAATAAATTCGTAATTTATTGGTCTTTTAAGGTTTTCAGTAAAATATTGACTAACTCAAAGTATAAGTCACCATTATTTATCAATACATTACTCCAATACAGTCATATCAGCCTCTCAAAACTGTGTTACCCTTTTACCTGAGACAATGAAATTGCTGAAGCCGTCCGTTTGTTCGAAACAGAAGTTACCACAGCTTCCTCGGTGACGAGTTTTAATGAAGCGGTGGGACAGACTTGAATACAGGCAGGTCCCTCCTCTCTTCCGACACAGAGGTCGCATTTATTGGCAACCATTCGGTAACTGTTATCCAATTGTTTTTTACCATCACTGGCTAACACCAGATCAATTGCCCCGTATGGACATGCAATCATACAGGTTTTACAACCGATGCATTTATCCTGATATATTACCACTGTATTATCGATCATTTCAATGGCTCCCACCGGACAGACATTCATACACGATGGATTTTCACAGTGTTTACATTGTACCGGCACTGTAATAGTTGCTGTTTTTACAATATCCAGTTTGGGATTAAATACATAGTCGCCGGGTTTCATTTGGAATATTTTTTCGCCTTCGTGCGCGACAACGCATCCGATCATACAGGTTCTGCATCCAATGCACAAGTCTGGATTGCCTTTTACAAAATAATTCATATTCTCCACTCCCTTTTGGCTGTATCAATGCCCATACTTGTTCGAATGCTCTCGTAGGATTCCTTAATAGACGTCTCGGCCCAGGCCTGATCGTCTATTTTCTCAAGATTAATAGCACAATACTTTGATTCAGGGGTGTTGCTCACTGGGTCGAGATATGGCACGGTTAATTCGTTGCACGCACCAACCCACCATTGATAGGTCATGTAAGTAGCTCCCTTTTTAACCCGCTCTGTTGGCTTTACTCGGGTGATCGTGGTTCCCCGTTTCGAGGATACCCGAATCAATTCACCCTCTTTAACCTTAAGTTTTTCACAATCTTCAGGACTCATCTGAATCCAGCCTGGCTCATCTTCCAGGTTTGCCAGTGTCCGGCAGTTTCCGGTCATTGTTCGAACCGAATAATCTGATTTCGCAAATTCCTTTTTGTTTATGTAATATTTTCATCTTGCGCTTGACTTCAACACTTCATACTCCTTATAATGAATTCTGAAGAGTAATGCCAATAACCGAAATTATACCTAATTTAGAAAGAGGCTGTTTTATGAAACCAAATGAAATTTCCTTTATTATCCTGGCTGGAGGCAAAAGCAGACGCATGGGCGTTAACAAAGCGGAACTTGAACTCGATGGTCAGACATTTCTTGAAACCCAAATTGCAACGGCGCGGTCCATGGGCTTTACTGATATCATCGTTTCCGGCTACCCCCATGACGTCTCATCCATCACACCGGTAATGGATGAATTCACAGATCGAGGACCTTTGGGCGGGATGTATTCCTGCTTTAAAGCTGCCAAAAACGAATTTTGTTTTATTATCTGTGTCGATGTTCCCCAGATTGTAGAAAGCACGGTTCTTTCGATGATGAACTTTCATGAAAAAGAGGGGAATGAAATCACCTTACTGTGTCAAAATGGTAAAGTAGAACCTTTAATTGGTATTTATCCAACCAGCAGCTATAAAAAAATCTATCCAATAATCAAAGAAAATTCGGCCCCGGTATTTCGTCTGATCGATCAATATGACTACAAGCTTTTTCATGTTGATGACAAAAGCATTGCAATGGATAACATCAACACCCCTGAAGATTATCAAAAAATCATAAAAAAAGAGAGTAAAAAATGAATTTTACTCTCTTTTTTATGTTTGTTAAAATTTAATAACCGAACGACAAAGCCATTCAATCTATGAATGGCTTAATTTTGGTTATTCAACTACTCAATTGGCGGGAATATGTGGGAATCGAACCCACCTAAGCAGCTCTTCACTACTCTTACTGGTTTTGAAGACCAGAGGACACACCAGCACCCATCTACTCCCTTATCAATACATCTGAAAGATGATATCACACCTCATTTTTTTATGCAAGCACTTCCTCAAAGATCAGTGCCCATTTAGGTGGCAATTTTAAATTGTCATCTAAATGGGCACTAATCGATTAGTAGGATTTCATTTGGTTACTACGTCACCTATTTGAGCATAAATGGTAAAAAGACCCGCCGATCTGCAAAACCCAAGAATAGCACCAGCCGATAAATAACACTTGGGCGAAAATGATCTGTTCATCGACTCACATCTTTTGACAAATTCATACGAATATCTATTTCGTTAATCAGCTCATCGAAATCATCCTGAAAATAGTTTTCAAAAACAATATCCGCTTGATCAATGACTTCTTTTGCTGTTTTCTTCAGCTGGTTGTCTTCCGTATTTTTAACCATGACAAACAAACCGGGTTTTACCACTTTTCTCAGGCTGTTTGATTCACAAACAATCAGTGCATCTTTTGGTATTTTTTTCAGCAGGGCTTCGAATCCTTCGTAAGTATGACTGTGTAATACCTTTAACCAATACACCTTGTCAGCGCCACTGGCCAACAGCATAGATGTATCTTTATTGCCGGACTTGTTTAGCTCTTCTGAAATTTCAAAATCGCCGCTCAGGCTGGAACAAACACCACAGCCATCTCCACCACGGATACAGCCACCGTTTTTTTTAGCGATGGTTGTTACTTTTACCCCAATCACCGGATATTTTTCTTTGTATCTTTGAATAATTGCAACTGCCATGGTTGTTTTTCCGCTGTTTCTGGCGGTTGAACCGATTAAAATCATATTCGGAACATGATGAATTTTGTTTACTATTTTCCTCACCTCTTATCCGTTATTATTTAAAGCAGCCAAGTTGACAACCCATAATTTTTATATTTTTTCCATGACAAAATTTCCCAACTTCTGCAACACCAATATTTAATTCTTCTGCCGCTTTAAATGCATTTGCGCATTTGATATATTTTCTGTCATCTTTTATTTCACAATATTTCTCAATGATTTCCCTTATATTACTATTTTCCATCTTCCTACCTCCAACCTATAATCAAATTATTGTATATAAGCCTTAAAGGCTACTTTATTTATAACGTCTTCTTCCTTCTCCGACTTTCCTGGTAATCTTCTTTTTATCAAACTCCTCAAGCAAAGCGACCGCATATTTTCTAGAAACCCCCAGCATATCCCGATAATCTCCCAATGCAATTTCATCATTTTTCTCAAAATGCGCATTTAACAATGCTAATGCCTTTTCATAATATTCTTTGTGGATAAAGTATTTTAAATCCAAAGACACGATGGTTCCAGATTTCTTCAGCATCGTAATTGCCCCGGTATATTGTTTATTTTTTCCATAATGTTTAGCGAGATCATCCAGTGACGGCGGTGAAAACCCATTGCTTTTATAAAGATCTCCAACCTCATTTAATAACGCAGTGTCCGCTTCTTTATAAACAACCGTAAAGTCCGGGAGACTGATGAATTCAGATTCCCAGCGAATTATTTTTCTATCGATAAAATAATTAATAATACTGTCAATGGCATTAACCTGCGCTTTTCGTATGAGCTTTCCTCTTACTTCGGCTCTATTCATTCCTTCTTTTAAAGGGTAAGCTTTATGAAATTCCCGTAGCAATTTAAGCAGTTTGACTTTCAAGACTGCTAAATATTCCTTTGAAAGATAGAGCGAATCATTCAGTTGAATAATTGCCTTCTCTTCAACCAGCTTATTCAGCTCTTTTGTAATGGGTTCTTTTCCAATATGATCTCTAATATAGTCAATTGTTCTCAGGTTTTTACTTTGTTCGCAAATTGCCAGGTAAACCTTTTCTTTCTTTGTCCCATTTTCTTTAATCGTCATGCTATCAATTACTGTTGGTTGATTTCGTCTGTGTTTTACCGGATTCGCATCCAGAACAACACCCCCGCCAATGGTTTCAAGGGGCGAGAAAAAACGAATAACAAAGTGATCGCCAACTTTTAATGAAAGCTCTTCCTCAAACCGTAACTGTACATAGGCCGATTCCCCGGCTTCCAGTTGATTTTTATCAAGAAGAATAACTTTAGCTAAGAGTTCTTTTGTCCCATGATAAAAATGAACCCTGCTGGCATTTTTTATAGTCCGTTTAGTACTTTCAAGGATATTGAGTTTTACATCAACCATCATTGTATTTTCCATACTGCCAATTGGAGCGATGGTGTGTCCCCGGGACACCTGGTGTTTTTTTATTCCGGATATATTCACAGCCACCCGCTGTCCCGCAACTGCCACTTCCACAGGACTCCCATGAACCTGTAAGCTTCGTACTTTAGGCATTTCCAATGTGGGATAGAGCATAACATTTTCGCCAACTTTAACACGTCCTTCAATCAATGTTCCAGTTACCACCGTACCAAAACCATCAACTGAAAAAACACGGTCAATGGGCAGTCTGAAAGGCGTTGTCAATTTTTTATTTTCCACCTTTCCAACCATCTGTGAAAGCGTATTTTTTAAAAGCTCCAGTCCTTCTCCGGTATGTGCCGATACGGAGATGATTGGTGCATTTTCTAGAAAACTTCCCTGAAATTTTTCTAGAATTTCACCTTCGACCATTTCAATCCAATCATCATCAACCAGGTCTTTCTTTGTGATAACAATCAATCCATGTTTTATTTCTAAAAGAGACAGAATTCCGAAATGCTCAATGGTTTGGGGCATTATTCCCTCATCCGCTGCAATGATCAGCATTACCATATCAATACCGCCGGCACCTGCCAGCATATTATGAATAAACTTTTCATGTCCGGGAACATCAACAATGCCAACACGATTACCGCAGGGGAGTTCAAGATGGGCAAAACCTAATTCAATAGTAATGCCACGTTTTTTTTCTTCTTTTAATCGGTCGGTATCAATCCCTGTCAATGCCTTTACTAAGCTTGTTTTTCCATGATCAATATGTCCTGCTGTCCCTAAAATGATATTCATTCATGTCTCCAGATTCATTCAACTATTTTTTTAAGCTCTTTCGCAATATATCCAAGGTCTTTGCTTTCAATGGTTCGCAGATCTAACAAGTAGCGGTTCTTGTTTATTCTTCCGATGATGGGTATTTCAGACTGATGCAGCTGCTTGTCTATGGCATTCACTGAAAATAGGGTTGTTTCCACTGCTACACAAACACTGGGTATCATCTGGTTAGGCATTGAACCACCTCCAACTTGTCCGAAATCTTCAATAATGGTGGCTGTGAGCGTTGGTATATTCTCGAGCAACGCCAATAGCTGTTCTGCTTTTTTTAATAATTCATCCTGACTGATTAAGAGCTTTGAAAGGATTGGGATTTCTTTTTCTGCAAGGTTCATATCGAAGTAAAGTCTGAGTGTCGCTTCAAGGGCAGCCAGGGTCATTTTATCTACCCGTATGGCTCGAGTTAATGGGTTTTTTTTCATCATGTCAATATATTTTTTCTTACCCACGATAATCCCAGCCTGCGGTCCTCCTAAAAGTTTGTCTCCACTGAAGCTAATGACATCAATCCCGGAATTCAGACTATCTGTTATATTTGGCTCATCACTTAAATGATATTCCCCTGCTTTAAAAAACGCCCCGCTGCCTAAATCATAAACCACCGGAATATCATTTTTTCTGCCAAGCTCGGCCAATTCGTGAAGTGATACATCTTCGGTGAATCCCATTATTTTATAATTACTGGTATGGACCTTTAAGAGTACCGCAGTTTTTTCAAAATGAATGGCCGCTTCATAATCTCTTATACGCGTTTTATTGGTAGTGCCAACCTCTACTAATATTGAATTGCTTTGTTCCATTACTTCAGGTACTCGAAAAGCTCCACCAATCTCCACAAGCTCGCCCCTTGAAACAATAACTTCCTGATCCTTAGCCAAGGTGTTTAATATCAATAAAACAGCTGCTGCATTATTGTTCACAACCAGAGCGCTTTCACAACTGCATAGCTTTCCTAACAGATCGTCAATATGACTATATCGGCTTCCCCGTTCCCCGGTGGCGCAGTTGTATTCCAATGTACTATAATTTCTTGCAATATCGTAAACCGCCTGGGCTGCAGTTTCACTGAGAATCGCACGTCCTAAATTCGTATGCAAAATAATACCGGTCGCATTAATAACCGGTCGCAAACTCATTCTGCTTTCCCGGTAAATTCGCTCTTCAATTTGGTCGACCAATTTTTCGGGATCGATCAACTCTGTCCGATCACCGGTTACCATAGCATTTCTTTTTTCTTCTGTGATCATTCTTGCACAGTTAACAACAACTGTTTTCCCGTAGTTGGTTATCGCGCGAGTCATTTGGGGGCTTTTTAAGAGCTCGTCTATTTTTGGTATGGATTTTAGAATATTCATATCCACGGTCATTTCTAATCACCCTCTCTTTAACACTCCAAATATTCTGGTTGAATAGCTGCTTTCTTCACTAGTCCTCAACGTGGAGATAATCACCTTCAGTGATTATCCCACCCATGATGACTTTACAAAAAACGCCATCTTTTGGCATAATACATTCTCCCATGGTTTCATAAATCTGACAGTGATCATGACATTCTTTCCCAATTTGTGTCAGCTCTAAAATAACATCCCCAGACCGAAACTGTGTACCGATCGGATAGCTTGTAAAATCGATTTCCTGAACAATCATATTTTCGCCAAAAGCGCCATCTTTTATCTCAGCACCTTTTGCTTTGAATTCCTCAATCTTTTCATATGACAGCAAACTCACTTGTCTGTGTGACTTGAAGCTTGCATGTGCGTCTGCTTCAACACCATATTTTTTAATAATCATTGCCTGATGTATATTTCTTTTAGGAGTGCCTTTATCCACACTTGTGCAAATTGCAGTTATTTTGCCTCTTCTTCCCATATATTCCTCCAAAATTTGTTATTTTTCACAAGTCCATTCATATACGAATTGTGCAATTAAATCGATATCATTTAATCCGAAAACCGGTACTTCACTTTTGGCCATGAGTGGGAGATCCGTCACCATAGCAATCAGCGTATCTGCATCACAGACACTCGTTTGTGAATTTCCTGACCGTATTATTTCAATCTTTGGATAGCCTGACAGTTTAAATCCCTCCAGCAAAATAAGATCCGCTTCTGGAAAAGATTGTATCAGCATCGCTTCATTACACTGAGGCATGTCTTTAACAAGCATATACTTGGTATTTGAAAACACTGCCGTGCCATAGGCACCGGATGCCTTATGGCGATAGGTATCGGTATCTTCATGATCAGCGCTGAAACCATGCCCATCATGCTTGATGGTTGCAATTTTTAAATCAAGTTTGACCAGCTCAGGGATGAGTTTTGTAATCAGTGTCGTTTTACCTGAATTTTTAACGCCGCTAATGGCAAGTAATTTAGGAGTATTCATCATGTTCTCCATTCCACCGCTTTGGTTGGCATAAACTTAAGAGCATTTATAAAACAATGACCTTAACCATTTCGCCTTTTTTAGTTCCATTGTTTCCCGCTTCAATTTCGACTAAACAATTGCAGTCTTTCATGGATGCAACCATTCCTGACGCATGGCCGCTCTCCGGCAATTTCACTTTACCGTTTTGATATACTGCCCGGACAAATCGTTTCCCTTTACTTCTTTTCGAAAAATCTGTTTCCATAGTTGCTGTAGTCGTTGTTGTAAGCAGTGATGCATCCCTTGCCATTTTTCCTAGAACGGGACGTGCCAAAAGTTCAAAGGTAGCCAGTGCCGCAAACGGATTGCCGGATAAACTGAGTATGGGTATATTTTTATAGGTTGAAAAAATAGCCGGAGTCCCCGGTTTTAGTTTAACCTTCCAAAATTTTTGATCTGCACCCATCTTTGGTAATACTTGATGAAAAATATCTTTTTCCCCAACCGATACTCCCCCGGTTGTTATCACCAAATCCGCCACCGATACTGCCTGCTTAAGCTTCTGAATAACAATATCAACATCATCGCCACTTTGCTGTAAATATACCGGCATGATTGAAAGTTCCTTGAGACGTGCCGCAATTAAAAACAGATTGCTGTTATAAATCTTTCCAGGGCCTAAATCACTGCCAGGAATAGCCAATTCATCTCCAGTGACAAGCAGGGCTACTTTTGGCTGAGTATACACATTGATGGTGGTGTAACCCATACTTGCTAAAAGTGCAAGGTGAACAAAGTTTAATTTTTCTCCTTTTGAGATTAACCGATTGCCTCTTTTGAAATCTTCACCAGTATAACAATAGTTTTGAAACGTTTTTAATGGCTCATAAATTTCAACGATATCTTCCCCGTAATTGGTAGATTCCTGCCGGATCACACAGTTTGCTCCCTGAGGAATCATGGCCCCGGTCATAATCCGAATTGCCTGGTTTGATTTCAAGCGAATATCCGAATAGTCCCCGGCAAAAAGCTTGCCGACAACCTTCAATTTAACCGGTTTTTCCAGGCTTGCTCCTGTTGAATCCTCGGCAATGAGCGCATACCCATCCACTGGCGATCGATCAAATGGTGGATTATCGAGGGGGGCAACTACATCCTGGGCTGCAATTCTTGACAATGCTTCTAAGATACCTTTTATTTCAGTAGTTTCTACCTGTTGTACATTTTCAAGCAATATGTCTATCGCTTGAGTTAATTCAATCCCTTTTAACATGTTCACACTCTCTCTTCGTCTTTATTATCATTTAGTAGAAACTCATTGAAAAATAAACAAAAAATATACCTCGCCAACATTTCAATAGAAAAGAAGGCAAGGCATAGCAAAAAAACCATACTTAACACGCAAGTTCACACGCTTGTGAAATTAATGCTCCTTTTCAAAAACAGAAGGCTATACCGTTTCCCGTATAACCCGAAAGCATAAATGCTTTAGCGCAATATCATAAAAATTCCTTAGATACTTTTGCTCGGAGTTTGTTCTAAATATTGTAACCGATTATATCAACAGTATTCTATCGTGTCAACACTATTCAATTCGCATTGTTTATTTATTATACAGCTTTTTATTTTCCTTTTTTAGAAATAATTTTTCAGAACTCCAATGGCAAGAAACTTAACTTTATCCTGTTTATTCATCTAAATACAAAAAGAATTCTTCTTTTTGTTCTATTCTTCCAATAATTTTCACATGAATTCCAAGATTCTCGCTTAATTCTTTAAACAAATTTTCTCCGGTCTTCTTACTTACCGAAATCAATAAACCTCCTGAAGTTTGCGGATCAAAAATAATGTCTTCGCTTAATGCCGATAATTCTGAAAAATAATTTCCGTTACAATGGGCTCGATTGTGATATGTTCCTGTTGGAACAAATCCCATATCTGCAAAGCTTTCCGCTTCATCCAATATCGGTAGATTATGGTAATCCAAATGGATGGAAACATTACTTGCTTTTGCCATTTCCATTGCATGGCCGCCGAGACCAAAGCCAGTAATATCCGTGCATCCATGAACATCATAATTCCCCATGATTTCACAAGCTTTTTTATTAAGAGTTCTCATAGTTTCAATTGCTGCTTTACTTGAATCCTCAGATGCCATCCCAGCCCGAACTGTTAAGTTAATAATACCAAGTCCTATCGGCTTAGTTAAAATCAGTATGTCACCTTGTTTTGCATGGCAATTACCCCGAAGTTTTCCCGGTTCCACTGTTCCTGTTACAGAAAGGCCATATTTGGGCTCCATATCATCAATGGTGTGTCCCCCTACCAACAAGGCTTCTGCTTCAGCAATTTTATCCATTCCACCTTTGAGAATTTCCCCTAAAATTTTCGAATCTTCACAAACTGGAAAACAAACAATATTCAATGCAATTAAAGGTTTTCCTCCCATTGCATAAATATCACTTAATGAGTTGGCTGCTGCAATTTGCCCAAAAGTATACGGATCATCCACCACCGGCGTAAAAAAATCAAGGGTTTGAAGCAGAATTTGATCATCATTAATGGCATATGCTGCTGCATCATCCGAATTTTCAAGTCCGATGAGCAGTTTTTCATCTTTAATTGGCGCGAGATTCTTAAGCACATCCGAAAGAACACCTGGTCCAAGTTTTGCCGCACAACCACCATTACGAACCATTTGTGTTAACGTTCGACCTCTATCTGTACTCATAAGCGATCTCCTTCATTTTTGTTAAAATAACTCTACATTGCTTATTTACGCAATTCCCAAAGAAGAATATTTGATATTATGGCAAAAATTCAATCTCGAAATTTCTTAAATTAACGTCATTGTACCTCATTATTTATGCGCCTGCAACCGAAAGCACCTCATAAAAAGGTCAAATAATTTGATTATATAATTTTATAGATGTGGTTAAGAGGCCCGCTGCCTTTTCCCAAGTCAAGTCCGTCCATGAGGGCTCCGGTGATGTAGGCCTTGGCATTTTTAATACTTTCTTCCATGGTACATCCCAAAGCAAGGTTGCAGGCAATGGCTGAGGAAAGGGTGCATCCGGTTCCGTGGGTATTGGGATTATCAATTCTAGGCGCGGTAAACCAGTGTGCCTGACCATTAATAAAGAACAAATCATCTGCACATTCGGTGAGATGTCCCCCTTTAATCAGTACACCTTTGCCGGTCATTATCGAAAGATAAATGGCCGCGTCCAGCATATCTTTTTGTGACTCAACCGGGTAACCCCACAGGCTTTGTGCTTCAGAAATATTCGGGGTAATGATGTCTGCAACGGGTAGCAGTCTTTGGACCAAAGCATTGACGGCATTGTCACTGAGGAGCTTACTTCCGCTGGTGGCAACCATCACCGGGTCGAAGACGATATTTTTCGCCTTATATTCCAGTAATTTATTGGCAATGGTTTTGATGATCTCCACATTGGATACCATCCCGATTTTCACCGCATCCGGGCGGATATCAGTAAAAATACAATCCAGCTGAAGGGCGACAAACTCCGGCGTTACCTCCTGGACACCATAAACCCCGATGGTATTTTGAGCGGTCAGGGCAGTGATTGCGCTCATCGCATACATTTTATGGGCGGTGATGGTTTTGATATCCGCCTGGATACCTGCTCCGCCGCTGCAATCCGAACCTGCAATTGTCAGAATTTTTTTCATAATTCTTCCATCTCCCATTCATCAAAGGAATTAAGATACCAATCCGCCACAGCCTTTATTCTCTCTTTATCCTCTTCCGCACTTTGATCATATACCGCTGCCACTAAAAAACCCGCAGATTTCGCTGTTTCAACAGCATGGCGGGCATCCTCAAACACAACGGTATCATTTTTCGAGGTATGCAGCAGTTCCAATGACTGAAAGAAAATTTCCGGGCTGTCTTTCCCCAAGCCGATTTCCCCACAGGTTATGACACCACAAAAATAATCAGCAATCTTTAATCGACTTAAAGTAGCCTCAACCAAAGATCTTTCCATGGCGGTAGCAATACACATCTTAACCTTGGCATTTTTTAATTTTTTGAGAAAATCTTCGGCTGAATCCTTAAGCAAAAAAGTGTTTTGATATTCATCTTCAATCAGGGCATTAATCTCGCTGATAATGGTTTCCTCACTGTTCTGGATACCATACTCCTTTTGAAAATATCGGGCGGCCTCCATAAGACTCAGCGACTTGAGTTCCTCATATAAGTTGGAAGCCGGGGGCAGGCCTTTCCATGCAATATATTTTTCACCGAGGGTGAGCCAGATTTTCATAGAGTCAAGCAATGTTCCGTCAAAGTCGAAAATTGCTCCTTTTAATTTCATGCGTTCACCATGATCACTGCCAGCTGTTGTAATTCAGCGGTTGCAGCTGCAATATCCGGTTGTGCGAAAATAGCCGAAACAACAGCAACTCCCACAATACCACTTCGTCTTAGGGTTAAAATATTTTTTTGATCAATGCCGCCAATGGCAACCACGGGAATGGTGACTCCAGCACATATTTCCCTGAGAATTTCATAGGTTACGGTATCGGCATCGGCCTTAGTACTGGTGGTAAACATGGCGCCTACCCCAAGATAATCCGCCCCGTTTTTTTCTGCTAAAATTGCCTGTGCCTGGGTACAAACCGATACTCCCATGATTTTATCATCACCGATGCGTTTGCGAACATCTCCTGCTGCCATATCCTCTTGTCCCACATGAACCCCATCGGCCCCGCAGGCCAGAGCAATTTCAACGTTGTCGTTAATGACAAAAGGAATATGGTATGCATCGGTCAGGGTTTTTATCTCTTTTGCCTGTTTTAGAAAACTTTCAAAATCAAGGTTTTTTTCCCGAAGCTGTACAAAGGTAACGCCTGCCTTAATCGCCGTCTCAGTCTGCTCCGTCAGCGAATTGCGGCCCAGCCACATGCGATCGGTCACAGCATACAAGAGCAGTGAGGTATTATCGAGTTTCAATTTTCGCACCTCCTTCCAGAATGTCAGGGCTCACCTGACTCATAAAGTCAATCAGGAGGGTCCGATAGGTTGAGGTTCCCCCGCCCATTAAAGCCAGCCGATCAAAGGCAAGTTCACCACATAGACCCATAAAACAAACAGCGGCAGCGGTGGCATCAAGAATCGCGGTGGGATTTGCGCCGCAAAATGCCGCGATGATGGCTGAGAGCATACATCCGGTTCCCGATACCTTAGACATAAGGGCATTACCATTACTGATCACATAAGCTTTGTGACTGTCTGCCACAATATCAATGGCTCCGGTAATGGCAATGACTGATTGCGTCTTTTCGCTAAGCTTTTTGGCAAAGGCAATGGTATCTTCAAGGTTCTCTCCAGTCACTGCATCACTGGCATCGGCATCCACCCCTTTTGTAGTTCCAGCACCCTGGGCAACCGTTTTAATCTCTGAAATATTACCGCGAATGACTGAAAACTTCACCTGCTTGATGAGCTTAAAGGCGGTGGCAGTCCGTAAGGTCGAAGCTCCGGCACCAACCGGGTCAAGGACGACGGGGTAGGACAATTCATTGGCCCTTTTGCCGGCCGCCAGCATCGACAGGATTGATCGTTCATTAAGGGTGCCAATGTTAATACACAGACTGTTACAAATTGATATAATTTCCTCAACCTCACCAATGTCATCCGCCATAATTGGCGAACCGCCGCAGGCCAGTAAGCTGTTGGCACAATCATTAACGGTTACATAGTTGGTAATGCAGTGAACCAATGGTGTTTTTTCTTTAACTTCTTGAAAGGTTTTTTTGAGCATAAGTCTTTCCTCCATTTACTAAAATACTAATAACGGTCATCTCTGAGAAGCACTTTCCAAAGATGTGTCAATGGCCTAATCATGCGATACCTACTTAAGTCGCTTTGCTATTCTCTTAAAAAAATAGTGGGAAATACCAGCCGGCACTTCCCACTAAATTATCACAATTTAAATGTTTCGTCCCTACGCTGGTATTATCCAAATCAGGTTATAAGGGTCGAAGCTTAATCACTTCCTCTCAGCCTGCTCACAAGCTCCCCTGAATATTTACTTATTGCTTTATACTAGCATACTATGTATATCCCGTCAAATGGTTCATCTTTTCCATATTTCAATATAAAAACAATTGATTTTAAGCACTATTTCCCAAAATAATTCTATTGACATCCCGTAGTCGAAGTTATACAATTAAGCGGAAATTATTGTATTAATTCTAGCCTAATTCTGCCTTTTTCAAGGCTTAAATAATATACAAACTGAAAGAAACAGAAAGGGAGGATCACACTTTATGCGATTTGTACCAACGTTTTGCTTGCGTGAAGGAATGCTCCTTGGAGACAATCTTTTCGGGAAAAACGGAGAACTTGTCCTTGTTCAAAACACTGTTTTAACAGAGGATTACATACGAGGGATTCAAAAACAGAATTTTAATGGTATTTATGTCGATGATGACATTTCAAAAGATCTCATCATAGCAAACATCATTGACGAACGCGTTCGAGCTCAAACCGTCAAAAGTGTTAAAGATGTTTTCATTTGTTCTGAAAGCAAAAGTTCCGGAGCAAAACAGAAATTCATAAGCATGCAGAAACAGATTGAACAAATCGTCGATGAAATTCTGGGAAACCAGCACATGATGATCAATATGGTGGATTTAAAGGTTTTTGATGATTACACTTATTTCCATTCAGTTAATGTTGCGGTTTTATCCATCGTTCTTGGTACTTCGCTTGGCTTTAATAAAGAAGATTTGTGCAATTTGGGTTTAGGCGCAATCCTTCATGATATTGGAAAAATATTTGTAAAGAAAGAAATTCTCAACAAAAGCGGCATGCTCAGCGATCATGAATTTGAGGAATTAAAAGCCCATTCTTCCCTTGGCTATAACTATATTAAAAAGGGCTTTAGTATCAGCACATCTTCAAAAATAGGAATTCGTGACCACCACGAAAAATACGGCGGCGGTGGCTATCCCAATAACATCATGGGCAGTGATATCTCATTATTTGGGCGGATCATCTCAATTGCCGATGTTTATGATGCAATGACCTCAGATCGTCCCTACCGAAAGGCGGTGAAGCCATCCGAAGTCATCGAATACATTATGGGTTCTTCCTGCACTCTTTTTGATCCGGATCTTGTCAGCATTTTTATTAGAAAAATAGCACCTTATCCCATTGGCACTTGTGTTAAACTCAGCAACGGTTTAACCGGCATCGTCACCGAAAACTATGAAAGCTATTGTATGCGACCAAAGATACGGATATTCAAGGATGGGGATAAAACGATAACCCCTTACGAAATAAATTTAGCGGATAATACAACTCTTAATATCACCGTCACAGATGTGGCTTGAATGTTTATTTAATAAAATAGCGGTACCAAAAAACCGTCCTGGGGACAATGATAAATCATTGTCCCCAGGACGGTTTTCACTTTTCTGCTTTGTTTACAGTCCGAAGCATTTGATAACATTTCGCGTGTTTTTTTATTTTTCAACAAAAAACACATACTCAGGATTTATGTATATAAAAAAAGGTTTTGTTGTATCTGTGATTTTTACGCGTTGATCCCTGGTTATGATACATTGAATTTGAAAATCATCTGAGTTTTCTGGCTCAGATCCTATTTTTAAAAATAATGATGTCCGAAATGGGGCTTCATTTTCATCAGCCAGCCATACTTTAAAACAATTTTCTTCAGTGCAGCTTTCAACAATTCTGATATTATTGGCCCTTACGCCAACAAAACCCACTTCGTACTCTATTTCCACGGTTGTTTTTAATTGAATACCCCAATCCGCTATCGCCATAACATTCTCCGATAGCCTTACTGCTTTTGAGAGATTTTTACACCCGGTAATTTTCGCAGCTTCCATTGACACCGGATGCTGAAATACGTTTTTCTTTTCATTGAACGCTTCAACTTTTCCCTTATTAAAAATTGCTATGTGATCACATAGCTGATAAGCTTCCTCCATGTTATGGGTTACAAAAAGAGCGATTCCTTTATACTGCTTCAACGACTCAGACATTTCTCTGATCATATGGTTTCTGAGATGCACATCCAAAGCAGAAAACGGCTCATCCAATAATAAGATATCCGGTTCAACCGCCACTGCCCGGGCTAGTGCAACTCGCTGCTGCTGTCCGCCGGAAATCTGAGCAGGATAACGATTTTCAATGTCACCTAAATGATATTTTTCCATTAATTCATTCACTTTTTTCTTTTTATCTGATTTAGAAAAACTATCCAAGCCAAAGGCAATGTTTTCTTCAATGGTCATATTGGGAAAGAGAGCATAATTTTGGAATAAAAACCCCACTTTTCGTTCGCGCATGGATAAATTGATTTTTTTTTCAGAATCAAAGAATGTTTTTCCATTGATAATAATCGTCCCTTCGTCGGGTTTAACCAAACCTGCAATACAACGCAGCAGCATGCTTTTTCCTGATCCCGAAGCCCCTAGAATCCCAATAATGTCTTCTTTTGACTGGAGCTTTGCATCAAGCTGAAACTCATAAAGTTTCTTTTTTATTTCGATTGAAAAATTCATTTGATTATTCTCCAGCACCGTATCGCTCTTTCTTTTTATAGTTATTCCAATAGTTCATAAATACTAAAACCGTTAATGAAATGGCAAAAATAATCAATACCCATATCAGGGCAACCTCCATGTTACCACCCTGGGTGGCAAAATAAATGGCAATTGGAATGGTTTCGGTTTTTCCGGGAATGCTCCCGGCAACCATTAAGGTCGCTCCGAATTCTCCCAGACATCTGGCAAAGGTTAGTGCCGTTGCCGATGCGATTCCGGGCCAGGCGACAGGAACTGCCACACGCCAAAAGACTTTCCATTCCGATGCCCCCAGTGTTCTGGCGGCACTTAAGATATTCGTGTCAATTTGTTCAAATGCCCCCATGGTGGTTTTATACATCAGTGGAAAGGCAACCACAATCCCGGCAATAACCGCCGCATACCATGAAAAAATGATGTTAACCCCAAATATTTCAAGAAATTGACCAATGGGTCCATTTTTACCAATCATTATTAAAATAGCAAAACCTGCAACCGTGGGCGGCAGAACCAGGGGCAGTGTCAAAATGGCATCAATTAAGCCTTTCCATCTTCCCTTGTAATTTGTCATCAGCCAGGCTGTGGCAAGACCCAGAAAAAAGATGATTGTGGTGGATGTTAAGGTAACCTTGATTGAAATCCATGCCGGTGAGAAATCGAAATCGATACTAATCACTCCCTATTTATTATTTTCAGCGCTAATTTGATAACTCTGTCAGAGCTTTAAATGTTATGAAACGTTATGAACTGCCATTTTTCAATCTATTATATTTATTTATTCAGTATATGTCAAGAAAAACCAGGATATAAAATTGTCAAACGTATTGAAACGTGTTATAATTTGTATATTCATAATTTGTGTATTGGAGAGTTTTCAAATGGATAATATCGCCTTAACCGCCCAGGATGTTGCAGACATGCTTAAAATTGCTAAAAACACCGTCTATGAACTCATAAAGAGAGATGAATTAAATTCATATAAGGTCGGCCGAAAGGTACGCTTTACACTCAGTGATGTGGAAGCTTACATTGCCCGCTCTAAGTGTATCCAACCTGCTATTCCCGTGGATGAAATTGACAAATCAGAGGAACCCCCGTTTCATCCAAACCCCAAATCCACTGGTAAAGATTTCATCATTTGCGGACAGGATTTAATGCTTGACGTATTATCCAGCCATATTGAAAAACACCCCCAGGGTGTTCGGGCACTCCGCTCCTATATCGGCAGCTATAACAGCCTGGTCGCCTTGTATCACGGTACTGTTCAGGTTGCCACAGCCCATCTATGGGATGGGGATACCGGCGAATACAATGTTCCCTTTGTACGACGGCTCCTCCCCGGCATTCCCACCGTAATCATTCACCTGACCTGTCGCGTTCAGGGTTTTTACGTGGCACAAGGGAATCCCAAAAGCATTAAAACCTGGAGTGATTTAATTCGACCGGATATCACCATGATTAACCGGGAAAAAGGTTCCGGATCCCGGATCCTGCTGGATGAACATTTCCGGCTTCTGGGCATTAACGGAAATACCATTAATGGTTATCATCGGGAGAGCCAGTCCCACTTTGCTGTAGCCAGCACGGTTGGCCGAGGTGGAGCTGATGTTGCTCTGGGCCAGGAAAAGGTTGCAAAACAGGTTAAAAGCGTGGACTTTATTCCGCTGCAAACTGAACGTTACGATTTGGTGATTAAGCGAGAAGATTTTGATTCTCCCGCTGTTCAGGCAATTTTAGCCATCCTGAATTCTGAAGAATTCAAACTTGAATTTGAGGGTATCGAAGGATATGATATCAGCGAAATGGGTAAGATTATTGCCGAAATTTAATTGCATAAACTATCTTAAAACCTGAAAAGACCGACTGGATAATTGCTTATATCCAATCGGTTTTTTATTATTGTCCGAACACCTTTGCTTCTCTGACTATTCTCAAATTCCATGAGACTTGACTGAGAATTCATAGATTTTCTCGACCACAGCCATCAATTCATCCTCAGAAAGATCATAAAACAAGGGCAATCGCAATAAACGTTCGCTTTCTCTGGTGGTATAACGATCCTTCCCATTAAATCTGCCAAATCGCAATCCCGCCGGGGAACTATGCAATGGAATATAATGAAAGACGGAGAAAATCTCATTTTCTTTAAGGTAATGAATGAGTTGATCCCGTTCGATCATATCTTTAAGCTTGATATAAAATAAATGTCCATTATGCTCACATTCATCTGGAACATATGGCAACTCAATGATTTTTTCATCGGCCAGAGGTTTTAACAGCTCACCATATTGACACCATAAGTTCCGACGCCTTTGGTTGATTTTTTGTGCTTCATCAAGCTGTGCCAACAGGTAGGCGGCATTAATATCACTGGGTAAATAAGAGGACCCCTCATCAACCCAGGTGTACTTGTCCGCTTTACCTCTTAAAAAGTCATTTCGATTGGTTCCATTATTCCGAATAATTTCAGCACGTTCACCGAAGTTTTTATGATTGATTAAAATGGCTCCGCCTTCACCCATTGAATAATTTTTGGATTCATGAAAGCTGTAGCACCCTAAATCCCCAATACTCCCCAATGCCTTACCCTTGTATTTTGCCATTACTCCCTGAGCCGAATCTTCAACGACAAACAAGTTATACTGTCGGGCAATGGCCATGATTTTATCCATGTCACAGCTAACCCCGGCATAATGAACGGGTACGATGATCTTTGTTTTTTCTGTAATAGCCGCTTCGATTAAATTCTCATCCATATTCATGGTATCCGGCCGAATATCCACAAAGACGATTTTAGCCCCCCGTAAAACAAAAGCATTGGCCGTTGAGACATAGGTAAAGGATGGCATAATCACCTCATCTCCCGGTTTAATCTTACATAGGTTAGCCGCCATTTCCAACGCATGCGTACAGGAGGTCGTCAGCAAAACTTTTGTGGCTTTTGTCTGATCAATGAGCCAATCGGTACAGGCCTTTGTAAAGGGCCCATCCCCACTGATGTGGTTGGCTGTAATGGCTTCATGCATATAATCCAGTTCTTTTCCCAAAAGAGGGGATTTATTAAATGGTATCATGGTGTTAACATCCTTTTTAAAATTTTATCCAATTTTGCGAGATTTCTTCGACATCGCTTTACCGTTGAAACCACAAAGGCCTTTGTCACAGCCTTGCCCGTTTTTAACAAATAAAAAGAAAGATACCGATTCTAAATACCGGTATCCCACTAAAAGGTCTGTTTTTCAGGTATCATTCAGGTATCAATCAAATCCAGAATTGCTTCTTTCAGTTTAAGATATTCTTCGTTAATCTGCACACGACCGGTTCGGGAATCAACAGCATTTTCGATGAAATCTAAATTCAGTTCCTTGATAATCGTACCCGGACTGCTAGACATTACCAAAACACGAGTACCCAAAGAAAGTGCTTCATCAACATCGTGGGTGATCATAAAAATGGTATTGTGATTCTTTTTCCAGATATCCCGGATGAGTTTCTGCATTTGAATCCGTGTCAGTGCATCCAAAGCCCCTAAAGGTTCATCCATCAGCATCACCTCGGGCTCATTGGCCAGAACACGTGCCAGGGCAACCCGTTGTTTCATGCCGCCGGACAACTCGAAAATTACCTGATCTTCAAATTTTAGCAGATTAACCTGTTCCAGATAATGCGTGGCAATTTCTGTAATGTCCTTTTTTGGCAATCTTTTCATTTTTGGTCCGAATTCGATATTTTTTCGAACGCTCATCCAGGGGTATAATGAGGCCGACTGAAAAACCACGCCGCGGTTCCAATCCGGCCCCACCACTTCTTTTCCATTCATCAGGAAGGTACCTTCCGTTTGTTTTAAAAATCCGGCAATAACCTTCAGCAACGTGCTTTTTCCACATCCCGACGGACCCAGAACGCAGATGAAATCGCCTCTGTGGATGGTCAGATTGATATCATGAATTGCTTTAACGGGCTCGTTGCTGCCGGTATAGTCGACTCCCAGCTTTTTGATTTCGATTATGATATCACCTAAATTTTTATCTTTCATTCGTTTTCTCTCAATTCTCCAGCGACATTTCAATGTATATCGGATTAATAAATGCATCGAAAGCTTCCTGAGATGGAGAAATCTCGATGGAGTGCTGGGTTTGCAGAAAATCTGCAGTATCTTTCATGATTTTGGAAAAATGGCCCGGTGTATCCGTTGTTCCCA
The DNA here is from genome assembly GCF_001263355.1 of Acetobacterium bakii. Lineage (GTDB taxonomy): Bacteria > Bacillota > Clostridia > Eubacteriales > Eubacteriaceae > Acetobacterium > Acetobacterium bakii. Next base: position 63,247 of record NZ_LGYO01000004.1, read on the forward strand.
TATAGTCAGCACCCAGGGCCTCTTGTGGCGTTAACCAGAGGGAACCTTCCATTTGCAATAAGGCTTCCTCCGGGGTAATTTCCAATTCTTTTGCTACGGCCGCTGCACTTTGCTGTCCATCACGGCGGTAAGTATCCCCGCCTTCACTTAAACATTTTATAAAATTGGCCACCAGTTCGGGATACTTGCCTGAAAATTCTTTGCGAACCAGACAAACATTCGCCGTTACATATCCCTTTTCAGCCATTTCCTCACTGCTGACAAGCATGGACCCGTTTTTCAACAGTTCTCCCAGGGTTGGTTGCCAGGAATAGGCAGCTTGAATATCGCCTCTTTCCCAGGCTGCTACAATATCCTGGGTTTGCATGTCCAGAAGTTCGACATCATTTTCAATGCCCGCTTCTTTTAAATAATTCAGCAGACTATAATGAGCAGTACTTGCAAAAGGGGTGGCGATTTTCTGTCCTTTGAGATTCTCAGCACTGTTAATGTTTGAGCCATTTTTCACCGCCAGTCCTTCGATCTTACCCAATACCTCATGAATCCAGATAAGCTCCACATCCAACCCACTTGATAAAGCGATAATCCCATTGGTATTGCCCATTGTTGCGAAATCAATACTACCCGAGGCCAAAGCCTTGTTGGCATCCACGCCAGAATCGAATATAATAAAATTACAGGTGATCCCCTGATCCGTAAAGTACTGATCGTAGATTCCCATGGTCTTTGCCACCATTTCATCATTAGGCACCCGCAAATAGCCGATATTCACTTCTTTAGGCAACTCACCCTCTGTCCCACCATTTTCACACCCCATCAGCGCCACTGACAGTACGGCAATGACCAGGATCAGCACAATTTTAGCTGTCAATTTTTTCATGATTTTTCACCTATTGATATCCCTTCCAGTATACAATCTTATTTTCCAGAGCTCTCAGACCTAAATCAATGAGTACCCCTGTAATCCCCATAATAATAATACCCACAAAAATAACACTGCTTTTTAAATAACGTGACGCATCAATGACCATCCAACCGATTCCGGAACTTGCTGCCACCATCTCGGCCGAAACCAGAGTGGTATAAGCCATACCGATGGCAGTTCGGATGCTGGTGAAAATATCGGGAAGGCTGGCAGGAAAAACGACATTAAAAAACACATCTCGTTCATTTGCACCCAGTGATTTTGCGCTCAAAATATAGTCCTGATTGATGTTGGTAACCGCCGACACGCAGGCCACATAAATAGGCGCAAATGCGGCCAGGTAAAGCAGGGTAATCTTGGATGATTCATCAATGCCAAGCCAAAGAATCAATACCACATAATAAGCAAGTGGCGGCAATGGCCGGTAAAATTGAACGATGGAATCCACAATAGCCCTTACTTTTTCAAAATACCCACTTAAAAGGCCAAGCGGAATGGCTGTCACAATTGCCAATAAAGAAGCCACAAACAATCGGTAAAAGCTGATCCCTAAATGTGCCCATAAACTTCTGCCGTTATAGCCATTTTCTAAAATACTCAAGAAGGTTTGAAAAACTGCTCCCGGAGAAGGGACGACCAAAGGCGAGACAAGACCAAGCTTCGTTATCGTAAACCAGACAATGAGAATTGCCAGCCAGGTGCCGATAGTCAATAATCTATTAGTTGAACTATTTTTCTTCTTATTTTGCATGCAATCTCCTTTACTCTATCTTATCACGGGGGAGACCAGTCTTCAATCAAATTGATATCAGATATATTCAAGAATCCTCAAAACATCCGAATCAGCTTTATAATCATTCAATCATTATTAAAAAGCGAAAATACGAATGCACCAATTGCCAACAGCAATGAAGTAATCCCAGGTTAAAAAAATAGGATACAGATAATAACAATCGCATCAGTTATAAAACAGATGAATCGTTGTTTGCTTATCTGCACCCCAAAATTTCTTTTCAAAACAACCAATTTAAATGTGTCTCTTACCTAGTTGAGATTATAGTCCGTCACGATTGGTTTGCGTCCCTGAGCCTTATCGTTGAAATATTCATAAAAACAAATACCCAGATAGGAACCGGATATATTCCAGATATTATTAAAACCCAACTGGCCCAATGCTCTGACCATGTTGTAGCTGCGCTGACCGCTTCGGCAATGGGCATAGACCGGTTGATCTTTTGGAATCTCGTCCAAACGTTGACGGAATTGACTTAAGGGAATGTTAACTGCATTGAGCAAATGACTCTTTTCATATTCGTTTGGTTCACGGACATCAATAATAAATGCGTCATTTTCCACCAATTCCCGGACCTGAGTGACTGGAACCTGCTTAAATTCTCCATTGAGTAAATTCAAAGCAACCAGAGCGGCAAAATTCACCGGATCTTTGGCGGTACTAAAGGCTGGTGCATAGCAAAGCTCCAATTCTTTTAAATCTTCAAGGGTACCACCCATTGTAATCATTGTCGCAATAACATCCACACGCTTAGTAGCATCACCCCGACTAATTGCCTGAGCACCGAGGACTTTTCCGGTGGGCACTTCGTAAACCAGTTTGAAGAAGAATTGACTGTTACCCGGCATGATCCCAACGATATCACCTGGGATAATGTATACAGAGTCATACTGGATGCCCGCCTTTTGAGCGGCTTTTTCAGTCAATCCAGTGGAAGCTGCGTTCATTTCAAAAATCTTAATACATGAAGAACCAATTATCCCGATGTTGTGAACTGGAATCCCAAACATATTATCGGCGGCAGCTCTTGCCTGCTTCTGTGCCGGACCGGCAAGTGCAAGTTTTGTTTTTGAATGGGTCAGTTGATGATAGACTTCAATGGCATCGCCCACTGCATAAATATTTTTATCACTTGTTCGATAGTTATGATCAACCAGAATTCCCCGGGTTTCTCCGATTTCCAATCCGGCTGCTACTGCCAATTTAGTATCCGGTGTGACGCCAATGGCCATTACCACTGCCTGTGCCTGAATTTTTTTGCCTGAAGCCAATTCCACAAAACCATCAGTTACTTTGGCAATTCCATCTCCAACAATCAGATCGACACCATTATCCAGCAGCTCTTTGTGAAGAATTTGAACCATGTCATAATCAAAGGGAGCCATAATCTGATCGGCCTGTTCCACCAGTGTGACCTTAAAACCAGCAGGTGACAATTTCAGATTCTCAGCAACTTCGACGCCGATAAATCCGCCGCCGACGACAACGATGTCTTTCACCCCATTTTGAACAAACTTATTCAACTTATCGATATCGACCACATTTTTAACGGTAAATACATTTGCTTTGTCGTACCCTTCGATCTTCGGAACAATTGGGTTGGCTCCTGGAGAAAGAAATAAGGTGTCATAGGATTCTTCATATTCTTTGCCAAGCAACAGATCTTTAACCAGAATTGTTTTTTTATCTTTATTAATTTTAAGCACTTCATTATTTATCCGCGCTTCGATATTATACTGCTTTTTAAAGTTTGTTGGACACATCAGCACCAGGTCTTCACTATTTTCAATCATCCCACTTAGATGATTTGGCAAACAGCAATTTGAAAAGGACACATTGGGTCCTTTTTCAAAAATAATAACCTCTGCTGATTCATCAAGTCTTCTTACTCTTGCGGCTACCGAAGCGCCACCGGCAACTCCTCCGACAATCAATACTTTTTTTCCCATTTATTTTCCTCCTTCTATGTCAATCGACGATTTTTTATTATAGTGTCTTTTCGTATTTCTCTTCTAAGCTGTTCTTCCCGGTTTATTTTTCTTCAAAAGCAAAGCTTTCCTTGCGTTTCTCTTTACCAGTTTCCGAAGCTTTTTGATGACGATCCGGAGGAATAATATCCACACTGCCAGCAAACACTTTCAAAGCGAATATTCCGCCCATTGCCAATGTGATAAAAAAGCCCCACCCTGACAAGGAGAAATTAGAAATTCCCGAGAACAATGCCCCGATATTACATCCGCCCGCCAGTCGAGCGCCAAAGCCCATCATTAATCCACCTACGAGATAGTAAAATACGTCTTTTAATTTAAACTTGAAATTTAATGTGAATCGGCTGGCGAATAGAAACGCAATAGCAGCACCGAAAATTATCCCGAAATCCCGGAGTGAGCCCGGATCATTGAGAATCCCGTTGTTGGCTGCGGCAACATTATCTGCGAAGGCAGGTGAAGCAAATTCAATGCCAAACATCTGGAAGAAAGCCACGCCCCAGGTTGTAAACGGCCCGGTAACCCCCCAGCTGTGACCAGTGGTTATCAGGATAAAGGCAAACATTATCGCAATCAGAATACCGCCTATCATAAAACTCCATCGCTGCACAAAGACCTTATGGAAGGTTGGATAGCTGAATAGTTTAAAATGTTCCTGTTTCATTGGCAGTTCCTGATCTTCATAAACAGTTTCTTGAAAATACCCTTCTTTTTTTCGAAAATTCTCATATTTCCGAACAATCAGATATAAACCAAACAGAAGCAGAAACGATAAGGCAATAGCTCCCAGATAGCCAATAACATCAGGCAAATACATTTTTATACCGATCTGTCCGATCGCTGATGCATTGAGTTTATCTTGTGCTATCACTCCGGGAATTGATCCCAGTACAAAGGCAACCAATGCAATGATGGCACGGCCTTCCCCTTCGCCTGCGTCACTTAAAGTTCCGGATGCGCATCCTCCGGCAAGCATCATGCCGATACCGAAAATAAAACCGCCAAGCAGGATCGAAATATTTAAGAATTTAACGGAGCTGAGTCCCGGAATAGGCGTGCCGTTCATAGCTGCCGAAAACTGGATCACTGCCGCCAATACCATTGATAATGCGAACATGACTAAAAGCGCCTTGCCCAAACTCCCTTCACCAGTAATATACTGCCGTTTAATTCCACCGGCGAATCCAAATCGTGAACGTGTCAGAATATACCCCAGTGCTAAACCAGTCATTAAAAATAATGTCAGTTGCTGATTAATACCACCTTTTAAAATGCCAAAGATAGCAATCATTAAAAATAACCCTAAACCGATCAGCGGCTGAACTTTTAATTTACTTTCTGTAATCATAGTTTTTTCCCCCTTACTGTTTTTTTTCAAACAGACAGGAAAGTGACTGATTAAAATCAACTGTCACTTTCCCATCAAATTAATTTATTGGTTAATTAGTTACGAGCGGATATCCTTTATTGGTCCATCCTGCAGTTCCCGTTGCTGCTGTTCCTGTTCCTGAGTTAAGTGATACCGCATCATAGCCCAAAAGTCTCAGACCGGCTACTGTTTGAGCTGCTGTCTGGCCGGTATAGCAATAAACAATGATGGTTTTATCCATTGGCAAGGTGCTGAATTGAGTTTCCATGCCTTTGCCGAAAGGAATATTAACGGCACCTTCGATGTGTCCCTTTGCAAAATCGTCAGCTTTTCTGGCATCCAGGAATGTCACACTTGCATCTTTTGCATCCAGGGCAGCCTTGGCAGCATCTTCAGTAATTTTGTAGTTTGCATAGGTGGTTTCTGCCACATCTGACAAACCGGTGTAGTAATCTTCAATGGCTTTTTGAATATCGGCATCAATTTCGGTATTAACCGATGCATCAAAGGCATTGACAGTTGTTTCAGTGACCGCATCGACGCCTTCAACCTTTGAAATTCCCAGATTCCATCCGAGGTTGACAGATTTTGTGTCAAAACCTGCAACGTTTAATAACAAAACGGTTTGTCCGGCGGTCTGTCCGGTCACGCAGTAAATCATAACGGGTTTATCATTCGGAATCTTAGTCAGGTTTTCAGCAAAATTCGGACCCCATGGCATGCTGATGGCACCCTTGATATGTCCCTGTGCATAAGCGTCTGCGCTTCTGATATCCAAAATAGTCATTGCTTCGCCCGCTTTAACCTTGTCTACAAAAGCGACCTGATCGATCTTATAGATATCTTCCGGCATATTTGCAAAATAATCGTTGACTGCCTGTTCCACAACACCCGTTTCATCTTTTGTATCCGTTTGTGCTGTCCCGGTACTGCATGCACTTAAGGTTACCACTGATAAAATCACGACCAACAATACTAGAATTCGACTTTTTTTTGACATCTCTTTTCCTCCATGTTCGTTAATTATTTATTTAACAATATTATAACCCAATGTAAAGGTAATCAATCCTGCGTCTTTGTAATGCAGTATTCTTAATATTAATGGCACATTATTATTTTAATACACAGCCGTATCCCTGATTATGTTATACTCGACTTATAATATGATCATCAAAAATTGGAGTGCCTGCATGAAACCCTGGAAAAAAATCTTCCAACCCCCAAATTTAATCTATTTATATCTGATTGTGTATTTCCTTGTAAATCTCGCCTTTCTAACGGATTTTCCCTATGTGCATTCCGATGAACCCTGGCTGAGCGGATTGTCACGCGCTATATTAAGCAATCAGGATATTTCGCTCACCGAACCTTTTTTTGATGCCTATGAACGCAATCCCCATGCCATCAGACTTTTGTTTCATCTCCTGCAGGGCGGCTTCATGCAAGTGTTTGGCTATAATATTCTAACCTTTCGACTCATCTCCCTGTTGTTCTCGCTGGGGACGCTGTACTTTTTTTATCGTTTATGCCTTGTCGTCCTGCAATCCCCAAAGGCTGCTTTATTAACAATGGTGGTATTGTCAATTGATCTCCAATATCTCTACGCGTCGCATTTTGCACGTCAGGAAATCATTATTGTCTTTGCGCTGGTTCTTTCTGCATACCTACTTTTGAACCGTATTGAGAACCACCGATATTCACAGGATATTGCGATCGGAACTGTTATCGGCCTCAGCATCGGAATCCACCCCAACAGCTTTATCATTGCCCTGACAATCGGACTGGCCTATCTGTTTTTTGCCCACAAAAAAAAGATTCATTTAAAGAATCTCCTGCTTTTAATTGGCGTTACTATTCTATTTTGTCTGATTTTTGTTGGCATCAGTCTTTATATGGATCCCAGCTTTCTTACTCATTATTCGGAACACGGAAAAAACTTTGGCGTTTTTAGCGGCTTCTGGAACAAATGTCGGGATTTCGGCCTTTTCTATCAGGCTTTATTTAACCAAGAGAGCCTTACCTATTATATGCCCGATATCCGCTTCCAGCTGCTCTTGTTTGCCCTGATTCTGGCCGTTGCCGTCGTCTATTTTTTAAAGAATAAAAACGCGGGTCTGCTGGCAAAATTAAAACCAATCGCCATCATGGTTGCCGGCATCAATCTGGGCATCCTGATCATCGGTCGATTCAACGTAACCAGTGCCGTACTGATCTTTCCCTTTATGATTTTAATGACCGCAATTCTTCTGGAACACTGGGACAAGAAGAAACGCTTATTGACATTATTCGTAATAATCATTACCCTCAATACAATCGTTCATATTAAACCCAACGAAAGCCAATACCATGATTATCTCAACCGAATCTCCCAGGTTGTCAGCGAAAACGACGTGGTTTTAGGCAATCTCAACAGTGAATACGCCTTTGACAACAACCATTTTTTTGACTACCGGAACCTGCAGTTCCTTGATGAACAGGGCATTCGTTTTAAAGACTATATTGTTTCGCGAAACATTACGATGATTATCTATTATGAGGAATTGGATTATATTTATGATAACAACCCGGCCTACAATGGAATGTACGGAGATTTAACTGATGTCCATGAAGAAATGCAGGATTTTTTATACTCCCATTGCGAAGAAATTTATTCTTTTAACGACGCGACCTATGGGACCAATCTTGCCCCTCTTATCGATGAACGGCCCTGGCAGGTGCGTATTTTCAAGGTGAAAGAAATCCAATGATTTCTTTCACCCGCTCTTCGCTGTCCTTGGTTTTATTCTCAATTCGCTGTTGAACCGTGCCATCTCCAAGAATGATAATCTGATCAGCAAGATGAAGGGCTTCCCGGACATCATGGGTTACAAAAACAATGGTGGTTTGGGTTTTTTTCCAGATCTCGAGCATGGTATCCTGCAATTCAGTTTTTGTCAGAATATCCAGGCTGCCGAAGGGTTCATCCATCAACAGAACCTTCGGTGTCGTCACCAGAGCCCGGGCAATCGCGGTTCGCTGTTTCATCCCACCCGAGAGCTGATGGGGGTAGAAGTCCTTAAACTCATGTAATTTGACCATATCAATATATGTTCCCGTCAATGCTGCAATTTCCGTTTTAGAATAATGGTGAGGATCATTTTTTAGGGGAAACTCAATGTTTTCCTGAACCGTTTTCCAGGGAAAAAGCTGATCGAACTCCTGAAAAACCATAATACACTCACGATTAGGCTTATTAACCGTCTCACCCTGAAAGCTAACAGATCCACCATCGCTTTTAATAAATCCGCCAATTAAATTAAGCAGGGTACTCTTTCCACCTCCGGAAGGACCAATGATACACAAAAATTCTCCGGTTTCGATGGTCAGATCAATATTTTTGAGAATAGATCGATCATTGTATAATTTTGAGAGATTTGAAATTTTAATAATCACGCTCATGACAATCCCCATTTCTTGACGGTCCTATCTTCAATTTTGCTGAAAATAAAATCCTCAACTAACATACCGACAACAATAATCACCAGCAATCCGGCAAATATACCCGCGGTATCCATAAAAACCCGTTTATTAAAAATATACCAGCCGATTCCACCAATTCCACCCGAAGCCCCGAAGATCATTTCCGCGCTGATTGATGCCCGCCAGGCTCGTGCCCAACCAATTTTCAGTCCGGCAATGAGATAAGGCATTGATGCCGGTATGTAGATTTTGAAGATAATTTTCGCGTTGCTGAATTCATAATTCTGTCCTATTTTTTTATAAACAACTGGTATGGATTTAAATCCAGCAGTCATATTTAAGATCATTGGCCATAAAACCGAGTGGACGATAATAAATAAAATGGCTTTGCTCCCGGTGCCGATCCACAAAATAATCAATGGTAGCAAGGCAATTCCCGGCAGTGGATGAAAAATCGATACGCAGGTATCCACAAAGCTTTCAAATACGGGACTAACTACCGAAAGCGCTGACATTACAAACGACAGCAGCACGCCGATAACTAATCCGACGAAGATAAGACCCAGTGAAAAAAGCATTTGAAGCAGAATGTCACCGGTAAGGATGGAGTTGATCAATGCTGCCACAACCGCCTCCAGTGACGGAAAAGCTAAAGGACTCACAGGCGTGAGCTTGGCAATGGCTTCCCAGGCAATAAGCATGATGCCGATCCAAACATACTTTGAATAGGGCTTTAGAAAGATCGCTTTAATATTCTGCATAGTCCGTATTCTCCCAAACAACCTCTTCAATAGAGGTATAGGATTTCTTCAGATAATCTGTTTCGTTCATAAAATCAGAAAAATTTTTGATTCCTTTCACCGTCGCACTATATTCTGTATCCTCGGCGGTGAGATACTTCAGAATATCCTCTTTTGATAAATCGTAGTATTTTGTCAGGATTTCCGCCGCTTCTTCTGGATTTTCATTGATAAATAGGATTGCTTCTTCTACCGATTGATTAAAGGCTTTGTAAACCTCTGGATTTTCGTCGTGAAGTTTTTTAGTCGTTACCCCCACAATAAAACTGAAGTCTCCGCCAAAGGCTTCCTCACCGGTTAAAATTTCATGATAACCTGTGGTGGCCAACTCAGCTTCCCGGTAAGGGGTTGATGTAAAATGGGCGGTAATTTCATTGCCTGCCAACAACGCAGTCATGCCATCTGGATGAGACAGCGTGACCAGCAAATTATCCATCTTTTTAGGGTCATTAAACTCTTTTTTACAGGCCATGGCCAGCAGAATGTGCTGTACACTTCCCGGTTGCGGCAGCGCAATACGGTCATCATTTTCGATGTCCTGTAAAGACTGAATCTCGTCTTTTGCCACCAGTCCGGTGGGTACTGACGATAACCCGGTGGCAATTTTCCAATCCATGCCGTTGTCCCAGCCGATCAAAAACGGTGGAATAGCCATAAACCCCACATCCAGCTTATTCGAAACCATAGCTTCGCGAATAGCTGTTGTATTGCTCATCTGTTCCCAGATCACCTGTATTCCCGGGTAATTTTTTTCCAGGATGCCCTGATCTTTCATGATTTGAACCGGCGCATAGGCAATGCCATACTGTTCCGCAATTCGAATCACTTTCTCCTGACTGTCATTTTTTGTCGCTGTACAGCCGGTAATCCAGACCAGACAAAGCAGACTTAAAATAATTCCGAACCTCTTCATTTTCATCCCTTTCTCTTTTCATTATTTAAAATTTCATCGATTCGGCTATATTTTTTGGGCTGAATAATCAAGTTTTCACCGTTTTCATTAATCACCTTCAAGTGGTGAAAGGCCTGATCAATATTTTTGTTTAATGCCTCCTGAGACTCACCCGTAATAACCATGTAGCCGGCTCTTGCAGTTGCATTATCGATGGTTTTTAAAACCATCCCCGGTGCGATCGTGTAACCGGCAGCCATGACCCCGGTTAATTCCGTAAGTTGTTCTACCGCTGTTAAATCCAATACTTTTCCCGGCCTGGCAAAAAACAATTGCACCGATAAATGTTTCTTATTATCCAAAAGATGATATCCTTCAACCGACGATGTCAGCTCTAGTCCCAAAGAAAAATCAATGACCATATCCAAAAGATCGATCCCCGTGAGATAGGGAATAAAAATGTCTTCATAAGCTCCACCAATCCGGCAGGCCACTTCGTTGACAAGAATGCCATCCTTCCCCACCAGCAGCTGAACATACAGAGGACCATTCTTGATACCAAAGGCGTCAGTTATTCTGTCGATTATCTTTTTCACAGTTTCATATGCGCCCAAATGTCTGGACGGAAAATCATGGGCGAAACAGATGCCGATATGCTTCTCAAACTGAAAGGTTTCCCGGTCGGTAATCGTTAAAATACAGGTCTTCCCGTCTTCCACCCAGGCACTTACCGTAATTTCATCGCTTTCATAAAATTCTTCCAGCAAAGCTTTCTGCTGCCGCGAATAACTCAGTGTCTCGGCTAGATTTTTTATTACCTCAGACGGAGTATTAAGTTTGAAAACCCCCCGTTGCCCCTGACTATCCAGAGGTTTTAAGACAACTGGAAATACCAGTCCGACAAAATCCGATTCCTTTGCGTCTTTTGTGATTAACCGATAAGGCACTGTGGGAATATCATTCTCTGTAAAAACAGCTTTCATGATTTCTTTATTCGTAACCGACAATGCCACATCCCTATCCAGAAATGCTGGCAGGTTTTGTGACGCCGCCACACAGGCCACCGTATATACCGGTTGATCCGTGCCTAATGTCATAACCCCATCAACTCTGTATTTTTCAGCCACTTGTATGTTGGTATCTACATCAAAGGTGCTGACCACCTCATTATACGTGGCATACGCACGACCTGGTGCAACCTCATAATAATCGGTCAAAACCACCTCATGGCCTTTTTCCTTGGCCCTGATGATTCCACTTAATTGATTCCTTCCGCCACCTAAAATTTGTATACGCATCTTTTTTCCTATCTCATTTGAATTCTTATTCATTATTCATACGTTCTTCCATAGTAATAAAACAAGTTTAAAAAAAGCTTGATCAGTTTCCTGATGGTGTAGTTTGACTTTCCATATTTTCTTTTCTGATAATCCACCGTCATATTTCCGATATTTTTTGTGAACCCTAAAGTGATCGCGGTAATATATACAAAGGGTGTGTCGTCCGCAATAATGGTATCGACTGTTTTTCGATTCATTACGCGAAAGCTACTCACTCGCTTGTTTTTAGGTTTATGTAGACATATGGTAAAAAAGAGATCCACCACATTGGATCCAAATTGTCGATAAAAAGGATATCCGGTCCGATTTGGAGCCCCATAAATCACATCATAACCTTTTCTTAATTCGCTTACCAGCAATGGTATGTCCTCCGGCTGTTGTTCAAGGTCATCGTCCATTGTGACTACCACGTCGCCGACTGCTGACTTAATTCCCGTTTTTATGGTCGCTTGCTGACCACTATTATTTTTCAGCGAAATGGTAAGAACCCGTGGATCACCTTCGCTTAGCGCAGTGATTTTCGCCAGAGAATCATCCGCTGAAGAATCATCCACTAAAATAATTTCAAATGTTGCCTTGTCCTTTTCAAGGGTATTTATAATTCGCGTCACAAGTTCTGTGATGGATAATGAACTATTGTATACCGGGACGACAACGCTGATATCGATATTCATATTATTATCTCCAGCATAAAATATTCACCTCAAAAAAATCTTTATCACACCACATATTCACTCTATATCTTAACGTTGATATTTTTATTTTCCTAACCGTCCGATCTGTGTTATAATTTTATCCAAAATAAGCAAGGTGGATTTTACTTTGAAAACAATCGATTGTCTTGGAGATATGTGCCCCATTCCCGTTCTTAAAACTCAAAAAGAGCTTAAAACGATTCAAATCGGTGAAACCCTTAAGATCATCACCGATCACAGCTGTGTGCTCGAATCATTATCCGGCAAATTTAAAAAACACCAGATCACTTCATCAGAAGTTATGAATGGTGTTTGGGAAATCCTGATTACTAAATCCTAACATAAACTCTTCCTGGCAATATCTTTAAAGTATTGAGTAAAATCATTCAATGCTTTGTTATTGGTACTTTCATCATAAATGAGATACATCTCATATTCAATGACCATATCCGTGATCTGAATCAGCTTGACCTGCTTTCTGTAAAGCTCTTTCTTGATCGATATGTAGGGAATAAACCCGATTCCGAACTCATTCAATACCGAAGCCTTCACCGATTCCACCGAGTCGCTCTTAAACATAATATTGAGGGCCTTCGGCTGATTCCCAGCCTTCTGCATTTTTTTTGAAATCATATGTGTGAAATCCATATTATCATTTAATATAATCAATGGGTAATTAGGCAATTCTTCCAGTTTTATTTCATCTGGAATATCATAGTCGCCAGTAGCGATCAAAACCAGCCGATCCACCCCAATTTTATACGATGAGAGCTTTGGATTTTTAGGTTTTCCATAGATCACTCCTAAATCACAGATATTATTCACAATATTTTCTTCAATATCATGGGATTTATTTGATTTAATTTCGAAATTATTCTGCGGAAACCGCTTTTTCACTTTGTACATCACACAGGGAAGCGAATAGTTGGCAATTGTCCAAAACGCTTCTATCTTGATGTCTTTGACTATATTATCACTTTCGTCCAGTTTTTTTCGCATCATACTAACCGTTCTCACAATATTATCAGCATATTGATAGACGATTTTACCCTTTTCAGTCAATTCTACCCCTTTATTACTTCTTTCAAGCAGCGTACAATTAAGGTCATTTTCTAATTTTGAAATCTGCTGACTTAATGCCGATTGTGAGACATGCGTATCATTTGCAACTTTAGAAATGCTTTTTGCTATCGCTACTTTACAAAAGTTTTCCAGATATTCGATATGCATAAATTATCACTTCCTAATCTTTTAAAATTCATCCGATAATTATACCATAATTTATTCATTTGCAACATGCCCTGTTGAATAATATTTGCAGAACAATCCCCACTTTTATGAAGTGAATTGTCACATGAAAAAGCGGATCAATAGTTTACCGCCAATGATCGCTCCGACAAAAAGAAATACCCCAAATACCCAGCCGGATAAAGACATAGAAGCAATCCCACTGTAAAAGGCGCCGATATTGCAACCCGATGCAATGCTTGATCCATATCCCATCAGCAGCCCACCAGCGGCAACCCCAATAATCTGCTTTTTTGATTTAATTTTTTTGACTCGAAACTGTGAAGCAAGAAGAGCCGCCAGCGTTGCGCCCACAATAATGCCAATATTTCGAAGGGTGACCGGATCCTGAAGGAACCAGGCTTGATAGGTTTGAATATTTTCGCTACTCACAGGAAAATAAGAATCACCACCTAAGGCGTTAATCAGTCTTGAACCCCAAAAGGCAAAGGCACTGGTAATCCCCCATGGATGTCCGGTTATGGCCAGCGTAATTATTTGCATAAAAGATAATAAAATAGCACCGGTGACATAAGTCCATGAATGTTTAAACCAATCTTCAAATTTCTTCTTTTGCTCCATATTCATTTCTCTCCAAATTATTTTCATTTCCATGATCCGGCAGTTATGACTATCGATCACCCAAAGTCAGGATCAATGATAAGCATCTAAACCATCCTGTCACAGCCATTCGCTAAAATCAGTCATCATGTTTTTCTTCCCATTTCACAGCCAAAACGTAAAGCCCGACAATGACAGCTAACTGGATTCCGAGCGCACCCAACCAGCCAAAAACATCAGGCAGAAATATCCCTTCTGGAATTAAAACAAAATTCTGATTCCACCATTCCAGATGAATATTCCCTAAAATGGATCCAATGAAGAAAAAGATCAGGGTAATGATTTGAAGGTGATATCCCTCTCCAATGCGCATCAGCATTCCGGATGCACATCCACTGGCTAAGACCGTTCCAATTCCAAAAAAAACGCCACCGACAATGGTACTCAGACCGATCCCTTGAATATATTCTTGTCCCGGAATCGGAAGCCCCCAGGTTGCAAAGAAAAATTTGATACCTGCAAAACCAATCGTCGTCAGCCCCAGGCCAATCAAAACTGCCCGAGTAATGGTCGTACTGCCAGTGAGAAAGGGATCTCTGGTAGCTGCAGTAAAGCAAAAACGAGATCTTTGAAGGATATATCCCAGGGCAATACCGGTTAACCAATAGATTGAAATCAATCGTGAATGGGTGGATAGAAGCAACCCAACGGCTAAAAGTATGAAAAAAAATATAATTCCCCAGTGAAATTGACTATTGATACGGTTCAAATTCGTTCCCTTGGAACTTGGCATTTTCACAACTCCTTATTTTTTATCGATAAATGTACAACACAAAAAAAAACAAAAATTTCAACCTCGATTAGGTAATGATGCTTTATGAATACGAGGAAAAAGCTGATTGTTTAATCATACCCTTGATTTTGAATTTTTGCACGATTTTTTTGTTATGCAATTATCCTCAATCCTTATGGTTTTTCAATTTCTGTTAACGTGACCCAAATCATACCACCAACTTCTCTCAGCTTGCTCATCATCAAAGACTCCCCATATTCATACATCCACGGCAACTTTATATTTGTATTTTTTATTCTTTAAACATGCTCTTATCACAGCATTTATCAACTTCTGCCTGAAGGGTGACATGATTGATTCCATAATTTTCCTTCAAAAATTGTTCTATTTTCTCACAAACCTTTTCTGCCTCGGACAGCTGCATATCTTCAATATCAATATGAGCCTCAAAATATATGGTTTTTTCATTGGTCATCCAGGAATGGACATGATGGATGTTTTTCACCTTATCCATTTTTTCAATACTTATTTTTATACCCTCATAATCCAATGTTGCCGATGACTGCATCAAAATATTTACCGTTGTTTTGATGACATGAAAGGTTTCTCTGATAATATAAAGGGATATTAATACGGTGATGAGCGGATCAATCCATACAATTCCCCACAGCTTTATGGCAATACCTCCAATCACTACCCCAACGGATGAAACCGTGTCACTAATGAGGTGGAGATAGCTTGATTTTATATTTAAATTCTCATGAGAGTCTTTTTCAAGCAGAAAGACGGAAATAAAATTAGCAACTAGCCCAATGGACGCAACAATGATCATCAATGTCCCGTTGATGATCTCCGGTGACTGCCATCGTTTAAAAGCTTCAACAATTAATACAATTGATAAAGCCAATAAAACGGATGCATTAATAAAGGCCGCTAATATTTCAGCTCTTTTATAACCAAATGTTTTTTTAGCATTCTTTGGCTTTTGGGCAATTTTATTTGCAACATAAGATAATGCAATGGCAACCGTATCACTTAAATTATGAATCGCATCGGATAATAATGCCAGACTTCCAGAAAGAATACCTCCAATGATTTCGGCTAGAGTAATGGTTGCATTTAATACCGTCACCCAAAATATTTTTTTACCGGATAGATTCGATCCATCATGTTTATGTTCGGCTTCCTGATGATTATGCGCGTGGTTATCTTCAGACATTAGGCTACACCTCTGTTCATTAATACTTTTGGTAAATACGAAACTACTTTGAGCTTTATCTATCCCGATAAAAAAAGAACCGATCAATATAGCTCCTTTTACAGATTTCTATTTTATCTGTCCTCTTTTTCTGGAAATCAGCGGTCTTTGATTATACTATTTTGACTATGGACAACGGATAAAGTTTCTAGCCCACAGACATTCTGCACAGGATGGGGTATTGAAATAACAATCGTATTTCGTATCCTCAACAAGGCTACAGCCGCCCTTGAGATCGCAATCAACACACGATGGGTACTGATTATTGTAAACAGTAGCCCTAAAATTCTGGTATTCTTGTCCTTCAATGATTTCTTTAAGGCTTTTCTCTTTTAAATTTCCAAAAGAGTATTTCTGAACCTTTTTCTTTGAACCGAATACATACTCATCATACGTATTTGCCAAGCGATAACACGACATAACGTCTCCATTAACATCAATGTATATATATCCGTTATCAATAAAGGCGCAGTGTCGTTCGGTCTTCAACTCCATGTCGGGAATATTGATTTTAATATCACGGTAGGTAAAAATCCGTTCTAAAAAAGCTTTCCCTTCAGGATTCTCATATCGGTTATAGAATACATCATCACAGTCCTTTTCATTCAAAGGCATCAGGTGCGACAGCGACAGACGATGAAAACCATAATGGCGCATCATGTCGAGAATTTCAAACAAGGCTTGTGAATTACTCTTGGTAAGAACATAAGCAACCCCAGTTTTTGGAGTGGAAGACTTTGTCTTCTTGTGATAATCCGCAAAATGCTCAAAGGTTTTAATGAGCTGATCCTTTACGCCCTGGGTATCTTCGTGGTATTGATCCACTGAGAAATACACCTCATAAAATTTTTCGCATAGCAACTGAGCGGTTTCTTCATTCATAATACCATTGCTGGTCAACGACAGACGATATTCTTCAAATAAATCGACTGCTTCCTTAAAATGCCGATATACGGTAGGCTCTCCGATCCCACCAAAAAACACTTCTTTAAGTGTTGGAAACTCTTTTACCTGTTCCCGGATTGACTTTAGTAAATCTAAATCCATATCCCCTTCAATGGCATCCCAGGAATGCCTGAAACAAATCTCGCAATTAAGATTACAACGATTGGTAAGTTCTATGTAAATTCGATTTAAATCCATGGGTTCCCCTGACATTCTTTAATTAACAGCAACCGCCTCCACTTGTCTTAAAGCAGTGCTGTGATATTTTGACATGTTAAATTACTGTTGTGATAGGTTCCCAGCTTATTCAACTCTTCCATTAAAAAATCTTCATTTTTAAATTCATTTTCAAAGATATCTTTTAAAAAGGGATGTTCCATCAGAACAGAATTATTTATTCGATAATAAGCAAACTTGTTTTCCCGCCGACCATCCAAGAATCCGGCATTACTCATCAGCCGTAAATGCTTAGATAAATTAGACTGGGAAATACCAAGCAGATACTCCAATTCACAGACACACAGCTCCCGTTCATACAGAAGATTCAAAATCCTCAAACGGTTGGTATCCGATAAGATTTTAATTATTTCGACAACTGACATATCATCCCATCTCTTTCTTAACTAATTAACTGAATTAAGCTGCTAAACAGATGCAACGCAGCAACTCCATAACAGCCTACAATCAGCCTTGTAAAATTTAATTTTAGATCATTCACATAACGATACAATCACAGCAGTTTGATTCATATATTACATCTTATCAAGGTTAATCTATTTTTAACAGCTACAACCGCTACCGCAATCCCCACTACAACCGGCACTTTTCTGTGCTTTTAAAAGCTTCATAACTAATTCATCTTTGGTCATATCCAGCCAGGTTGCAAATTCCTGATTCGAAGGATAGGATCCCTTTTTCTTGATTTCGCCGTCCACGACTGTAATCGGAAGTGTCTCGACGCCTTCATTTAGAATCATATCGTTAACCTCTTTATTGGTGACAAACGCCTGGGGGTTTTCAGATAAACCATATCTCCGAATGTTTTTTCCTTCTAAAGCCAGGGAATTAATCAAAGTGGATACCCTCATCAACTCTTTATCCACTCCTGGTCCACAAACGCCAGTTGAACAACACATTGCCGGATCATAGATTTCTATTTTACTCATTTTATTTTTCTCCTTTTTTTCTTAAATATTTTTCTCATTCTATACAATTAACCTTTATATTAACAACAACCATTTTAACCGCCGTTTTATTATTTGTATTACTTAATTTTTCCGGCTAATTACAATATATTTCCTTAACAACCTCGATTTCATCCTCGTTTCTCGTCGGGGATAAAAATTTCATTACTTACTATACACATTACTCTATAATCATATGATATTACAATCATATGATTTTGTCAAGCCCTGTACCTTGTTTTCTTTTCATTAATTATCCTTTAAGTTAATTTTAATATGTTATTTTACGGATGCTTTTATAAAGGCAGTAAATAGTTTACGGGCATTGGTATCTGTTAACCAAAGCATTTCCGGATGCCATTGCACCGCAATACCAAAATCCAAACCCTTTATTTGAACAGCCTCCACCAAATTATCCACACTTGTGCCCATCGGTAAAAGTCCTTCTGCCAAATTTCCGATTCCCTGATGATGCATGCTGTTGACTAAAATTTTATCTTCACCTAAGATTTGGTGCAGCAATGTATTCTTTACAATATTTATTTCGTGCACGGGTATATCAAATGGTGTTTCCTGATCATGCTGAAGGGTCATTCCAATTTCTTTAAAACCTAAAATATCCTGGTGCAGGGTACCTCCCAAAACAACATTAATCAACTGCATTCCCCGGCATATTCCCAGGATGGGTTTTTTCTCTTTCATGACCGCATTAAAAAGATTTTCTTCCAACTCATCCCGTCTGGGGCATATTTCGTTTGCGCCGTTGGATGAAGTTTGACCATAGAGGCTTGGATTCACATCCTGCCCTCCGGTAAAAAGAAAGCCATCGAATTTTTTCGCCAGTATGCTGATATCTTTTATATCTTTCACAAAAGGCAAAAGCAAAGGCAATCCTCCGGCTTCAATAATTCCAGTCATATAAGGGGGTGAAACCCATATTTTCTTTTCCTTTGAATTGTACTGTGGTAATACACCAATAATCGGTTTATTTTTCATTTTTTTCCTATCCCCTCCCCTATAATTTTCTATTGATTTTCATGGAGTCACCTCAATAACGATAATCTCAACCAACCTCTTGCATTTCAATAATTGAAAATAACATAAACGAAGTATCATATGATTATATAATCATATGATACTTCGTTTATGTTATTTTGTCAACAAATATTTTAGAAACCACTTTATGCTATATGACATTCATCCAAATTATACCTGTTATTTCTATTGACGAATATCCTGGGGTCATTTATCATAAATAGTATAACTAATAATATCATTATTTACTTATAGAAGGAGTTAAACCATGGATGTTTATTTAGACAATGCAGCCACCACTTTTCCCAAGCCGCTGATTGTTCCTGAAAAAATATATGACTATATCGTCAATAACGGCGGCACTTCCGGACGGGGTTCCTATGAAAAAGCCATGCTCGCTGATGGACTGGTTTATCAGACAAGGAAGCGTCTGGCCAAACTTTTTCATCATGAAGATCCCAAAACCGTCATTTTCACTTCTTCAGTAACCGAATCTTTAAACCTGACGCTCCAGGGTATTTTAAAACCCGGGGATCATGTGGTCACCAGTGCCTTGGAGCACAATGCGGTGTGGCGCTGTCTTAAAACCCTGGAACGGGATCGCGGGATTCGAATTACTGTGGTGCCGGCAAACGTCCAGGGTGAAACCATGATTGACGATGTAGCCGCGGCCATCCAGCCGGAAACACGGCTGCTTGTTTTCACCCATGCCTCCAATGTATTGGGAACCATTCAACCCATTGGCGCCATCGGTCAGCTGGCCCGGGATAAAGGCATTCTTTTTCTTGTGGATGCCGCCCAAACGGCCGGAGTCCTACCCATTGATGTCCAGGCCCAATGCATTGACCTGTTAGCCTTTACCGGACATAAAAGCCTTCTGGGCCCAATGGGAACCGGCGGCCTGGTGGTTAATTGTGATGTGGTTATTCATCCGCTGATTTCCGGTGGCACTGGCGGAGATTCGGCCTATGAGTACCAACCCGATTACTATCCCAACCATTTAGAAGCCGGCACCATGAACGTCAGCGGGATTATCGGACTCGGGGCAGCCCTGGAGTTTTTAGAAGCTGAAGGTTTGGAAAACATCCGTCATAAAGAAGATGCTCTGATGGACTACGCTTTAAACGCATTAAAGGTTATCCCGGGTATCGAACTATACGGTCCTCAGGATTCTGCCAAAACCGTGGGGGTGATTCCCTTTAATTTAAAAGGCCACGTTCCGGAAGAAATCGCTTTCTTTCTTGATCAGAACTGTCAAGTGATGATCCGGGCCGGTCTGCACTGTGCCCCCAGTGCCCATCGCCTCATCGGCACTGTTGAGCGCGGAACCTGTCGCATTGGGATTGGCTATTTTAATGAAATCGCTCATATCGATGCCCTGATTGCCGGGCTGCATGCATTTATAAAGGAGAATAACTAATGTATCTTGAAACCATCAGCCTTATTTTTATCAAACCCTGTACCACTGGAGGCGGCCGGATTAAATTTCGGGCGAAGTTGAGCAACACCGTTGAAGAAGTCATGCCCTATCTTAATTCGGTGATTAAAACCGGGCTTTATATTCCCTCGGCCAAAACTTTCACCTACAAAATCGCAAGTCACATCATCAACATTAAAGATGATGGACTCACCTGCACCCAATTAACCAATGAAGCCCAGTGCTATGAAATGATTGATCATATCAAGGATCTAATTAATGATACCTGGGAACAACGGGATAGCATTACGCCCTTTGAGGAAACACGCGATCGCCCTAATGCCCTACAATTGTACAAGCTTTTGCCTAAAACCAATTGTAAGGCCTGTGGTCAAGCTTCCTGTATGGGCTTCGCATCGAAATTAATTTTAGGAACCACCCGGCTTTATGAGTGTCCAGTTATAAAAGAAGAACCCTATGCTGCCAATTATAAAACCTTGGAATCACTTTTGCAACTTTTAGGTTATGAAACTGAAGCTGATTGAATCTTTAAAAACTAGAACATTCTATCTTTAGATTATAGCTAAAAAAAGATGTAATAATAAAAAATAATACAATCTGTTCCGATTTTTACAATATTACTTTGCTCAAATAGTTTAAAGTAATACCTAACACAGACAAAGCGGTCTGGTTTCTCACAAGAAACCAGGGCGCTTTATTTTTGTTCAAGATGAATAAATTAGGATTCAGATTGGAGAATATAAATGAGAATTATGCACCATCCCATATTGGGTGAAAGTGAAAAGAAAGATTTAGTAATATTTACATTTGATGGAAAAGCCATGGAAGGCTATCAATCAGAACCCATTGCAGCCGCACTAAGGGCAGCAGGGGTCATGGTTCATCGGCATACACAGAAAGAGAATTCACCAAGAGGACTGTTTTGTGCCATTGGAAGATGCACCGACTGCGTTATGGTCGTGGATGGCAAACCCAATGTCCGAACCTGTGTAACGCCCCTTACTGCAGGTATGAATGTTCAAACCCAGTATGGGGTATCCGCTAAAAAAACCGATTAACCAAAATAGTACTCTTAGGAAGGATAGGGTTTTGTATGAAAAGATATGATGTAATAGTTGTTGGTGCAGGACCAGCAGGCCTTTCGGCAGCAATCGAAGCCGGAAAAAAAGGACTCAGGGTAATTGTTTTTGATGAAAATGCCAAGCCCGGGGGACAATTATTTAAACAGATCCATAAGTTTTTCGGATCCATAGAACATAAGGCTAAAATCAGAGGCTTTAAAATCGGCGAGGATCTTTTAAAGGAAGCAAGTGCAGCAGGCGTCGAAGTGGTTTTAAATGCTATTGTCATTGGCTTATTTCTGGATAAGGAAATCACGGTCCAAATAAATGATGCAGTGGTCCATTACAAAGGGGATGCGATTATCGTCGCAACCGGAGCTTCAGAAAATATGATCACCTTTAATGGCTGGACTCTTCCCGGAGTCATTGGCGCCGGCGCTGCCCAAACCATGATGAATCTTCATCGGGTGAAGCCGGGGAAGAAAATACTCATGCTCGGTACCGGCAATGTTGGCTTAGTCGTGAGCTTCCAGCTCATGCAGGCTGGTTGCGAAGTGGTGGCCTTGGTGGACGCCGCTCCTAAAATCGGAGGCTATGGTGTCCATGCCGCAAAGGTTGCCCGGTGTGGCGTCCCCTTTTATCTGTCCCATACCATTATTAAAGCCGAGGGTGACGACTGTGTAACCGGGGTTACCATTGGTGCGGTTGACAATAAATGGCAACTCATCCCGGGAACCGAGAAGCACTTTGATATAGATACCATTTGTCTGGCAGTAGGCCTCTCCCCGATGTCTCAGCTTCTGAAAATGGCCGGCTGTGAGATGGAAGATAACCCTGCCAAAGGCGGATTGGTTCCAACCTGTGATCAATACGGCGAAACCTCCATTGATGGCATCTTTGTTTCCGGTGATGTTTCAGGTATTGAAGAAGCCAGCTCAGCCATGATTGGGGGACGAATTTCTGGTGTGGCAGCGGCTTATCGACTGGGGTTTATTGATTATGAAGAATTGGAATTAAAATCAGAAGCATTAAAAAAAGCGTTACTCAGTTTAAGGCAAGGCATGTTTGGTCCTGAAAATAAAGGCAAAGAGCTGACTAAAACCGAAGAAGGTTATGCAATCTCAGCGAATCTCTTAACTAAAGGTTATCTGACCAATGAAGAAGTCATGAACTATCCGGGAGTTAAAACCATGAAAGGCATACATCCCATCATTGAATGCTCCCAGAATATTCCCTGTAACCCCTGCCAGGATGCTTGTAAAAAGAAATGCATCACCATCGGTGACAACATCACCGCACTTCCGGTGGTGGATGAAGCCTCCCAATGTAGCGGATGCGGCATGTGTGTGGCCTCCTGTTCAGGGCAGTCCATCTTCCTGCTGAATGAAGATTACGAAGAGGGTTATGCTTCCGTCACCCTTCCCTATGAGTTTTCACCATTACCACAAAAAGGGATGATGGGTTTTGCTTTGGACCGCAGTGGCAAGGCGATCTGCGAAGCCGAGGTGGTGGACGTGAAATCAGCCCCGGCCTTTGACCACAGCAATTTATTGACCATCAAGGTTCCCAAGGAAATGGGAATGAATGCCAGATTTTTCAAATAGACCTAGGAGTGAAGAGAATGAGTAAGATAAATGACCGATCCCGTGAGATTGGAGAATATATAGCACAGCCGGATGATGATCTGATTATCTGCCGCTGTGAAGAGATCACAAAAGGTGAAATTAGAAAAGCGGTTTATGATGGCATGTTCACCATCACCGAGATTAGACGGTATTTAAGAACAGGCATGGGCCTCTGTCAGGGTCAGACCTGCGCTAAGCTGGTTAAGGGCATTGTGGCACGCGAATTAGGAGTTTCACCGCTAAGTATCGAAGCTGCAATGTCCCGGGCGCCGATGCGACCCATCGAAATGAAGGTTCTGGGAAATGAAATAAGTTGAGGAAAATAACATGAAAAATTGTGCTGATGTAATTATTGTAGGAAGTGGCGTCATTGGCAATGCTGCCGCCTATTATCTGGCCAAAAGAGGCGCTTCGGTTATTGTCCTTGAGAAAAGCGATAATATAGGTGATGGCGGTTCATCCAGAAATGGCGGCGGCGTCCGGCAATCCGGCCGGGATAAACGCGAATTGCCGCTGGCCATGTTTGGTATCAAAAATCTTTGGCCAACATTGTCCGAAGAATTAGAAATGGACGTAGAATATTACCAGGACGGCAATTTGCGACTGGGAAAAACCGCTGCCCATATTCAAACGTTAACCGGTCTGACTAACAATGCCACCGATTGTGGTCTTGATGTTAGCATGATCTCAGGCGATGACGCTAGACAGATTTGTCCCTATCTTTCAGAAGAAGTAACCGGTGCCAGTTGGTGCCCCACGGATGGGCATGCCAACCCACTGCTAACCACCCTGGCCTATTACCGAAAAGCACGGCAATTGGGTGTTCGGTTTATCACTGGTGAAGAGGTTGTTGAAATACGAAAAATAAAAGGTAAGGCAAGACAGGTACTCACCCCCAATAATAGTTATGAAGGTGAAACCATTATTCTCGCCGCAGGTTATGACAGTCGCAAAATCGCTTCAACCTTCGGGATTGATATTCCAATGACCCAGGCTTTATTGGAAGTACTTGTAACAGAAGCTCAACCCCCAATGTTTTATCAAATGCTGGGGACTGCCGCCGCTGACTTTTACGGACATCAAAGCACCCATGGTTCATTCGTTTTTGGCGGTTCATCAGGGCTGGAAGATGTGAATAAGGATAACGGCACCCCCACCTCGACAAGTCTTACCGCATCCTGTATCTGCCGGGGAATTATGAAATATTTCCCGATTCTGGAAGATATAAAAATTGTCAGGAGTTGGGCTGGCTGGATGGACGTCTGTGTTGACCATGTGCCGGTGCTCAGTTTTGTGGAAGAAGTTCCCGGGATCATCCTGGCCTCAGCCTTTTCTGGCCATGGTTTTGGAATATCCCCGGCAGTAGGTACGCTTTTATCCGAAATGGTGATTGACGGACAACCTTCACTTGACCTCAGCGCTCTGCGCTATGACCGATTCAAAGCGAAAATTTAAGGAGGAATTATATGGAACTTAAGCGAACAAATTATTCATCAGGTGCCCCACTGGAAGAAAAAGTCGGTTATTCCCGAATGGTTAAAGTAGGTCCCTTTATTTATATCGGTGGAACAACATCAGTACAACCTGATGGGTCCATTTATGGCGAAGGCAGTGCCTATGAGCAAACAAAATATGTTTTAGAAAAGCATGTGGAACTACTGGAAAAGGCTGGTTCTAAAAAAGAAGAAGTGATAAAAGTAAAAGTCTATGCAACGGATATGAAATTTGTTCCCGATATTGCCAAAGCTTATTCAGAAATTTTCAAAGAAGTTAAGCCCCTTTGCACAGTCGTTGGAACTCCAATGCTTAACCGCCCGACCCAGCTCGTTGAAATTGAAATGGATGCGGTGATCGGTGCGATAGCGGAGTAAGTAAGACTATCGACAATCCGCTATCAATTCCATAATGTACAAATCAAGAGCAAAGATGCTCAGCTATCGCAACCGATGGCTGGGCATCTTTTTTATTACATTTAAGTCAGTTATTTTCGAATTAATAGGTAAATATTATATAAAGAAAAGGAGATTATCATGGAAAATCAAAAAAAATTAGGTCTGGGAAGTGCTGTATCGGTTTGTGTTGGACTTATTGTTGCAACAAGCTGTTTGCTTTTATTAGGTCAAGGAATGGGTTTGGCGGGTTCTGGCTTTGTAATTTCTTTAGCAATTGTACTATTTTTAAACATTATGCTGGCGTTAACCTTTGGTGAACTCCACGCAATTATGCCAAATGTAGAGGGTGGGCTTGGGCAATATACGCTGGCTGGATTGGGTCCGGTTGCATCGGTTGTTTCAAACTTATCAGCCTATGTGATTACAATGATTCTGGCTTCCTCGGTTGAGATGGCACTGTGTGGAATGGTGATCAACGAATTGTTTTTACCTATGATTCCTGCCCCGATTTTAAGTTCTCTTTTACTAGCCATATTATTTTTCGTTAATTATAAGGGTGTCGATATTTTTGCAAAAGTCCAGAATATCGTGGTTTTTTTATTAATCGGTTCATTAATTTTACTTGGTATTATCAGTTTCTTTAATCTGGGCACCGGAACCGTCATCACCGCCGCTGCGCAAACACCTCCGGCCGTAACAGGTATCAGCGGTTACGTTTCTCTGGCAGCTTTGGCATTTTGGTTATTTATCGGGATCGAATTCGTCATTCCTATTGCTAAAGATTTAAAGAACCCTAAAAGAGATGTAACCCTGGCCATGATTCTGGGAATCGTTATGTTATTTGTAGTACAAGCTATGCTTGGTGTAGGAATGACCCATTATGTAACCTTGGAAGCCCTGGCAAGTTCACCGATGCCACATATGCTGTTTGCTGAAAATTTATTGGGCCAATTTGGTGTTTATTGGATGGGTATTGTTACTCTTTTGGCTGGTATCAGTACCGCTAATACAGTCCTTGGCAGTGTCAGTAAAATACTGGCTGGCATGGCACAAGATGACATGATGCCTAAAGTATTTAACAAAAAGAACAAAAACAATGTCGCTGTTGCCGGTCTTGCTCTGATTTTTGGTGGGGATTTAGTACTGTTAATTACAGGATTCACCCAATCCTCAGGTTTGGCCACCCTACTTTTGGCGGGAACATGTTTCTGGTTAGTTTCTTATATTTTAGTAAATATTTCGGTTCTTATACTGCGAAAAAAATACCCGGATATGCCGGGAAGAAATAAAAAGCTGACCCTTTGGGGAATCCCTCAGATCTTATGTATTCTAGGTAATATCTATATGATCTGGCATATTGCCGAAGGAGATGCCCGAATTCTGATTTACAAAATATTCTTTGGCTTAATGGCGGCATTAGTTGTTTATGCCGTGATTTGGGTAAAAATCATCAAAAAAATGGGTTTGTTTACAACAGCCGATGTTAATGAAATGAATCTAAAGTGCGAAGCAGAAAATACACATCCGAATGTGCTCATCGATCCATCGGCGGCTTAAACACTTAGAGAAAAGCCGATAAAAAACCGGAACTCAGAACTGCCTCCTGTCGACTTGACAAGAGGCAGTTCTATTTCGATTTTAAAAGGTATAAAGCTATTAATAAAATATTTTATTAATAGCTTTATACCTTTTTGGGGAAGCCCAAATATATTTTTCAATCCACAAAAATTAAGTTCATTTGTTACTCTGTGTGTTATTATATATTATTAGTATTCTCTGTTATTCACAGTAAATATACAAAGGAGAACCCATGATTTCCAAACAAAACAATATAATTGTTTCTCCCAAACAGCCTTACTTTGTTATGGCTGCATCCCGGTATTATAAAGCGGTGGTAATGGATTATGGGATTTCCCATTTTTACTGTTTTCAGAATGACCTCAGTGAAAATTCTGTAATCGCAGTGCCTGATGGAAGTATTGATATTTTGTTTTGCTGTGATGAAAAGGAGCCCTACGCCACAATATGCGGCACCGTCCTGCAACCTAAAATCGTGCGTAATGTAAAAAATTATTTCTTTGGTGTCCGATTTTTACCCGGCCAGTCATTTAAATTTAAGAATATCGCTATGAAGGATTTTGTTGAACATGAAGTTCCTCTTTTGGATGTAATTAATGATAATGCCCTATTTGAAAAAATCACTTCAAGTCGAGACTTTAATTATCAGATCCAAACCTTTATGACCGGTTATTTGAAATTCTATACAACTTCACAGGCTTCAGATAAATATGTGGATTTAAAAAAACAGATGTTGCAAAAAATCAATGACACTGGCGGACAGATTAAAGTCAAAGAACTGGCCGATGAAGCAGGCTATTCGGTTCGTTACATTAACCGGGTGTTTTCAGAAGAATTCGGATTGTCCCCCAAATTATTTTGTAAGTTAATGCGCTTCCAACATCTTCTGAGTAATCTCAATGACTTTGATAAAGACATTTATGACACAAATCTAGCCCAGCTTGCCATCGAATTGGGTTACTATGATCAGTCTCACATGATCAAAGATTTTTATGAACTCACCAATACCACCCCGGGAAAATACGTTCATTCATTAAAAGAGAAAGAGTATAAAAAACGACTTATTGTTGTATGATTTTTAAATCAACATCTATGTATAAAAACAAGCCCTGTAAAATTACCGGACTTCAGAGTTTCGACAAACCTCGCTGCAGACATTTATTTATCATTGTGTGCTGCAAGATCGTACAGGCTATGCCTGTTCGCCTTGATGCACACAACATGATAAAATAAAAATCCGCAGCGAGGTTTGTCACATTACTTTATCTTTTAATCGCAGTCCGGTAATTTTACAGAGCTTTCAATTTCCTAAAAGAATCAGCAGGCGATCGCTATTCTATGCCGCATGAATTATCGCCCAATATTTTATAGAGTATTTGATAGAGTGTTCTTGCTTCTTCATCTGAAATAGGCAGGCATTTGGAGATTTTTTCGGGAATCTTGCTGGCCGGTTCTTTTAATTCCTCACCTTTAAGAGTTAGCGAAACAATAACATTTCGTTCGTCATTCGAATCCCGTTTTCGAACAATAAATCCCGCTGCTTCAAGCCGTTTTAATAAGGGCGTAATGGTTCCCGAATCAAGGTATAAAAACTCTCCCAGGCTTTTAACATTAATGGTTTTATGCTCCCATAATACCATCATGGCTATGTACTGAGTATAGGTTAAACCAAGCTCATCCAAGTAAGGTTTGTAACGTTTAACTACCTCTTTTGCGGTCGCATAAAGAGGAAAACACAATTGATTTTCTAATTTTAAAACTTCACTGTCCAAATAAATCACTCCTTTAGATATTTGATTTCATTGTATCACCCAATCTAATTGCAAGCAATTTTTTTATCGGTTTCCAGCTAATTCTTCAGTAATTTTTCGAGATCCTTTTCTATTTTTTCAGGCTTATCCGTTGGTGCATAGCGTTTAACAACCTCACCTTTTTGATTGACTAAGAATTTTGTAAAATTCCATTTGATATTGGATCCAAGAAAACCACCTTTTTGATTTTTAAGATAGCCATATAGTGGTTCCTGATTTTCACCATTAACTTCTATTTTTGAAAACATTTTAAAAGTTACTCCAAATCGGGTTTCGCAAAAACTTTTTATTTCTTCATTACTTCCCGGTGCCTGATTAGCAAACTGATTTGAAGGAAAATCCAATATTTCGAAACCCTGTTTTCGAAATTTTTCATACATATCCTGTAAACCTTCATACTGAGGGGTAAGACCACAGCCTGTTGCGGTATTTACAATCAGCAAGATTTTTCCTTCATATTCTTGCATTGAAACATCTGCCCCTTGCCCATCTTTTACTACATAATCATATAAGCTCATATGTCATCTCCTTTTTCGTTATTAAATTGTGTACAATTATATTATCACACAATTTAATTATGTCAATTGTTTATCCTAAAATATTTCTTGATAATCGAAAATCAGAAATAAAATAAAGACAGGACAACGGTTTAATTAAACCGATGCCCCATTTTTATTACCACTCTGAGTATTGTTTCTTCACGCTAAGCCCTTCAGCCTCAACTGTTGATCCAATAAAATTATTTTTGAGTATGAAGTGAAGTGTGGGTGTTATTACCTTAGCTTCTTTACTTATATACAATGTAGTATCATTTTGTTCATAAACATCGTATAAGTCAGGCTTTTCTGGCTTTCTAAATTCGATTTCTGAAATTTCCATGGTTGGACAGCAGCCGCCACCGGTCAAGATAATATCCAATGTCAGCACATCTTTTCCTTTCCCTTTCATGTAATCTAATACTGTTTGGTCAATTTTAATACCATATGATTGATCCATCTCTCCATCTCCGTTTCTATAATCTTTTATTTTATTGTACCCATTTATATAAAAATCAAAACACTTATTTTATAATTTCAATGGTTCTCAGTAAATACTAAAAAATAAATCGGTGATAAAATAATTAAATTGTATGGTCCCAAACTTTTAGTGACTTGCAGCTAAGTGATAATTTTATCACCAAAAACAAAGTTGAAATACTTTTTAACTTTTAATTTAATTCTTTTATATTGATTGCTCTTTCTAATTGAGAAAGCGCCTGCTCAAGAATTATTCGTGGGGATGCGATATTAATCCGTTGAAAACCTTCCCCTCCAACGCCAAACATAGTCCCTTTATCAAGCCAGAGTCCAGCTTTATGAATAATTAAATTTTCTAATTCCTTTTCTTTTAGGCCCAATGCATTAAAATCCAGCCACACTAAATAAGTGCCTTCCGGTTCAATGAGTTTTACCCGTGGTAATCGATTAATTAAAAAACTCCTAATAAAATCCAAGTTTTCAGAAAGATAAATCAGTAGTTCTTCCAGCCATTCTCCACCTTTTGAATAAGCTGCCGTACAAGCGACCATACCCATAATATTCGGCTGATTATAGCCACCTTTTATCATTTCTTCTTTAAACTTTTTTCGAATTCCTGGATTCGCAATAAAGATATTGGATATTTGCAACCCTGCAAGATTAAATGTTTTGGTCGGTGCAGTACAAGTAATGGATATTTTAAGAAACTCAGGCTTTAGATCTGAAAACACCTGATGTACATGCCCTGTATAGATGAAGTCCTGGTGGATTTCATCAGAAACAACCATTACCCCATGTTTTAGACAGATGTCTCCCAACCGCATTAATTCTTCCCCCGTCCACACTCTGCCCACCGGATTGTGTGGGTTGCACAAAATAAAAAGCTTCACCTTGTTTTTAATGATTTTGTATTCAAAATCTTCAAAATCAATGCCGTATTTTCCATTTTCATACGTAAGCTGATTCACAATGAGGTTGCGATTATTAATGGTGATCATTTCGGAAAAAGGATAATAAACCGGCTGCTGTATAATCACTCCATCCCCCTGGTTTGTCAAAGAACGAATGGCTGTGGCAATGGCATAAACTACCCCTGGCGTTGTCACCAACCATTCGGGTTTTATATGCCACTGAAAATTTGTCTTAAACCATTTTTTTAAAACAAAAAAATAGTCTTGCCCGCTTTCGGAGTACCCAAAAATTCCATGCCTGCTCTTTTCCACGAGGGCATCCACCACAGGGGCCGGAGTTTTAAAATCCATATCTGCCACCCATAGGGATAAAAGCCCCTCCGGTTTTCCTCGACGGCTCGCAAAATCGTATTTAATAGAGTTTGTATTATCCCGTTGGATTATTTCATTAAAATCAGTCTTCAAATTTTATTCCCCTTTCAGGTTGTACGAGGGAAACACCCTCCAGAATTTCTTTCTGTGTTTTTTTGCTTAATGATAAGAAAATAAGAGCATATGCATTATCAAGCATATCTTTAACAATATCATCGGGAACATTACCTTCTAAGTAAAGAGAGTTCCAGTGGACTTTATTCATATAATAACCAGGGATTATATCCTTATATTTATTTCTTAAAAATTCACCCTGACTAGGTTCCAGTTTCGTAGTAATAATAGGTTCTCCCATTTTGTCACTGCCTTGCATCGCAAACATTTTTCCTCTGATCATATATCGGATTGCCCCCCATTCCAACTTATAATCTTTTTCAACACCTTTTTTTGAGAGGCAATATTCATCGATCCATTCGTAGCTCATTTTCTCACCTACTTTCAATAGTTTTTATGATCTTCCTGATTTGACTGATATCTGTCTTTTTACAAATTATAACATATGAAAACTTTATATATAAGATTTACTTCTTGTTTTTACATACAACAATACCGACACCAAATATTTGGAGTCGGTATTGTTGTGATACTATTTATGGCATTTGTTTGAATCCGAGCAACCCGAGCAGCCGCTGCAACCGCCTTTTTTATGATCTTTAAAAATCTTATAGGATGCCGCAATCATCGCGCCGATAACAATAACACCAATTATCAAAGTTGCCATTTTTTATCTCCCTTCTAATGCTGTGCTGCAACAACAGGAATAAGTTTCTTCGCGGGGCGTACTAGCAACCAAATAACGAAGGCAATGATGGCCAATGCAATCACTGTGAGAATCGTGAAGTTCTGGCCTAAAAAAACGACGCTGCCAATCTGATAGACAATGAATGCAGCCGCATAGGCCAAACTGGTTTGATAACCAATGGTAATCCAGGTCCATTTCCAACTGCCCATTTCACGTTTGATTGCACCGATTGCCGCAAAGCAGGGGGCACAGAGCATGTTAAATACGAGAAAAGCAAAAGCGCTGACCACCGTAAAATCTGCGGCAACACGGCTCCAAATTTCAACGCCGTCGCCGGCCACCTCGGAAATACCGTAGAGCACGCCGAAGGTCCCCACTACATTTTCTTTGGCGACAAGACCCGTAATCGTTGCAACCGTAGCCTGCCATGTTCCGAAACCAAGAGGTGCAAAAATTGGGGCGATGACTGTGCCGATTGAAGCTAATATGCTTTCGCTTGGATCGACCATTTGCAAACCCCAGCTAAATGATTGAAGAAACCAGATAACACCGCAGGCAACAAAAATAACGGTTCCGGCTTTAATCACAAATGATTTTCCACGCTCCCACATGTGGGTAAGCACACCCTTTAAACTGGGGATATGATATTGGGGCAGTTCCATTACAAATGGAGCGGGATCACCGGAAAATAATTTTGTTTTCTTTAAAATAATACCGGAAATAAGAACCATACCTATTCCTAGAAAGTACATGGATGGAGCAACCCAGGTAGCGCCTGAAAAGATCGCACCGGCAATTAGTGCAATAATCGGCAACTTTGCACCACAGGGTATAAAGGTTGTTACCATGATGGTTATTTTTCGATCATTTTCATTTTCAATGGTTCGGGAAGCCATAATCCCGGGAACGCCGCAACCGGATGAGATCATTAATGGAATGAACGATTTACCTGACAGCCCGAATTTTCGAAAAATCCGATCCATTATAAAGGCAACACGGGTCATATATCCGCAGTCTTCCAAGATTGCCAGGAAAAAGAATAAAATGAGCATTTGAGGCAAAAATCCAAGTACTGCACCAACCCCCCCGATGATACCGTCAACAATAAGACCAATGAGCCAATCCGCAGCGCCAACCGACTCCAGAGCCCCTGTGGCAAAATTGGTAACCCAGCCACCGAACAGAACATCGTTGGTCCAATCGGTCACAATAGCCCCCAGAGATGAAATTGATATAAAGTATACCAGCCACATAACCGCCGCAAAAATAGGCAGTGCCAGCCAGCGATTGGTTACAATTCGATCAATTTTATCCGAGGTTGTCATGCCCGTCACTTTTTTGATGGTACACTTTTTAACAATTCTGCTGATATATTCATAGCGTTCATTGGTGATAATGCTTTCAGCATCATCACTCATTATTTTTTCGCAATCAGTAATGATTTTTTCAATCTTCTTTTGGATCTCAGCATCAAGACCGAGAGTACTCATCACCTTGTCGTCACGCTCAAAGAGTTTAATGGCATACCAACGTTTCTGACTGGCTTTGACGGTTTTGGAAAGCTGTCCCTGGATGATGTCAAGAGCTTCCTCAACGTCCGTCGCAAAAACATGTTGCGGTGTGGTTATTCGCTTCAGCCTGACCAATTCTACGGCCTTGTTTGCAGCCTCTTTTACGCCAGTCCCTTTAATTGCCGCAGTTTCAATTACCTGACACCCCAACGCTTTGGCCAACTTTTCGGTATTAATGATATCGCCGTTTTTATTGACGATGTCCATCATATTCAGGGCAACAATAACAGGAATGCCCAATTCAACAAGCTGAGTAGTGAGATATAAATTCCGTTCGATATTTGAAGCATCAACAATATTAATAATAACATCGGGATGATCATTTAATAAATAATTTCTGGTGACCACTTCTTCAAGAGTATATGGTGACAATGAATATATCCCCGGCAAGTCAGTAATTACCACTTCCTTATGCCCTTTGAGTCTGCCTTCTTTTTTCTCAACTGTAACTCCAGGCCAGTTGCCCACATACTGAGAGCTTCCGGTTAAAGCATTGAACATAGTTGTTTTGCCGGAATTCGGGTTTCCCGCCAGTGCTATTTTAATTTCCATTTAGGTCTCCTTCATTGTTAATAGTTAGTCAATGCTAACTCTAGTGTCAAAAAAAACAGGATTTACTCTGTGTTATTCAACTTCAATCATATTTGCATCATTTTTTCGCAGCGATAACTCGTATCCCCTGACGGTTACCTCAATGGGATCGCCAAGCGGTGCAACCTTGCGAACAAAAATCGACGCACCTTTAGTAATCCCCATATCCATTATGCGGCGCTTTATGGGACCTTCACCATGGAGTTTAAGTACTGTAACGGTTTCGCCGCATTGAGTCGTCTTTAGTGTGTTCATAGAAATAATTCTCCTTTGTAATTCATTTCGATATTATTTTCAAGGATCTAAACCATAATGCGATTCGCCATGCTTTTACTGATCGCCACACGGGTTCCTTTAATGTTAACAATCATATTTCCGCCCATTTCCGAAACAACTGTTATGTCGCCACCGGTAATAAAGCCCATATTTTCCAGAAAACGCTTCGTTTCATCCTTGCCGGTAATGCGTATTATTGTGTTACATTCTCCAGTCCTTGCCATAATTAAAGGCATAATCGTATCCCCCTATGAAATATAAATTTAAAACCATATGCAGTTAGATGTCACTAACTCTATTGATAAGTTTACTATGCCTAACACTTTTTGTCAATCATATTTCGAAATCTTTTTTAGTTTTTTTTATGATATATTCAAACATTAAAAAAAGCATCAATATAAAATTGATACTCATAGTTCTCGATTAACTCGTCCTGGAGGTATACCAATTTTCAGAACCATTCCAACCGGTAATTCAAACAGACGTATCACCGATAGGAAATAATAGTCTTAATTAAAGACCAAAGAGCGTTTTAGATCATCCAATAATAACAATACCAGAAAAGAGCGAATAGACAACCCTTTCCCGGTATTCTGATTTAAACTTATAAATTATTCAAACTAAATAGCACCATACTATTCAATTGTTATCGCTTCCACAGGACAATCATCCCTGGACTCTAATGCGCAGCTTTCAGATTCCATAGAAATTTCATCCACCAGTACAATTGCGATGCTTTCTGCATCCAGCTCAAAAACCTCGGGGCAAACCGTTTCACACAGTCCACAACCGACACAGGCTTCTCTATCAACAATAGCTTTCATTTCAATATCTCCTTTTAATCGTTAAATTTTGCTTGCCTAAGTATTATTGTCTATATATTAATAATACCCATATTTATGAATATTATAGATCCCTTTTAAATAAATAAAACCCGTATCCCAAATATTCTATTGATTGGAATCAATGTAGAAAAAACGTTGATGATTCGCTAATCAATTTTAAGCAGTCTGGCATTGATTGCCACGATAATCGTGCTTACTGTCATAAAAATCGCCCCCAATGCCGGACTGATGACAATTCCCTGATTGTAAAGAACACCTGCCGCCAGTGGAATTGCAATAATATTATAGCCGGTAGCCCAAATCAAGTTCTGAACCATCTTTTTGTAGGTTGCTTTTGAAAGCTCCAAAACTGTCACCACATCCAATGGATTACTTCTGACGAGAATAATATCAGCTGTTTCAATGGCAACATCGGTGCCGGCGCCGATGGCAATACCTAAATCAGCTTTTGCCAATGATGGGGCGTCGTTGATCCCGTCGCCGGTCATGGCTACAATCTTGCTTTCTTTAATAAGCTCTTCAATTTTTAATGCTTTTTCCTGGGGCAGGACTTCTGCAATCACAGTATCAATCTTTAGCCTGTTTCCAAGGTAGGAGGCGACTCGCTGATTATCTCCAGTTAACATAATCGTTTCAATGTGCATGGATTTTAAAGTTGCAATGGCTTCTCTGGCGGTATCTCTGGCAATATCTGATAAGGCCAGATAACCAAGCAGGGTCTTTCCCTCTAACACGAATATCACCGTTTTCCCCTCCTGGGCAAGCTGTTCATAATGTTCTTTATCAAAGTCAATTCTTTCTGACTGCATATAACCCGGACTTACAACCATAATGCTTCTCCCGTCGACGGTTGCCTTTAAGCCTTTCCCCGGCAAGTTTTGATAGTCTTTAACATCTTTGCTCTTAAGACTTAATTTCTGGGCTTCTTTGACAATTCCTTTTGCAATGGGATGTTCTGAGTTTGATTCCACCGAATAAGCAAGTGAAAGCAGTTCATCTTTAGACAATCCAATTTCTTGAATATCGGTTATACCAAATTCACCTTCAGTCAGCGTTCCTGTTTTATCAAAGACAACCGCATTTATTTTTCTGGCATTTTCAAATGCTACCCGATTTCTGATCAATAAACCGCGTTTTGCGCCGATACTCGTTGAAACTGCAGTAACCAGGGGTATTGCCAAACCCAATGCATGGGGACATGAAATTACAATTACGGTGACGGCACGCTCTATTGAAAAGTTTAAATCATTTGAAACCAATATCCAGATAGCAAAGGTCATGATTCCTGCCACCACGGCAATGTAGAATAACCATTTGGCTGCGGTATCCGCCAATCGTTGTGTGTTTGATTTTGAAGCCTGGGCTTCCTGCACCAGCTTAATTACCTGGGAAAGGAATGTCCCGTCGCCAACCCGATTCACCTTAAACTTTAAGATACCATCGCCATTTATGGAACCACCGATTATTTCATCCCCAACTTTTTTCTCAACGGGAACAGATTCACCGGTGATCATGGCCTCATTCACCGCCGAGCTGCCATTATAAACCAGGCCATCGATGGGAATCTTTTCACCGGGCTTTACCAGAACCGAGTCCCCAGCCTTTAATTGTTTTACAGGAATATCAGTGATCTCTTGATTTTCCTTAAGCAAGTGAGCTTCTTCGGGCATAAGCTTGATGAGTTCATCCAAGGCTTTTGATGCTCCCATCACCGATTTCATTTCAATCCAATGACCTAAAAGCATAATATCGATTAATGTAGCTAACTCCCAAAAAAAATCATTGCCGCTTATAACAAATACCGTCAGGGTACTATAGATATAAGCAACAGTTATGGAAAGTGTTATTAATGTCATCATGGCTGGCGACTTTTTCTTAAGCTCGTCCCTGGCACCTTTAATAAAGGGCTTTCCGCCATAAATAAAGAGTATTGTGGAAAGGATAAACAGCAGATAATAATCCCATGGGACCTGCCAATCCACACCCATAAACATCTGAATCATAGGTGATAAAAGCAATACTGGAATGGTAATAATGAGTGATATAAAGAATCTTCTTTTAAAATCTTTCACCATCATTTCATGGTGTCCCTCGTGTTTACCGGTCTCATAACCCTGATGCTTTATGTTTTCATGATCATTATTTGAATTTTCTTGATATCCATGTTTATGTCCCTGATGATTGATGTGATTATGTTTTACCTGGTTATCCAAAATATTCACTCCTTTCCTTTACAAAAATGTTCTACCCCAAAAAATTTTTTTCAAACATCTGGCATCTTCGATGCATTCTCGGTTATTGATCAATTGAATGGATTACGATAAAATCAAATGCAAAAAAGGACTGAGCCCGGTTCATTACCGAATTCACTCCTCTATGGTTGCTTAACTAAAACTGTCTAATTTTGGGGATTATATTTATCACATTCATCACCAAATGTATTACAGTTTTCCCTGTAATTTTCGCTCATTTTCGTTTCACCGCTTATTTTTACAATGGGTATTTCCGAGATTTCTCCAGCATTAAAAATCCTGGAAATTACTTTGACCTATTCGGAAATCCCCTCATTTATTTCTCCAAAAACCCTGTCCTTTTGGTCAAAGCTTCATTTGGACAAAGCATTATATGGCCTCCGCATGAGTGACATATACCATCAAAAATTATCTATTTATTAATGATAGCGACGAAGACCTTGAATTTTTATAATTAGCACCGCCTAAAAACCATTGTAAAGAACTTCATTAACAATCGGAACTTGCAGCATTTACCATTTTTCTTAAACACCGTCCACTTAACTTAATTTAACTTTTCAAACCTTTCTCTAAATGATCGCCTGCGGCATCTACCACATCCAAATACTCGGTTAACAACGTTAAGTTACCTTAGTTATTAACATATACCCTTTACGTTTTTAATTATACACTATTATAAACATATGTCAATAATAAATTTATCGACATATGTTAAATTGCCGGATGTGAAATAGCATCAGAAATAATAAAGAACTCTTTTTCTTGACAAATATTAAAGCATCGGTTATGTTAGTATTACCTAACAAATACTTAATCATATTTAGTTGGTAATATCTTTAACATGGAGGAATAAAATGAGCATTGTTATTATCGGTGGAAATGATCGCATGATCTATCAATATAAAGGTCTCTGTAAAGAATACGGATGTCGGGCGAAAGTGTTTACTCAAATGCAGGGAGCCATGAAAAAGAAAATTGGCAACCCGGATTTAGTCGTATTATTTACCAATACGGTCTCTCATAAAATGGTAACCTGCGCGGTTTCTGAGGCCAAAAAATTCAACCTGCCACTGACACGTTGTCATACCAGCAGTTTGTCAGCATTAAGAGGAATCCTAGAGGAGCATTCCCGATGTAAGAATTGCAATGGCTGCTCCGGCTGCTAGGCGTTGTCCCGCGAATAATCTGCATTAAAAAGACTGCCAATTTTTTATTGACAGCCTTTGAATCATAGGCAAAAACTGGTCTGTTTACTATCTAAATCGTTTATTAGAATACAGAATCGATTAGCTTTTTCGTGTATTCCTTTTGGGGATGATTAATGATTTCATCGGGGCTACCCGCTTCAATAATTTTACCATCATACATCACCATCACCCGGTCACAAACTTTTTGAACCAGCGCTAAATCGTGACAAATAAACAAATAAGACATGTCCATTTCTTTTTGAAACTTTTCTAACAGTTCTACAATTTGGGCCTGAATGGTGACATCAAGGGCACTTGTTGCTTCGTCACAAATCAGCAGTTGGGGCTCAATGGCAATGGCTCTGGCAATGGACGCACGTTGACATTCCCCGCCACTGACTTGATGGGGATAACGGTCGGCAAAATCCCGATTTAGCCCGCAGGCTTCCAAATATTCCTGGGCCCTCTCCCTTGCCTGACGTCTTTTCATGCCCTGGTTGATCATACTTTCCATAATGCCTTCTCCCAATTTAATTCTGGGATTAAAGGAATCCCCCGGCATCTGAAAGATCATCTGGATATTGCTGTAAACATCTCTCAGCTCTTTTTTATTTACCCGGCTAATCTCTTTTCCATTTAAAAATATTTCACCCTCATCCGCTTGCTCTAAACGGGTGATCATCCTGGCAGTGGTACTTTTTCCGCAGCCGCTTTCACCAACAAGGCCCATGCATTCCCCTTTATTAATCATGAAACTAATCCCATCAACTGCCTTTATGGTTGTTGTCCCTTTGCGATATGATTTTTTCAGATTTTTAACTTCAAATAACAGACTCATGGGCTCGGCTCTTTCTGATTCTAGGAACAGCTTGAATCAATTTTTTTGTGTAAGCTTTCTGGGGATTATTCATAACTTTCTGGGTATCACCATATTCAACCAGATGACCTTGATGCATCACCGCAACCTTATCTGTCATATAGGATACCACCCCAATATTATGGGTAACAATGGCAATCCCCATTCCAAATTCATTTCTCAGGCTCATCATTTCGTTGATGACCTGGGCCTGGGCGGTGACATCAAGGGCTGACGTCGGCTCATCGGCAAACAGCAAATCGGGTTTTTGAATCATCGCCATGACAATGCCAACCCTTTGATTCATCCCGCCGGATAATTCAAAAGGGTAACTTTTTAAAATCCGCTCCCCATCAGGAAGATTAATCTTGTTAAAAAGTTTCATCGCCAGTTCATTCACATCTTCTCTTTTGACTCGCCGGTGCTGTTTCATGCTTTCATAAAATTGATCCCCGATTGTTCGAATTGAACATAAAGCACTGCCGCAATTTTGGAAAATCATTCCCATTTCCGGCCCTCTCAGCAGGCGCAATTCTTCAGGCTGAATATCTAAAATATTTTGTCCCTTATAATAAATGTCACCCCTGGTCACGGCCCCTGCGGTTCCCAGAAGGCCCATTGCCGCTTTGATCAGGGTACTTTTCCCACTTCCGGATTCTCCGACAATGCCAAGGATTTCGCCTTGCTGCATTGTCAGATTAAAATCAAATACCGTGGGTTTTCCATCATAACTTATTTCAACATGCTGCATTTCTAACAATGGGTATTGCATTAGTTTTTCCTTTTTAATTGTGTCATTTATTCAGTAATATCCAAATTGGCTGTGATTTCATAATAATCTGATGGGTGTGCGGTAAATCCGGTCACTCCTTTTTTCATTACAAAGGACATTTTTAAATTTGATGCATAAATATAAGCGTTATCATCAACCACTTGCTGGGCAATCTGCACTGCTAAATCACTGCGTTTATTGGTATCAAATTCATTGCGCAATTGTTCAACCAGTTGTTCTACTTTATCATTATGATAAAAACCCCGATTGTAGTCAGAACCATCCACAACGTGGGTAGTGAAATAGTACTGTGGATCTCCTGTTGGGGCTGTTACAAAGGCATTGGCAAAGACATCATAATCTCCGGCTTTAAGAAAGTCCTTAT
Source organism: Acetobacterium bakii (assembly GCF_001263355.1). Taxonomy (GTDB): domain Bacteria; phylum Bacillota; class Clostridia; order Eubacteriales; family Eubacteriaceae; genus Acetobacterium; species Acetobacterium bakii. The sequence goes on from NZ_LGYO01000004.1 coordinate 103,812, forward strand.
AGCTATCTGTGGCATTAACCCGTACATCCATTCCGGCTTCTTTATAAGATGCCTGAACTGATTCGGCCAATAATGGCAGCTCCTGTCTCGATGTATAGGTTAACCAATTAATTGATAAATCTTTGCCATCTTTTTCCCGGATACCATCTCCATTTGAATCAACCCAGCCGGCTGCTTCAAGCACTGCTTTGGCTCCTTCGATATCATAGGCTGCTGCTTTTACCGCATCTCCCCCGAATGAGAAGTTCTCCGGAAAAGGACCTTCTGCGGGGACGCCATTGCCCTGGAGCAATACGGTTGTAAATCCTTCTTTGTTCATACTCATAGCCATGGCTTTACGAACTGCATCATCCTGGATAACTGCTGATTTGTAATTCAGAGCCGCCTGATAAACCCGGGAGGTATTTGTGGAACTAACGGTGTAATCCCCATTATCCTGAAATAATTCCAGACTTGCATAGGGTAGTCCCTGGGTAGCATCGATTTCTCCGCTTTGCATTGCCATAGTAAGAGTATCTCCGTCGGTGATACTCTTAACGTTAACCTTGGCAACCTTGGGTGTTCCGCCCCAGTAATCAGTATTTGCTTCCAGATTAATTTCAGTATCGGTTACGGTTTTTGCAACATAAGGACCAGTTCCAACCACATTTTTATCAGTAGTTACGCCTGCTTCCATGTCAATAATTGCACCGTAAGGATCGCATAAATAATTGACCAACACCGGTGACTTTATTGCCGATGTAATGGTAATACTCTGTCCATCAGCAGTGATGGTTTTGATCTGTAAATCCTTAGGCGCCCGATCATGAACGGCAATTAAATTTTCCAAACAAGCTTTAACAGCATCCCCGGTCATTTTCTTGCCATTAGAAAAATTAACATCATCTCTCAGGTTAATTTTAACGGTGTACTCATCAACCTGCTCAAAATCCGTTGCCAACCATGGTTCTAATTCCATGGCTTCATTAAATTTAAACAGGGTTTCGCCAACACCATAACGAACCGTTGACCAGCCGCTGTAAGCTTCATGGGGATTTAGTCCCACATTCGAATTGGCCACCCCATAAGCCACGGTACCGTAATTAAATACTTTTTCAGCAGTGCTTTCACTGGCTGTGGAACTGCCGCAGCCTGATAAAAGCCCAACGGTCATGGCAATTGTTAAAACAAGTGCCAATGCTTTACTTTTCTTTTTCATTCTTTTCTCCTTATTTAATCTTTTTTTGTTTTGGGATCCAATACGTCTCGTACGGTATCCCCTAGCAAGTTAAATAACATCACTGATATAAAAATAGCACAACCTGGTGCTAGAATGACCCAAGGGGCGGTTTGAAGCATACTTCGCCCATCACTCATCATCGAACCCCATTCGGCGATGGGAGGCATGGCTCCCAGTCCTAAAAATGACAAACCGGCAAGCTCCATCATCATGGTGCCAATATCAAGGGTTGCGGTTACCAAAATCGGACCGATAATATTCGGAGTAATATGTTTGAAAATAATTTTAATGGGTTTTGAGCCGCTTAGTTGGGCGGCCGAAATATAGGGCATGGTTTTAATCGATAATACCTGGCTTCTGGCCAGCCTGGCAAATTTTGGCCAGGAGATACAGGCCAGTGCCACTACTGCATTCATAATGCCACCGCCTAAAATGCCGGCCACGGCGATGGCAAATACCATCCCCGGAAACGCCAGAAAGACGTCTGAGATTCTCATAATCCATGAATCTATTTTTCCTCCGGTATAGCCGCAAAATACCCCTACCACGGTTCCCAATATCGAAACAATGGCAACTAATAGTAGTGCCGAAAAAATTGTGGATTGTGCCCCCATAATCACCCGGGACAACAAATCCCGTCCATAACGGTCGGTCCCCAGTAAATGCTCGGAATTGGGTGCTGTCAAAGCATTCAATAAGTCCTGTTGATAGGGATCATAGGGCACCAGGTAGGATGCAAAGGCAGCGATTAATAGTAAGATGGCCACCAGAATTGAAAAAATATAGAATTTTTTCATGGTGTAATCAACGCGAATTTTTTGGCTGCGAATGGTTATAGCTTTTATTGTCTCCATTCTTTAACCCTCCTGTTCCAAACGGATTCTTGGATCAAGGTAATGGTACAGAATATCGGTGATTAGATTAACCATCACGTAAATCAGGGCCATCCAGATAACATAGGCCTGAATCATGGGATAATCCCTCATCATAATGGCATCGACTGCCAGCTTACCCACACCATCCCACATAAAAATGGATTCCACAATGGCGGTACCGCCCAACAGCGATCCGATGGATAATGCCAGCAAAGTTACAATGGCCAGCATCGATGACTTTAAAACACTGGCATACAGAATACTGGACTCTTTAACCCCTCTGGCTTTTGCCCCCATTACATAATCTTTATTTAATTCTTCCAATATGGTTGCCCGGACCTGCCTGGTATATTTTGCGGCCATAGCAATGGCAAGGGTCAGTGTCGGCAAGACAATACTTTTCCACCCTTCGCTGTTTCCCATAACCGGAAATAGCTTTAAATTCAAGGCAAAAACATAAATCAGCAATAACGATACAAAAAAACCGGGCAGAGAATTCCCCATAAAACTCATCACCCGAATGATATAATCCCAGATTCCATTCTGTTTGACCGCTGCCAGTATTCCAAAGGGAATGGAAATCATGATCGTTAATAATATCGAGGTCAGGGTTAAATAAATAGTTGCCGGTAATTTCGAAATGAATGTTTCAAATACGGGTTTCCCGGAAATATAGGATGTTCCCATATCACCGGTTGCAACACCGCCCAACCAAGTTGTATATTGAACGATAAAAGGTTGGTCCAAACCCAGCTCCGCCCGTTTTTCTGCTTTAACTTCTTCCGATACTCCACCACCGGCATTGTCATAAAGTGCATCTACCGCATCCCCTACCGCCGATTGCATTAGTGCAAAGGACAATAAAGTGATCCCCAAAATAATGGGGATCAGTTGCAGCAGGCGTTTTCCGATGTATTTTCGCATATTGTGTGTATAACCTCTCTTGCATATTCATAAACATGTTTTCCTTTTGTCGTAATCAGAATGCCTCTGCTTTTTCTTTTGAAAAGGTCAAATGTTATTTTTAAGTAATTTCATTTTTGATATTGAAAGCTTTATTAAACAAAAAAGTCATGAACGAAATAACGGTTTGCAAACCGTTATCAACCCTCATGACTTTGTGTTTTTAAATAGCTTTTATCGAATTATTTCTCACCAAAAATCATAAACATTGGGGTAGAGGCATAGTTGCTTTGTTCTTCCTTGTTCCAGACAAGCTGACCAATATCCTGTTCGATCATAACTTTTTTAAAGCCAGTATTGATAAGAACCGCAGCATCCCATTGGGGGCGCATGGTTCGGCTTAAAGGAAGGTTTTTGGCGATTTCTTCCATCGCTGTAGTATTCGTGTGAACATAGTGATCCTTGACGCCATTTTTTTCAGAATTCATGCGATCCTGTTCATATTCTGATCGCTTTTCCTTATCAAAAAGATGCAGATACCAATTGGCGTCAAAATTCAAAATTCTGCCTCCGGGAGCAAGTACCCGGTGCCATTCCTTGTATGCCTGGTCCGGTTTTTCCAAATTCCAGGTCAGGTTCCGGGTAATTATAAGATCGAAGGTATGATCTTCAAAATCCAGGCACTGTGCATCCATTCGGATGAATTTAATGGTATTTTTATAAGATCCGGCATTTTTCTTAGCCTGGTGAAGCATGGCATCGGTGTAATCCACTGCGGTAACATCATACCCACAGGTCGCCATGGTGATGGCAAAAAATCCTGGACCCGTCCCAATATCTAAAACCTTCAGCTTTCTTCCAATCACAGCTGGTTTATATTGATTAATCAAATTTTTCCATACATCCATTTTATAACTGTTAAGTTCTTCCACATTGACCTCAGAATAACCTTCTGAGCGACCATCCCAATAATTTTCTACTTTATGAAGAATATTTTCCATTTGAGTACCTTTTCCTTTATTATTAATACAAAAAAAGCCATGAAGAAACGAACCGGTTTACAAACCGCAACAAGCCTTCATGACTTTGTATATACAAGTATTTAATTAATGTAATTCTCTCATAATTGATTCTTAGTGTCAACTAAAATTTGGAATCTTTGAATTTTTTCGTATCATGATACAGATTTCTTCTCCATTCATGTCTGAAAGCATCATATCCAATACAATAAGCGAAATATTTTCACTTTCGAATATTTAAATGCCTGGTTGCCATTTTCCGCAAAAAGACAGTAAGGCTTCCATGAAGTCAAGTTATGGTCAACCGACTACTTCATAACCTTCTTCTTCGATTGCTAGCTTAAAATTCTCTAAATTTGCCTTGACGGGTTCATACTCTATCGTGACAGTTTTTTGAGCCAAATCAACATTCACACCAGTAACCCCTACCAGTTCACCAACCGCTTTTTTTATGGTCTTCTCACAGTGCGAACAGGACATTCCTTCCACATTCAATGTTATTTTTTCCATTTTTCACCTCTTTGTATTTATTTGTGCGATTATTTTCAGCTTAAATACTTTTTCTTATTATACCCATTTTATTTTACTTGACGACAGACTTAATAATATTGTTTCTTAATGTTCTTTAATTCTTTCTTAAAACATTTGACAAACAACGGTTAATGCTGTATTATAGTTTATAGATTACAGTGTATTTATTGATTTCACATATTTTTGAAAGTCATTTTTACAGCTAGATGATTTTCAAAAATATGTGTTTTGGTTTTTGCATCAAGATTAATTTATAGAAAATAGGAGGTACCAAAAATGAATACTGGTACAGTTAAATGGTTTAACGAGGAAAAAGGTTTTGGTTTTATTTCGATTGATGGTGGCGAAGATGTATTTGTACATTTCTCTGCAATTGTTGCTGATGGCCGCAAAAACCTTGTAGAAGGACAACGTGTTACTTTTGACACAGAAAAAACTGATCGTGGCTTACAAGCTACTAACGTTTTTATTGCATAGTTCCTTAAGATTTTTCAAAAAAGCCCGTATTTAATATACGGGCTTTTTTTATGCATTTTGATAATTTATTTTTAGTTAAGCTTTAATTAAGTTCAAAAGTATAGAATTAAAAAAAATACAATTATAGTAGGAGGTAAAAATGAAATTAAGCGCAAGAAATCAATTCAAAGGCAAAATTGTCAATATTAATGAAGGTGCAGTAAATGCCGTAGTTACAATCGATATTGGCGGTGGAAATGTAGTTACCTCAATTATTACTATTGGGTCTGTTAAAGATCTTGGCCTTGTTGTCGGTGGCGAAGCTACTGCTGTTATTAAATCTTCCTCTGTTATGGTTATGGTTGACTAATTCTTAGTAAAACATTGATCAAGCAAAAATGCTCCCGATGGATTACCCATCGGAAGCATTTTTGCTTGATCGTATCAGTTTTACCATGAGCACTTCCTGTATCTATTCCAATTAAAGGGCCGTAAAACCATATTTTACAAAAACTGCTTTTGCGGCATCACTGCTTAAAAAATCATTGAAACTTTTAGCGGCTTCAGAATTTTTGCTTGCCTTAATCACAGCGGTAGGGTAAATAATCGGCTTATGAGAATCTGCCGGAGCGGTTGCAACGACTTTTACCGCATCAGATACTTTTGCATCTGTTGAATAAACAACACCTACATCCACATTTCCCGTTTCAACCCAGGTTAAAACTTCCTTAACATCTTTACCATATACTATTTTATCGGTAATTTGATCCATCACATTATAAAAAGTAAACACGTCCACAGCATATTGGCCTGCGGGAACGGTTGTCGGCTCGCCTATGCCAATTTTTGCTATGGTAGGATCAACCACCTGGGAAAAATCTGTGATTGTTGCAGTTGAATCCTTTGGTACAATCAGCACAACTTCATTACCCAATAAATTTTTCAGAGTAGTGTTATCCAGTAACTCGGCATCTTTTAAAGTCGTCATATCTTTTGTTGATGCAGACACAAACACATCAACCTCGGCACCTTGTTGTATTTGCTGGGAAAGCGATCCCGATGAACCAAAGTTAATGGCTAAGGTCGTATTTGGCTCCTCTTTTAAATATAGCGCCTGAATTTCTGCCATGGCATCTTTTAAACTTGCTGCCGCCGAAATGGTCAATGTTACCGGTTCCGCTTTTGCAGTTGTCTCTTCTTTTGCCTGGCACCCGGTCATAGCAAAAGCAATTGCGAACAGCACCAATAGAATAATTCCTTTTTTAAATAGCTTCATTTTTTCTCCTCTTTCATTTCTTTTTGTTCTGTTTTATCATGTTTATAAATGATTTATTGTTTTTCATTATACATAATGCTATAATGAAAGTCAAATTTAATTAATCCTTGTTTATCAAAAAAACATTGTCAGGTTATGAATTTATAAGCATTCACCCATTACACTTTCAGACCTGAACTACTATTTTTTAAATATTTAAGTAAATTAGCAAAGAAGGTAAATAAAATGAACGAAGATATTTTATACACTCCAGAGGAAATTGGTAAAAAACTTAAGATCACCAAAAACACGGTTTATGAAATGATTAAACGCGGAGATCTTGATGCTCACCGCCTGGGTAAACATCTCCGTATTTCGGAGGCTCAATTTGAAACCTATTTATTGACGTCCAAAGGTTCTGAAAACAGCTATCAAGCTGTCATATCTCATGAAGATGGGGAAACAATTGCATTGATTGGAGATGTTGCAATCCATGTCAATACCGAATTGGAGGGTGATGTTAAGTTTTATATCCGGCCGGAAGATATTATTTTAAGCACAGAAACCTTTGTCAGCAGTGCCAGAAATAATTACAAAGGGGTTGTCACGCAAATAATCCTGGAAGACTCCAGCGCAAAAGTTGTTTTGGACATCGGCATTCCCATAACAGCACTGATCACCAAAAAATCTTTAGATGAGATGAACATTAAAAAAGGAACCCCGCTTTATGTGGTTTTTAAAACAATGTCTGTAAAAGTGTACAAATAAAGGACTGTTTTCAATTTTTTTGAAAACAGTCCTGAAAATAAAATAATATTTACTATGATAAATATTATTTTATTTTAAATATCGATAACATATATCTCGGCCTGGTTCAGCTTCGTCAAAACGGACTTTTCAAAATCCAACCCTTCCAGACTGTTGCGTATCACTGCTATTACCCCTGCATGGGCTACGATGATGATATCTTCTTCTTCATTTTCATCAAGGATCCTGTTCAGTTTTTTCATTACCCGATAACGCAGATCATAATAATTTTCTGAGTCCTGGTCAATCTTATACGCCAAGAGATCTTCTCCTCGCTGTTCATACGCCTTTGGAAACCGTTTCTTGACTTCACTGATAAACAGCCCATCCCAAGAGCCAAGATTCATTTCCCTAAATTCAGGTATCAGAACGACATTTATCGCCTTAATGTCTGGATTGAGTTCTTTTACAATAATTTCAGCGGTTTGTCTCGCCCGTTTTAGATCACTGGCGTATATTATTGTTGCCTGAGGCTTAAGCTGAAGCAATCTTTTGCCAGCATTTTCCGCCTCAAAAATCCCCTGGTTACTCAATTCAACATCAGTTTGTCCCAGAAATATTTTTTCCCGATGTCTTTGGGGTTGACCATGCCGAATTAGCAGTAATCGTCTCTTTTTTCCTGGTTGAGTCTCTATATCTGGGGATTCCCATAGCTCTTTCATGGTTTTACCGGAAAGGCTATTAATAAAAACCATAAGTTCATTGGCTTTTTGAAATCTTTCGTTAATTTTTTCCAATGCAACGGTATCCCCTTCAAATTTCCTGAGTATGGGAATCATTCGATCCTCCAAACCTATAAAAACATCCCCTTTAAACATTTTATCAGCCAAACACAGGACATCCAGTTCGGTGATTGGCAGCACCGGTCCTTCTTTTGTGTAAAACATATGATTTTCAATTAAGCCTGCGGTTTTATACCAGCCATTTTGCTTTGCAATCAGTGCACCGGCAAGCCAGTGTTTTGGCTGATCGCGGACAATGTCATGCAGAAGGCCGGCACTCTGAATAAGTTTTTTATCCAATTTAAAATCATGTTGGTTAAGCACTTCTGCAATTTTCACTGCTAAGCCTGCAACAGCCCTGCAATGACTCTGGACAGCAATGGGTGTATTGTATTTGTCCAGTGTTTTTATACAAAGTGCTGCTTCAGGGATTTGTGCTTTATCGTAATATGCAACCAGTTCTTTATAATCTTCTGGTGTGTCCATATCCATAACCACGGCTTCACATTCAGTTTCTGCTTTAATCATCCGGTCTTCATGACTTCTCGTAATTGCTTTCAGCCCTCCCTCACCATTGCTTTTTAAGATAAATTCAGCCATGCTCATGGGAAAAAGCGGTGGATGACCCTTTTTTCCATTGAAACAGGGGACTAAAAAGGAATCCGCATTTTCATGATAAATCTCTATCAAATCCAATAATACTTTTGAAGTTATTAATGGATAATCCACCGGCAGCAAAAAAAAGGCATCGGTGTCAAAATCCAGTGCTGCAACCCCAGTTTGAACCGAAGTAAACATGCCATCCTTATAACGCTTATTATAGGCTTCACTTACATGTTCTTCTTTTAGAATCAGTTGCAATTGATCTGCGTTATGTCCTGTTACTACAATAATATTTTCAATACCCGCAAGTTTTGCTGTTCGGATGATCAATGAAATTGTTGGGATCCCGTCAAATGGAAGAAGCGCTTTATACTCTCCCATTCGTGACGATAAACCGGCAGCAAGAATAATTGCGGCAACTTTTTTTTCTTTCATAGACTTTCTTTAACTTGAATTATTTCAGCAGCGATGCTGATCGCAATTTCCTCGGGTGTTTCTGCGGCGATCCTTAACCCAATCGGAGCATGGACTTTTTCTAAGTCTGTTTCCGAAAAGCCATCCGCCAGTAGCTGTTTATAGATCGTTGCCTTTTTCTTTCGACTTCCAATCATACCGATGTAAGCAGATTTTTGACTAAGAGCCTGTTTTAACACATCATAATCTCCACTGTGACCCCGAGTGACAATAATAATGTAACTGTCGGAATCGGTTTGAACATCTCTAAAGGCTGTTTGGAAGTTGTCGAGAATAACGATTTTATCCACATCTGGAAATCGATCCCGGTTTGCAAATTCCGGTCTATCATCCAGTATCACTGTTGAAAAATCGATATAATTCAAGATTTTTGCCACTTCTTTTCCAACATGTCCTGCTCCGAAAATATAGGCCGTTGCCTCGCTTTCGAGTTCGTCTTCAAAATTTTGAGGATTTAAGTGATCAACATAGTCGATACTGACTTTGGCATCTCCGCCACAACGCATATCAATTCCTTGTCGGTCTGCAGGAGTTAGACTGAAATCATGGCTTCCAGATTTTTTTGTTGTGAATGTTTCCCGACAAAGATCTTCAACAATGGCTTCAAGCTTGCCCCCGCCTACTGTGCCATAAGGTTTTCCTTCACGGGTCATGATCAACCACGCCCCTTTTTTCCTTGGGGCGGAACCCACCGTATCAATGACTTTGGCCACCACAAAATCTTCTCCTGCTTCGATGAGATCTCTGCCAATTCTAATGATTTCTTTCATCTTGTTTCTCCTTCTTTCATATATTGCTAGGTTAGTGAAACTCATCAGCATCGAACAATTATTGTTTATCTTCATTTTTAATAAACAATTTTGTAACATGCAAACGAACTGTTCATCGAACTTCCAAGGTTAAGCAAAAATTTTCATCGATGTAGACAGCAAAACTTACCGCAGTGTAGAAATTGCGCCCTCATCCACCATAACGTTCTGCATCACCGTCTTTTATTTGCTGTTTGGTCGGTGCAAAATGTTATAAGCACAAAACGGGATTAGTTTATTGCCTTTGACCGCAACCTGTACCCGACATTTCTGAAGGCGTTCCAAATCCAGGTTCCAGGCATCCTGAAAGGCCATGGCGGTAATACTGAAGCCATGGGAATTTATTTTTGCCAGCAAGCGATCCCATGATGAATAATCATAGTCTTTGCTCACCTTCTCAGCGATGCGCTGAAATTTATAGGTCCATTTCTTGGCAATGTAATTCCGGGCTCTCTCGATGGAATCTTCATTATACCCACAACCGCATTTGTTAGGATCTGAATCCAGGGAAATCAGACCGCCATCCTCCATAATGAGGAAATTCCCATGAAAGGAACACACGGGATGTCCGGTCTGTAAGGGAACAAACTGATTTGTCTTCAGTTTATCCTCAGACTGAATTACAAGCTTCCCAATGAGCTGCGGAATCGTGATCCGGTCAGTATCCAATGGCTGGTGCGGGAATCGCCCAAAATAACTCACCGGCTGAAAATGAATCCCCCGGACAAAAGGAAGTCGCTTAATCCCATATCTGAGAATATCTCCCAGATTGTGATCATTTACCCCGGGCACCACCGTAACCACCAATACCGTTCCCAATTCTGCCGCTGCACAGTTTTCTATGGCTTTTTCTTTTAACTCCAGCAGCGGCTTCCCTCTTATGTTCTCATAGATGGCTTCTTCGGTGCCATCAAACTGCAGAAATACCGATGAAAGTCCGGCTTCATGTAATTTCCTTGCATAGGCCGGATCTGTTGCCAGCCGCCTGCCATTGGTATTGAGTTGAATATATGGAAATCCCATTTCTTTTCCCATTCTGATGATCTCCGGCAAATCCTCCCGCATGGTTGGCTCCCCGCCGGAAAGCTGAATGTTAAACGACCGGCCGGTATTTCTGGCCAATAAGGACGCATACATTTCTCTGATTTCCCCAAGGGAAAGATCTTCGCTTTTTCCTTTGGAAGAGTGCGCCGATGCAAAACAATAGTTGCAATTCTGATCGCAATTCTGGGTAATTTCAATGAGAACACAACAGGCCTGCTGCTGGTGACTTTCACAGAGACCGCAGTCATGGGGACAGTTATGATTGCTTTTCGTATCAAAAACAGCAGGAATTGTATTGACAGCTTCCGTTGTCCAATTCTGCCATTCTAAACACTCTTCCGAATTGATGTCGTTTTTACTATTCTGTTGATAACCTCCGCCGCCTTGCGTTGAGGCATCCCATAGCAAGGCTTCAAATTTTCCATGCAAATCACATTCTTTGTGCAAATAAATTTTATTTCCCTTTTGTATTCGCAGCGCCGAAATTGTTTTGTGACAAACCGGACAAATACTTTTTGTTTTTTCATTCATTCTTTTCTGTCTCCTGTTCTATTTCTGCTATCCAGAAGATTGCGTTTTCTGATGGCTTTAATATCAGGTTCTTTATAACCTTGCTGCTTTATTATTATTTTCAGTTTGTCTGATATAACCAAACTTTTTAGGAATGATGCCGCTATTTTTAATTGAATCTTTGCTATGCTGTTCTTTAGAGCGTCCTTTGTGTTAATGGAAATGATTAAACATTCTTTCTCTTTGGGTTCCAATGTCAATAACCCATCCTCCGCTGAAGTAAGCTCCGCATCAAAGTCCAAAATGTCTTCAACCGAAAATACAAGGTCTTCAAGCATCGGCATGGTCAGGATCAGTCCGCTTTCAAGGGTTACACAAGCTGTCAGTCTGTGGCGGACACAATCCATTGTTTTAAGCAGCGTGCCACAACTGCAGGGTGACGTCAAAAACCGGCTTATATCCCCGGTGCGATAGCGTATCAGGGGCATACCGGTTCGTGTCAGTGTCGAGAAAACCACTTCTCCGAATTCGCCATCCGGGACTGGTCTTCCTGTTTCAGGATCAATGATTTCAAAAAAAAGATCAGCTTCTCGGAGATGGTATCCTTTTAATGCCTTGCAAAAAACTCCGCCGCCCAGGCCCATTTCAGTCATACCGTAATGCTCGTAAACCTCGCAGCCCCAGCTTTCATGAATCGTCTGGCTAATGGCTGGGGAGACATAGTCGGTACTAAGAAGAACGAATTTTAGGCTTTTGGCTAATTTGACAGTTTCAGAGCGATCTGACCCTGCCAATGCAAAAATTTGCTGAGGGATGCCCACAATGCCATTGATTTGCTTATTACAGATGATATCTATAACCGCTTCTCTGTCATCAACAATGCCATAAACTATAGCTTCCACGCCCATTCGGGCAAGTCCGATCTGTAATAGGTCGCCAATGCTGCCGGGGGTTTTGCCAGGCAAAAGCACCAGAACTTTATCTCCGGGTTCTGTGAAAGTAGCCATGCCATGATGGAAAAAATCAATAGTCAGTTCCTGGTCTGCTCGGGTGTAAAAAATCCTTTTAGGCGCTCCTGTGGTACCGGATGTATCCAATGTGACAATCCGCTGAATGTCTCCCTGTTTCACACAGATCATCCGATTGCCATGATTTCTGATATCTGACGCATTAATAAAAGGCAGCTTGCTTATGGATTCCAAGGTTCTGCAGTCTTTTGGATCAATATCATGCAGCAAAGACCTATAAAAAGCACTGTTATTTTTGGCGTAATCAAGGGTTCGTTGAAATGCTTCAAGCTGATAAGCTTCCAGACTTTCCCTTGATAAATCAAGGGCATTTCGCCCAATTTTATTTCCGATCCACTTTTCCAGAGGCGTTTTTTCGATGTAATTCATATGGAGTTTCCAGCCGCCCTATTCGTCTCTGGTTCCAAATTCATAACCGTTTTCCGTTAGAATCTCCTGGATTTTAAGGTAGCTTTGGGTTAATAGGTCCCCGCACTTGACCATATAGCTCTGATCACTGTTGGCATCCGTAAATTTGGTAACGCCAATAAGATCAACGCAATCCGTACTGCCAAAACCGTCTTCAAACCATTCCATAAATTCTCGAATCATTGAAGAATAACCATCTTTTGAGTATTCTCGAAGTGTTCCTTTCCCTGCATAAAGTCCCAGGATTCCAATCCCCCCGATTAACACGCCACAGGTTTTTTGATCATTTCCAATGCCATTGCACAATCCGTTGACGGCTCTTATTAAATCAGGATTTTCTTTTTCTTCCTCTTCAAGAGCCATTTTCAACATAATTTGTGTACAACAATATCCTGCCATTGATAATTGTAATATTCGATATGCTGTTTCATCCATTAGATTCGTTTCCTTTCTTTGCAATTAAAATAAAGTATCCTGGCTTGCAGGCTTTTAAGATTTCCTGAAACTGACAGCCATTCACACAATCACTATTTTCAGTTGTCTTTCTCCAGAAAACGTTCATTGACCCATATGAAAAGATAATCTTTACCATCAATGCTTTCAGAAGATCGCTGCAATCCTCAAAGAGCATAATTTCAAACCCACGGGCTACTAACTTTTCTTTTAAGCAGTCAATATCATGTAACCCTCTCATGCAACTGTTAAATGAAAAGTCTTCAAGAGCTTTAATCCCATTTGAATTTTTGGCGTATACATCCGTAATAATAAATGTTCCGCTATCTTTCAATACTTTAAGAACTTGATTTATGGTTTTATTAATATCATCCATTAAAGATAAGGTACACTCTGCCAAAACACAATTAAAACTTTTTTCTTCAAAGGGCAGGTAGTCTCCGGTTCCCAGAATGAAATCCAAAGACTTGAATTGTTTTCGTCCCATATCCAACAATTTTTTAGAAGGATCGATGCCAACGCCTTTGATTCCATGATTTTCATAGAGGTATCCAATGGTTGCCCCCATGCCGCAGCCTAAATCAAGAACCGTATCACCTTTTGAAATTCCACAAAATTGCACTGCCTTTTCGGTTAGGGAGAAGCCGCCAGGCCGCAGCGTCTGCCCGGTGACCTCCCGCATTGAAGGACTTTCATAGGCATTACAGAAACTCACTATTTATCCTCCAACCCTTTTTCGACTTCCAGCATTTTACCAAGTGCTAAATCCTCGTCGATAAAAACGAAATTACACACTGGACATTTCATCAATTCGACTTCAAAGCTTCCGCCCAAATATGTAACTTTAACCTTCTGGAGTTCCAACTTACTATTGCATTTTCCGCACACCCATGGTGTGTTTTTTTCGTTTTCACTATTCATTATGGTTCCTCCACTACTTCCATTCGGTGGCTGTATACACTGTTCACGATAACATCTTTTCCATTTTCTTCATATCTTACCCAATAGGTTACGTTCTCATGTCTTAATTTTGCCAGATAATTTTTAGTTTCCGGATTAAAAAAGTATTCGTCGTTTTTTCGGGCATGATCAATTACTTTTTCAACATCTTCAAATAAAATATACCGGTCTTGCATTAGTTTCTGAGCGTCATCAGGAATAATTAAACTAAAATCAAGTTCATTAGTTGTATCCATGGTCTGTTTTTCACCCCATATTTCACTGAGTAAATCAATCTTGAGCTGGGCCCGGTTATGATGTCGTTCAGAAAAGCTTGGCGTTTTCTGAAGCCCGGCACTGGTAAGATCTTTTGCATAAATCAGATCCAGGATATGATAGGTTTTCTTCCCCCCTTCAACAAATAAGTCTTTACACATGGCGCAATAAACCAGCATGTCTTCGGTACTTTCGCTGATCCGATCCTGTACAAAATCGTTTGATTGGTCCCGGTTGGCATAATACACCAAACCGCCATAACCGCAGCATTTCGTCTTTTCTTTTGAATACCCAAATTCTTTGATTTCATAGCCCAGTGATTTTGTAATATTTCGGATACTTTCGTGAATTTTGGGATTATTCCGTGTGGCGCAGGCATCGTGAAGATTCAATACCCCTCTGTCCGGGGTTATCTTTGTTTCTGGCAAACCATATTTATCAAATATTTCCCATAGCGAAATGGTGTTAATCTCCGGACAATATTTTTCAAAGATACTGGCGCAGCTTGAACAGGCCAGGATAAAGGTGGGTTCTTCCATTTCTTTCCACACATCTTTGATTTTTCCAATGTTTTCCTGCATCAGGTCCTGTCTGCCGGCCCAATCAGCAGGGGCTCCGCAGCATCCCAGATACATACCAACATCGCCGTCAATTTTTGTTTCTTTCATGGTTCCGACTAAATATTTATAGATCTCTCCAATATATTCAGAATGGGATGCGGAAAGCTGACATCCCGGATAAAACAAATACCCTGTTTTTCCGGTGCCTTTATAAAGCCCCTGGGCATATTTGGAATAGGATATCACTGGATAATAAAATAAGTCCTTTGATTGTTCTTTACTGGGCTGCTTCCTGACCATTGAAAAACGGTCACTGTTACTGAATTGCATATCCTTTAACGCAAAATCATGGGCCGATACCGGCATCTTTCCTTTTTCCACCATACTTTCCCGGGTCTCATGAATGACATCTTTCATGCTGATATCTAAAAAGCACCGTTCCTTGCAAAGACCGCACTCGGTACAGGAATTGATCATGGTATTGGCATAATGGGTTCCGAGAATAATCCGCTCACTCTGATTAATCTGTCTGATATATGCATCCGGAGAAATATTAAACCGCTGCATATGGCTGCAGGTCGTAATGCAATCTTCGCACACACATTTCAAGCATCTTTTTGCTTCCGCAATGCCTTCTGCTTCAGTATAATAATCGCCTTGTTTATTAATCTTTTCGACCCGGAGAACATTGTCGGTTTTATAATTTAAAGGTGTTTCAAAACGACCTTCCCGCTCCCTGGAAGCCATTATGGATACCTTGCTGACATATCGGTCAATGGATATAGCGGCTCTTCTGCCTGAGCTTACTGATCCAATAACAGAAGTGCCTTCGCCTGCAAGTTTACCTCCTGCAAATACATTAGATTCGCCCACCATAAATGATTCGCGGTTGATCTCGAGTTTTTCTTCCCAGTCGCCGGTACCAATGAAAATAGCATCATAATCGCCTTCCAAAGTTTCCAGACGACTCTGATCAATGGCTGTATTAAGGGTTACCGAAATTTTCTGTCTTTCAAATATTTGCAGTTCTTCTTCTATTTCTTCCTTTTTTAGCGTGTCACTTTCATACTCCCAGAGTCTCCCCCCCAATCGATTCGACTTTTCATAGACGCTGACCATATACCCTTTTTTATCGAGATCAACAGCGGCTGTGATGCCGCTTAATCCGCCGCCGATAATAGCGACTTTTCCTTTGTTTTTGGGCAGCGGCAAGGTTTTTTTCGGTGCGGTATAACCCTGATTGATCACAAGTTTTTCAAGCTCTGATACTTGAATGCTTCCGCCTGCGTCTTTTCGCACACAAACCGTCTCACAGGGATGGTCGCAGATCTTGCCAATGAGTTTTGCAAAAGGGATTCTTTTTTCCATTAGCTTATACGCTTTTTTAAAATCACCCTTTTCTATTTCGTTAATAAACGCAATGACATCCAAATGAACGGGACATGTTGCATTACATACGGGTGGTTCTGGATGAATACATAAATCTCCAACTTCTAATAACTTATCTAAATCCATTCCTTTTGCCTCCTATATAAAACAGGAATTGGGAGCTTTGTTCGATTGCCTCAAATAAGCTTTTTCCCAACTCCTGTTTTTGACATTTGTTTAATATTAAATTTTTATTTTATTGCATTTAATCCTTCTAAAACTTTTGCAGGATAAGCCGGCAAATGTTTGATGCGAACGCCACAGGCGTTGAAAATAGCATTGGCGATGGCCGCATGTGGTGCGGACAATGGCATTTCTCCAGAACCGGCCGCACCGTATGGTCCCAGTGGCCGTGGTGTTTCCTGGTGAATCAGGATTATTTCATCGGGCACATCTCTGATTTGAGGAATACCGCAACCGGTTAAGGTTGTGTGTTTTTTCAAATCTTCAAAATCTTCGCTTAAGGCCAAACCGATTCCCTGGGTCAGACCGCCATAGAGCTGTCCTTCAAGAACTAATTTATTTGTTATTGTTCCGCAATCGGATACCAGGGTGAGCTTATCAACATGGGTCTTACCAGTGGTTGTATCAACAGCTACCTCGGCTAAAAGTACCCCGTACATATAAACTGGGAAGGGATTACCCTGACTTGTTTCAACACCTGGTGCCGTACAGGGGGCTGTCCATTTACCTTCGTAACGCAATGGCAGATTTTCGGCAACCATTTCGTCATAGGTTCGGTAGCTTCCGTCAGCCTTTTTCAGGGCGGTCAGTAAATTTTCACAGCCAACCTTAATGGCGTTCCCGGTCATTACATTAGATCGGCTCCCACCGGCAGGTCCGCTGTTGGGGGTTAACTGCATGTCATTCATAACCAGTTTAATTTCTTCGGGTTTGATTCCCAGCGGACGCAGGGTTTCATATGCAAATGTGAGTGTCCCCATATCAGCCCCTTGACCATGATCTTCCCAGGAATCCCCAACGGTAACGCCTTCTGGGGTGAGTTCTACCCATATTTCTGAAGAATCCGGGCCATCAAGGCCGCATCCATAAATATTCAATGAAACACCCACGCCGTATTTGGTGTTGCCGCCCTCTTTGTTTTTCGCTTCTGCTTTGGCTTTGGCGGCCTTATAAATTGGTCTTAAAGTATCAATGGCCTGTGGCAAAGCAATGACATCCGGCGGGCAGCCATTGGGTGTCGTATCCCCTTCACGATAAACATTGGCATAGCGGAGTTCCAATGGATCTTTTCCCATTTGTACGGCCAGCATATCAATTAGGGTTTCAGAGGCAAACAGACTTTGCGGTGATCCATAACCTCTAAAGGCAGATCCCCAGGCATGGTTGGTGGCAACGGTTCGACCTTCGCCGCGAATGTTAGGGATATTGTAGCCGGCGCCAATAAACTGTGTACCACGGGTGGTTACCAGATCACCAAATTCACAATAGGGACCATGGTCCACGGACCAATCAGATTCCATTGCTTGAAGAATCCCATTTTCATCGGCGCCGAATTTGACATTCATGAAAAATGGTGAACGTTTTCCGGTATAGGTAATCTGTTGGTACATATTAAACTCTAAAAATACAGGTCGTTTAGAAACCATTGCGGCAACACCAAGTAAAGCTTCATTGGTTGGGCTGAACTTATAACCGAAGGTTGCGCCGGTGGGATTCTGAACAATGAAATATTTGGTGGGATCTACACCAATAGCTTCGGCGGTCATTAACTGATGGAAATGAAGGGCAATACTCTTGGAATGAACCATTAAATTATCATCGTCATCAAAGTAAGCAAACCCAACGTCTGGTTCCAGCGGTAAATGGGGCTGCCTGCCCACATAAAAATCATCTTCAATAACATTTGGCAAACTTGTCATTAGCGGTTTGGTTTCATCACCTTTAACAATATTGGTTTGAAAATAAATGTTCGGTGTACCGGGATGGATTTCAATG